>JAKLFY010000015.1 GCA_022710935.1 Verrucomicrobiota bacterium
GGGACAGACGCTCGCTGAATAGGGACCGGTGCTGCGGCTTGGTTTCCTTTCTCTCCGCGCCTCTGCGCCTTGGCGTCTTTGCGTTTTGTCCCTATTGAATCACTACGGCTTAGCTTGACACCTATTGGCACGCGGCCTACAACATCGATCCCTGTCCCGCTGTGTAGGCCGGGTCCCCCGACCCGGCGCCTGCACCGTTGGCTGTCTTCGCGCCGCGTGGGGGCACGCGGCCTACAACATCGATCCCTGTCCCGCTGTGTAGGCCGGGTCCCCCGACCCGGCGCCTGCACCGTTGGCTGTCTTCGCGCCGCGTGGGGGCACGCGGCCTACAACATCGATCCCTGTCCCGCTGTGTAGCCGGGTCCCCCGACCCGGCGCCTGCACCGTTGGCTGTCTTCGCGCCGCGTGGGGGCACGCGGCCTACAACATCGATGCCTGTCCCGTTGTAGGCCGGGTCCCCCCACCCGGCGCTCTGAACATGGCCAGAATCAGAATTACCTCAGCCAAGAACCGACTTGCCGGCCTCGAGCCCCGCAAATAACAATCCGCGAACAGTCCAGATCCAAGTCGCCCATCCACCCGATCGGTCGGGAACGAAGCCAGATCTGACAGAATGAAACACCGCCCGAGCAGGGTCAGTCAGCATCCATGAACGCTAAACAACTCGACCGACCGCTGGTCATCGGTCTCGGAGAAGTCCTGTGGGATCTGCTCCCCGCAGGCCGGCAGCTCGGCGGCGCACCGGCCAACTTCGCTTACCACGCACATGCTCTCGGAGCGGAGGCGCTGGTCGTATCGCGTGTGGGCAACGACGCGCTGGGACGCGAAATCCTGCATCGGCTCGAGGGTCTCGGCCTGCGCATCGACGGAATCGGCACCGACCCTTCGGCCCCCACAGGGACGGTCAGCGTCGCCCTCGATCGGCACGGCACACCGACCTTCACCATCCACGAGGGAGTCGCCTGGGACTTCGTCGAGGCCCGCCCCGAGATCCTCGAACAAGCCGCCCGCGCCAATGCAGTCTGCTTCGGCACCCTGGCCCAGCGCACCGCAGCCGGGCGGGCCGCCATCCGGACCGTCCTGCACGCCGCGCCGCCTTCGGCCCTGCGCATCTTCGATGTCAATCTGCGCCAGCATTTCTGGACCCCGGACGTCATCGAGACTTCGCTTCACCTGGCCGATGTGCTCAAACTCAATGACACGGAATTGCCCGTCGTTGCCAGACTCTTTGGTGCGAACGGCGACGAGGCCGCCCAGGTGCGTGCGTTGGCGGCGCGATTCGAACTCGAAGCCGTGGCGCTCACCAAAGGCGCACAGGGCAGCGCGCTCCTGGTTGGCGACACACTCGTCCGCCGCCCCGGCTCGAAACTCGAGATCGCCGACACCGTGGGCGCAGGCGACAGTTACACCGCGGCACTCACCCTCGGGCTCCTCACGCATCTGGATCCGCACCGGATTCTCGAATCCGCCCACCGCCTTGCCGATTATGTCTGCACCCAGCCCGGCGCAATGCCGCCCATTCCGCCCGGATGGCGCGCTGCCCCGGTCAGCCCCCCTTAACTCCGGCAGAAGCGGCGAGTTCTGAGAGGCACGGGCTGCCAGCCCGGATCGTCCCTAAGGCCTCGCTGAGTTTCATGTCCGGGCTGTGGCAGAACCGCGCCCGGATCGAACTTGAACCTGCCAGATGCCAGCCCCGGAGGAGGCCCGACGCTGCGCCTCCCCCGGCAGAGCTGAAGCGCTTCGCGCCATTCCATCCGCACAGAAACCGGCTTCCGAATAAAAACAGAGTATTTAATCATTTGCATTATACTAACAAATGTGAAAAAATGCATCGTACGATGCGGGACAGGTCTTCCCGCCCTGCAACGGACAGAGACATCAAATGAAAAACGCCAATGAAAACAAACATGCAGACCAAACTTGGGCGGCTTGTGCGTTCGTGCCTCGCGGGTGCGAGCGTTCTCGCCTGCCTTCACACCAATGCGGATGTGGCCGTCCTCGAACTGGAGCGGTCCCTCGATGCCAAGACCTGGGAAAAGGTGGCGCTCGATCCGACACTTCTGACGACGACTGGCGGGCTGCTGCAGAACACGCATGATCCACAGGCGTTCTATCGCCTCAGAATCAACGACGGCCAGCAAGCCGGCTTTGTCACGGCTCTGCCTCTGGGGCAGGCACCGGCCCTGGCGGTGAACATTGCCGAACAGTTCCTCCGCGACCTCCTGATCGAGGACGATGAGAGTGAAGGCGGGGATCCCGAGAATGCCTGGATCGACGCCAGGCTTGGCCCCGTCTGCTATCCGGTCTACGATCCGGCCTTCGAGGACGGAAAGGCCCCGGCCTACATCGAGTTCAAGGTCCTAAGGGCCCAGGGCGCCTCCGTGGATCCCAAAGACCCTTTTGGGATGAGTCCGCCCGACACCGCGAACGACGACTGCGATTTCGGCCATCTCCTGGTGTCTTTGACCACGGGTGATTTTCCCGTGCCGAGCTTCTCACAAAGCGGCGCGACGCCGGTGGAACGTCTGTTGCGGACGGCGCGAACCAGTGGCCCGATCAAGCCCTTGCGTTTCGACGACGGCCTGCTGGCGGCCGAAGACAGCCAAGGCGCGCTCGTCGGCAGCATCGGCAACGAACCGTTCTTTTTGGACCCGAAAGTCCTCGATATCTCGGGCAAGGAATTCGAAGGGCTGGACAATGAGAACGGAACGCAGGATGACGGTGCGCCGGAGTTTCCGGCTCGGAGGTATCAGTCTTACCGCGAGTTCAAGGCGGACTTCGCGCAGAACCCGCTCTACATCGAACTGAGGCGGTTGCGAGCCGAACTGGCCGCGCAGGAATGGGAAGCGGCGCTTGGCAAGGAACCGGAGGTCCTCAAGGTGCCGCTGAAAGAACGGCAACTGGTTCTTCCCAATCAGCGCATCCGAGCGGCCGCTCTGGCGGATCCGACCATCGCGGTCGTCGAACTGCCAACGAGCGGAGTGGGTCTCTGGATCACAGGGCAGCGCGATGGCGGGACGACGCTCGAAGTCACCTATGACAACGGCAGCAAACAGACGTTCCTGCTGCTTGTTGGAACGGGTCCGGGACAAGGCGCCGGCCTCAACCTCGCCACCAGCGGCTGGACTTCCTGGAAGTACTGGTACGCGGGCAATTGGAGCGACCAGCGGCGTTACAAGCAGTTCTCGAACGACCCGCAGATGTGCCCGGGTGGCGCCAGCGGCTGCGGCCCCGCGGCATGGGCCATGCTCTACGGTTGGTGGGACCGCAAAGGATCGCCTCGATTGATCAAGAGCACAGGACTGGCCGACGCCCCGCTGACAAACGACGACAGCGTGCGCGACTGCAATCGGTACGTCTTCAACCAGGTCGGGCCATTCTGTGTGAACGGCCAGGCGGCCACCATGCCGTGGAACATGAAACTGGGCTACAAGTGGGCCCAGCATCGGGGCGCGGGGCGCGATATCACCTGGACCTGGGGCGTCCCTTACTTGAGTCCGGGCTCACGCAACAAAGCCGTCAACTCGATCAAAGCCGGACGCCCCTCGATTGTGGGCCTCGGCTTCTATTGGCATTACCCTCTGGCCTACGGCTACAAGGTGCGCGAGTACCGAAGCCTCGGCATCACGTGGAACACCCAGCGCTATTTCAAGTGCAACATGGGCTGGGGCGGAAGCGAGCCGCAGTGGCACAACGCGTCAAGCACCTGGTTCGGAACCCATGGCCGCTACTGGTAGCCCGCAAGGCTCCACGTCTTGAAGTCTTCGGCCTCGCAGTGGCCACGGCTTTATGAAACATGCGTGCTGGCCGCCTCCGGGCGATGCCCGCCACGGCACCCGATCCTGAAACACGGGCAGCATGACCCGACCTGACATCACACCACGCCGGAGAGTCTGGCGTGGTGTATTGTTGAGTTCACTGCTGCTGGCCGTCTGCGAGGGCGGCCTGGTCCTCCTGGCCCTGCTCGGCCAGCATGACCCCCTGTCGGAGGGACGAGATCCGCGGGTCCCAGGATCGAGACAGCCCCAGTTATCAATCGGAGCCTCTCCCCCGGCGGCGGCATCCGGACTCGAAGAGCGCAGGCCCAAAGAGAGCCCCCGGGCCGCGGATCACAACGCACATCCACCCCCTGCCCCAACCAGCCCGGGATTGCGGTTCAACGGACACATGCTCGGATTCGATCCGGACGCCGCCGCGGCTTTGGCTCGCCGCCAGCAACTCCTGGACAACCGAGACAACGAGATTGTCTTGCTGGGTCTGACCGCGAAGACCGAGTCGACAGTTCGGAGTGATCTCGAGGCGCGGGGCGTGGACTTGCTCGATTACGTGCCGGACAACGGCTGGATCGCCCGGGTGCATTCGAATCGCGAGGCTTCGCCCCTGCCAGGCATCTTCTGCGTTCAGCCCCTGACCCCGTCCCTGCGCGTTCACGCCGGGCTGCACGCACTCGCGTCGCGCGACGCCGACGTCCCGGTCTATGTCCATGCCGTGCGCGATCGGCCGGTCACGGACATCGCCGCCACCTTGGCAGCAGCCGGTTTCGAATCGCTCGCCCGGCTCTCCGCAGGAGATCGCGCGCATCTGGCCGGCACGGTCGCGGCCCGTCGGTTGCCTGAATTCCTTCGTCTGGCCTCGACACATCGCGACGTGCAATGGATCGAACCCGGCGGCCGGGCGCGCCTGGCGAACGACAGCGCCCGTCGCATCACGCAGAGCGGACACTCCCTGGGGACGATCCCTTTCCACGACCGTGGCCTATACGGCGCCGACCAGGTGATTGCCATCTGCGACACGGGCCTGGACATCGACTCGTGTTACTTTCGCGATGCCCGGGCAACCTGGCCCGCCGTCAATTCTCTCGAAGGGACCGCCACGGACTGGACGGCGCGAAAGGTGATCGCGGTCAACTTCCTCGATCCCGCCGACGATCCCGACAATCCGCTTGCGTGGGACAATTACGGTCACGGGACTGCCGTGGCCGGGTGCGCGGCGGGTTCCACCCTCGACGCGCCTTGGGACATCTGGGCGGACAACGGCATGGCCCCAGGCGCCCGCCTGATCATTCAGGATGCGGGATTCGACGCGGAGAACGCCTGTGCCGACCTCCCGGGATTGGGATGCCCGGTGACGAACTTCTATCCGGTCTTGCAGCAGGCGGTGGCTCAAGGCGCCTCCATTCACAACAACAGTTGGGGCGATCAGGAACAAAGCCTGATCCAGAACATCTATTCGCAAGTGTGTCGTGAACTCGACCTCGTCACCTGGTCCAACAAGCATTTCCTCGTCGTCTGCGCGGCCGGAAACAACGCTCTTGACGACACGGTGGGGAGTCCTTCGACGGCGAAGAACGGCCTGAGCGTCGCGGCGTCCATGTCCGGTTCGAACCAGGAGCGCGTCGCGGGCTTTTCGAGCCGCGGCTGGGCGAGCGATGGGCGCTACAAGCCCGATCTGACTGCCCCGGGACAGGATCTCCGGACAGCCGCCAGTGACGGCGACACAACCACGCAGAACTGTTACCGCACCACCCGATCCGGCACCAGTTTTTCCACCCCGATCGTGGCCGGTCTTGCGGCACTCGCACGGGACTATTTTGCGCAGGGATTCCACCCGACTGGAAATCCGGTGACGGCGGACCGCCGACCCGACCTGAGCGCGGCTCTCGTGAAAGCGGTCCTGATCAACGCCGCGGTGCCGATGTCGGACGCCGTCGGGTCACCCCCTGCACGGGATCAAGGCTGGGGCCGGGTCAACCTGTCGCGAACCCTGCCGCTGCATCCCAACACCTTCGCACTGCTCGCCGTCGATCAGTCCCCGGGCTTTGCCGAAACCCCGGCATTTCCATACCGCAAGTATCTGCGCCTGACCTCGACCGACCAGCCGATGAGAATCACTCTCGTATGGACTGACTACCCGGCCACTCCCGGAGCGGACCGACATCTGGTCAACGATCTGGATCTGCGCATGCGCACCCCCCGCCACTCTTTCAAAGGCAATCATCTTGTGGACGGGCAATCGGCGCCTGGCGGCGCTTTCGACCGGCTCAACAACGTCGAGCAGATCCACTGGATGCCCGACAGAACCGGCGTGGTCGAGATCAGTGTCTGGGCACAGCGGATCGTTGTTGGCCCACAGGATTTCGCACTGGTCATCACAGGCCCTTTCGAGGAAATCTCGACGCTGACGGACAGAGACGAGGACGGTCTGCCCGACTACTGGGAACGATGGCATTTCGACGGTCTGGAGCCTTTGCCCGGCAACGACGATGACGCCGATGGGATTGCGAATCGGGACGAGATGGCTGCCGGCACCGACCCCAACGACCCCCATTCCCAGGCGCGCCTCGAGTTCGTCAGCCTCGATGAGGGCACCGCCACCCTCGAAATGAACGTCAGTGAAGCGCTGCAATACACTCTGGAACGTGCGGCCGGTCCCTCGCCTCTCACAGCCTGGTTGCCCGCCTCCGCGCCGGTGCTTGTTGGGGAGCCCGTGGGTGAGACCAGGATGCGGTTCACAGACCGTCCTCCGGCGCAAGATGAGGTCTCTGCCCAACACTATTACCGCGTCCGCATCATGGCCCCTCCCTGAGCAGATCACACCGCCACCATCGGATCGTCACCGCCGTCGCCGCCGCGGGACCCTGACCAGTGCATCGGGTTGTTGTCGGTGTTCTGTCGCCCGGTGAGGGCACCGGGCCACAACGGATGGAGATTGCCGGCGCAGGCCGCGTGCCCCCACACGGCGAATGCTCGATTCCCACCGACAACCTCCAGATGCGCCGGACCTTGACGTTCTTGCATGTGCACTCTTGCCGCCAGCCTGCAAACCTGCCATCACTTCGAAATGAACACAGTGCCGCGCATCCCCCAAATCCGCCCCAATCGCACCTTGACGCATCCGCGCCCTTGGACCGCCATGGCCTTGGCCGTCCTGGTCGGCCTCCCGATCTGCGCCCCGCGCGCGGCCGACCCGCCGCCCGGCGAGCGCTGGATCACCCTCTTCAACGGCAAAGACCTCGACGGCTGGCGCGTCAAAATCAGAGGCTTCGATCTGGGGGACAACCATCTGAACACCTTCCGCGTCGAGAACGGTGTCCTGCGAGTCGCCTACGATCAGTACGACAAATTCGACAACAAGTTCGGACACCTCTTCTACAAGGAGAAGTTCTCGCACTATCGAATCCGTGCCGAGTATCGCTTTGTCGGCAACCAGACGCCGGGCGGACCGAGCTGGGCGTTCCGGAACAGCGGCTTGATGCTCCATTGCCCGGCGCCCGAGACCATGCGCAAGGACCAGGACTTTCCCGTGTCGATTGAGGTGCAGCTCCTGGGCGGCGACGGCGTGGCGAAACGGTCGACGGCCAATCTCTGCACACCGGGAACGCACGTGGTCATGAATGGCCGGCTGGTCACCCAACACTGCAACGATTCACGCTCTCAGACCTATCACGGCGACCAATGGGTCACCGTCGAGGTCGAGGTCCGCGGCCATGACACCATCAAGCACTTCGTCAACGGCGAGTTGGTGATGCAATACGAGAAGCCCCAGTTGGACGAAGGCGACGCGGATGCGAAGCGACTGATCAAGGATGGCGACAAGGCATTGCGCGAAGGGTGGATCGCCCTCCAGGCCGAGAGCCATCCCGTCGAGTTCCGCAAGGTCGAGTTGCTCGTCCTGGAACCGTAGCACTCGCCTCCAGAACAGCTCAGGTGCACATTATGGCCGCGGCATTGCCGTGCTTGGCAATATCGCTGGTGGCCGGAAGACCATCCTCACCGAAGCACGCTAATCCGTGTTTCATCCGAGGCTCGTGCAATGATCGCCTTGATCGTTCATTGCTGACTGAGGGGTCCGCGGCATACGCGACAAAGACCCCCGACCCCGTCCGTCTACCCCACATGTTGCCGACGGCAGCCGCACAACAAACTCGCTCCCATCCCCTGCCCGGCTCGAGACCGCGATGCTGCCCCCATGCGCCGCCACGATCGCCCGCGAAATGGCCAGTCCCAATCCCGTCCCTCCGGACGCGTGCGTCCGCGCTCTGTCGCCTCGGTAAAACCGGTCGAAGATGTGTTCAAGATCGGCCTCGGCAACGCCGATGCCCGTGTCCGCCACGGACAGGAATGCCGCGCCGCTTTCGGCGCCGCTGCGAACCCGGATGGCGCCATGTTGGCGGTTGAACCGGATGGCATTGCTCAGAAGGTTCATGGCCACCTGGCCGATGCTCTCGGGATCGGCGTTGGCCTCCGCGCGCGTCAGGCTGCATTCGATGGCGATGCCACGTTCGCTGGCCAGAGGCCGTACGCGTTCGACCGCCGTTCGAGCCGTTTCCGCAAGGTCGCAGAGCTGACGTTCGAAAACCTCCTGCCCGGCGTCGAGCCGCGCCAGTTGCAAAAGTTGCTCGGTCAGGCGGCGCATGCGTTGGGCGGTCTCGAGACACGTATCGAGCGTCGCCCGGTATTCGCCCGCTTCGCGCGGGCGGGCCAGCGTCGCCTGAGCCTCGGCGATGAGAACGGCAATCGGGGTGCGCAGCTCGTGCGAGGCATCGGCAACGAATTGCTGCTGCGTCGCGAACGCTGCCTCGAGCCGGGCGAACGTCGAGTTCAGCACCGTCGCCAGGCGCCCCAGTTCGCTGTCCGTCTCGGCGATGTCGATGCGCTCGGCCAGGTTGCCGGCCGAGATCCGGCTGGCCGCGGCACCGATCGCCTCGACCGGACGGAGCGCGCGGCCGGCCAGCAGCCACCCGCCCCAGAGCCCCACCATCAACACTGCTCCTCCCGCCAGAACCAACAACCCAGCCAGCCGCCCAATCGCATCGAGATCGGCCCGAATCGATCGGCCCGCAAGGACACACTCGCCCAACTCCGTGAAATGATACGCCTCGCGCCTCACGCCGCGCGTGCGCGTGCGGATCCGGACGTCGCCATCCGCTCGATCGGGCAAAGCCAGCTCCGGAGGCGCATTGGTCGACCGCGTCAGCAAGCCGCCGCTTCGCGACCAGATCGCATAGTAGAAATCGCCCGGTTCGACCGAACTGAACAGGCTCGAGGACTTGGCGGACAACTGCACATCGCGCGGCTCGAACGGATTCTCCGGCGGCAGACGCGGCCCTCGATCCTCCTGCAGCCGCCGCGGTGGCGGCCCGAAGCCCTGTCCGAATTCCATTCGCCGCCCCGGGTCGAATCCCGGCTCGGGCTCGATCGGAGGCGGCCCGGGAGGCGGGCGCAATGGGAATGAACTCCTCACATCCTCGCTGAGCATCGCCACACGGCGCCCGAGGTCCTCGTCGATCTCCCCGAACCGCTGGGTTCGATGCAGCTTGTACGCAGTGGCGCCGAACCCGGTCAGAATGCACACCAGGAGGAACGCCTGCCACAACTGCATCCGCCAACGTATGGACTTCACCAGCATGATGCCTCGTCAGGTTTCGATGCAGTAGCCGTGGCCGCGGCGCGTCGCGATCAAGTCCGCCCCGAGCTTCTTGCGAATGCCGAACACATGAACGTCGACCAGGTTGGACAGGGTGTCATCGCTCTCGTCCATCAGATGCTCATAGAGCGCCGTGCGGGTCACCACCTCGCCGCGGTGATAGGCCAGATACTCGAGGATGGCATACTCGCGGGCCGTCAGCCACACCGGTTGTCCCGCCCGCGTCACGGCGCGCGATTTGACATCGATGACGATGTCGCGGATCTCGAGCCGCGGCCACGGTTTGCCTGCCCCCCGGCGGATCAGCGCCCGCACCCGCGCGAGCAATTCGCTCAGGTCAAACGGCTTCACAAGGTAATCGTCCGCCCCCGTGTCCAGCCCGCGCACCCGGTCGCGAGCAGCATCCCGCGCCGTCAGCATCAGCACCGGCGTCGGCTTGCGCCGCCGCAACCTCTCCAAGACCTGCCACCCGTCCATCCCCGGCAGCATCACATCGAGCACAATCGCGTCGTAATCGTAGCTCTCCGCCTTGAACAGACCGTCATCGCCCGCAGCCGCCGTATCCACCGCGTAGCCTTCCTCGCGCAGCGCCTTCGCCAGGCTGCGCAGCAGATGAGGCTCGTCTTCGACCACAAGGATTCGCATGCTCGATCGGCGGATTCCTCGGAACGCAGGAAAAGCACTCCCACGCGTCCGTTCCGTTCCATCGAGGGGTATTCTGCCAGAGACCAGATTAATTTGCGATTAAGAATCCTCTTAATCGAGGCTTAATGCTCTCTCTGGTAAAGTCGCGGCGCATTTGTGAAACGGCACGTGTTCCATATCGAACTGTTCCTGGTGGCCGCGACCTCTGTTCTTGGCTTGTTCCTTGTGCTTCGGACGCCAGGCAGTTCCTCTCCGACCAACCGTGTCCCGCCCGGCGCACGAGCCGACATGCCGCCGTTCGCTGGCGGCCCCGGCGGCCCGGAATTCGGACCGTTCGAATTCGGCGGTCCAGGCGAACCTGGTTTTGGCGGGCCCGGTCCGAGCGGCCCGGATGGCCCGGGCCCGGGCGAGTTTCCTCCGGGCGGATTCATGGGTGGTGGGCCGATGCCAGGCGGACCGATGCCAGGCGGGCCTCCTGGCGGCCCCGGACGCTCGGCCACCCCAGGAATTGGCGTGGTCAAGGAATTCGACCTGAATGCTGATGGATGGCTCAACCTCGACGAGCGCAAGGCTGCCCGAGAGTCTCTCTCCCAACAACGTGGCAACCGGCGCTTCGGCGGTCCAGGAGGTCGTGGCGGTCGTCGCGGCGGCTTCGGCGGCTCCAACACAGACCAGGCGTCCGCCCCGACCGCCCTTCGGCTCGCACCATCCGATGTGCAGTCGTTTCCGGATGCGCCCCTCTACGATTTGAACGTGTTTCGGACGCTCTTTCTCGAGTTCGAGGCCAGCGATTGGGAGAAGGAACTCGAGGAATTTCACGACGTCGCCATCGATGTTCCGGCAAAGCTCACGGTCGACGGACGCTCCTATCCCGAGGTGGGCGTCCGTTTTCGTGGAATGTCTTCTTATTTCATGGTCGGGTCCGGTCAGAAACGGTCGTTGAACCTCGACATGGATTATGTCCACTCGCAACAACGCCTTTACGGCTGCCGAACGCTGAACCTGCTCAATTCGCACGAGGACCCCACTTTCCTGCGCACGGTCCTGTTCTGCCACATCGCCCGGCACTACCTCCCCTGCGCCCAGGCCAACCTCGTCCGCCTCGTCATTAACGGCGAGGACTGGGGCGTCTACGTCAATTACCAGCAGTTCAATCAGGAATTCGTTCAGGAGTGGTTCCACACCTCGAAGGGCGCGCGTTGGAACGTGCCGGGCGGGCCTGGGGGAAACGCCAACCTCTCGTATTTGGGCGATGACGTTTCGCCCTACCAACGCATGTACGAGATCAAATCCAGAAACGACCCCAAGTCATGGGTTGGTCTGATCCTTCTCTGCCAGACTCTGGATCAGTCCACCCCGGATCGGCTGGCCACCGCCCTCGAACCATTGCTCGATATCGATGGCGCGCTCAAGTTCCTCGCGCTCGACAACGTGTTCGCCAACAACGACGGCTACTGGATCCGCAGCAGTGACTACAATCTCTACCAGGATCCCGAAGGCCAATTCCATATCATCCCGTATGACGTCAACGAGACATTCAGCACGGGCGGCGGACCCGGCGGACCCGGCGGACCCGGCGGTTTCCGAGGCCCTGGAGGCCCGGGCGGCATGGGCGGGATGCGCCGGTCAGGCGGTCGTGGCGGATTTGGGCCCGGCATGGGATTTGGGGGGGGATTCGGGCCGGGCGGACCGCAGGGTGGCGGTGTGGAGCTCGACCCACTGGTCATTGCCTCCAACTCGAACAAGACACTGGCCTATCGGCTGCTCGCTGTTCCGGAACTGCGCCGGCGCTATCTGGGACACGTCCGCGCCATAGCTGAACAATGGCTCGATTGGAACACGCTCGGTCCGGTGGCAACGCAATGCCACTCGATGATTGCCGAGGCGGTGGCGGCTGACACCCGGAAGCTCGATTCGACTGAGGCTTTCCAAAGTGGGCTCGAAGGCGCCGGGACGGCTCAAACGGAATCTCGAGGGGAGCGTTCAGGCGGCAGCCTGAAAGCCTTCGTGGAAGGACGGCGAGCCTACCTCCTCAACCAACCTCAACCGTCAAACTGAACCCCTCACTTCCCCCACTCCACATGCAACTGCCTGCCTCGATTCGCGAACTGTTCCTGAACCCGACCGCCACTGCCTCCCTTCCCGGATTCGCCCTGAGCCTCTGTCTTGCAGCCGTCCTCGGGATGTTCCTCGGACAAGCCTACGTCCATTTCGGCCAATCCCTCTCGAACCGCCGGCTTTTTGCCCGGAACTTCGTTCTGCTGGCGGTCACGACCACCCTGATCATCAGCATTGTCAAGTCGTCGCTCGCGCTCTCCTTGGGCCTGGTCGGGGCGCTCTCGATTGTCCGGTTTCGCGCCGCGATCAAAGAACCCGAAGAACTCGCCTTTCTCTTCCTGGCCATTAGCATCGGCTTGGGATTGGGTGCCGGCCAGGCCCTGGTCACCATCGTCGCCCTCGTCATCATCCTGGGTCTGATCGCCCTCCGCAGCCTGGTCCGCCGCAAGCCCGATCAGCCCAATTCCTTCCTCACCGTCACCAGCCCGTCTCCGGCAAAGCTCGGCCCCCAACAAATCCTTGGCGCCCTGGCCAAGGCCGGCGCCCAGGCGCAACTCAAGCGGTTCGATGAAACCCCCGACCGCATCGAGGCGGCGTTCGTCGTCGATTTCCAGGACGCCAGCCGGCTCGAGTCCTTCGCCGCCCAGGTCCGCAACCTCAATCCCCAGGTGCAAGTCAGTTGCCTGGACGACCGCGGGTTGGCCGCTTGAACCGGGATGAACGCTCCCCTGCCCCGGCCCCGTTACGAGCGCAAATTCGTTGCCGCGGGATTGTCCCTCGCCGAGACGCTGGCCTTGGTACGGCAGCATCCCGCCCTGTTCCGAGTCGCCTACCCCGCGCGCCAGGTGAACAATCTCTACCTCGACTCGCCTGCCATGCGGGACTACCTCGATCACGTCCACGGCGCCGCTCACCGGCTCAAGACCCGGATCCGCTGGTACGGGCGCGAACACGGCCGGATTCCCCTTCCCGTTCTCGAACGCAAACTCAAGTTCGGACATGTCGGCGGCAAAGAATCCCACCCATTGCCGGAGATCACGCTCGATGGCACCGTGCCGATGGAGACACTCGATGCCGCCATAGGTGGCGCTGCGCTCCCGCCGCTCCTGCGCGCCTCATTGCGCCATCTTCAACCTGTGCTGATCAACCGCTACGAACGCCACTATTTCTTGAGCGCCGATGGTCGCTTCCGCCTGACCGTCGACACGAACCTTCTCTTCCTCGGAGTCCGGCCGTCTGCGGGATGCGTCGCAGCCCTGCCTCTCGGAGATCGGTCGCCTGTCATCGAACTGAAGTACGGCCCCGACCACGCCGCAGCCGCCGCCACAATCGGCAACGCCATCCCCTTCCGCATGGTCCGGTTCTCGAAGTACGTCCTGGGCATCGAACGCTGGCTGGCCCTCCAGAATTAGCGAGGCTCTGTCTCAGACCGACACAGCGGATTGCCAGATCGTTTGGGGTGGGCCCTCGCTATCGTCACTGGCAGGCGACGCCTCGCTAACCCGGAAATCTCACCAGTGGGGCGGTCGCGGTATTCCTGACGGTCCGTGGGTGAGATTTCCGGGTCTGTGAAACCCGCGCCCAGCAAGGAGAATTGGCTCATCGGTTCAGCAGCGCCGGGACGCGCCCCAGCCGCTTGGGTGACGCGGGCACGCGGACACAGTGTGGTCGAGATTGGGTCCTTCGGTTTGGGGCGCGGGTTTCTGATGAGCCCGCATTTCAGGTCAGATGTGAAGGTGACCGGTCAGATGACGTCAAAAGTTGGTGAGAAATGCGGGCTAAGAGGCGCCGCTGCGCGGCGCCAAAACTTGACTCATTTGGTCCAGATTTTGAAAAGGAAGTCGCTCGAGTCCGCACATTTACACCCCGACGGTGCACCGGGCGGTCAGACTTCGCAAGACGACTGCCATGCGGGCTGGAAATGACGTTCGTTTTGCTGTTCACGGCCTTGCCAGTTTGCGTCATGCTGGCCCCGTGACTGCGCCTCGATCTCTCCAGGTTTCCTGTGTACAACTGCACTGGGCCAAGCCGCTGGCCCGCAACCTCGATCGCACGCTCCACTATATCCGGCTTGCGGCAGCCGAAGGCAGCCGGGTCGTGCTGTTTCCAGAAACCAGCCTCACTGGCTACTACTTCCCCGATCTGATGCAACTCGATCCGCGCGACGTGCAGGCCGCCCTCGACCGCACCTGCCAGGCCGCCGCCCAAGCCGGCCTGTGGGTCATTGTCGGCACAGCGCGCCGGACGCCGGATCGCCTGCTCAACCTCGCCCACGTCATCTCGCCTCAAGGCGACATCGTGCATGAGTATGCCAAGGTCCATTTGGCCGGGCGCGACGAGCACACGTACTGCCGCGGCGGCGACAAGCTCTCGCTCTTCGAGATCGACGGCATCCGCTGCACGCTGGCGATCTGCCGCGACGGACGGCATCCGGAAGTCTATCGCCTGCCGGCCATGCTCGGGGCGCAAATCCTCTTCCATCCCTCGTGCAGTTCGGACGAGATCGAGGCCGTGATCTGGAAACGGACGTCGGGACGCGCGCAGCAGCCGGTGGGCCCAAACAGCCGGATGTTCCACTGCGTGGCCAACACCATCGGCCAATCGCCCGACGGCCGGCAGACCTCGAGCGGCCAGTCGTTCATCCGCGAGCCCAATGGCATGCCGCTGGCCGAGGCCGGCTGGTACGGGGAGGAGATGATCACCGCCGTGCTCGATCTCGACCGCGCCAGCCGCAGTTACGCGCTCGACAGCCTGAACGATCCGCCCTTCCTCAAGCCCTACTGGCAGAAGATGCTCGAAGCCGTCGAGGCCCGCGCCAACCTCAAGCCAGAGTAGCAGCGCCCAACCAAACCCCTGGCAAGGCTCTCAGACCGACGCAGCGTGTCACCAGATCCACGCATTGCAGCCATGCCGCGTTTCAAAACAAATCGCAGAATGAACTCCGCCCCAGGTGCCCGAGGTATCTTGCGGCCAACTGTTGGATCGGCTTGGGCGGGCCGATGTCCAATCGTGGCCGATGTCCAATCGTCTCAGCGCCGTTCCTGTGCCAGATATTTCGGCGCGACGGCTTCCAACTCCGCAGCAATCTGTTCCAGGGGCGCGGAGAAGCGGATTTGTTTGCCGAGGCTGATGGCGATCGGCGCGGTGATTGAGGCCGCGATCAGCCTCCCGCCCCTCGATCAGGCACGCTGCCGTCCGCGGATGGTCCCAAGACACCGGGCGCAAAAACTCCTGCACTTCGCTCTTGCCCCTTTGCTCTCTGCCGCCTTAGTCTTCTGCCCACGCATTCCCAAGCAAGAACAACAGCACATCATGGAACGACTTATGAAGCGTCTATCGATTGCGACGGTGGCCGCCACGGCCTTTGTGGCGGCGTCTCTCACCGTTGGAGCCAAAGACATCATCGTCACGACGACGAACAGTGATTCTCCGCCCGCAGGGCAGACATCGCTCAAGCAAGCCATCAGCCAACTGGCGGCCGGCGACACCATCAAGTTCAACATCCCGGGGACCGGACCGCACATCCTGGTCACGCCGATGGGCGGGTATCCGCTGATCACGGCGAACGACGTCACGATCGACGGCTACACGCAGCCGGACTCGAAGCCCAACAGCAACGGCATTCTGGGCGGCAACAACGCGGTCATACAGATCGTGCTCGATTCGACGAGCGAGGAGACTCAGCCAAGCGTCGATCCCGAGAAACCCGAACTGCTCGTTCGGCGTTCGACGCGCCTGCCCTACTCGGGGTATGGCGACAGCGAGAACGCCATCGTCGGCGTCCTTGGCGGCGACAACTTTAAGATCCGCGGCATCAGCTTCATCGGCCGCCACACCGCCGGGAGCGACGAGGATCCCGCGCTCTATGCGATCGCTCTGCTCAACGAAGCCAAGAATGCCAAGGTCCAGGGGTGCTGGTTCGGCCTGACCCCGGGCGATCCCTATCTCCAGGAGAACCTCAAGCCCGTCACCGACGCCGTGGCCGCCTTCCGGTGGCGCGATGGGGGTGACGTCTACTCGGAGGGGCTGATCGTCGGCACCGACGGCGACAAGGTGAACGACCTCCAGGAGTTCAACGTCATCCTCGGCTGCCACATCGCCCTCGCGCTCGAAGCCCCGAATGTGCGCGTGTCCGGCAACTATGTGAACGTCTTTCCGGACGGGATGACCTTCGTGGACGTGGATGCTGTCAGCGCCAGCCTCGAGATGGTTGGCCGCACGGGCAACGACGCCAGTGTCGAGTTCTTCGAAAACGGGCGAGTCACCGACAACACGGTCATCGGCACCAACGGCGACGGCAACAGCGACGGCAACGAGCGCAATATCGTGGCCCACGCGGTCTATGACCACGACATCGAGTTCTACAGCAACGCCACGAACGTCGTCGTGGCCGGCAATTACTTCGGCGTGGCCGTCGATGGAACCACGGCCCAGAAGGCGTTAACGTTCAGAACGCCCAATTTCATCAGTCTCCCCGGCACGGCCCAGGTGCGCATCGGCTCGAACGGCGACGGCAAAAGCGACGACATCGAGGGGAATGTGATCGTTGGGGTTCCGGGGACTCTATTCGTCGAAGCCGGCGCCACGGTGCCCATCACTGCGCGTCGCAACAAGATGTCCGGTAACTATTTCAGCGCATTCCCGTTCTTCAGTGGCGAGAATGGGCGCACCTATGAGGATTACTACGCCAACGCCATTCTGGATCCTTGGACGTCCGGCGTGGTGCCTGCGATCGACGCCGTGACCGATGGCATCATGACAGGCACCCTGCCGCCGCCCAAACTCGATGCCGGCTACACCAAGCACGTGGTCGACATCTACGTCGTCGATCCCGTGGCCGAAGCGATGGTTTTGACCCACCCCGGCACCTACGTCGGCTCGTTTGTCGACAACGGGCTCAATGACAAAAACCCGGCTGCCAACGCGTTCAACGTCGATCTGCGCGCGATGCCGATCAAACCCGGCGTCAACATCGCACTGGCGGTCACCTACACCGGCGACGCCACCGGAACCTCGGGCACCAATTCCCTCACCGCCCCGCTCTCATACTCGGCCCTCGCCAACATGCCGATCCTCACCCCGGGCAGCATCGAGTCCGTGGGCCTCTCGCGCATCGTTCCGGACACGCCGATCATCGTGCCGAACTACGACAAGCTGGGCAACTGGGAGCCATACGCCAGCGTCTTGGGCAACTCGACCTTCCTGATCGAAGGCAATACGTTCGCGGATGGGACGACCGACAAACAACGTTTCGTGGTCGCCCTTCAACCGGT
Source organism: Verrucomicrobiota bacterium (assembly GCA_022710935.1). Classification (GTDB taxonomy): domain Bacteria; phylum Verrucomicrobiota; class Verrucomicrobiia; order Limisphaerales; family J093; genus MWFF01. The sequence continues at coordinate 17,403 of JAKLFY010000015.1, forward strand.
CGACGGCAAAGCGGGCAAGATGGTCGAGGGCTTCTACACGGACGCCGGACAGCCGTTCAAAGATGCCATCAACGCCTCGCGGCAAAACGGCAACCCGGGCCGCGTCGCGGGCGACAAGCGCCCCGGCGCACAGAACTACATCGTCGGCGGCGAGGCCTCGCCGCACGCGCTCGACCCTGCGCTGTTCAACACCGACAACCGCTGGACTGGCGGGATGGACCGCGGGGTTGACGGTCGTTATGGCTGCGTGCAGGTCTTCTCGCTCGATACGGCGTCATTGACCCCCACTCCGCTGACCAAGGCGATTGACGCCAACCTGGGGCGCCTCGCCTCGGGAACACCGGGCACTGTGCCTGAAATCAGCCGTTTCGGCGGCGATGTGGTCGGCCTGGACAACGGCAACTTCGTCGTGGTGATTGACGACCGTTCCAACCTGATCGCGCCCTTCCGCGCGCCCACGGCGGTCATCATCCAGCCCGACGGCACGGTGGTGAAGGAGACCTTCCAGATCGGGACCGAAAGCGATCAGATCTGGGCCAACGTCGCCGCCATCAAGGGCGGGTTCGCCGCCCGGTTCAAAGGCGTCATTTACGTCTACAACAACGCCGGCACCCTCCAAACCACGATCCCTCAGTCGTCGTCCGGAGCCAGCTTTGACACCGGCCGCGGCGACGGCACACGGCTCGCCGGGCACATCAATTCGCCGTATGTCTACCTGCTCGGCAAAGCCACCGACGCCCAGGTCGTCAAGCTCGCCGCCTGGGATACCCGCGATCCGCAGCGCGTCACCACCTTCGACGTGAGCGAACCGGCCTTCGCAGGCAGCTTCGACCGCGTGAATGTCGCCGTCGATGCCTTGAACCGCGTCACCGTGGGCTGGACCGCGCTGCCTGAGGGATACGAAGCCAATCAGGTCGCCGCCCGCGTGCTGGCCCTCAACGAGGAGACCATGACCATCACGCCGCTGACGCCGAGCTTCTTCCCCTTCATCAACGTGGCCACCACCGGCGGCATCCGCACCTATCAGATGACCATCGCCATGACGACCCGGCAGATCTGCGTGGCCGCCAAGGGCGAGATCAACCTCGACAACAAGCCCGCCGAAGGCGCCTTCATCAATCCCGACACCGGCCTTCCGCTGAGCGAAATCAACTTCTACACCGTGTTCACGCACCCGGCGCCGGCCGATGACCCCACGCCGCCCGTGAGCAGTGAGGCGCCGACCCTCACGATTGCCCAGGGAGCCGCTGCCGGAACCCTGACCATCGGCTGGGCACCCGCCGCCGCGGGATTCAGCCTCTACTCAACCCCGTCGCTCGCGGCGCCCACATGGACGCTGGTTGGCACGCAGAATCCGACGACCGTGACAGTCGGCCCCGGCAACCAGTTCTTCCAGTTGCGCAAGTGACGCCACCGCGCGCCGCGGAGTCGTCGCGACTCTTCCATCGCGCAACTGAATCAGACGCGCGCCCGGGCGGTAGCCGCCCGGGCGCTCGAGTTTGGACTTCATCGCACACCTCAGCGCATCACAAGCGCCGCGGCGCCGATCATGCCGGCCGCGTTGCCAAGTTGCGCCCGCACGATCTCGACGGCCTGCGGCGTGAATTGCGTCGCTCCCCGCAGGCGCGCATTCATGGCTGCGGCAAACAGGTCGAAATGCTCTTCCGCAACGCCCCCGCCCAGAATCAGGCGCCGCGGCAGAAAGGTGTGAAAGATCGTCCACGCCCCTGCCGCGGCGGCAGCAAGCGCGCGATCCACGATCGCCTGCGCGCCGGGTTTCCCGTTCCGCGCCGCGGCGAGCACCGCCGGCGCGTCCGCAAAGCCTTCCGCCTGGCCAGAGGCGCCGATCGCCGTGCCCGACGCGAGGGATTCAAGACAGCCGCGGCAGCCGCAATAGCATGGCGGACCGTCGCCTGAGACAATCAGGTGCCCGAGCTCGGGATGTTCGCCGTTTGCACCGCGGTAGATCTCACCGCGCACGATCGCCGCCCCGCCGACACCCGTGCCGAGCGTGAGCATCACAATCGGATCGAATCCCCGCCCGGCCCCGGCGAAACACTCGCCCATCGCCGCGGCATCCGCGTCGTTCTCGAGTCGCACGCGCACACCAAACCGGGCCTGCAACGGCGTCACGATGTCGCACTTGTCCCATCCCGCCAGCGTATAGGGGTTGTTAATCAACCCCCGAGCCGGATCGAGCGGCCCGGCGCACCCGATGCCCAGTCCGGCCAGATCGCGCACCCGAGCCCCGGCCTGACCGCACAACGCCTCGATGGCATCCCCCAGCCTCGTAACCGCCATGCCGAACCCGGCCTCGGCTTGCGTCGGGAGAACGGCCCGCGCGCGGACGACTCCGGAACCATCGACGATTCCCACCGCCATCTTCGTGCCGCCAATGTCAATCCCGATTGCCGTTTCCCTCGCGCCCTCTGCACTCATAAAGTCGTATCGGAAAGCATCTCCTCGAAAAAGGCGGCGTATTGCCGCGCCAGGTCGTCCCAACTGAACCGCCGGGCGAAGGCCTTGGCCGCTCGCCCCAGCGCGCTGCGCCGGGCTTCGTTCGTCACCAGATCGAGCACCGCTTCGCCAAAGGCCCGGGTGTCGAATGCAGGCACTTTCACACAGCAATCCCCGGGGATATCGCTTAACTCGGGGATATCGAACACCACCACCGGCACGGCGTGACAGAACGCCTCGAGCAGGACCAGCGGCGAGGCCTCGTACCGCGACGGCATGACCATCAGGAAAGACTGCCGAAGCAACTCGCTCTTCGCCGCATCATCGACCTTCCCCAGGAGGCGGACCTTGCCGCCCAGGCCGAGCGACGCGATGCGCCGGCGCAATTGCTCTTCCTGACGGGCGGGGCCGGCCCCGGCGATCAGGATCGGCGGCCCGAGGCGGGGCGCGATGGCCGCGAGTGCCTGGATCCAGAGATCCAGTCCTTTCTGTCCGATATCGATCCGCCCGAGAAAGAGCAGGTGCCTCTCATCGCGGCGGACAGGCAGGTCGATCAGGGCGGGGCTCACGCCGTTGGGAATGACGACCGTCCGGAGGCGGGGGTTGGCGCGCGTCACGACGCCGCGCAAATGGGTCGAGAGGACGATTGCGTGGCGATAGGTGCGCAGGCCCAACCGCTCGATCGCGGCGAAGGGCAGCCCGTACTTGCGGGTCATCCCCACACCGGCCAGGACCTGCGTCAGGGCCGCAACCGGCTTGCGGGTGAACCACGGGAGGCACGCCGTCGAGAATGGAGGCGTCAGGCTCTCGACCCAAAGGTCATAATCGCCGTGGGCCGCCCGCCACGGAAGGCACAACTGAAAGAGAATCTGTCCCAAGTAAGGGCCGGCCCGGCGCAAGCCGATCGGCTCGTAGGCAACACCGTCCACGATCCGGGCGCAATTGCCGGGGAATTGGCCCGTCACAACCCGGACGTCGTAGGATGATGTCAAACGGCGCGCGATCTCGTGGATCGCCCGGGCACCGCCGCCGCCGTAATAGGGATTGCCCACCGAGTCGTAGTTTGAAAACACGACCCGGCGCATCCGACCGGCGGGCGGGCTGTCCGAATTCACGGGGCGTTCTCTGGCGTGCGGCATCGGCGCCGCCCATCGTCGCACAGACGCGCAAAACGTAAAGCCGGCAGAATCCTCGACCGGTCAAACGCGGTGCATCTGGTTGTTGTCGGTGTTCAGTCGCCCGGTGAGGGCACCGGGCCTACACCGGAGGGAGACTCCCGCTGTAGGCCGCGTGCCCCCACGCGGCGCAACCTCCATTCCCACCGACAACCTCCAGATGCACTGGGTGAAACGTGGTGGCGCCAAAAGGCGGAACTTGGCACAAAGATTGCCTTGAGGCATAGTGTCGGCGCATCCGGCATGTTTGGCTTTGGCAACAGACACAACGACGACGACGGCGGGCATCGGCAACCCGGTCCGCTGGGTCCGTATTTCCTGCACGAACTGATCAACAGCGGCGGCATGGCCGACATCTGGCTGGCCCAGGATCAGAATCAGCAGACGTGCGCCATTCGGTGTCTGCACTCGAATCACCGGCACAACTTCACGGCGCGACGCCGCTTCGTTCGCGGGTGTGAGATCCTCTCACAGATCCACAATCATGAGTTTGTCATTGGTTATCGCAGCCACGGCAAGTACGACGGCTGCCTCTACCTGGCCATGGAGTACGTCGAGGGCGCCAACCTCAAGCTCCTGATGGCCCAGAGCGATCCCGTCCTGCAGGAATACATCGGGAACATCCTGATCGACATGGCCATCGCGCTCGAACACGTGCACGAGAGCCGCTACATGCATCTGGATTTCAAACCCGAAAACGTCCTGCTCACCCGCAACGGAAGCGTCCGGCTCATCGACTTCGACCTGGCCCTTCCACGCCCGGAACATCCCAAGAAACTCGCCAAGAACCCCGGCACCCCCGCCTACATGTCGCCCGAGCAACTCCTGCGCGAACCGGTCGACCATCGGGCCGACATCTTCGCGTTCGGCGTTGCGGCGTACGAACTCCTGACGTTTCAGAAACCGTTCCCCGGCGATTCGCCCGACGAGGTCCTGCGCCGGCAACTGGACCGGAGCATCGACTTCACACCGCCCCGTGCCTTGAATCCCGACATCCCGGTGGTCGCCGAGCGCACGATTCTGCGCTGCCTCGAACGCGAGCCGGACAAACGCTACCCGTTCATGAGCGTCGTGGTGCGCGATCTGCAGAGCGCTCTCTACGTTTAGACTTCGTTGAGGCTGCCGCGCCGATAGCCTTCGAGATCCAGGGTGACGTGGACGTAACCGAGAGCCCGCAGTGCCTGCGCCACCCGGGTGTGGAGGCCGCCCGACACAAGACGCCCCAATTCGCCGGGCCCAAGCTCGATGCGCGCCATCTGCCGCACCGAACCGCCGTTCGCATCCTTCCACTCATGGTGCCGCACCCGGATGTCGTGGAAGTTCAGATTCCGCAGCACAGCCTCCGCCTCCTCGATCATCCGCAGTTTGCCCGGCGAAAGAGCCTCCCCGTAAGGGACCCGCGAACTCAAGCAGGCCATCTCCGGTTTGTCCGCCGTGGGCAAACCGAACTGAGCCGACAACGCCCGAATGTCGGCCTTGGTCAATCCTGCGTCCTTGAGTGGCGCCCGCACACCGAGTTCGCCGGCTGCGCGAACCCCCGGACGATGGTCGCCGACGTCGCTGGCATTCTCGCCATAGGCGACCACCGCAAGCCCTTCCCGCCTGGCCAATTCACACAACTCGCCCATGACAAGCTGTTTGCAGAAATAGCAGCGCTGACGCGAGTTGGCCAGGTAGTCCGAATTCGCGAATTCGGCGGTCTGCACCACCCGGACCGGAATGTCCAGCCGCGCCGCCAGCGCCAGCGCTTCATCGAGGTCGCGCCTCGGCAGACTCGGAGAATCGCAAATCGCCGCAAGAAGCGAGTCGCCCAGCACCTGCCGCGCCACGTATGCCAGAAGGACCGAGTCGACTCCGCCGGAGTAGGCGACCAGGCACGAGCCATAGCCGCGCAGCACCGCCCGGAGCCCTTCGAGTTTTTCGTTCAGAGCCATGGGCGCCAAAGTGGCACGCCTCCAGCCAGTTGTCGAGGACCCGACGCGCCCCGGGCAGAGCATCCCGAGGTTGTCGGTGGGAATCAGGTTTGCGCCGCGTGGGGGCACGCGGCCTGCAGCGGGAGTCTCCATCCGTTGTAGGCCCGGTGCCCTCACCGGGCGACAGAACACCGACAGCAACCAGATCCACTGGGCCCCGGCGCCGACGCAACGCCCGGCAACCCACGCCTCACAATCAGCACGCCTGAGAATCCGTCCCGCGCGCGATCCTTGGCTTGCGGCTTGCTGTGGATTACTCTCATCGAGCGCGTGATGAACATCCTCCTCAGCCGCATGAATCGACCGGTCTCGACCGCTCCGTCCTCGAAGGACAGGCGCCGCACCCCCCACGCTGTTGTCCGAGCCCGCAAACCTGTCTGCCTGTCCGGGCACGGGGTTTCCGCGCCGGCCAGGCTCCGGGCAACGCCGCTCCTGCTGCTGGCCCTGTGTCTGTGGTGGAATGGCGCCATCGCGCTGCGGGCAGGCGTGGTCTTCGGGGAGGACGCTGAGTTCCTCTATTTCAAGGGGTTCGACGAGGCTTCGAAGCCCGACTCGACGGCCTGGCGGTCGATTGGTTTTAACGACAGCGCCTGGCTGATTGGGCGCGGCCCGTTCTACTACGAAGACTCGAGCGGTTTCACGGGCAACACCCCGCTGACCGACATGCGGGGCAGTTACAGTTGCATCTACCTGCGCAAGACATTCACCGTCACATCTCCGGCCGCGGTCTCCGAAATGACGTTCACAATCCAGGCAGACGATGGCTGCGTCCTGTGGCTGAATGGAACAGAGATCGGACGGGTGAACATGCCCGACGGCGAACCGTCATTCAAGGGCGTGTCTCTTCCCGCGGCGGGCGAGCCCAACGTGGCCAGCTTCACCGTCACAGACGCCCCCACCCTATTGAAAGCCGGCGCCAACGTCGTCGCCGTCCAGGCGTTCAACTCCGGCCTCAGCAACAGCTCCGACTTCCTCATCGCCGTCGCCTGCACGAGCACTCTTGATACGACGATCCCGACATTGGCCGAGATCGCCCCCGCCCCGGGCGCCACCGTCCGGGCGCTCTCCCTCATCGAGGTCTCCTTCAGCGAGAACGTCACTGGGGTCGATGCGAGCGATCTGATCATCAACGGCGCGCCCGCCGCGTCGCTCACCGCCTATTCCCCCCGCGATTACGCCTTCAGCTTCGCGGAGCCCCCGGCAGGACCGGTCACCGTGACGTGGGCCCCGAACACCGGAATCGGCGACCTCGCAATCCCGCCCAACCTGTTCCATGGAGAAGGCTGGGACTACATTGTCGATCCGACCGTTCCCGCGGCGAACATCATCATTTCCGAGTTCCTTGCCGACAATGAGAACGGAATTCGAGACGATTTCGGCGATCGATCAGACTGGATCGAGCTGCTGAATCGGGGCGGCGAGGCGGCAAGCCTGCTCGGCTGGTCGCTGACCGACGAGCAGGGCAATCCAGCGAAGTGGCGATTCCCGGACATCACGATCGGACCCAACAGCTACCTCTTGGTCTGGGCGTCCGGTCGGGCCCTGGCCAATCCTCTGGCAGCGTTGCACACGAACTTTCGCCTCTCGACCGAGAGTGATTACCTCGGACTGGCCGACCCCGAAGGCCGGATCGTGTCCGAGTTCGCCCCGGTCTATCCCCCGCAGCGGAAGGACATTTCGTTTGGACGCGACCGGACGAGTCCGGAGCTCACGGGCTATTTCAGCACGCCGACCCCGGGGGCGGGCAATACGTTGACGGGGCCGGGCTTTGCGCCGGATCCGGTCTTCTCCATCAAGGGGGGCGTCTATGCCGCGTCCAGCCTGGCGCTGAGCATGAGCGCGCCCTCGGGCACGATTCGCTACACGCTCGACGGCTCGACGCCCTCGGGATCCTCGACGGCGTACACCGCGCCGATCAACATCAGCGCAAGCACCATCGTCCAGGCCCGGGTCTTCCAGGCCGGTTTGCTGCCGAGCACGATCGTCGTGGAGACCTACAACATGGCCGGAACCGGGGTGGCGAACTTCAGTTCGGACCTGCCGCTGCTGATCATCAACACCGCGGGCCGGGGCATCTCTCAAGACTCCCGCGTGCCGGCCTTCGTCACCGCGATCGACACGCACCGCGGGCGGGCGGCACTTCAGGCGCCACCGAGTTTTCAGGGCAAGGCCCAGGTCGAAATCCGCGGACAATCCTCGGCCGGTTTTCCAAAGAAGGCCTACAACGTCGAACTCAACGACGCCGTCGGCAACGACCTCGAAGTGCCCCTGCTGGGCCTGCCCCAGGAATCGGACTGGGTGCTTTACGCTCCGTACACCGACAAACCCTTCCTCCAGAACTTCCTCGCCTTCGAATTGCACGAGAAGATGGGCCACTACGCCCCGCGCCGGCGGTTCGTCGAGGTCTTCGTCGACACCTCGGGCGGGCGGCTCGAATACCCGCGCGACTACGCGGGCATCTACATTCTGCTCGAGAAGATCAAGGTGGACGCCAGCCGGGTCGATATCGCCCGCCTGACTCCACAGCACAACGCCGAACCCGAGATCACCGGCGGCTACATCGTCAAGAAGGACAAAGACAGCCCGGGTGACCTCAATTTCAGCACGTCGGGTGGAGGGGGGTTCGGCGGCCAGGCCCTCAAGCACCATGAGCCGAAGCCGCGCGAGATCACACTCCCCCAGAGAAACTGGATTCGGGACTACCTGAATCAGTTCGAGCGGGCGATGTACGCGGCCAACTGGCTGGGCGCCACCGGCACCAACCACTATTCGCACTACATCGACGTCGATTCGTTCGTGGACAACCACTGGATCGTCGAGTTCGCCAAGCAGATCGACGGCTATCGCCTCAGCAATTACATGAGCAAGGATCGGGGCGGCAAGCTCCGCATGGACCCGATCTGGGATTGGAACCTGAGCTTCGGCAACGCCGATTACCTCGAAGGCTGGCTCACCAACGGCTGGTATTACACCCAGCTCGACGCCAACGCACACATCTGGCTGCGACGCCTGATGTGCGGCACCACATCCCCGTCCGGAACTACCGGCGATCCCGATTTCAACCAGAGAATCGCCGACCGCTGGAGCGTGCTCCGCACCAATCTCTTCGCCTCCTCGAATGTCCTCGCCCGCATCGACGCATTGGCCGCGTCGCTCAACGAAGCCCAGGTCCGCGACTTCCAGAAATGGCCGCGTCTGGGCACTTACATCTGGCCCAACCCTTCCATGTACGTCACCCCCACCACGTACGCCGGCATCATTGCCAACCTCAAGTCCTGGGTCCACGGACGCTACCACTGGATCGATACCCAATTCCTCAAAGCGCCCGAACTGAGCCGCGGCGACTGCGCCGTCTCACCCGGTTTCGTCCTCACCGCCTCCGGCCCAGCCGGGACCATCTACTACACCTTGGACGGTTCCGACCCGCGGGCCAAGGGAGGCGGCATCGCAGCCGGGGCGAGGACGTACGCGTCCGGCATCCCGATCCAGGCCAACAGCCGCGTGGTGGCCCGCGTGCGCAGCGGCAACCGATGGAGCGGCCCGACCGCCGCCACCTTCCTGGTCGAGACTCCTCCGCTCGTGATCACCGAACTCATGTACGCCCCCGTCGCTCCCGATCCGGAAAACGGCGACGAGCCGGGCGATCTCGAATACGTCGAACTGAAGAACATCGGCACCGCGCCCCTGGACTTGCGCGGCTTCGAGTTCACCCAGGGCATCCAGTTCTCGTTCTCGACCGGCCAGGTCGCCTCCCTCGCCCCGGGGCAAACGGTCCTGGTGGTGAAGAACGCCGCCGCATTCGCCCGCCGCTACCCCGATGTTCCCAATGTCGCCGGCGAATACCAGGGTTCCCTGGCCAACGATGGCGAGCGGGTGCGCCTGGTCGGTCCCGTGCTCGAAGAGTTGCACGACTTCCGGTATGAACCCGATTGGCATCCGGCCACCGATGGACTCGGATTCGCGCTGGTCGTCGCGGACGAACACCAGCCGCGTTCGGCCTGGACCCGACGCGAAGGCTGGCGCGTCGGCACTGCCTTCCTTGGCACCCCTGGACAGCTCGATCCCGACGCGCCCGACATCCCCGCCGTGCTCGTCAACGAAGCGCTCACCCGCGCCCAATCCCCGCTGCTGCGATCGATCGAGCTGCTGAATCCGACGAGCGCGGCGGTCGACCTGGGCGGCTGGTTCTTGTCGGACGACCCGGATACACCCAAATACCGAATCCCTTCGCCCACCCTGATTCCGACCGGCGGCTTCCTCGTTTTCACCGAGCGCGACTTCAATCCCAACCCCGGCTTGCCCCCGAGCTTCAATCTCGGCGCTGGCGGCGACGATGTGTACCTGTTCTCCGCCGACGCCACTGGCCGGCTCACCGGCTACCGGCACGGCTTCGAGTTCGGCCCGGCCCTCGAAGGGGTGGCGTTCGGACGCCACGTCACCAGCGACGGACTCGAACACTTCGTCGCCCAAACGATCTGCACTCTGGGCAACCCCAATAGCCCCCCGCGCGTCGGACCGGTCGTTATCAGCGAGATCATGTACCATCCGCCCGATGTCGTGGCCAACAACGCCGCCTGGGACAACACCGAGCACGAGTTCATCGAGCTCTGCAACCTGACCGCGTCGGCCGTTGCCATCCACGATCCCAACGCACCCACAAACACCTGGCGGTTGCAGGGCGCCGTCCAATACGCCTTCCCGCCAAATGAATCCCTTGCCCCTCGAGAACGCATCCTGGTCGTCGGTTTCGATCCGTCGCTCTCCGCTCCAGCCGCCGAGTTTCGGACCCGCTACAACCTCGACTCCGGCACACGCCTCTTTGGTCCGTACCAGGACCAGTTGCCCAACGGCAACTCGAGTGTCGAGTTGCTCCAGGCCGATGGCCAGCGCGAATCCGACACCGAGTATGTGGCGAGATTCGTCCTGGCAGATCGGGTCGCCTACCGCGATGCGTCGCCTTGGCCCGAGGCGGCCGATGGACTCGGCTTCTCGCTCCAACGACTCGCCGAGACCGAATACGGAAGCGATCCGGCCAATTGGACGGCAGCAGCCCCATCGCCCGGCGAGGCCCATGTCGCCGCCCCGCCGCCCGTCATCACCCGCCAACCGCTGAGCCAAACCGGGACTGCCGGAATGCAGGTCACCCTCGATGTCGAGGCAAGCGGCTCCGGTCCCCTGTCGTTCCAATGGCGGCTGAATGGCAGGAACCTCGCTGGCGCACAGGCGAACTCCCTGACTCTGACGAACCTCCAGGCCTCGCACGCAGGCGAGTATCGGGTCGTGGTGTCGAGTGCCGCGGCCGCCGTCGTCAGTCAGCCCGCCACAATTCGCGTGGTGGAGCCCCCGGCCCTGCTCGCATCACCCCAATCGATCGAGGTCCTCGCCGGGCAGCCCATCGAGTTGTCCGTCGTCGCAGTCAGCACGTCACCCTTGAGTTACCAGTGGCGGCGCGACGGCGCCCTCCTCGAGGGCGCTGCAAGGTCCACGCTTTCCTTCCCCTCGGCCGAGGCCCGCGACACCGGAGACTACGAAGTCATTGTTCAGAATGACACGGACACCGCCGTCAGCGCGGTCGCCAGTGTGCGCGTCGTCGGCCATCCCGTCATCGTCCGCCAACCGTGGAGCGCCACCGTGATCGCTGGAGGCACCATGACGCTGGGCATCGAGGTCAATCCCCAGGCTTCATTGCCCATCCGTTACCGCTGGATCCGCAACGGCGTCGCCGTGCTCGAACGCGCACTCGCGTCGCACTCCGACTTCCTGACCTTGACCAATGTGCGGGCCGCCGATGCCGGCACGTACTGGGTGACCGTGAAGAACCCCGGCGCCCTCGCCTCGGGCGTCACCAGCGAAGAAGCAACGGTCCAGGTTGTCATCGCCGCCGATGCCGACCGCGACGGCCTCCCCGACGCTTTCGAAACCCGCTACAGCCTGAATCCGAACGACCCGGCGGACGCCGCCGCTGACAGCGACGGGGATGGCGCATCCAACCAGGACGAATACCTGGCGGGCACTGACCCGCTCGATCCCGACAGCGTGCTCAGGATCTTGAGCATCGCCGCGCTCGACGGCGTCTCCGTGACTTTCCAGGGTGTAGCCAATCGCCACTACGCCGTCCAATACCGCGATCAGATCACGCCCGATTCCTGGCAAACCCTCGCCCTGATCCCCGCCGTTTCGGGTCTCTCGACCGCCCAGCGGTTGATCGAACTGCGTGATCCATTCGGCACAACGCCAGACCTGCGCCTCTACCGCATCGGAACCCCGGGTCTGTCCGAACCTCGCTAATCGTCGTCGTCCTGCCCGGCAAAGACAAACGCAGCCCGCACGGGCGCGGGCATCGCTTGGTCGGGTCCGCGAATCGAACGCCAGATCACCTGGTTAAGCCGGATGTCATCGGCCGCATCTTCCCTGGTGAAATCCATGCGCGCGGATTCATCGGCGCCCCAGGCCAACGGGCTGTTGCGCTCCTCGAGATCGACGGTCAGCGGCCGATGCCGGAACGGGCGCAGGTCGGCTTTCTCCTGGAAGGAATTGTACATCGGCGTCGCGGCGGCATCAAACTGGGTCATCGGCTGCAGTCCCAGGATCAATTCCATCGTCCGCAACATGCTGCACGTCGAGTACATGGTCGAGTCGACCGCTCCCCGCCGCGCATAGGGGCTGATCGCATACGCCACGGTGCGATGGGCGTCCACATGGTCCGGTCCGTTCTGCGCATCGTCTTCGACGACGAAGATGGCGGTGCGTGCCCAGAATTTCGACTGGCTGACCGCCTCGACCACGCGCCCCAGAGCCAGATCGTTGTCGGCCACCATCGCTCGAGGGGTGCGTTTCCCGGCCGATGTCCCATAGGTGTGGTCGTTGGGCAGACGCATGATCTGCAGGCGCGGCATGTCGCCCTCGCGCTCGAACCGTTCCAGCTCGCTGATGAATCGGTCGGCGCGCCCTTGATCCAGGTAATCCATGTCCCATCCACGGAATCCCGGGTCGATGTGCCCGACGAGGGCCGGGATGACTGTCCGGGCGGGATCGCTCGGTGTGCGCCCGTTGACAACGAACTCCCCGTACGACCGGTAGCTGATTCCGGCTTCCTTGGCACGATCCCAAAGGTAACCGCTCGAAGGCGCGGCGATGCGGAACCCACCCTCGCTCGGGTAGGAGTACTTCCCGCGCTGGTTGTGGCCGTAGGACAAGGGCCACGTCTTCTCGACGTAATCGGTCGCGTAGGCCCCCATGCTCCACTCATGACCGTCGGCGCTGACCTCGCTCTCGACGTAGAAGTTGTCGAGCAGGACGAATTCCCGGGCAAGCTGATGGTGGTTGGGGGTCACGCTCTCCGGGAACAGACACAGGCTGCGATCGCCGTTGCCCTCGGGCAAATCGCCAAGCACCTGGTCGTACGTCCGATTCTCCTTGAGAATGTAAATGCAGTGCTTGATCGGACTGGGATCGCCGACCTGGCTCGGGATGGGATGCCCCTGCGCAGGCCGCGCCTTAACCCGGGCATCGGGCTCGAGCGGACTGCACCGATAGGCCTGAGCCGTCCAGTTCTTGAGCCGCTCGACCAGCCTGTCGCGGCCTTCCGGCAGATCGATCACGCTGAGCGTTCCCCGAAACAAGCCGCCAATGTACTCGCGGACCGTGCGGGGCGGATCGAGTTCGCCCGGCTGGGGGCCATGACGATTGGCCCGCGAGATGATCCCCTTGCCGTTGGCGACCAGCAGCCGGCGTCCGTCGGGTGTCACACGCACGGATGTGGGATACCAGCCGACGGGAATGAAACCGAGCGATCGGCTCCGACCCGGGTGGCTGACGTCGAACACCGCCACGTTGTTGTTGCAGGCGTTGGCCACAAAGAGCAGCGCCCCGTCGGGCGTCAGCGCCAGACTGTTGGGCGTCGAGCCGGGAGGCGACTGGGGATACAGCGACGAGCTCAGATTCTCGAGAGTCCGCCCCGTCTCCGCATCGAGCACGCTCACGGTGTTCCGATTCGCGTTGGCGACAAACAGCACGGCTCCCGACGGCGCCAAAGCCATTTCGTTTGGATGTTCCTGCACCGGCCACAAGGCGCTCACGCGCCGCGTCTTGAGATCGAACACCGCAACGCACGCCTTCGCCCACAAGCTCACGTAAAGCCGCTGCCGCGGCTCGTCCAAGACGCAGGCGTAGGGAAACGGCGAGGTCGGCGTCGTCGGATCGGACTGCGCTTCGTCGCGCTTGGTCGCCGCGTCGAGATCCGGGTCGGCGGGCGGCAATGGCAAATCCAGGCCGGCAGCCAACTGTTCGCCCAGGGCCAAATCCGCAATGCGGTTCCCTGTGCCAGCATCCAGACCCGTCAGGCGATGACCCCAAACACTCGCCAGCCAGAGTTGCGAGCCATCCCGGCTGACAGCCAGGCCGCCCGGCACGCCCCGATCGGCCACGGACCGGACCCGCAACGCGCGGTGTTCCCCGAGATAACCGCCCTCGAAACCAAACGCGTGAATTACTTCGTCACTCGCGCCGCTGCAGTACAGCCGGGCGCCGTCGGCGGAGAACGCGAGCCCGTAAAACGCCTCGGCCACACCGACGCGCGTCACGACCTTCCCCTGGCCGAGATCGACGATCGCGATTTCATGATCGCCGTATCCGCTGTGAAGAACCGCAGCGTGGCTCCCTCCGGGGTGGACCGCGATGTTCACAGGGAAATCGCCCAACGTCACCTGCCGCCCCACCGGGCGCAGCGACCATTGGTTGGGCAGCAGCACCGAACCGTCGGCGCGCCGCCCCGGCAGATCGATTCCGCTCGAAGAGGGCCCATCCTGAGATCCATGCAGGGGCTCGAGGAACAGCACGGATGCGCAAAAAGCGAGGAGTGAAGTTTGAATCCGCATCATGGTGCCGTCCTTATGCCAGCGCGCAACGCCGGGGTAAAGCCTCGATGCCATGTCGTCATTGTCTTTTACGCGCGCCCGGGCCACACTCCGCCCGCACGTAACCTTCTCGAGGCTGGCGGCTCTGCGTAGAGCGACGAGTGCCGAGATGGGAACTGTACCTGAACTTGAATCTGAATCCGAATCCAAATCAAGACCTGAACCTGGAACTGATCTATGACCAACATGACCGAAGTCTCCTCCGCACAATTCCCGAACGAAGTCCTCAAGTCCACCGTGCCTGTCATGGTTGATTTCTATGCGCCGTGGTGCGGCCCCTGCAAGATGATCGCGCCGCTCCTGGACACCGTCGCTGGCGAGTTCGCCGGGCGCGTCAAGGTGGTCAAGGTGAACGTGGACGATGCGAGCGATCTCGCCAACCAATTCCACATCACCAGCGTCCCCACCCTCATGATCTTCAAGAACGGCGAAGTCTCCGACACCATGGTCGGCGCCCCCTCCGCCGCCGCTCTTCGCAGCAAATTCGAAAGCGCAATCGCCGGTTGATGAGCAGGGCGCGCAAAGACGCAGGGCGCAGGAACCCGCCGCGGAAGCCGTCTGGCAAAGTCGGACTGGCCGTGGCGGGAGCCCTCATTCTGCTCTTGGCCGGGCTGGCCTGGTATGGCGCGACCCGCCGCTCTCCAGGCCCCTCGGGCGACGCCGATCCAACCCGCTCCCGCGCTCACCCCCCCGCTCCCGGCTCAGGCGCCAACTCGACAGTGCCGGGACCGGAGGGGGGCGCCGGGGCGGAAGCAGCCAACCTGGTGACCCGGGGCAATGAGTTGCTTCGCCAAGGCCAATTCGCCGAGGCCGCCAAGGTTTACGAGGAGGCCAGGCGCCTGACACCCCAGGATGAGGATGTCCACTACAACCTGGGAATCGCATTCGCCCGCTTGGGCCGCCAGGACGAGGCCGTTGCATCCTACCGCCGCGCCCTCGAGCTTTTCCCCCAATACGCCGAGGCGCACAACAACCTCGGCATCCTTCTCCATCGGATGGGCAAGCTCGACGAGGCCTTCGAGCATTTCCGCGCCGCGATTAAGGCCGTGCCCGATTACGCCTCCGCCCACAACAACCTCGGCAACGCGCTCCGTCAGCGGGGTCTCGCGGCCGAGGCGACCGACGCATTTCTCAAGGCCTCGCAGATCGACACCAACTACTGGCAGGCCCGCTTCAACCTCGCCAACTCCTACGTCGCTCTCGATCGGCTGGATGACGCCATCGCCGAATACGAAGCCGTCCTGCGCATCGAGCCCGATTTCGCCCCCGCCCAACAGGCGCTCGAACAGACGCGCCTGAAGAGGGAATCGCACAGCCCGTAACTCCGGACCGTTTCCGGGCTCACGCGCCAGGAACCGGCAGCCGCGCGCAGACGCAGTCGCGCGAGGGCTCACACGGCAGCAGACTCCGCTCGACCAGCGCAGGCAAGCCGCGGTCGAGTTCCGCCGCGAGCGATGAACAATCTCCGGACGAAAGCCTCAACGGCGTCGCCGCCGCATCCAGAAACCCGCCCAAGGTCCGGCCCCCATAGTGCAGCAGCCCCTGACGCATGGGGATCGAGTAGACGGACAGCAGGACACCGTAAACCAGCGGGTGCCACGCCGAGGCCCGCCCCGCCCCCACCCCCTCCCAGTACCGGCGGACCAACCGCACGTCGTGGAGAGGCAGCAACCGCCGCAACTGCGCGCGACCCACAGCCCGGCTCGCCGCGGCAAAACGGCTCAGCCGGGCGTCCTCCCCCAATTGCCGATCCAGACGCAGGAGTTCGCGAACCTCGTTCCGGTCGGCATGCCAACGCGCCCGCTGGATCGCCGTCAACTCGACCGGACCGAGTACACGGGCCTGGTACTCGACCAGAAACGACCGCAGCGACGCCGTGTCCGTGACATGCGCCTCGGCGAGCCCCGCGAGAACGGCGCGCACAGCGCGAAGCCCGGGCCGACCGAGCCTCGCCACCAATGCCCGCGGGTCGCCCGGCATGGCCGGGCGAGTCTCGATCACGGATGGTCGAATCTCGAGCACGCGCTTCACTCCAATCTCCCGGCTTGGCAGCCTCGTGCTCCAGACCGGCGACAAAGTAGCCCGACCCTACTGACACCCACGCCGCCGTGCCAACTGGAAAAGAACAACGACAATGGTCCGCGGCCCTTCGACAAACGCATCGGCAGACTACCTGAACACTGTCAGACCCACTCGTAATCGTAATCCTTTCGCATGATGTCTACAAAAGGGGCAGACAACGATGTTGCAGGCCGCGTGCCCACACGCGGCGCAAGTCCAGTCGCCCGGTGAGGGCACCGGGCCTACAACGAATGGCGACCCCGCTGTAGGCCGCGTGCCCACACGCGGCGCAATTCGCCCGAATCCGCCCCCAAATCGGTGACGGGAGTCGAAACCGGGCATCCCTATTAGTTGTACGGCCAACAAGACTCTCCCACATTATCTTGTGGTTTCAGCTTTACACCCGGGGTCCTTTTCCGGTATTTGGTCCAGCGATGTACCTGAAGACACTGTCTGCCTTCGGTTTTAAGTCGTTTGCCGAGAAGACGTCTCTGGCTTTCCAGCCCGGACTCACCGCGATTGTGGGCCCAAACGGCTGCGGCAAGTCCAATATTGCGGATGCCATTCGCTGGGTGTTGGGCGAGCAGTCGGCCAAGGCCCTGCGCGGCGGGGAGATGACCGATGTGATCTTCAACGGCACGGACGGTCGCAAGCCGCTCGGGTTGGCGGAGGTGTCGCTGACGCTCGGGGGGGTGGACGAGGAACATTTGAAAGCGGCGGGCGTTGAGCTGGCGTACGACGAAGTGACGGTGACCCGCCGGGTGTTTCGCAATGCCGGAAGCGAGTACTTCATCAACAAGACACCATGCCGCCTCAAGGACATCCAGCAACTGTTCGCCGGCACGGGCATGGGGCGCGCCAGTTACAGCATCATGGCGCAGGGGAACATCACGCAGATCCTCTCGAGCCGGCCCGAGGATCGCCGTCTGGTCTTCGAGGAGGCGGCAGGCATTACGCGCTTCAAGGCCCAGAAGCGGGAGGCGATACGCAAGCTCGAGGGGACGGAGCAGAATCTGCTGCGCGTGGCGGATCTGATCCGCGAGGTGAAGCGACAGATCATCTCCCTCCAGCGCCAGGCCGGCAAGGCCCGGCGCTACAAGCAGTACATGGCCGAATTGCAGCATCTCGACACCCAACTGGCCCGCCATCAATACGACGTGTCCCAACTCGAAATCGAGCAGGGGCGCGAGCGCATCGAGACTCTCCGCGGCGAGATCGAGACGTGCAGCGGCGAGGTGGTGCGCGGCGAGGATGAGGTGTCGCAATTGCGCGAGCGGCTGGCGGAGCTCGAACACGCGATCTCGTCGAGCCAACAGCGCGGGCTCGAATTGAAGGCCGAGGCGGAGCGGCACGAGCATCGGATTCAGTACAACGAGGAGCGCCTGCGCGAGCTGGCGGCCCGAAATGAAAAGGCGTTGGCGGACATCGCGGAGGCGGAGGAGCGAAAGCTCGCGGCGGAGCGGGCCCTGGAGGAGACGGCGGAGCGCCTCGAGTCGGCGGAGGCGAAGCTGGAGGATGCGCGGCGCCAGCTCGAAGCCCGGCGCGAGGGGCTCAAGGCGATCGAGGATGAGGTGCGGCTCAAGCAGGAGGCGATGCGCCAGGCCCAGAGCGATGTCTTCGATGCCGCCCAGCAACTGACCCGCGTGCGCAACGCGATCAACACCCTCGATCTGCAAAAACAGGGCAACGTCATCCGCATCGAAAAGCTCTCCGCGGAGAAGATCCAGCTCGAAGAGGAGCGCGCCCGGCTCGCCCAGCGCCTCGAAGAGTTCGCGCGCGAATCGGAAGCCGAACAGGTCACGCTCCAGACACGCCGATCGAGCTGCCAGGAGCGCCAGGAACGCCTGCGCACGGTCCAGCGCGAGATCGGGCAGGCGGGGCTCGAACTCGATCAACTGCAGCGCCGGCAGGCCGAGATCCACTCGCGCCTCAACGTCCTCCAACAGCTCGAATCCAGCCGCGAAGGCTTCGGCGCCGGCGCGCTCGCCGCGTTGAAGGACACCCAGCAGGTGCTCGGCTCCCTGGCCGATCGCATCCGCGTCCCCGACGAATACGTTCCGGCCATCGAGGCCGCCTTGGGATCCCAGTTGCAGATCGTGCTGACGCACCCGCCCGACGCCGCGCGGCAGATCCTGGACGACTTGAGCGCCCATCAGAAAGGACGCGCCAGCATCGCGTCGCTCGATCTTGCGACCGCCCGGCGCGAGACGCCGCGCGGCGCCACGGGCGTCTCCGTCGCCGCCGAGACTTCTCCAGACGCAGCGGCCTGTCCTCGATCGGACAATCCGCTCGAAACGCTCGGGTGCGTCGCCGCGCTCGGCGTGGTGGAAGGCGATGCGGCGGTGCTCCCGCTGCTCGAAAGCCTCCTCGGACGGACCCAGGTCGCGCCCGATCTCGAGGCCGCGACGACCGCCTGGCGCGCCTGCGGCGGACACTTCGATTTCGTCACGCGCGCCGGCGATCTGCTCAATCGGCACGGTGTGTTCACGGGCGGTTCGAGCAACGGTTCGAGCAAAGGCCCGTCCTCGATCCTGGGTCGGAAGAATCAGATCGCCGAACTCGAGCGGTCGCTGGCGGAGATCCACGAGCGCGTGAACGACTCGAGCCGCCGCAAAGGGACGCTGCTGAGCGAGCAGACCGCGTTGCAGGCGACCCTGCAGCAGGCGCAGTCGGAATTGCAGGCCCAGGAGGTCGCCATCGCCACGCGCCAGGGCGAGTTCAAGGCGCTGCAAAACGCCCAACGCGTCCTCGAACAAAAGGTCGACACCGTCGTCTTCGAGATCCAAACCCTGGCCAGCCAGGAGCGCGAAGGCAGCGAACGCCGCGCCAGCCTGTCGGCGCAGGTGGGCGAACTCGAAGCGCGCGACGACGAGGCGCAGCGCCGGTTGACCGAACTCACGGGCGCGCTCGAAGACCTCCGCGCCCGGCGCGACCAACTCAATGCCGCCGTCACCGAGGCGAAGGTGGCGGCCGCCACCGAGGAGCAGCTCGCCGCCTCGTTCCGCCAACAGCAGGGCCCGCTCGAACAGCGGATCCGCGAACTCGCCCACCTGGTCGAACAGCGCCGGCAGGAAATCGCCCAGGTGCTCGACCGCCGCGGCCAGGCCCAGATCGAAATCGAGGACTCCCGCGGACGCATCGGCGCGGTCCAGCATGAGCGCGACCAGTTGGCCCTGCGGACGGCCGACCTGCTGGCCCAGCGCGACGCCCAGGCGGACGACATCGCCACGCGCGAAGAGGCCCTGCGCAACAGCCGCCGCCGCCTCACCGAGCAGCAGGAACTGCGCAGCGCGGCCGAGGTGGACCTGGCCCAGAAAGAGATGGGCCTGCGCAACATCGTCGAGCGCATCCAGCAGCGCTACCAGGTCAACCTCGCCGACGTCCGCAGCGAGTGCATCACCATCACCTATGCCGCCGAAGGACCCGCCCGGGTCGAGACCTTGACCCCCGAGCAAATGGCGGCCGCGGGCGTCTCGACGGACTGGAACGCCGTGGCCGACCAGGTCGCCGCCCTCCAGGCGAAGATCGACGAGATGGGGCCGGTGAACCTGGTTGCGATCGAGGAGTACGAGGAGACCGAGCAACGCCATCAATTCCTGAGTTCGCAGCACGACGACCTGGTCAAGGCCAAGGAACAGCTCGTCGAGGTCATCAACCGCGTCAACACCCAGACCCGCCAGATGTTCACGGAGACCTTCCACAACATCCGCGACAACTTCCGCTCGATCTTCGTCGAGATCTTCGGGGGCGGCGCGGCGGACCTGAACCTGGTGGACGAGGGGGACGTTCTCGAGAGCGGGATCGAGATCATGGCGCGTCCGCCCGGCAAACAGTTGCGGAGCATCTCGCTGCTCTCAGGCGGCGAACAGACCATGACGGCCGTGGCGCTGCTCTTCGCCATCTACCAGGTCCGACCGAGCCCGTTCTGCGTCCTGGACGAACTGGACGCGCCTCTGGACGAATCGAACATCAACCGTTTCATCCGGGTGCTCCAGCGCTTCCTGGCCCACTCCCAGTTCATCGTGATTACCCACAACAAGCGCACGATCGGCATGGCCGATGTCCTCTACGGCATCACCATGCAGGAACAGGGCGTCAGCAAGATCGTCAGCGTCAAGTTCCACAAGACCGACACGCCCATGACCGGACGCGCCGCCGCCTCAATCGAAACCCCCATCGATGGCCCGTCGATCGGCGTCGAGGAGGACCTCGAGACCGGACGCGAGGAAACGCTCGAAGTGTCCGTCGCCGAGTAGCAGAAGCGCACCCGCCCGCACCGCCGCATGACCGGACCGGCCCTGACTGCAATCCTCCTGGCGGGCTGCCTCCTTGCCCAGGCCTGCGCCGCCCCCCTCGCCCATGCCGCCGGATCCCGCGGCGCCGTGGCAACCGGAGCGCCCGAAGCCACGGAAGCGGCCCTGCAAACCATGCAGCGCGGCGGCAATGCCATCGATGCCGCCATCGCCGCAGCACTCATGCTCGGCGTCGTCGACGGCCACAACTCGGGCCTGGGCGGCGGCTGTTTCCTGCTCATCCACCTGGCTGACGGCTCCCTCGTCGCCATCGACGGACGCGAGACCGCGCCCGCGAGCGCCACCGAGACAATGTACCTGCGCGACGGCAAGGCCGCCCCCGAGTTGAGCCGGACGGGCCCCCTGGCGGCAGGCGTGCCGGGAGCGCTGGCGGCCTACGAATTCGCCGCCCAACACTACGGCCGCCGCCCTCTGCGCGAGCACTTCGAGACCGCGGCGCGCGTCGCCGATGAAGGCTTCGTGGTAAACGCCCGGTATGCCGCCGTGCTCAAGGACAACATCGAGACTCTCGCCCGCTTCCCTGCCACCTGCGCGGTTCTGTTGCGCCCCGACGGCTCGCCCTGGCAGCCGGGCGACCGGCTGCGGCAGCGCGACCTGGCGCGCAGTTATCGCGCGCTGGCCGACGCCGGATCGCGATGGTTCTATCGCGGACGCTTCGCGCAGGCCACGGCCCGCTCGATGCGCCGGGAAGGAGGTCTGCTGACCGAGCGCGACTTCGCGCGCTACAGGATCAAGCTGCGCCAGCCAATCCGCACCACCTACCGGGACTGCGAGATTGTCGGGTTCCCTCCGCCCAGCTCCGGGGGCGTCCACGTCGCGCAAGTCCTCAATATGATCGAGGGCTTCGACCTCCGAAGCATGAATGCGGGATCGGCCGACTCCGTGCATCTGCTGGCCGAGGCGCTCAAACGGGCCTTCGCCGACCGGGCGCATTGGCTTGGAGATCCTGACTTCGCATCCGTTCCGCTCGGCCTGGTGTCGAAGGACTACGCGCGGCTCCTCGCGCGCGACCTGCAACTCGACGCCGCGACACCCGTGGTCCGACACGGCGAGGCGCAGGCCGTCTCCCCGGGCGCGTTCGGCCGCCACACAACGCATTTCTCGACAGCCGATGCCGCGGGCAACTGGGTCGCCTGCACCGCCACTCTCAACACCTCCTTCGGATCCAAGCTCATGGTGCCCGGCACGGGCATTGTGCTCAACAACCAGATGGACGACTTCTCCGCCCAGCCAGGCGCAACCAACTACTTCGGGTTGCCCGGCGCCTCGGCCAATGCGGTGGCGCCCGGAAAACGACCGCTCTCGAGCATGAGCCCCACAATCGTGCTCAAGAATGGACGGCCAGTCCTGGCCGTGGGGGCATCGGGCGGCCCGGCCATCATCAGCCAGACCTTGCTCGCGCTGGTCAATACGATCGATTTCGAAATGGATCTCGAGACCGCTCTGCGGCAACCGCGGTTCCATCACCAGTGGCAGCCCGACCAACTGCGAGTCGAGCGGGGCGTACCGCCCGAGGTGCGCCTCGAACTCGAACGGCGCGGACACGCCGTCGTCGAGACCCGATCACTGTCGTCGACCCAGGCCGTCGCCGCCGAACCCGACGCCGGCGATCTGGTCGCCGTCTCCGATCCCCGATCCGGAGGCCGCGCGGGAGCGTGGTAGACGCCGCTCCCTGAGCAACTGCCACGCATCAAGCCGGCTGCAAGCCGGCGCTCCGGCTACCGACGCACCGACGCACCGACGCACCGGCTTCGCGCCAATTGGGCTTGGCAGACCAGCGGCGCCCGATGACAATGCCGCGTGATGCACACACCACAGGTCCTGGCGCGACTCTCTATCCTCGCTGGCATGACCGCGATTGCGCAGGTCGCACCCGAACCCGGCGCGCCCAACTCCGCCGCAAGCACCCCTCCCCTCCTCGCTCACTGGCGCCTGGACGAAACAAGCGGCGGTGTCTGCGTCGATGACAGCGCCCAGGGACATACGGTCCGGATCGAACTGGGCGCCGGCGCCGCCTGCGCGCACGCCCCGGGCCTCTTCGACGCCGCCGTGCGCCTTTCCGGACAGCATCGGCTGCGGGTCGCGGGCGCATTCGAGGTCGGCCATCTCCGCCAGATCACGCTCAGCGCATGGGTGAGACCGACCGCATTCGAGCGCTACAGCGAGATCTTCCGCAAAGAGGATGGCGACAACCGGATCCTGTTCTCGTTTCAGGAACACGGCCATGTCTTGTCGCTCGGTCTCAACGCGGGGGGATATGTCGAGTGCGACGGATCCATCGATCCCGAGCGCGTCCTCGACGGGCGCTGGCATCACTGCGCGGCGACGTTCGACGGACGCTCGATGCGCGTCTACTTCGACGGACACCCGATCTGTGCGATCGAGCGTTCGGGCACGCTGACCGCCGGCGGGCCGGCTGCGGCGTGCCTCGCCTCGATGGACGGCTCCGAGTGTTTCCAGGGCGGTCTGGACGACGTGCGCATCTACGGGGAGGCCCTGCCGTCCGCCGGGATCCAGGCGCTGTTCCAGGGCGGGCTCCCGGCGCTCGAACGGCTCGGCCGCCAACTCGAAGAGCGGTTGGCCGGCCTTTTTGCCCCAGGCGCGTCGTTCGCGGAGACCATCGCCGCCACCCGCGCGCGGCTTGCCAGCCTCGACTCCAATCTCGATGACGAAACCGCAGGGGCGCTTGTCCGGCGGATCAACGAACGCCACCCGGAGGAGGCGTCCGAGTTCAGCGGCCTGCGGGTGATGAGCGTGGCGGATCTCCTGCAGACTCGGGATAGAGGCTCGATGGCCCGCGCCGGCGGGCGGTTGATCGAGTTGCTGACCGAATACAAGCCGTTGACTGAGCAACAATGGCGCCGCCAAACACCCGACGCCTTGCGCGCCTGGAAAGAGATCGAGGTGATCGAACGAAGATTGGCGGACCTCGACGCCCAGGGGGACGCGGCGCTGCTCTCTCCGGCCTGGATCGAGCTGCTCATCGAGGCCGGGCGCCGCATCCAGTTCCGTCCCGAAGTGCAGGAGGCCGTAGCCCCGTACGTCCGCCCTACCACGCCCGAAACCCGCTCTCTGACGGAGGCCGAGGCGCGCGCCGCCCTCGAACGGGACTGGCTGCACCAGGTCGATCAGCAGCCCACGCGGGAACGCATTCTCCAGGAAATCGACTGGACCCGCCGGCTCGCCAGACGCGTCAGGACCGTTGCCGGGCCGGCGCTCGGAGAATTGTCCGATCTCGAAGGCCGGGCCAGGGCGCTGACGGCCCCCGATCGCGCCCTCTACTTCGCCGTCCGCGAGGTCAAGCGCCGCATCATGTTCAGCAACCCGGTTGTTGACTTTGACCGCGTTCTTTTCGTGGACATGCCCTTCCCCCAGGGAAGCGAATGGCAGCATGAGACGCGGCATCGTCTCGGCTACATGGCGGTTCCGGGCGGGCGCTTGATGGTGCTCGAAGGCCTCGGGCCCGCGGGCCGGCTGCGACAGCTCATGCCGCAGGCGCCTCTGCACGGGGCGTTTTGGCGTCCGGATCTCTCCTGGGACGCCACCCGGGTGCTGTTCTGCTTCAAGCCGCACAACGAAAAATCGTTTCACGTGTACGAAATCGGCATCGACGGCTCCGGGCTGCGCCAGATCACGGACGGGCTGTATGATGACCTGGACCCGATCTATCTTGCCGACGACCGGCGCATCGTGTTCACGACGACGCGCGGTCACACCTATGTCCGCTGCATGCCGCCCACCAGCGCGTTCGTCCTGGCACGCTGCGATCTGGACGGCGGCGACATGTACCTGATCTCGGCCAACAACGAACCCGATTACCTCCCGTCGATGCTCGACGATGGCCGGCTCGTCTACACCCGCTGGGAATACACCGACAAACCCCTCTGGCGCGCCCAGAAGCTCTGGACCGTTCATCCCGACGGCACGCAGGCGAGCACGCTGTGGGGCAACCAAAGCGTCTGGCCGGACCTGGTCAAAGACGCGCGCGGCATTCCCGGCAGCGCGCGTGTCATGTTCACCGGCAGCGCACATCACGACTGGTTCGCCGGCTCGATCGGCATCGTCGACCCGAATGCCGGACTGAATTTCCCGGATGGCCTCACCAAAGTCACAGCGGATGTCCCCTGGCCGGAATGCGGCAACGGACCCGTCGACCCCATCGAGTCGCCAGACTACCACCCGGCCGGCAACTACGCCGCCTACTATGCTCCCTGCCCGCTCGGCGAACGCGACTTCATCGTGTCCGCCAACCGCGCCGGCAAGTTCGTGCTCTACCTGATGGACGTCGACGGCAATCGCGAGCTGATCCATGAGGGAACGCATCACGTTCTCCACGCCCTCCCGCTCAAGCCCAGGCCCCGTCCGCCGATCCTCGAGGACGCGGTGGCGTGGCCGGTCGCCGGCCCAGGCCCGCGCACTCAGCAGCCGGGCGTGCTCTATAGCCGCGACGTGTTCCAGGGTGCGCCCGACGAACTGCGCGGCAAGGTCAAGTTCCTGCGCGTCCTCAGCATCGACCACAAGACATACACCTATTGGCATAAGCGCCCCTACATCTCGACCGGCCCCGTGGTGTCGGGCGTCCAGTCCGATGGCGTCAAACGCGTCCTGGGCACCGTGCCCGTCGAAGAGGACGGCGCCGTGATGTTCGAGGCCCCCTCGGGCATCCCCCTGCACTTCCAGCTCCTGGATGCCGACCAGCGCGCGCTGCACACCATGCGCAGCTTCGCCAACCTCATGCCCGGCGAAAACCGCGGCTGCCTCGGCTGCCACGAACGACACAGCCGCGCCCCCTCCGCCACAACCGCCTATCGGCGTCCGCCCAGGCTCCAGACGATCACGCCGCCGCCCTGGACCGACACCACCGTCAGCTACGCGCGCTATGTCCGGCCCGTTCTGGACCGCTATTGCATCGAGTGCCACGCAGGCGACGGCGAGGGGCGGAAGACCCTCGACCTGAGCCCGCGTCCGGGCTTCCTGGACTTCGACGAACCATACTGGATCCTCACCGGGCGCCCGAGCTGGGGCGCGCCCTACAACCCGCCCCAGCCCGCCCCGCCCGGGTGGGGCATCGCCGACATGTTGATGGTCGAGGCCTTTGGAACGACCGACCCCGAAGGCTACCGCACGCCCGCGCCGATGTCCGGGCTCTCGAGCCGAAGCCGGCTCATCGATCTGGCCTCGAACGGACGCCACAACGGCGTCCAGGTCGATCCCGTCAGCCTGCTGCGCCTCATCGTCTGGGTCGATGCCATCTGCCCCTACCGCGGCGATGAGGAAATCCGTCAGATCCCCGATCCCGAGTTCCAGGGCGTCGATTGGCTGGCCGTGCGTCCAAGGATTCAGACCGCCCCGCACATCGCGCGGCCCGGTCCGGTCCATTGAGCGGCCGGGGCCGCTATTAGGATTGCTCTGGGGCAAGACGACGGTAGCATCCGGCGCCGTGCAAGACCGCAGCCGATTGTTGCTCCGCGTGGCGATGCTGTGCCTGTTGCTCTCGGGCATGGCGGGTCTGGTTTACGAGATTGTCTGGACCCGGTACCTCGCCCTCTTCCTGGGCCACACCAGCTATGCCGTCATCGCCGTTCTCGTCGCTTTCATGGGCGGCCTGGCCCTGGGCAACCTCTGGATCGGCGCCTGGGCCGACCGCACCCGGCGTCCGCTCGCCACCTACGCCTGGCTCGAAATTGCGATCGGCGTGTACGCCCTGATCTTCCCAATCTACTACCAGCTCTGTTACAGCGGCTTCCTCGGCCTGGCCCGTTCGCTCGATCCGGGCTCCGCCGGGCTCCTGGCGCTCAAGTTTCTCTTCAGCCTCCTGGCCATTCTCATCCCAACCGTGCTGATGGGGGGAACGCTGCCCCTGCTCACACGGCTCTTGACGCGCTCCCTGGGCGAGATGCGCGAGAAGGTCGCCGCCCTCTACTTCATCAACAGCGCAGGCGGCGTCATCGGCATCTGGCTGGCCGACTTCTGGTGGATCGGAGCGATCGGCCTCCCGGCAACTGTCATGGTCGGCGCCGTCCTCAACCTCGCCGTCGGCGGCCTGGCCCTGTTCGTCAGCGGCTACATCAAGGAAGGGCAAGCCGACCAAGCCGAGGCCACGACTCGTGTCGCCGACGCGCCGAGACCGGAGGCCGAGCCGGAAAGCTACGGACCCGCCGAGCTGCGCCTTGCGATCCTGGGCATCGGCCTTTCGGGCTTCGTCGCCATGCTGTATCAGGTGGCCTGGACACGCCTGCTGGCCCTGGCCATGGGTTCGAGCACGCACGCGTTCTCCCTCATGCTCATCACCTTCATCACCGGGCTGACTGTGGGGGCGTGGATTGTCTATCGCTGGCGGTCGCTGCGGCGGTCCCTGGCGGCGTTTGCCTGGGCCGAGCTGGCGCTGGCTCTCACGGTCGGCCTCTCCCTGTTCTTCTACGAATTCCTCCCCTACTGGTTTGGCCGCCTGGCCGACCTGCTGGCCCGGCGGCCCGAGGCCTACAGCCTCTACCACGGTCTGCAGGGACTGCTCTGCTTCGCCGTCATGTTCGTGCCGACGGTCTGTCTGGGCATGACTCTGCCCCTGGTTACGCGCGCCGCCACGCCCTCGCTCGAACGCGCAGGGCGCACCGTCGGACGCGTCTTTGCCGTCAACACGGTCGGGACCGTTCTGGGCGCGGCCCTGACCGGGCTGGTGTTGATGCCGCGTCTGGGCCTGGCTGGCACGTTCGTGCTCGGGGTGGCTGTGAACCTGCTGATCGGCCTGGTCATTCTTGTCCGAGTCGAACGCGGCGCAAAACGCCTGATCGCGATCGGGACATCCGGCCTCTTCCTCGTCCTGCTGGCCGCCTCCACGCCGTTCCTGGCCCGCTATTGGCAAAACGCCCTCACGCTCGGTGTGTTCCGACCCCGCGGGCTCGCCACCAACTGGCGCGATTACCACAGGGGCCTCCAGGAGGGGAAACCGCTGTTCTATCGCGACGGCGCCGGCGCCACCGTCAGCGTCCATACGGGCGAGAACCCGGAGACGGACTTGTACCTCAAGGTCAACGCCAAGACCGACGCCAGCACGCTCGGGGACATGACGACCCAACTGCTGGCGGGGCACCTGCCGCTTCTGCTCCACCCCGAATCGACCAATGTGCTCGTGATCGGCCTGGGCAGCGGCGTGACGGCGGGGGCGATCACCGCCCATTCGAGCGTCCAGACGATCGATGTGGTCGAGATCTCGCCCGAAGTGGTCGAGGCCTCGAGGCTCTTCAACCCCTACAACCGCGATGTCCTGCGCGACCCGCGCGTGCGGTTGGTCATCGACGACGCCAAGTCCTACCTCCTGCTCAATCAGCGACGCTACCAAACGATCATCAGCGAACCGTCCAACCCATGGATGGCGGGCGTGGCAGGGGTGTTCACACTCGAATTCTACGAGGAGTGCCGCGCCCACCTCGACCCCGGCGGCGTCATGGTCCAGTGGGTCCAACTCTACGAATTCAGCGACGCCGGACTCGAAACCGTCGTCGCCACGTTCAGCCAGGTCTTCCCCCACGTCAGCATCTGGCACACCGACGCCGCGGACATCCTGCTCATCGGCACCGTGGAACCGCGTTCGAGCGACCTGGCCGCCTTTGCGGCGCGGCTCGACGAACCGACGGTCAAGGCCGATCTCGAACGCATCAAACTCACCAACCTGCCGCTGCTGCTTTCGCACGAGCTGATTTCATCCGCCCACGGCGCCCTGCTCCCGCCCATCGAAACACGCATCCACAGCGACTACTACCCGACGCTCGAATACCTGGCCCAACGCGATTTCTTCGTCCGCCAGGGCGCAAGCCGGTTCCGGCAAATCGACGAGAATTTCTCGCGCCGCCCGACCACGCTGCTGGGCGACTACCTCCGCGCCAATGCGCTCACGTCGGCGGACTTCGAAGCCTTCGCCAATACCTATCTCGAAAGCGGCAAACCGTTCCTCGATATCATCACGTCCGTGCTCCTGCGCTGGCAACAGCAGTACCCCGAAGCCTGGGAACCGCTCGAAGTCGCCTCCCGCTTCGTGTTCGTCAACGCCCCGGGCGAACTGGATGTCCTCCGGCTCGCCCCCCGCCGGAATGGGCTCATCGACAGGGCCCGCGTGAAGCCCGATCTCCTGCGGCAGTACGGCCTGGCCCTGATGCGCACCTACAGCGAACAACGCTCCGCGTTCTACGCCCCGCCGACCGAGGAGCTGACCGCCATCCTCGATCGCCTCATCGAGCTCGATCCCGACAACCAGCGCGTCTACCAGGTCTACCTGGCCGAGCTGGCCTGGGACCGCGGCGATGACGACCTCTGCCTCGATTACGGACGCCGCGCCCTCACAGCCGATCTGCCTCGCGGCTCCGCGAAGTTCAAGCTCGATCCTGTGGCGCCTCTGCGCGCCGTGGCCCGCCTGGCCGATGCCATGCGCCGCCGCGGCGAACTCGCCCAGGCGGTGGAACTCTGCGAGACCGCGGTGCGCGGAGGCTATCTCACGGACAGCGCACGGGCTGGCGCATTGATTTTTGAAGTGACCCAACGCCGCGTCCAGGCCGAGCTGAACCAACTGTCGGCTCGTCCCGCACCCTAGCCCGCATTTCTCACCACTCCGGCTGCTTGTTGTGTTTGGCTTGATCCACCATCGCCGGCGCAACCGCATGCGCCCCTGGATTGCATACGCCACCCGCGCCCGGCGGGCGGCGCCCGCGATCCTCGTCGCGCTCTGCCTCCGCATTCTGCCAGGCTGGGTCTGCTCCGCTGAAGTGCCGCGCGAATCCGATTGGCGCATCTACAAGGCCGCCGATGGGCTCACGGAGTCAATCACCACCGCAATCACCGTGACGCCCCGCGGCAATCTCTGGGTCAAACACGGCGAGGTCGACGCCGTAAGCTTCCTCGATGGCTATGCCATCCGCCATATCCCCGCCCCCGGCGAACGCAACTACCGCATCTATGAAAGCCGCGCCGGGCGAATCTGGTCTGTCTATGCCGACGGCCTGATGGAATTCGCCAACGACGAGTGGATCCGACATCCGATCCCCGAGATCCGGCTCGAAGGCGAAGCCAACCTGGCCCGCTCGCTTCGCCAAGTCCCGCTCCTGCCCGCCGAACAGGATCGCGTCCTCATCCTCCTGCCCGATCGCCTCGCCGAGTACCGGGCCACGGCTCGCGAGCTGCAGGTCCTGCGCTGGGCCCGGGACACCCGCCTGGGCCGGTTCATCGACATGCTGCCCACACAGGACGGCGCGGTCTGGATCACCGGCACAGCCGGCGCCGCGAGACTGCCGGGACCGCTCCGCCAACTCCGCGCCCAGACCCCCTGGGCCGAGCACCTGCTCCCCCCCGCCTGGCCCATCCGGGATGTCCAGCGCCCGTTCGAAGACGATGCCGGCGGCATCACGGCCCTGGGCGAATCCACAGCCCTCGCCCGACGCGTCCTGGTGCATTTCGACGGCACAAACTGGCTGTGGCGGGCGTTCCCTGAAGGAAGCCTCCGCTACGCCTGGCGCGATCTCGAGCCCGGACACTTCTGGGGCCTGACCATCAACTCCCTGGTCCGACTCAGCGTGGACACCGACGCCATCGAGCGGATCGATCTTCCGCCCAACCAGTACTACGACGCCGCCGTCCAGCCCCGAGGCGTGTTCTGGCTCGCCACCCTCGATGGCCTGATGCGCTATGCCCCGCCCGCGTGGCGCGTCCCGCCCGCCGCCGCCGCGTTCGATTCGATCGTCCACGCCGGCATCGAGGACAGCCAGGGGCGCCTCTGGTTCGCCACCGGTTCGGGTCTGCTCCTCAACCGGGACGGCCAATGGCAGCAGCACGCCTGGCCAGAAGGCTTCGAACCCCTCTTCCGCGCGCGTGACGGCCTGTTCCTGGTCGGTGACAACCAGATCGCCATCGGCGTGGCCGAGCAACTCTGGATCTTCACACCCGACACGTCCGCGATGACGCCCATCGAGCATCCGTCCGGACGCCGCATCCGCAAGGTCCTGCGCCAATGGTCCAACTCGACTCTCTGCCTCCAGACCGCCGAGCCGGACGCCCCCCAGACCGCATATCAGTTCGAACTCTTCGACGGACACAGTTTCCGCGAATGGACCGATGCGCCCACCCCAGTCGACCTCGGGAGCGAGCTCTTCTTTCTCGCCGTGGCCCAGAACGGCGATCTGTGGCTGGGCGGCAGCACCGGCGCCGCCTTCTGGCGCGACGGACGCTGGCAGCGGTTCACGTCCGCCGACGGCTACGCCGCCGAGGGCGCGCTCTGCTGGACGGAGCTGGGCGACGGGCGCATCTGGTGCGCCGGCCTGGGCCGGATCGTCGAGTTCGATGGCAAGGTCTGGACCACCGTGCTGAGCAGCCTCGACCGCGTCAACGCCATGATCCGCGCCCGCGACGGCACGGTCTGGGTCGCCACCGCCAGCAGCCTCTATCGGCAGTACAAGGAAAGCTGGGCCTGGTTGAGCCAGGATGATGGCCTGCCCGCCGATGCCTGCTTCACCCTGCTCGAAGACCGTTCGAGCCTCCTCTGGGTCGGAACTTCGCGCGGCATCGTCCAGTACTCCCCGCGCGCCGACATCGACCCGCCCCGAACTCTCTCGGTTGGCATCGAGCACTCGGGCAATGGACGCCCCGACAGCACCATCGAGGTCCAGGTCCGGGGCCGCGACCGATGGCAGCAAACGCCCGACGACCGCCTCCTCTTCTCCCACAGGCTCAATGGAGGAAACTGGTCGCCGTTCGCTTCCAGACCCATGTTCGCCCTCCGGAACGTGCCGCCGGGCAAACACCGGCTCGAAGTGCGAACCCTGGACCGGAACTGGAATTTCGAGCCCAAGCCCTTTCTCGCCGAGTTCCAGGTCGTCGTGCCCTGGTACCGGGAAGGGCGGATTCTCTTCGCCGTGGGTGTCGGGGCCGCCGTGGCGCTGTTCTTCGCCGCGCTCGCCGTCAACCGTCACCTCCAGCTCCGCCGCAGCTATGCCGAGGTGGAACTTAAGGTGGCGGAACGAACACGCGAACTCGAACAGGCCACCCAGGCCCTCGTCCATAGCCAAAAAATGAACGCCCTGGGCACCCTCGCCGCCGGGATCGCCCATGACTTCAACAACATCCTCTCGATCATTCGCGGCTCCGCCCAGATCATCGAGGTCAACCTCGACGACCGCGACAAGGTCCTCACCCGCGTCGACCGCATCAAGACCATGGTCGATCAGGCCACCGGCATCGTCCGCGCCATGCTCGGATTCGGACGCGTCGGCGATACCGGCCTCCACGCCTGCAAGCCCGCCGAGGTCATCGATCAAACCATCCGCCTTCTCGGCGACCGCCTCCGCCGCACCGTCCGCATCGAACGCTCCGTCGCCTCGGACCTGCCCCCCATCCGGGCCGCGCGCGACCTGACCCAACAGATCCTCGTCAACCTGATCCTCAACGCCTCAGACGCCCTCCCGCCCGGCGGCGAAATCCGCATCCGCGCCCGGCGGTTGGACACGCTCCCCCACAATCCCATCCTGCCACCCCAACCCGCCTCCGGCTACGTGGCGATCAGCGTCGAGGATAATGGCCAGGGGATTCCAGGCGACGTCCTGCCCCGGATCTTCGAGCCGTTCTTCACCACCAAGGCCTTTTCATCCCGCCGTGGCACGGGCCTGGGACTCTACATGGTCTACGAGTTCGCCAAGGAAATGGGGCACGGCCTGATCGTCACTTCCGAATCCGGACGCGGCAGCCAGTTCACCATCATCGCCCCGATCGCGGACAATCCCGACGCCAAGCCCGCTCCGTAGGTCACGATGGCCCGCCCTCCCATCCGTGGCCGCTTCTCTTTATCCGTGTCCATCCGGGGCATCGGCTGCAACTCCGTCGCGCCGGAGAACACGCCGGCCAGGCCCGGGGACCAGGCACGGAATAGCCAGGGCCAATTCATGAGGTGGCGCCGCCGAAGCGCCCATGCCGCTCACTGCGAGTTGAGTTCCCGCCCCCGATCGCGTACAGTCAGCCGGAAATCAGACCACAAAACCGACCACTGCATATGAGCTCTAACCCGACCTCCCCTGCCGGTGCGCCGCCCATCAACGCAACTGCCGCATCCAGCCCCGCCGCCCCGGAGCTGGCCCTCGAACTCAGGCAGATCCTCGTGCCGCTCGATTTCTCGGCGCACGCGATGAAGGCCCTCCGTTATGCAGCCGGATTTGCCCGGCTGTTCGGCGCCAAGATCATTCTGCTGCACGTCACCGAGCCGATCGTCTATCCGTCCGATTTCGGTTACGTCCCGCTTCCCCCGAACACCCTCGAAGAGAATTTCCAGCGCGATGCGCGGGATCGTCTCGAGGCCGTGGCTGCCGACCAAGCCAAGGCCGGTGTGACCTGTGAGGTCGCCCTGCGCCTGGGCAAACCGTACCATGAAATCGCCGCCGCCGCCCGCGAGCACGAGGTCGATCTGGTCGTGATCACCACTCACGGCTACGCCGGCCTGACCCATGTCCTCCTGGGCAGCACCGCCGAACGGGTCGTCCGCCACGCCCCCTGCCCCGTCCTGGTCGTGCGCGATCAGGAAACCGAGTCCGCCCCCGCCAACGCCGAGAATGCCCCGGCGGCTGCATAGGAGAAAATTTTAGCGGGCAGAGCGAGTTGTCTCGAAATGAGATGTCAGATGTCACAAAACGCGGACAACACAAATCGCTCGCCCTTCCGTCAGGGGGCTCGCGAATGTTATTGAATCCGGCGTCAGCCGGCGGCAATCAGCGCGGCATCTTCAACCCCACGCTGTGCCGGTTGTTTAAGTCGGCCTAATGACTCCACAGGCCGGAAATCTGTTCTGTCGGGCGCTTCAAGGACCGGCTTTTCAGTGTCCATGAAACGGCTTTGCACCGGGCTTGCAGGCGCCATTCTTCCGCCCTTCCGGGCGGTTCTGCGATTGCTCGAAACGGGTTCATCAAGGGCGTTGGCCAAGGCGCTGTCCGACGGAATGACGCTCTGTTTCATCGCGTTCGCCACGTCTTCGTCAAGCACGCCGGACCGCCCGGCGCGCGAGGCCAGGTAACGCGCCCGCTTGGCGATGGCGTCGATCGAGGCCAAATGCCGGGCCGAACTCTCGGCGTAGGCCGCCAACCCGCGGGCCACTTTGGCCGTGGCCTCCGGCAGCGCGGCTTTCGCCACGGCCAGCAGGTCATCCCATTCGAGACGTTCGGGCAGCCGTTCGACGTGCCCTATGCGACCAAGGAATTGCTCCGAACTCCATCCCGTGGCGCGTTCAACGTGCTTTTGCGAGTGGTAGAACTGCGGCGTTGTCACCAAGGAAAGAGCAACCTCGAAATTGACGAGTTCAACCAGAAGCCAGTTGACCCGATCCGGCTTTGACGTAGGCCGGTTGCTCTGTTGCCAGCAATAGTGTGCTTCGTCCAAGACCAAGGCCAGGTCGCCGCCGTGCAGCGTCTGCTCGATCCGCTCTTCAAGCTCCCAGGACTTCGAATTGAGGTTCACCGGGACGCCCAGAGCCAAAGCAATGGCGCGGAAGAAAGACTTGCGGTCAGTTGTGGGCGGAACCTGGACATACCGGGCCATGCCAGCCTGACGCCGGACCCACTCTTTGACGGCAAAGGTCTTGCCAGTCCGAGCCGGACCGTCCGCCAGGACCATGCACCGGGCTTGCAGGCCATAATCGAGCGCCTCCCAGACGCGCCTTGAGACTTCGGTTTCAACGAAGCGCTGGCTCTTGCGCTCGATCCAGGCGGCGCGCAATTCGCGCAATGAAGGAACCAGGGACGGGAAGAACCGTGGGCGATAGGATTCAACAGGCCGGGCCGGATCCAGGCAGAGGGTTGCCAAAATCTCCGGCAACTTCTCCAGCTCTTGCTGGCAGGCGTCAAGGAAGTCCCCTGCATCGTATGCTGGCCGCCGGCGATCCCGGCCCGGTTCACCTCTTGCGCCTCGCCCACCAGGCCGCCGACCAGGCCCCCGCCGCCGGACGGATCCGGCCCGGACCAGGTCGGGCGGAATGACTGCTCGCAGATTAAGAGTTACTGATTGACCCGGATGGCCGGCAGGCGGCTTGAAAACGCCTTGCAACTGGCTTGCCGGCGGAGTTCACGCTGCCCTCGCCAGACGTTGCGGCAACCGTTTTTCAGGTTCACACTTCACACCTCCTTTGAGTGTAATCCCATCTGTCTCGATTTTGACCCTGAGATGTCCAATCCTTGAAACGCAAGGACTTGCATTTGGACATCTCGACCTCCGAATCGAGACAGGTCCTCCGAATCGAGACAGATGGGATTACACTCCCCCTTTCGTGCCACTGGTGGCGAGCCCGCGCAAGCTGTTCAGAATGAAGCTATTCCCACCAGACGCCAGCAACCGTTACCAAACGCCACGTTTTGCCCTTCGGGACAATTGGCTCTGCCTTGTGCAAAATGGAATGGGGATTGGTGCCGGCGGAGGGGGTCGAACCCACACACTCTTTCGAGTACCAGATTTTGAGTCTAGCGCGTCTGCCGATTCCGCCACGCCGGCTACCATTGATTACCAACGCTTTGCAAACGTGTCCCGCACCTTGGTTCCTTGCTCTACACGCCCATTTCGCGTCTCGCATCTCAAGGTGCCGGACCTTCTGCAGTACGTCGGCAGCGGGAGTTATTATGCCCGCATCAAACTCCACGGCAAGACCATTCGCCGGAGCCTTGAAGTGCACAAATGCCAGGGAGCACTCACACGAGCGTGTGCGAAGCTCGGCATTGCTCGCATCACCCACCACGACCTGCGCCACCTTTTTGCCACTCGGTGTATCGAATCTGGCGTGGACATTCCAACGGTCGCGCGCTGGCTGGGGCACAAGGACGGCGGCGCGCTCGCGATGAAGGTCTATGGCCACCTCCGCAACCAGCACAGCCAGGAGATGGCGAAGAAGGTGAAGTTCTGAGGTAGAGCCACGATCTCCGGAATCGTTGCTCGTGGTTTCGCCCTATTGGCCACCGGACGGACTGGAAGGGACAATACCCCGTTTCGCACGGACTTGATCGCCGCGGGGCCTCGGACCCAACTGCACTCTGATTGACCCACGACCCGCTACCGGGTGACAAAACACGGTGACAACGAGCCGCCGGGAACAAGGTGTTGATCATGTTCGTGGCTCTGCTTTGCCCGACGCTACACGACTCGGAGATGCGACTGGCGTCCATGCCAGCCGGAATGTCCATCCAACAGTCACTGTCTGACCCGGATGATCAGGCGCGGGCCGCAGCCGGCTCGGGGGTGTGCTTCAAATCCCGGCTTGCCTTGCCCCCCGAGCCGGCTGCCCCACCGGCCCGCGCGGGTTTTGACCACCATCTCCTTGGCGCCGTGGGGTATCGTTTTTCATCGGGTTTCCCCTGGTTTGGGCCAGGCCACCGGAGCTGGAGTTGCGCTACCCCGGCAGTGTGATTGCGCTTCAGCGTCTCCAAGTGCCTGTAATCACATTGCGCGTGAACTCCTGCTGAGCCGCGTCCAGCCAGTTTGCGGCTCACAGTCTTGAACGCAAACCGGGTGCCGGTTCCAACAATTCCCTCCCGTTGTAGTGGATGACTGATCGGGGTAACGCGAAACTCCGGCGTGACAAACGCGAGAATCCGAATCCGCGAGGATTTTCCCAACGAACCACTCTGCCCGCACTGCGGGAAGGAAATCCGGGAGATGGGTGAACTGCTTCACGGCATCCACCCTCGCCCGATACGTCTTGTCCACCTGTCACACCACCTGCGCAAGTCGCATCCCTAATGGCGAAAACGCGTGTCAAGTGCAGCACGCCCGCCCGCGACAACGCCCGAGATCCAGCGAATCGGGTTGCGTTCGAGTTGGCTCCGCTCCCCAAACCAGCTCGCCAAAGCGCAGCCTTCAGGATAGCCACAGATCGCCGCGAGTTCAGTTCGTTTCGGCGCATTGTGCTTGTACGAAACTCCCGGTGTGTCCAGATTGTTGTCCAAGAAGCCATGCGAATTCCTCCCCTTCGACAGCGAAGGCAATGGGCCCTTTGGGGCGTAGTCCCTGTCGTTGTTTGCTTGTCGCGCCTGCATGCGACTGGTCCGGCTGGGGCCAGTCCAGAACAGGTGCAAGCGAGGGCGATCTACCTTCCGCTTTACGCGGCGGATCAAACGACGCTGGCGGCGGTGGTTCGCGTGGCAGTCGCTCGCAAGGACTATCAGCGCCGTGGCTTTTACCGCATCGGCTTGTTGCCGGTGCTGGTGCTTGAGGATGTTACAATTGAAGTTAGCCGGGAGAGGGAGTTCCAGCAGGTCCTCGTTCTCTTCGAGGAGCAGCTTCGCAGGCTGGGTCGCGGCCAGACGATCGAATTGAGGCGAACCGTTTTCAGGTTTTTGGACGAAGCGCAACCTCGCCTCCGTGCAGACAGTGGACGCCTTCAGCCCGACGGCCAATGGCGACTCCAAGGCAACGTTCAGTTCACGGCGGGGAAAGAGTGTATCCGGGCCGTGCGCGCGTGGCTGACCCCTGTGGGACCCGAGGCGGGTTTGCTGCGGCTGCAAACGGCGGAGGGCGTGCAGGTCGAGAACCTGTTTTCCTGCCAGTGCCGCACCACCAACCATCTATCGGTCGAGGGAACCCCATGAAGACCTTAGTCCGTGCTGCAGTGCTGTACTCAACCCTGGGCCTTGCGGTCAATGCCCAGAGCATTCCCGAACTGGTCGCTCAGGGCCGTGGTCTCCTGTCCGGCACCCGTTCCCACCAGATAGGTCGCCTTGCGCTGACGCAAGAACTCCAGGTTCTCTTCGCTGACGATCCCCCGATCCATCACCCAGATGCGCTGGGCCTGCCCGTATTTGTCCTCCATGAGCTTGACGATCTCTTCGAGGGTGGTCACGTCATTGCGATTGCCCGCGAAGACCTCGTAGGCTATGGGCAGACCCTCGGGCGTGACCACCAAGCCGATGCACACCTGTTTGCAGTCCGGCCGCGAATCCCGGCTGTAGCCCCGGGCCGCCTTCTTGTTGCGCTGGGCCAATCCTTCGAAGTAGGTGCTGGTCACGTCGTAGAGCAGAAACTCGAA
Organism: Verrucomicrobiota bacterium; assembly: GCA_022710935.1. Classification (GTDB taxonomy): domain Bacteria; phylum Verrucomicrobiota; class Verrucomicrobiia; order Limisphaerales; family J093; genus MWFF01. The sequence continues at coordinate 55,323 of JAKLFY010000015.1, forward strand.
CCCAACGCCGAACCAATCCCGATACTTCTCCAGCAGGTGTTGGCAGATCGCATCCTTGTGCGGCAAAAGCGCGTCCAGAGCCCGGTAGAGCCGGGCATCGTTGATCTGCGCCAGCGAAACGGCCAACAAATCCTCCAGGGCGCTGTCCGCGTACCAGGTCTCGGCGATCGACAACTCGCTCTCCTGGGCGCAGAACCGACCCAGGGTCAAGATGCAGCCCATCAAATCCCACCCCACCTCCTCCTGCCCGGGGGGCATCAAGCCCCGCAACAAGGTGTGCAAGCCCAACCGTCGCCACAGCGCCAGGCCCAGGTACACCCGGCCAAACTGGCGCATCCGTTCCACCCGTACCCCGTTGAGGTCGACCTGGCGCCAGAGCGGTCGCGGGGTTGGCGGTGGCCGCTGGCCCAACTCCAACTGGGTCTCAGGCACCTTCCCCTCCAGCATCGCGTCCAGATCGTGCCACCCCCGCCCGGCTTGGACCGTCGACTCATCGAGTTTGCCCAGGTGAGCCACGATCTCCTGCCGTGGCCCCTTGCCCGTGCGCACGGTCTTGACCAGTGTCCAGTAATCGTAGGCGGCCGCGCCGGCTTGCTTGCGGTGGCGTCGCAGAAACATGCCGGGAGATTACTCCGGCAAACCCGCGCCCAGGAAGGGGCTCTTCTGCACTACACGCACTGTCGGGGGTTGCCAGACTCTCCTATCAACCACTTACAGAGAATCCGGCCCCCCAAACACCCAAAAAACCCAAAACCGGCCTGAGGGTTGACGAACTCGGGTTAACGGGCGGCCGCTCCGGCCGGGAACTGGCGTGTCAGAGTCTCTTCAACTGCTCGAACCGGGCGATGCGCGCCTGGATGTCGCGCACGATGCCACGAAGTTCCTGCAGGTCGCTCTCGATGAGGTGAGACTGCAAGCGTTGGAACAACGGTTCAACATCGCACCGGTAGCGCTGAACGAGGCTAGTGATGTCTGCCTCGCAAACGGTCACGCGGTCAATCTGGCCCTGCCGATAAAGGGACGGCAGCGCGTAGAGTTTCAGCAGCACCAGGCCCCCCGGCGTCGCGGTCGGAACGTCCAGTTCGGCAAAACGATGCGCGGCGCCAAAGCACTGCTGGACCTCGGCGAACAGGGCGTTGGCGGTCAACAACACGTCCACGCGCACGCTGCGGAAACGGGCTTTGATGAAGAACCCGTTTTGCTCGTCGAGCGTGAAATCGGGGAGTTGCTTGAGCGAGGGCAGCGACATCAGGAGGTCAATGTCCTCGGTGTTTCGACCTTCGACGTAGCGCAGCATGGCAATGCCCCCGACAAGCAGGTACGGAATCTGTCGTTGTCTCAGGAGCGTGAACAGTTCGAGCACGTCGCCGTCGGTGGGAGGAACGCTCTGGGGCTGGCTTGATTTGGCCTCCTGATCCGGAAGGGACGCTCCTCCCCAAGCGTCCGGTCCAAACAGTACGGCGTTGCGGACGATTTCCGCAATCCGCCGGAGACTCGCGCCTGGAGCAAGCGTCACGTTCATAGGAACCGGGCGAATTCTCGCATACTTCGGAAGACAAAGGAACGGCGAAGTTTTGGCCCAAGGTGGGCTTGGGTGTGAACGGCGGTCGAAGGGCATGGGACAACTTCAGGTCCTGATGCCATCCATGAGTATCACAAGCATGGCCACCTGGAGAAGGTATATGAGAACGCCCTCGCACACCTCTGCACCGTCGGGGTGTAGTGCAATCCCCCCCAATCTGCGCAGCTCGCGACGAATCTCAGAGGGCCGATCCCGCCGCGTTTCCGCTTGAAACACCCCACCCGCACGAACACACTCCCACCATACGAAAAGGCAAATGCCTATTCCACGCCTTGACCATTGACCGGGCAACGCGGATTCGCGGTCCGATGAAGCGCATTGTCTCGTGCACGTGGCATCCCGAGGCCATCCCACGGCCCAAGCAATTCGATCAAGGGACTCGATGAAGACACGCCCTGCTGCCGCCCGAACGCCAGGCATCGGTCGCACGGATCAGGATGCCAAAGGAAACCGGCGGTTGTCTCCTCGACATGGCCGAAGCCGGGGAACTGACGGGGCGGACCTCCACTCGGAGCGCCGGCCTGGTGCTGCGTTGCATGACTTACGGAGCCCTGGTCCCGGAACGTTGGCCCACACACTCTGACGCATGAGAGAACTGATCTTCTTGACGCTCGCGAACCATCTTCCGCGCATGAAGTTGTGCGATCGGATCCGCTTCGTCTTCTATCGCCTGGCGGGCGTGAAGATCAAAGGCCGATGCACCATCTGGGGACCGCTCACAATCCGGCCCATTGGCGGGGCCCGGAACATCGAAATCGGCGCCGGCACCTTCATGAACACCGAGACCCGATTCGGCGTGCCCAAGGACAAGGTCATCATTGGGGAGCGGGTCCAGGTTGGCCCGCGCGTCATGTTCGAGACTGTGAATCACGGCCTGACGTACGTCCCGGGAAAAGGCCGGGGCGGAGGCACCAAAACCATCGTGATCGAAGATGAGGTCTGGATCGGCGCGGGCGTCATCGTCACTCAGGGTGTCACCATCGGACGCGGCGCAGTCGTCGCCGCCGGCGCGGTTGTCACCCAGGATGTCGCACCCCGCACGATTGTCGGCGGCGTTCCCGCCAAACTGATTCGGCCGATTGAAGACGGCACAAACGCCTAGCCCGGTCATTTCACACGCTTCGCGAGGAACCATAACCGGGCTAGCAGTTCTCTCGCGAAGTCTGACCGCCGTGTGCACCGACGGGGTGTGAAACATGCGGGTTAGCCCGGCTACTTCGGAGGCATCACCGAGATGCACTCCATCGCCACCCGCACCCGCAGTCGCGGGAGCGTCCTCTCCCATTGGATAGAAGACGGAGCTGAATGGCAGCCCGTCAGGGAACCGTGTGGGTGCTGTCTTTGTCCTGTGAGGACAGGAAGGACCGGATCTCGCGCTCCGTCTCATTCGGTCTGTCGTTCCGGATGACGTGTCCGGCGCCGTCGATGTGGACCGGCCTCCCATTGGGCAGAAGCGCGGCGATTTCGATGTGCTTCTTGCGGCTGTCGGGATCCGCGTCAGCCTTGAGCACCAAGGTCGGAACCCGCAACCTCGGATAGATCACGCCCGCGTCGCCAAAGCCGTCACCGTCGAGGATGCAGGTTCGAACGAGCCCGAAGTGTGCTGGGGGGCAGGGCTATTGAACCGCTGCGCTGAGGTTCTTATCAATTGACAGAGCATCGGCAGATTCGTCAGGCTTCGACCCGATCACGGTGTCAATCCTCAACGCCATGAAGGCTCGCCGACTCCTCACACTCGCACTGTTTCTCTATCTTGCTCCATCCGTCGCGGTTGCAGCCGTCAAGACCTGGACCGGCCAGTCGGGCGGGCGCTGGAGCACGGCGTCCAACTGGTCGCCGGCCGGGGCGCCGGCGGACAAGGACGCGCTGAGCTTTCCCCTGTTGCCGGCGGGGCGCGTCAAGGCGATGACCAATGACCTCGCGGGGCGGACGTTCCAGGACCTGACCTTCACGATCAACGGCTACACGCTGCGCGGCGAGGCCCTGGCGCTCACCGCAGGCATCCACGCCAACCAGCCTAACCTGGGCAACACGATCGAGACGCCGGTCACCCTCAGCGGCCACCAGACCTTCAACGTCTCAAGCGCGTCGGGCACCCTCCTGCTCTCGGGCGACATCAATCTCAACCGGGCCAATCTCGCCATCGATGGCCGCGGCAACCTGAATGCCAGCGGCGTGATCCGGAACCGCGGCAGCGTGGTGCTGACCGGGGACAATACCGTGACCTTTTTCGGCGCCCACTCGAATCAACTCGAAGGAACGGTCTGGGTGCAGAGCGGCACACTGATCCTCAACAAGGTGTCGGGCGGCGTGGGGCAGATCGCGGTGCCGGGCGACCTGATTGTCGGTTCGAGCGGGGCAGCCAGCGTGCGACTGGTCGAGAGCGGCCAGATCGCAGCCGGCTCCGCGGTGACGATCTACCAGGATTGTCTCCTGGACCTCGACGGCCAGACCAACACGGTGGGAAGTCTCCGGTTTGTCGGGGGCGGCACGGTGCAGACCGGGACGGGCCGGCTGGTTCTGGGCGGCGATGTGGCGGTCGAGGGCTTGGGTGAGGCGGCGGTGATTGCGGGGAATCTCCACCTGGGCAACAGCGATCGAGTCTTCACCGTTGGTGAGGTGGCGACCGGGGTGGACCTGAACGTCACGGCAACGGTCAGCGCAGGCACCAGCGGCGCGCCGCTCTACATCGGACGGGGCTTCACCAAGGCTGGGCTCGGAACGATGCGTCTGGCCGGGGCCAACACCTACGCCGGAGCGACCGATATCGACGAAGGCGCGCTGGCGATCGGCCACGGCCAGGCCCTTGGAGCCGGCGGCGGACTGCTGGCCGGCACCCGCGTCAATGCCAACGGCCAACTCCGACTCGACGGAGTGCAAGTGCCCGATGAGCCGCTGATGCTGAGCCGCGCGGCATCGAGCGGCCACGCTTTGGCCAGCTCGGGCGACTCGACCTGGGGCGGCACGGTCACCCTCAACACCGACAGCCGGTTGTCGAGCAGCGGGACGCTGGTCCTGTCCAACCGCGTCAGCGGCGCGGGCGGGCTGCTGCTCGATGGCAACAGGTTCGAGTTTGCGGGCGCCGAGGCCAACATCTACGCCGGGACGACATGGGTCGATTGCGCGTTGGTGCGGCTGAACCACAGCGTGCTCCACAACAATGCCATCCCCGGCAACCTGGTCGTCGGCGCGAACTCGCCCGATGCGTCGAACATCGTGCAGTACGCCCTCAGCCAGCAGATTGCCGATACGGCCCGGGTGACGCTACACCTGCGCAGCGTGCTCGATCTCAATGGCCGGGCGGATTGGATTGGCGAACTCGAGTTCGTGGGCGGGATCGCACCGCAGCACGGACATGTGAAGAGCGGGGCTGGTTTCCTCGGCGTGTCGAATCAGGTCGCCGCCGCCGAGTTTGCGGTAGGGAGCATCGCGGGGAACCTGAAACTGGCCGCGCCCACGTTCTTCGCCGTGAACACCAACGGCAGCGTGCTGGTGCCAGCCATGATCCAGGAAGGCGGCTTGACCCTGCGCGGGGGAGGCAACCTCAACTTGCAAGGGATCAATACCTTTGCCGGCCCGGTCGTCGTCGAGCACGGCCTGCTGTTTGCCGACGGCAATTTTGCGCTGGGCGCCATCACCGGAAACACAACCGTGCAGCCCGGCGGCACGCTGAACCTGCAGCCGTCGGTGACCAGCCTTAACGAGCCGCTGACGCTCGGCGGGAGCGGCGTGCAGGACACCGGGGCGCTCCAGGCCTACGGGGATATCACCTTGCCCAATGCCATCACGCTCGCCAGCGACACGGTCGTCTTCGTCGAGACCGACCGCACACTCGAGATCACCGGAGCGATCGGCGGCGCGGGCAGTCTGACCAAGACCGGCACTGGAACGTTGGCCCTGACCGGCAGCGCCACCAACACACTCGACGGGGATGTCTACGTGGGCGCGGGGCGGCTCGAGATGAACCGGGCCAGCGGCAACAGCATCCCCCGGCGCCTAATCGTTGGCGGCTCCGGCGCCGAGGCCGAGGCCGTGCACCTCGCCAATTCCGAGGTGGACTTTGTCACCGTGCGCCGCCAGGGCCGCTGGAATCTCAACGGTTTCAACGACAGCATCTCCGACCTCGTGCTGGTCGATGGCGGCCGCGTCAGCGCGCCCCCGCCCGGCCGCCTGAACCTGGTGGACGGCGCCAACCTCACCGTGCAGTTCGGCCTGGGCGTCACCGGAACCGCCGCACTCGAAGGCGTCCTGCTGCTGGGCGGCGTCCACACGTTCAGCGTCGCCGACCAGTTCGCACCCTTAAGCGATCCGGTCGATTTCGTGCTCTCCGCCCGGGTGCAGGGCGATGGTTCGATTCTCAAGACCGGTTCGGGCGAGATGAGTCTGACCGAATCCAATTCCTTCACCGGCAACCTCTCGATCCAGGGCGGCCAGGTGCGCGTCGGACACAACGACGCCCTCGGCACGGGTGTGGGCGGCACGCTGGTGCTGAACAACGGCGGGCTGGTGCTCGAACCGGGCATCGGCATCGCCCACGAAGCCCTCACGCTCGACAGCGCCGCGCGCCCCGAATTCCCGGCATTGTGGGCGGCGGGGGACACCAACTACTGGACCGGCCCGGTCGGCTTGAAGAGCGCCGCCCGGGTGGGTGTGGCCACCAACAGCCTGCTGTACCTCTCGGGCCAGATCGCCGGCGCGGGCGATCTGATCTTCGAGGGCCCAGGCAAGGTCATTCTGTCGGGCGCGGCGCCCAACACCTACACCGGAACCACGTGGTTCAAGGGGGGCGACGCCGAGTGCCGGAAGACCGCCGCCCACGGGGCCATTCCGGGACCGCTCGTTGTGGGTGACTCCGACACGAACGCCCAGGTGTATGTCGAATTGACGCTCACCAACCTGCCCCAGATCAACGCCCTCGCGCCGGTGGTGCTGCACAAGCTGGGCATGCTCAGACCTAAGGGCGATGGCGAAGAGACTCTCGGCTCGCTCGCGGGCGAAGGTCTCATTCTATTCGGAATAGAAACCAACGCCACGGCCCTGCTCATTGGCGGCAACAACGCATCGACAACGTTCAACGGACATCTCAGCAGCTTCAACCGCGGTTTGCGCCTTGCCAAACGCGGCTCGGGACAACTGACGCTCGGGGATGAGGCGTACCTGGCTCTGCAGCAGGAGAACGTGTGGACAGTCGAAGCCGGCACCCTGTGCGTCAATGGCCGGATGTCTTACGGCGACCTGCGCGTTCTGCCCGGCGCCACTCTCTCCGGCTCTGGCGAACTGCCGTCGGTCACCGTCTCGGGCGGCCGGCTCGCTCCGGGCGATGGACCGGGGGGGCGGACGGGCCTCCTGACCTTCGGAAACCTGGCGCTGGAATCCAACGCCGTGGTGGCCTTGGACATCCAGGGCCCGGACGACCCTGCGCTGCGCGACTGCATGGTCATCGAGAGCTGGCTGGGCGGTGACGGCGAAATGACCATCACGAACTGCACGCTCGAGATCGCGCTCGATGCGGTCCCGGCGGAAGGCGTTCCCCTGCTCATTGCCTATGTCGATCACGGCGACCCCCTCCGCATCCAGGGACACTTCGCGGGCCTCCCGGAGGGATCGGTGCTGTCTGTGCCGCCCTTCTCGCTCCGGGTCAACTACAACGCTCAGCCGGACTCCGATGACCAGCAGGTCACGCTGACGCTGGTGAATCCGCCGCTCGCAAGCGGTACCGCCCAGGTCGTCGGCAACAACGTCGTTCCTGGCAGGATCAACCCCTTCGAATGCGATGCCCTCTTCATCCCATTCACGAACACCCTCGCCATTCCGTTGACCGGAATCCGCGCGGTGCTCTCGTCGCCCTCGATCGGCCTCCTGGTCACCCAACCGGAGTCGTTCTACCCCGACATCCCCCCCGGCGGTGTGGGCGTGAACCTGACTCCGTTCCAGATGAGCACCTTCAAGTCCCTCCAGAATGGGGCGGACATCGAGGTCACATTCACCACTCCCGACGCCCCGTCTTTCTCGGCCAGCGTCCATGTCGACGTTGGCAGCCCCGGCCCCACGTACCGATTCGACAATCCCGCGTCCCACACCATCCCGGGCCGAACGACCGTCGATGTGCCAGTCGATGCGGACAGTTTCTACGGCACGATCGATTCCGTCCAGGCGTCGCTCCACCTTACCCATCCGAACATCGGCGACCTCGAGCTCGCTCTCGTGGCCCATGATGGCCGAACTGTCCTGCTCAGCCGCGCCCTGGGCGGCACCAACGATGCCTACGGCGCGGCCTGCGCCGACCGCATGCGAACCACGTTCACCGACACCGCGCGCACCCCGATCGGGAAAGCCGCGCCGCCGTTCGCCGGAGCGTACCGTCCGATCGAGCCTCTCGCGGCCTTTGCGGGCAAGGACTATACGGCGTCGTCCGACGATCCCTGGCGGCTGCGCATCGCCAACCGCGGCCATTTGCCCGCCCAGCTCGAGTGCTGGTCGCTGTCTCTGACCCAACTCCGGAGCACCAACGGATCCGGCGGATGCCTCACCTGCATCGAGCCCATCCTGGCAACCCTCACCACCAATCACCCGGTCCACCTGGGCCAACTCGACACCGACGGCCCGACCTCCTGCGCGCGGCCCAACACCTGCCGCATCGAGTGGACGCGCACCGAAATCGTCGACGACGAAACCTGGCCCTTCGTCGAGGTGACCAACACCATGTACTACCAAACACACGCCTTCACCAATACCGGCCCCGCCACGTGCGTCAGCGCCGCCATCTCCAGGTTGTTGTCCTCGTGGCCCGTGCTGCATGCCGCCGCCTATCTCGATGCCTTCAACCCGGACGCGCCCTGTGAGAACTACCTGGGTGACGTTGGTCAGCCGGCGGGAGCATGGCCCAGGTCCTTCTCGTTCGACGTGCCGCTCGGCGCCCAGTTCATCATCGTTGTCAGCATGTCGACGGAAAACCGCTCCCCCGTCGATTACCAACTCCTTGTCACCGGCGGCGACTGCCCGCCACCAGACCTGGCCATCACCCCGGATGCGGCACCGGGCAAAGTGGCGGTTTCGTGGAGCACGGCGGCGGCGGGGTACCAGCTCGAAACCTCGCCCGCGCTGAGCCCGCCCGGCTTCACGCGGTCAACGGTGTCTCCGGCCGTGGTCGATGGCCAATTCGTTGTCACAAACACCGCCGCAGGCACGAGTCGGTACTACCGCCTGCATCGGCCCTGACACTGTGGCGCGGTCTCGGCCGCGGCGAGAATGACGCGAAAGCCGACGTCATGGACCTTCTGCCAGGGCGCGTAGGCGCGGCGGACCGAAGAGCCGGCGTCGGCCGGACGGTCGGCCCACGACCCGCCTCGGGCCACCTTGCGTTCACCGGGGTTCTCATCGTCGCGGCCATCCTCCGCGAACGGATAAGGCCGATAGCTGGAGCGCGTCCACTCGCTGACGTTGCCGACCATGTCTTTGAGGCCCCAGGCGTTGGGCTCGGTCTGGCCAACGTAGTCCACCACATGCCAGCGGTCGCTGAACCGCTCGTCATGGAGGGGGAAGTTCATCTCGGGCGGATAGGGATAGCGGCGCGGCAGCGCGCTGGGTCCGTCATAGGTCATCCGGTACCAGCGCAGCGATCGGTCGGCCAGGTTTGCGAACGGGCCAAAATCGGCATCGCCATCGCCGTAAAAGAACTGCGTCTCGGTTCCGGCGCGGGCGGCCCATTCCCACTGAGCCTCGGTGGGCAAAATGGCCGTTGCGCTCGTCCTGCGGCTCAGCCACTCGCAGAACCGCATGGCCTCCGCCCACGACACCCGCGCCACCGGCTGATCGGGGTGGTTGGCGATGTGCCCGGGAACCGTTTGGTCCATGTAGTGCATGTCCACATAACGCGTGTCATGCCGCGGATCGAACAGGGCGTATTGGCGATTGCTCACCTCGTCGGCCGCCATCCAGAAACCTTGCCGGAGGCGCACCGCACTGCGCGGGCGCTCGTCCGCCGCGCCGCTCAGGCTGCCCATGACAAACTCGCCCGCGGGAATCCAAACGAACTCCATCTCCACGCCTTCGCCCAACTCGATCGTCCGCCGCCCACCGCCTGGCCCGGCAGCCTGCCTCTGGCGCGCCGTGGCCGCGGTGAACGGAAAACCCTCGGCAGTCAGCCCGTCCGGCCCGGGGGTTTCGACGGGCGCGGGTTCCAGGAAGCCGACCGGAGCCCGTTCTCGGAAAGCCTTCGCAGCCTCGAGAAACTCACCTTCCGGATCGGTGGTGTCGCCCTCAAACGCCTGGGCAAGCTCGAGGCGGCGCTGTCGCTGGTCCCGATTCTCGAAAAGGGGCGGATTCCAGCTCCCCGCCCGCGGCACGTTCAGATCGATCCAGCAATAGAGCCGCTCCCGCGATTCGCGGCTCAGCTCCGCCAACCTGACTCCGTGATGCCCCTTCTCGAGCATTTGGATCAGGGGGCTGGTGGACGCGTGATAATCGAGCGGTGTCAACAATGCCATGTCGCTCTCCACCCCCGGCCTGCGCACATAGGGGTGAATCGTGTCGTAGGCCGTGTCCGGGTCGCGGAAGCAGGGACGGCTGCGCGGCCCGACCATGGGCGGATCGGAGTGACAGCCGATGCAATGCTGTTCCAACACCGGGAAGACCTCGTGCGCGAACGCGAACGGACGAGGCGGGCCGAACCAGGGCCGGAGCGGTTGGCCGCTGCGCAGATCGGTCAGGCCCCGCCGAACGGGCACGGTGGCCGGCCGCGGCTCGTGGCACCCCACACAAGAGACGCGCTCGCCGGGCATGCCCACCAGCCAGCTTCGCATCAACTGCAACGCCCGCCCCTCGCTGTCCAGCGGCTGAATCGACACGGGCAGGTTGGCCGGGATCTGAAAACACACCGAACCGTCCGGCGCCACCGGGGCCGTCCCCAGGATGCGCTTCACGTCCCAGCCCGCCTCCGTGCCGATTAAAGGGAAACCGGCCTTGTTGACATACCCGAAGTGATACGAAAAAACCCGCACCTCCCGCACGGTGCCGCGCGGCACGCCTTGCAGGCCCGAGCCGCAATAGATGTCGGCGATGTGCACGTCGACCGTGCGCTTCTCCGGGGCGATGCGGTCGGGAACAACCGGCGGTTGCGGAGATGGAGCCAACGGCAGCGGCTCGAACAGCGCCGCGCCTTCCACCTCCGCAACCAGGGTCGCGTTGTCGAAGACATCCACCAGGTAGATCCCCCACAGGCTTTGCGCATCCGGCTTCATCGAGACCAAAAAGTACTTGGGGCTGAGCGGACACGGATGCGTTGTCAGCGAAGAAACTTCCTTGAGGTAGACGTCGCCGACAATCGCGTCGCAAACGGTCCCGGGAACCGGCTTTCCCCAGCCCGGAATCAACTGCACAAAGCCGGTCTCCGTTGCAGGCAGCAGCTCCGGGGTCACCGCGATGGGACGCCCCTCGACGCCCCACTCCTTCGAGGCCGGGCGATGCCGGAATGGATAGGCGCCGGCCAGTGAGGGATCGAGCAGGGCCAACCGCCCGCAGTCGCCGTAGTCGTGGTGGCCGCTGATGATACCCGCCAGCAGGGTCGGGTGGCCCGGAACCGGCCGGGCAAATCGGAATGCCGTAGGAAACCAGGAACCGCTTCCGTAGAGCGCCAGGTGACAGGTGCCGTCCGGGTTCATGGTCATCCGCCGTCGCGAAAAGTAGTGGGGGATGTCGCTGTATTCCCAGCGCTGATAGAGGACGCGCCCGTCGTTCAGCACCGTCGGGTCGTTGCTGCTGTCCTGATCGAAGGTCAGTTGACGCAAGGTCTTGGAGGCCGGATCGAGCAGGTAGAGACTGGCAACCTGCTGGCTTCCGTCCAGGCACGGCAAGCCGATGTAACCAGCCGTCGAACAGACAAGCACCTTGCCGTTGGGCAACAGGCAGGCATCGAAGAAATCCAAATCCGGGTAGTTCGTCGGCGTGATCTGCTCCACCCCGCTGCTATCCCGGTTCATCTGGAACACCGCCCAACGCCCGCGGTCGTCCAGGCTCGAAAAGAGCAGGCGCTCGCCCGCCCAATCCAGCCTCACATCCCGGAGAATCCGGCCCTGGCCTGGCCCGTAGAGCCGCTCGAGTCTCGGGCGCCCGCGCAGATCCGACAGCACGGCGATCTCGTTGTCCCAGGGCCCGCGCGAAATGGCCGCATGAGTCAGGTAGTTGAATGGCACGAACCCGGCATCTCCCCCGGTCACCCGTCGAGCGCCGCGTCCGGCGAAATTCCGCCGCACCACCAACAGCCGGTCAAAATCGAGCAACGGATTCGCCAGCAATGCGCTTCGGACGCCGCCCAGGAGACTGTCGATCGCCTCGGTCTGCGCCCGTTCATCATCCGAGAATTCCAGGAGCGCCCGACGCCGGCTTTCGAATGCGCCCAAAAACCGCCGGTGCCCGCGCCCGTCGTAGCGGTTTGGGAAGGTCTTCTCCATGTCGCCGACGGCCCGCCGCACAGCCTCCACATCGACCCGTGCCAACGCGGCCCGAGCAGCCTCCGCCCGCGCCCGCTGCGCCTGGAGCCGCCTCATGTCCTCGCGTTCTTCGGGGCTCAGCCGCCTGGGGACCGCGCCCTCGGGCGACTGCAGGCGCAGTGCGCAGATGTGCGGAAAGGGCCCGTCCCTTTGGAGGGTGAGGGTGTACCTGCCGCGCTCGCAGCGCAGGACACACTGTCGCTCCCACCGGGCCGACTTGGTCTGCCAACTGCCCGTCACCCCGGCGAATCCTGCCTCCACCTTCACTCCGCCCAGGTGAATCTCCACCGGGCGCGACTCACCGGCCGCGTACAACCCCCAGAGCACATAGTCCGCGCTCAGGGGAAACTCGACCACATACTCCGCGCGGTTCGGCATCTCGCCGCCGTTCCAAATGCAGGAAGGGCCGTCGGCATACGCCTGCCCCGCCATGCTGACCTGCACATTGCCCTCGTCGAAGTCACGCGCTTCGATGACGCATTCATCCGCGACTCCCCGCAAGCCGCATGGCCCCGAAAGCAATGTCAGAAGGAGGATGACCGCGGTCAGGAAGGGCCTCACGAACTCCCCGACACCGCCCGGCATGCTGGGGAATCGGGGAAGGCGCGGGGGCCGCGCAACGCAGCGGGTGCTCGTCCATGCTCCTTTCGGCATGGGGAAGCAGTGCTGATGACAGTGGTCGAGAGAGGGGCAGCCAGTGCTCACAGCGGAGAACGGGGATTATAGCATCGCTGGATCCACAACAGATCCGGGTTTTGCCGGCTCCGCTGATAGAACAGTCCCTCCTTGGCGATTTGGATGGTGCGAGGGTCCTTCCAGACGTGGTTTTCCGCGTGCCCATCCGCGAACGCGAAGTTGCCTCGATCGTTGTGCCACCAGCTCACCGGATCGACGAACGATTCGATCTCGATGTAACAGACCCAGGGTCCCAGGCGGTAGGTCCGAGGATCGTCATTGGGGACAAAGATGAACTTTGTCGATGGGCTCAGGATCTCGCTCAGCGTGTGCACAAGATACGGTTCGTTGTCCCATCCGCCTTCGCCATTCATGGTGTTGGCGATGCAGTAACTCCGCAGGTGCACATCTTTGTCCCCGGGGCATTTGTAAACCTCATGGGCACCCACGTAGGACCACAGAAACCCGTCCTTGAGATGCTGCAAACGCCTCTCGCGGCTGACAGGATGTTCCTGAGGACTGGCCCAGACCGCGTCCTCGGGAGGAATCCAGACCCAGTCGGCCCGCACCTTGGCATCTCGGCTGTATGTCGATCCGCCCACCAGCCTGTCTTCATGATCACCGGCGTAGAGATACCACGCGGTCGCCAAGGTCTTCAGATTGCCCAGGCACACCGTGCCGAGCGCCCGCTGCTTCGCCCGGGTAACGGCGGGCAAGAGCAATCCGGCGAGGATGGCAATGATCGCAATCACCACCAACAGCTCGATGAGCGTGAATCCTCGCCTCGATGTCCTGCCGAAACTCGCATCCCGCACCGCCGTGAGACGCGGCTTGAGTCTTCCGGCGCGCCTTGGCGCCTCTCGAGATGACATTGCCTCCGCGGTGGTCACAGATCCATGAGACATGCGGGTTAGGGCTTGCGAAGCCGATAGAACTGGCGAACGTCCTGCATGAGCACCCTGACCGGGCTGGCCACACCCTCGGGCACGGCAACCCACGCGCCGGGCGCCGACAGGTCGGTTGTGCTTTCGAGAACGAATCCGGGGCCAGTCCAGGATATCTCCAGTTCGCCCCCCACCAGCCGCGCGTAGTGCAGTTCAACTTCATCCACCGGTTCCGGGATGCGCGCGGCCGCGTAATGGCGTAAGACCTGCTCGTGCGCCAGCGTAGAGCTGTAAATCGCCACCTCGTCCAGGTATCCGTCAAACGCACGCTGCTCTCCCCACCGCCCGATTCGCCCGCCGTCCAACAGGATCGGAGTGGACGCCGCGCCGGTTGCGGCAAGGCTTCCATTCACATACACCTTGATCTGCGCCTGCCCCTCGGCCAGGTCATAAGTCGCAGCCCAGTGATTCCACTGGCCGATTGCCCCGGCGGACCAATGCGACCACGGGGTCGGGTTTCCGTTGACGGCGAATTCGCCCAGGGCTCCCGCGGCAATGTTGAAATGCAGCCCGCTCGCCGCCCAGCCGTGCGTGGCAAAGAGAGCGAAGAAGTCGGTTGGATCGGATTGGCGATTGAGCCAGAGTTCGAAGGTGAGTTGATCGACCGGGCCCATGCCCAGATCGGGAACTTCCACATGGCCGGCGGCGAAACGCAGCGCGCGACCCAGCTCGGGTCCGGCAGACGCTTGATCGAAGGAGAGCCCAGATTCCGAATAGGCCCCTGCCGCCGCATCCCCGAGGCTGCCCAGGTTCTGCGCCACCGCGCCCGCGGTCTCCTCGAACCGGTAGTACACCGCCGGCATATCCTCGAGGACTGTCGTGGCGTAATCGGTTTGCGGGATTCCCACCACGGTCAACTGGGCTTCCGCGCTGGTCACGCTGCTCACGTCGTTGCTGACCCTGACCGAGAAACGGGCCCCGTTGTCGGCCATGACCGCGGTGACCGTGCAGGCATCGGCCACCGCGCCTTCGATCGGGGTGCCGTTGCGCAACCATTGATACGCGCGGTCCGGGCCGGTGGCCAGGACCTTGAAGGTGGCGGACGCCCCTTCGAGCACCGTCGCATCGTCCGGCCCCGCGGCGATGGTCACTTCGCGCTGGACGGCATTGTAGCGCGCTTCAATCCGCTCAGAACTCAAGACGGTGTCATACCAGGCGAACTCGTCCAACGAGCCCTCCAATTGCCGGGAGGTCGTCCACGATCCGAGCCTCCCCCCGGTCCACGCGATAGCCCGCGCGCCAGGGATCTCGACCTGCGCGCGGAGCGCGCCGTCCAGATAGAGCTTCAGTTGTCCCGGCTGTGCCGAGGCATCATAAGTGAGCGTCAAATAGTACCACTGTGACAGACCCCACTCGAGGTTGAAGCGCGGGATGACCGAATTGCCATTGACCGCAAACTCGACCAACGGACCGGGACTCGCCTCGACCAGATTCAGATGCAGGGCGCCACTCTGCCACGCGTCATTCGCCACCAGCGCCGTCAGTCCGGGCCAATCGTAGGTCCGGCTCAACCACAGCTCGATCGTCATTTGCGCCAGCGGCTCGTTCAAAGCCGGAACGGCCACATGCCCCTCGAATCCGTCCAGCCAGATCGCCGAACCCAATCCCGTGAACGCGGAAGGCCCGCCGAATTGAACGCCCGACGGAGCGTAGCTGCCCTCGCCGGCCGAGCCCAATCGCCCCAGGTTGCGCGCGGTCAAACCGCCGGACTCATCGCACCGGTAGTAAACCAGCGGTTCATCCGCAATGACCGTCTTCCCGTACACATCCGACGGCATCGAGAACACCGTCAGACGCGCCGGGACGCTGGTCACTCCATTGACGTCGTTGGTGACGGTCACGGTAAACACGGCCCCTTCGTCGGCGAGGCTCACGGGGCCGGTCGCATAGGCGGGCTGGGTGGCCCCCGCGATGGCCTGGCCGTCGCGGAACCATTGATAGTGCAAATCCGGCCCCTGGGCCACCACGCCGAACACCGCCGAGTAACCTTCCCCAATATACGCATCCGCCGGCTGCACAAGAATGCTCGCCTCCGAGATCACGGTGAGCAGAGCCTCATCGCTCACCACGCTGTTCACTTGATTGCTGACACGGACGGAATACCGGGCCCCGTCATCCGCCGTTTGGGCCGCAAGGTCGTACTGCGGTTGCGTGGCGCCGGCGATTTCCTGCCCGTTCCGCAGCCATTGATACTCGAGATCGGCTCCCGTCGCCGTGATCTCGAAGTGGGCGTTCTCGCCCCGAAGCACGACTTGATCGGCGGGCTGCGCGGCAATGCGCGCCTCGGGAAAGACGGTCTGGTAGCGAGCCGCGATCCGGTCCGCACCCAGCACGCTCGAATACAGTGCAAACTCGTCGATCAACCCTTCGAATTGCCGCTGGGCATCCCACATCCCCAGCCGCCCTCCGGTGAAGCTGACCGGAATGGCCGATGCCAACTGGACCTCGGGCTGCGGCAGACCGTCGAAATACAACCTCAATTGAGGCGGGTTGGCCATGCTGTCGTAGGTGACCACGACGTGGTGCCACTCGCCCACAGCCCACGCCGGCGCGAATCGGGGGTTAGGAACCGGATTCCCATTCACGGCAAACTCGATGAGCGGGTCGCTGTCCGAACTGACCAGATTCAGATGCAAGAACCCTCCGGCCCAACCGTCGTTGGCATAGAGGGCGGTCAAACCGGGCCAGTCATAGGTCCGCTGCAACCACATCTCCAGAGTGAACTGGGCCAGCGGCTGATCGAGGGCCGGCACGCCAACGAACCCCTCCATCCCGTCCAGCGCGACCGCCCTCCCCATAACCGGCGAGGCGGACTCGGCGCCGAGCGCAACCCCCGCCCCGCTGTAAGCACCATCGGCGCCGGCCAGACTCCCGAGGTTGGCCGCGACAGGACCGCTGCTCTCCTCGAAACGGTAGTAGACCAATGGCGCGTCGGCCAGAATCTCCGCTGCGTAATCGGCCCGGAGCGGGAGCGTGGCGGCAGTCAATCCGAGTATGGCCTGGATCAGAAGTCCGTGTCGTTTCATGTCTATCCCTCGCTGTGGTTGTCCGCGTTGCGGCTCTTCAGGCCGGTGCGCCCGAGCGGTCTAACGATCCCAGCACTGTGAGTCGACGGGCAACTCCGATCGCCGTCTCGGGCCTGGGCCGGACGTGGATGTCTTGGGGGGGGCGCGGAATACACCCGGCCATCGACCGTCCTGGAGAAGGTCAGGCAGGAATCACCTGCGTCGGTGGCCATGCCTCCAATAGTTGGCGTCAGGCATCACCTGTCAAGCCCTTCTTCCCCGCTAGCCTGCATTTCCCACCACTTTTTGCCGCTGCAGAGCCGGAGTTCTTAAGAGAAGTCTGAATGCAGGCTAGGAAAAGCCCGGATTTCTTTGTCGTCTTCCCGGTGGTGAGAAACCCGGGCTCAGGGTCAAACGGTCAGGGCGTGGTCAACCGGCGGTAGTACACAATTGCCGACCCGGGCGCCGTTGGGATTTCGACCTTGAGGCTTTCGAGGTCGCGTCCCCGAACCGTTCGCTGATCCGGAGTGTCCTCGAAGCTGACCGCGTAGTCGGCATCGGGCGCGATCGCGCGAAACGGAACGATGCGCTCGGCCTCGGGGCATTCGGCCCGGCGAAACAGGAGCGCCATGCCGCTCTCTTCGGCTGACCGGTGGAACTGGTACCCAAACCACACTGCCTCGGAGGCGTCGTGCGGGAGGATTGGGTAGAAATCGCCGGTGAGGTACGGACGCGTCTTTCGGTAAATGGCCGTCGTGCGGCGGGCCGCCTCTTCGGTGTCCGGGTGTGCGGTGTCGATGTGGCCCTGGATGCCGGTGCCGACGACGATATTGCCGCCGCACATCCCGCTGCGAAACGAGTACATCGGTTCGTAGCCAAAAGCCGCGCAGGCGTGGAAGGGCACCCAGCGATACAGCCCGGCATTCTGGAGTTGCTCGCCAGTTGGATTGGGTTTGAAACAGACCATGTCGCTGTGCCAGAGCGGCAGGCTTCGTCGGCACGTCTCGATATCGATTCTCCTGCCCCCGCTCGCGCAGTTGTCGATCATGAGGCGGGGATGCCGGGCGCGCAGTTCGTCCCACATCGCGTACAGCCCTTCGATATGCCGGATTTCCGAGATGCCCTGCCGGTCGGGGGTGTCGCTGGCGCGCCAGTGCGGAAGCGGGTCCATGTTGAAGTCCCAGCGCAGCCAGGTGAGGTGCGCGTCCGTGACGAACCGATCGAGCAAATCGAGCATCCATCGCCACGCGGCACGGTCTCCGAACTTGAACAACCCCCCGCCGCCCCCGCCGTGCACAAACTCCGGATGCTCACGCGCCACCCGCGTTCCGGGCACAACCCGCTCAGGCTCGAACCACAGGAGATAGTCGAGTCCGGCCGCGCGCGCCGCCTCGCCGACCGGCGCCAGCCCGCCTGGATACTTCTTCGGATCGACGACCCAATTGCCCGTGCCGTTCGGGAAGTCGCCGGGATACCAATGCTGCGGGTCCATGTCCGACCAGAAGACCTCGAATCCGCGCCGGGCCAGGGTCGGCATGACGCGAACATGCGGACCTTCGTACGTGCCGTCGGGGTCTGTGTTGTTGACGCTGGCGCAAATGGGCGGGAACACCCATTGGCCGTCGCGGCGGGGGACGTAATGGGTCAGTTGAAGCTGCCGGAGCTGGTTGTTGCCGCGCAGCGCATCGGACCCGCGCCAGAAGACCAGCAAAACGCCCGGTGTGCGCACCGTCTCGTCAGGATGCAGCACGAACCGCGTCAACTGCTGGCCGGCGCGAATTCCGAGTGTGTTGGTGCCGGCCAACCCGAAACCTGCCTCCCACTGGCCCGACCAGCCAATCGCCAGCACCATCCCATCATTCGAGCGTTGCAGGTTGAAATACGGCAGATAGGGGTCGGAGGACCGCCCGCCCCTCGGGGCAAACACCTTCTCCTGGCCGCCCCGCAACGGCAGAGTCTCGACCACCGGTTCGAAGCTTCGGGCCGAGTTGTGGTCGCCCAGAGCGTAATGCAGCCGCACACCCTCCTCTGGACTTGCCATCGAGGTGTCGAGACTCCGGATGCGTTCGAGAATGGGTGTGTCGGCGGTCCCCGCATTCGTGAAGTGCAACACCCACTCGACGGCAGGGAACTCGCGAAAAGCAATCGCCACGCAACGCACCTCCAGACCGGTCGCGGGATCACTCCAGGCGAGCGTGTGCCGGGTTCGTCCCTGGCCAATCGCGTCGGTCTTGCGGCTCGCACGCCAGCGCGCCAGGACCCGGTCGGAAGCCTGGCCGCCGAAAGCGAATGAAAACGGCAACAGGCCGCGGCGCGGCCCCGGTCCCGCCCCTGCGGCCGGCTCGGACGGGGACGTTTCCGTTGAGCTTGGGGCGCCGTCGGGAACGGTCAAGGTGACGTCAAGAAGATGCGTCTTGAGCCATTCGTCGCGATCCTGGAGTTCGGCGGGGAGCGAATCGCCCGCCCATGTTGCGACAGAAAGCCCCAGGACCGTGACCAGGGCGAAAACGAGCATCGTCGCTTTCATCCACCTCAGGCACGCGACTCGCACTTGGGCGCTCCGAGAATCCGGGCAGGAAGAAACAGCAGGGCACGGAAAAACGCGAACAGCGCGTCGAGGGTGATGCCGACCAACCGCAGCGGCAGCGAGATGAGCCAGACGATCGGAAAGAGGACCAGGGCCAGCAGGGCCACAGGCCAGGACAGCACGAACAGAATGCACCATCCCACCAGGAGAATCAGAGTCTTCATGTTACAATCGCCGCGATTTCGCTTGGCATGCCCGAGTCCCACATTGCGCTAACAACACGGGAAAGCCAGCAAAAGTTGCAAACAACCGGTCCGATCACTGCATCTGTAGGTTGTCGGTGGGAATCGAATCTGCGCCGCGCAGGGGCACGCGGCCTACAGCGGGAATCTCCATCCGGTGTCGGCCCGGCGGGAACCAACGCGCACGCGGTTGCGTCCGTTCAGCGGCGGCGAAGGCCGCATTGGGTCCCGAGCAGGGCGATGCCACCCAACAACCCCAGCAACCCGACGCTGGGCTCAGGGATAGCCGTAAAATGCACTGTGTAGGCCGTCCCCCAATCCTGACCCGCCCCGCCCTGCGTAATCCCCTGGACGGCATCGTCGACCAGGTAACCCTTGCCTTGTCCGGGGGCGGTGTTGTCGCCTGAGGTGTTGACCAGGAACCGGAAATTGGACACCTCGCCATCGACGTTGTCTTCCGAGAAGACGAACCAGTACTTCTGACTCGAATCGAGCGTCAGGCCGGCGAAGCTGAATGTGTAAGGCTGGTCGGCGACGGTGCTGTTCCACGTCACAGCCGAACTCGAAGAGCCAAGATAGCCGCCGAATGCGGCGCCGTCGTAACTCGAATACAGGTCCAGGTACACGGGAGTGTCCGCATCGGTCGTCTGACGGGCGCCTGCGCCAAAGTTCGGCGTCACGGTGTCATTGGGGCGCCTGAGAGTGAGTGCATCCAACTGGAACACCGGTGTGAGCGACCCGGGGGGCGTCACGCTGTTGGGGTAAATCCCGGCATCGGCCTGGAATGCAAATGCCGCCATGTTGGCCTTATCCCCAGCGACACCCGACCATTCGTTGACAATCGTGCCGGTATCCGCCGCCCATGCCGCGGCGCTTACAACCAGACTGGCAGTGCAGAGCACAGTTTTCATAAGAATTCACGCATGCAGGCGCTCAGGAGAAAGAACGCAGTCCCCACTAACCACAAAGTCCGGGCACAAGCAACGCCTTTTTCTCTTCCGTTTTGTGTCCCGTGTTGGTCAACGCCGCCTCGGGGTCGCCACCCGGAAGAACCGATGCCCGGCCAACGAGCCCGGCATGATGCGAGCCACGCGAAAGCCGTCGGCAAGGACTTCCTCTCCCCCAGCCTGAGGCGTCCAGCCAACCGTGAGATCCGCCGCGCCCTGGACTGCATAGAGTGCGCCGGGGAGGCTCGACCAGACAAGCCGCAATCCGTCCGGGCCGACCGACACGTACTCGATGCGAAGAAGGGACGACGGATCGTTGGCCATCGTTCCAGCCTCGAACTCATCCACGTTGCTCATGCCGTCGCCGTCCAAGTCCTCTTCGGCGTCGTCGGCGCCATGATTCAAGCCATTGATCGCCTCGTAATAATCGCTCATGCCATCGCCGTCGCCGTCGAGGTCGGCCTGCGTCAGCCAATCGAGGTGGAATCGGACAAAGGTCAGCGTCTCGTAGGCGTTCCCATCCCCCGTTTCGTACAGCAATCCGACCGTGCCATCCGCCAGAACGGCCAGATCCGAGTACGCCGCGGGCCGAGTGTCGATCCGCCGCGACACCGTCCACGTCTTGCCTTCGTCTTCCGACATCCGGACGGTCATATCGACCCGGGCCGATGCGGAACCGGGGTTGGCGAAGAGCAGCCGATCGCGCGGCGCTCCATCGAGGGTCGAGCTGTAACGGATGAAGCTGGCTTGGCACACGGGATCGGCAACCGCATAGGTGAGAGGCGACCACGTCCCGTCGCTCAGCGTGGCGCCCCGGCTATAGGTGGCCCAAACGCGTTTGCCGCCGCCGCCGCTGGGCGCGCGCGATGAGACCATGATCTGCCCCGAGTTGAGCTCGACCATCTGGTTCTCGTTGAGCTGCGGCGGAATGGTCCGATTCACGTCCGGACTCGTCAGCCAACTGGCGCCGTGATTCGTGCTGTAGATAAAGAAGGCACGCGCATTGACCCCGCCCGGATCCGTGTGTTGCGATGGGAAGAGCAGTGTGCCATCGCGCAGTTGGATGCCGTGTCCCGGCCCCTGGAAACAGACGCCCCAGCTCGGGTTCGCCTTGGCCTGGGCCGTGATGTTGATCGGCGGCGACCATGTCTGTCCATCGTCGTCGCTTCGCGCGAGAACGTACTGGCCGGTTTGGTTCGTGCCCAGCCCGGCGCCCGATCCGGCATAGGCGCGGTTGCCGAATGACCACAAAGCCGCCACCCAGATCGTGCCGGTCTCGCGATCCACCAACACCGCGGGATCGCCAACACCGTTCCCGCTCGATCCGGCCACCGTCTTGTCGTAATCGAGGATTGCCTTGGTGTTGGTCGCCCAGTGCCAGGTGCTGCCGTTGTCCGTGCTCCGCATGCACCCGACGTCGACGTTCGCCGGCAGGTCGTTGGCGTTGTCCCAGCGCAAATCGAACATCGCGAGCAGCGTGCCGCGCATCGTTGTGGCCAGCGCGGGGATGCGGTAGGTGTGCACGCCGTCATCGCCGGCGCGGCGGACAACCGTGCTGAACAAGGCGTTGCCGACCGTCAGGAACTCCGGCGGTGACCCGACCTCGGGCACGCGGACCTCGCCCTCGAAGCCCACGCTCAGCAACGCGCCGTCAAACACTCGACCCCACTTCGTCCCGGGCCGCGGCTCGACGGCGATCCAGAAGTGGTTCACCCCGGCGCTCAGCTCCTGGCTTCCCCCGACGGACAGCGCGCCGTCGAATCCAGCGGCGACCGATCCGAATGCATTCAGGGGCCGGAACTCGGGGCTGGGCCCGGTGAAGAAAACGGCGACGGACGCGATGTCCGCCAGGTCGGTCGTCCCCTCGAGGTTGAATGCCACATTGGTCACAACGCCCGGGCCGCGCACCTGGACATCGAGCAGCGCGTGCAACCCGAAGGGCGGCACGTCCCGGGTTGTTTGCGCGACCGTGCACGCCGCCGGCGGGATCTCCTCTGGCGACCCCCATTGCGCCGACAGGTACGCGGGAATCTCGATCCGCTCGGCATCCGTTAACACCCGGTCATAAACCAGCACCTCGGCCAAATCGACCGCCAGCCCTCGAGTCGCGGCAACGTTCTTGCCGAGGATCAACCCGCCGAGGCCACTGGTGAGGTTGTTTGTGTAGATGAAGCGCTCTCCGCCCCCGATTGAATGCCTGACCCGAGTCGCCGCGGCGAGCTTGTCGAACTCGAAGATGTGCGTCTGCCAGACGTTGACCGCGGCGGCGAGCGTGTTGGGATCGGCGTTGCTCCCCCCGCCGCTCGGTTGAAGTCCCACCTGCCAGGATCCGGCACGCACCTGGGCCCGGGTGAGGCCCGGCGCGTTGGCCGAGCCGTCGAAAAGGAACCCGTCATTTGCCGCGGTCAGGCGACAATACGCGACCAAGGCGCGGCTCGATGTGATGGTGCCGAAGTTCGCGGAGGTGCCCCAGACCGCGTCCCCGCCGTCACAGCGCACAATGCGCCGCACGCCGCCCGCGGTGTTGAAGGAGGCCGATTCCGGCGTGCCGCTGATGCGGTCGAGGTTGCGTGAGGCGGGGGTGCCAGTCGTCGCCTGGTTCCGCCAGAGAGTGACCTGTGCCAAGGCATTGGCTTCGAGACCCGCATCACTTCGATACCACGCGTAAAGCGAGTTGGGGGAAGGAGCCGGCGGAGGCGCGGCCAGCGCCCATGCGCAGCCGAACACCGCGAGTGAGGCTGTGATCAGGTTCATCGTCTGGGTTGGTTGAGGTCGGAAGGACTGCGAGCCGTGCGGTCGGGCGATGCGCCCGACCTTACCTGGCCGAGCTCCGAAAATCGATCTGCCCTTGGGCCAGGTCGCCGGTCCGGAATCCTTTGAGAAACCAGCTCTTGCGCTGTTCGGAAGTGCCGTGGGTGAAGGCGTCGGGCACGACATAGCCCCGGGATTTCATCTGGATGCGATCGTCGCCGACGGCGGCGGCGGCGTTCACCGCCTCCTCGACGTCCCCGTCTTCGAGGATCCCCTTCGTTCGTTGGGCGTGATGCGCCCAGATGCCAGCCAGGAAATCGGCTTGCAGTTCGAGCTTGACCAACTGGCGATTGGACTCGGCCTCGCTGAGCCCCGCGCGCAATTGCTGCAGTTGGCTTGTGAGCCCCCATTGGTTCTGCACATGGTGCCCCACCTCGTGCGCGATGATGTAGGCCATGGCGAAATCCCCATGCGCTCCAAGCCGCCGCTGCAAGTCCTCGAGAAACGTCAGGTCGATGTAGACCCGATCATCCCCCGGACAATAGAACGGACCCGTGGCGGATGACGATAAGCCGCAGGCAGACTCGACCGAACCGCTGAACAGAACCAGCTTCGGCTCGCGATACGTTCTGCCGCTCCGGCTGAACAG
Source organism: Verrucomicrobiota bacterium (assembly GCA_022710935.1). Classification (GTDB taxonomy): domain Bacteria; phylum Verrucomicrobiota; class Verrucomicrobiia; order Limisphaerales; family J093; genus MWFF01. Next base: position 79,132 of record JAKLFY010000015.1, read on the forward strand.
GTCGTGCCAGACATCCTCTGTATCCTTGAGCACCACCGAGACAAACTCAGCCAACTCCGCCTCCGCTTCGATCACCGCGGGGTTAGCCGGACCGCCGGAGCCGCCAGGCGGTTGCAGCGAATTGATGACTTCGGTCGGGTTGCCGCCGAGCAGCCAGACGATCGCGACAATCGCCAGCAGCCCCACGCCCCCGCCGGCCGCCATCCGCGTGCCCCCCATGCCCCGCCGATCCTCGACGTTCTGGCTGCGTTCCCGTTCTCTCCAGCGCATGGCGGCATTCTCCGATCTTCGCCCTCAGACGTCAAGACTGCCCCAATCGTGAGCGAACCGTCTTTGCACCGCGCGGGGGGGCGCCCGGAGGTGAGGCTCCGCGAAGATCGATGAACCATCCGGGCTAACCGGCATGTTTCACACCCCGTCGGTGCACATGGCGGTCCGACTTCGCGAGAGAACTGCTATGCGGGTTAGACCTCGAATGGTCTTGACCCGGCGTCGGGCGGATGTTATCCACCGTATAGCATTGATTACCAACAAATTCGACCTCGAACGGATTCTATGAAGATAGTACTACTGACACTGGGAACCCTGGCCGCCTGCTCGATTGCGGCCTGGGCTGACTTCGTCTACGTGACGGCGACCACCTCGAACTGCACCGACACCGCCGAGTGCCGCCTCAACGAGGATGTCAATCTCTACGGCGGTTACGTCTACAACGAGAACAGCTTTGGCGCTTTCACGACCGCCGTTTCCCTGGCCCCGGGCAAGCCCGCCACCGCCGGGGCCCGCTACTTCAGCACCTCCTTCATGAGCGGCTCGTCGCCTGACTTCGGGGTGACGCTCAGCCCCACGCTCGGAATCCCCGGCGGCGTTTACCGCATCTACCATGTCTTCAGCTCGGCGGCCGGGAATGTGAGCACCAACGTTGTGCTTGGCGTGACCGCGATCGATGGCTGCACTCTCTCATTCACCAACACCGACAAGTTCCAGGCCAGCAACGGCGCCGCCTCCGGCGGGATGAACGCGTGGCAGTTCCTGGGCTATCTGACCAACGCGGCGGACGTCACCGTGCCCACCATCAACTTCTACTGGGAAAGCGGTGACGTGGATGCCGGGGCGCAGCATCGCCTCCTGATCGACACATTCCTGTTTGTCAGCGACAGTTGCACTGAGGTGCCGGCGGTGGGGATCTCGGGATCGTACGTGACCACGTCCACTTCGGTCACCGTGACGGGTGTCGACGCCAACGCCACGGCCGTCAAGGTGTATCAATACGTCAATAATGCCTGGACGCTCGTCGGGCAGAGAACCGACGCGATCGCTGCCGGCACTCTGACAGTGCCCGTCACCGGCCTCGTCAGCACGGGCCAACTCGCCGCCACCCAAACGATCGACGGCCAGGAAGGCTGTCTCTGGGGTGTCCCGACGGGCATCGTGGTGGGCGCGGTCAACCCGCACGTGCGCCTCGCCTTGAGCCTGCGCGAGACTCCCAGCACCGGACCGGTCGGCTCGGCGGGCGTAACGACCGGCGGCACGACGGCGAATATCCATTTCCTGGGCGTCACCAACCGGCTCACGGCCGCTCCGGGCTATCCCGGCCAGGTGCTTGTCCCGAGCAGCGACGGCTGGCAGACCGTCACGTTCGATGCCGGAATCCAGAGCGTGGGCGACTCCGCGAACGCAACGGGCACAGCGGTCGCGGGGGCGGGATACAACCCCCACGAAACCGTCGCCATCCAGGTGTACGCCTATCGCACCCTTCCGGACGACGCCGGTAACATCTACTCGATCACTCCCGCTCAATCCGAAACGCTCACCAGCACCGCAGGATTCCAGGTGAACTGGGCCTGGGACGCCGTGCCCGGCGCCGACGGCTACCGGCTCATGCGCGATCTCAACAGCGGCGGCTACCTCGAGTATGCGGACGTGTCCGGGGCCACGACTTTCAGCGACGCCAACAACGCCTGGTTGTGGGGCGGCGAAGCGACGCCCAACCGGCTCCAAACCGGACCGTCGGTCAAGTGGAACACCGCCACCGGCGATCCCGATGCCGTAGGCTGCATCTCCTGTCTCCGGAGCAACTGGTACACGATCGACGCGCTGGCCTTTGCCATCGACGACCTCACGTCCGTCGGCCCGCACGATATCTACATCGATACCATCGAGAATGGCACCAATGTGTTTTACGGATTCGAAGCCTCGCCGGCCGGCACAACCGATGTCGGCTTCAGGGCCCCGAGTTTCTCGGGCAGCACCACCGGCAACCTCGCCGGCGCGCCCAACTCCGCCGCCGTCGTCAACACCGCCGCCTACGAGGGCACCAAATCGATCCGCGTCCAATGGTCGTGGAACGGCCTGGTGAACACCAAATGGCTGCGCCTGACCACCTCGGGCGCCGGCAACCCGCAGGTCAATATCCTGGACCCGATCACGATCCGATTCCTGTTCGTGCCCGATGGTGGCGCCATGCCGGCCCCCCCGCCCGCGCCGAGCCTCTCGATCCTCCAGACCGAGGGCCAGACACTGCTCGACTGGGTCGGCGGCCATCGCCTCCAGACCGCGCCAGCCGTGACCGGCTCGTACACCAACGTGCCCGGCGTCACCCTGGCGCCCTACACGAACAGCTTCCCCGAGCCGCAGCGGTTCTTCCGGCTCGTCGATTAATCGTGTCTCGCGAAGGCGAACCGCCCGCGCGTCGCGGTCCGCCAATCCGCGGTATCCCTGAGCCCACTCCTCCTGAGAGAAGGAGGAGTGGGACGGACCAGAAGACCGTACAAGGGGTCAGTAGGGCCTGGTTGGAACCCACTTGAGATCATGATTCTGAATCCGCGACGACTAGCGCGCCTGCCCGCGGCGGGCGGCGTTTGAGCTTGTCGACGGGTGGCGCGAGTCCAACGAGCACACGCTGCGCGCCAACATCGTTCACGAGCACACCGACCTGCGCCGGTACGAGATGAGGCAGGGCGTGACGTTGTTGCGCGCTCTGCCGGTGTTCTCCGTACGGCTGGGCCTCAACGGCAGAAGCGAAGTCGTCGAGACCGAGTCCGGCCGGGCCATCTCGGATCTCAAATTTCAAATTTCAAATCTCCAAGAGAACACATTGAATTTGCTGGTGTTGTCAGAGCAGTACTTCTCGGTGTTCATTCTCCTGCTCAAGCAACAACGGGATGCGTTTGGCTTCACCACGGTAGGGGTCTGTCCCGGAAAGCAGGAATGTTGTGCATGACGCAGTCGCTGGGCGGGCGTGGGGGCTGGCCGGCATGGCGCACAGAGGGCAGAGCGCCTCATGAAACGGGGCGGATCATGAAGGACGGCTGGTTTCCTGCGTTTCCCCTCATGTTCCGTCCTGCTTCATGAGGGGTTTCCATTTCCGGGCGTGGTTTTGCCACAGCCCGGATGTGAGACTCCGCGAAGCTCCACGAAAGCTCCGGGCTAACGAATTGCCTTCACGTCGTAACACCAGAGGCGCCCGTGGTCCCGCAGATAGAACCTCCCGTTTGACACGACCGGGTAGGCCCAGGCCTTCTCCATGGGACTTGATCGCTCGGGTTGGTCCGGGGGAGCGAACCGGCCCTTTTCACGGTAACCCTCGGGCGAAGGTTCGACCAGACCGGCCTCGCCATTCTCGGCGTGGAGGTAGAGCCGGCCGTCGGCGTAACACAGGGAGGCCGCGCCCAAGGCGCGTTCTTCCCACTTCACACGTCCGGTGGCGAATTCCACGCAGAGCAGGGCCTGTGCCGTGGTCCCGTACAGATATTCTTTGACCTTCACGGCGCCGCCGATGGCCGTCGGCAACTTTGCCTCGAAATAGAGCTCTTCGATTTCGACCCGGTCAGCCCTGGACATGAGCTTGATCGAACCGGCACCCGTGCCGGCCGACGCCCAGTAAACGGCGCCTTCGGCCGCCAGGGGCGAAGGGATGTTCGCGTTGAACCTGCTGACGGCCCTGGCATGGTGCCAAAGCAACCGGCCTGACCCGGCGTCGACACCGACCAGCCCTTTTTGGAGCAATTGCGCATAGTGCCGCACACCACCCGCCTCGACCACGATGGCGGAGGCGTAGGCCGCTTCGCCGGCGTCTGGCAGAACGGCTTTCCAAATGGTCTCGCCCGTCTGCTTGCGAAGCGCGACGATCGTTGCCTCCGCGCCGCCCGGCGTGCAGATCAGCGTGTCGCCATCGATCAACGGCGATTCCGCATAGGCCCATTCGCCCGGTTTGCCGCCGAAATCGGTGCGGAGGTTCTTCTGCCAGCGCGCCTTGCCGTTGCCAACCTCCAGGCATGCCAGGTCGCCATCCGAGCCCAGGGCGAAGAGGAAATCACCCTCGACTGTCGGGGTCGAGCGAGCGGCGGGCATATTGGGGTTCTGTTTGGGATTGCCCACGTTGCCGAGGCGCGTCGACCAGACACGCTGTCCGTCCCGCGTGTCGATTGCCTGGACGAATTCGTTCGCGGTGCCTTCGTTGGCCAGCACGTAGAGCCGGTCTCCGGCCACGGCGGGCGCCGCGTAGCCGGCGCCGATGTCCGATCTCTTCCAAAGCAGCTTGGGGCCTTCCGGCGGCCACTCCGGGAGCAGGCCGGTCTCCCGCGAAATGCCATTGCGCTCAGGCCCGCGCCACTGGGCCCAATCGGCCCCCCTCGCCACCACCAACGCAAGAATCAACGCACTGGCGAGTGTAACCGTCTCATGTCTTCGTCTCTGCATGTGACTCTCCTCTCCGCCGCCTGGACGTTCCTCCAACAAACCGCCAGAGTGTCGCCACCCGCGAGACTGCTCCCCGGAACGTGACATTCCAGTCTGAGTTCGAGCGGCATGAGGCATGTTCTTCGCCGCCTCACGCCAATCTGTCAATACGCCTTTTCCGGGGGGGCGATGTCAGCAGATGCCAGACCCCGTCGCGTAGACTCACTGGCGAAGATCGGTGCGCCGGTGCTTGCCGCCGCCTACGGCGACAACGCCGGCTTCATCGAGGACGACCTTGCCCTGTTCTGGCAGGCGCTCACGCAGATATTCGACGACGATCGCTCCGCCTCACGCGGCACGATGGCCCCGCGCAAACCGGTCGTCTTCAAGCACCAGTCGGCGCTCCGAAATGCGCAGGCACACCGACTCTTTGAGCGAGTCGCGGTTCCATGCAAACCCAGCACCTCCTCGGCCCGGCGCTTCACCGATTACGATGTGGCCGTCCACAAGACCGATCCGCCGTCAGACATCGAACGGATCGAACTTCTTTGAACGAGCATGCGCATGCACAGGAGGGAGAGGCCCTCCCCCCCTCATGAACGACTCCCTCTACTGCCCGCGGCGGGCGGCGTTTGAGTTTGTCGACGGGTGGCGCGAGTCCAACGAGCACACGCTGCGCGCCAACATCGTTCACGAGCACACCGAACTGCGCGGGTACGAGGTGAGGCAGGGCGTGACGTTGTTGCCCGCGCTGCCGGTGTTCTCCGTACGGCTGGGCCTCAACGGCAGAAGCGAAGTCGTCGAGACCGAGTCCGCCCGGGCCATCTCGGATCTCAAATTTCAACTTTCAAATTTCAGATCCCTGAAGCCGGCCGAGTTCACGCCGGAGTTGCGGGCTTTGACCCAAGCTGTCGTGGGCGGGCTGCGCGCCTTGTTCGGAGAATCTCAAATTTCAGATTTGAAATCTGAAATCTCAAATCCCCCCCGCCCCCACTCCCACCCTGCCGCCGGCGGAGTTCAAGCCCACCTGTGAAAGATGTTCCCTGTGCGAGGTTTGTCTGCCGCCCGTCGTGTCGGATCCGGCGGCGGTGGCGGTGGCCAGCCGCCGGGTGCTCGAAACATGAGATGTCCCATGCCGGATTTGAAATCGACGTGGTTCTCGGCCATGTTGGGTGCCAAGGAGGAAAACCACATGACCTACGAATCGTTTGAGCACTTGCCGGTCCGCGGTAGGGGTCAGTCCCGGAAAGCAGGAATGTTGTGCATGACGCAGTCGCTGGGCGGGCGTGGGGGCCGGCCGGCATGGCGCGCAAAAGGAAGAGTGCCTGATGACTCGTCCGGCGTATGAACCTGGTGGACGGCGTGGTCGCCGCCCGTTACAGTTACGCCAATAATCGGTTGGACTGCAATAGCAGCGATTGGAGAGTGAAGGGTGCCTGGTGGCCCTCGCGGTCTTCAAAACCGTTGTGTCGGCGCTCGCGTCGACAGGAGTGTTCGATTCGCTCCCTCTCCGCCAAACACCGACTTCCAGTCGATTCCGGCTGCGTGCCCGGATGTGAGACTCCGTGGAGCTTCATGCATCATCTGGCTAATCTCCAGCGAACGGCAGCACAAGCGAGAGCACCAACGTGGCCAGCAGGCCGACCACGCTGTTGACGGTGACCACGATCGTCCACGACTTGAGCGTTTCCTTTTCGGTGAAGCCGCTGAGCTTGCCGACAACCCAGAAGCCGCTGTCGTTCATCCAGGAGCAGATCATCGCGCCGAACCCGATCGCCAGGAAGATATAGATTGGATGATGTGGCAAGGCCCCGCCCGTCATCAGGGGATAGACCATTGCCGCCGTCGTCAGCATCGCCACCGTGGCTGAGCCCTGGGCAATCCGGATCACGGCCGCGACCGTCCAGGCGAGCAGGACCAGGTTCACGTTGTGCCCCGCGGCAGCCTGCTTGACCGCCTCCCCCACCCCGGCGTTCTTGAGCATGAGACCGAACGCGCCGCCCGCGCTCGTGATGAGGATGATGACACCCGCCGTGGCCAGGGGCGGTCCGATCATTTCGTTCACACGCGCCAGCGTGATCCCGCGCTGACGCATAAGCACGCCGATGGCGATCGCCGCCCCAATCAGCAAAGCCACGTTCCGGTTCCCGGCGAAAGCGATCATGGCATGCCCGGCCGGACGCTGATCGGCCGGCAGCGGGCTGGCCGCGAACGCCGACGCCAGACTGATCAGGAGGATCGGGAGAATGACCGGAAGAATCGACCAGAAGAAGGAGGGCAACTCGTCTTCGCTCTGATTGACGATGGCACGGAGATCATCGAGCGCCACCCCGGGCGTGTCGCGCATCGGCACCTTCATCCGCGCGTTGATCCATTTGGCCACCGTCCAGGACGCCGCGACCGGCACGATGCCGACGGCGACGCCGACGATGATCGAGAGGCCGAGATCGACGTGGAGGACTTCGGCCATCGCCAGCGGCCCGGGATGCGGCGCGCACATCGAATGCGTCACCGCGCCGCTGCAACAGATGGCCATGACATAAAGCAGATAATCCTTGCCGGTCCGGAGGCAGAGGGCGCGCGCCAGCGGCAGCAGGAGCATGAAGAACGTATCGAAAAAGATCGGGATGGACAGGATGTACCCGGATATCAGGATCGCGGCCCCTGCACGCCGTTCGCCAAAAATGGCCAGGAAGCGCCGAACAACCTTGTCCGCCGCGCCGCTCTCCATCAGGCACATGCTGATCACCGACGCGAGCCCGATGACCACGGCGATCTTGCCGGCTGTGAGGCCAAACTCGGATGTCGTCAACTCGACGGCCTGGACCCAATGGCTGGCGCCGGGCAAAGAGCCGGGCAAAGAGCCGGCAGGCGCGAGGAGACCCGCCGCGATGGCAGCCAGGATGAGGGCGATGAAGGCGTGGAGGCGGGCCACGGTGATCAGGAAGATCACGAGGGCCATGCAGATGGCCAGGACGGCAAAGGGCCAGTACACTGAAGCGCCGGCGGCAAAGAGAGATCCCATGCGGTCCCTTGCTTAACGCGCGTTGCCGCTCTCGAAACGCCGAAACCGGTCTTCCCCCAGGAGCGCGCGCAGGAAATCCATGCGGGCCTGGTCGACTGCCGCCAGTTCCTTGGTCTGCTGGTCGGGGGTGAGCGTCAGGTCGTTGAGAATGCGGCGGCGTTCCCGGTCGGTTTCCTGGGCGATCTGGTAGAGGGGCAGGACGGTTTCGGCAGGGGCACCCAAGCGCTCGGCCGCCTGCCGCGCCTGCTGGAAGACGGGATCCTGGCTCAGTTGGTAGTAGGTGTTGCGCCCGTCGCCCAGGGCCGAACGCGTCGCCTCCGCCCGCTGGGCTTCGAGTTCCTGGCGCCGCTTGACGCTCTGGGGATCGGTGGCCCCGGCCAGCGCGGCCAGTTCGAGGTCGATGCTGTCGGTGGCGCGGAACAGGCTTCGGAACTCGTCCGCGGTCGCCTCGAAGCCCGCCACGGTGCGGCGGAGTCGATCCGCATTGTCGGAGTAGCGCAGCAGGTACTCTTCGAGCTGTGCGGGCGTGAGGACCTTGGCCATCTCCTCGCGCAGTTCCCTGGCGACACGGGCGGACTCGGCGGGATCGATCTCCCGGCCCAGTTCGCGCATCGACTGGGCATGCAGGCGCAGCTTCTCGCGGCCGCGGAACTCGATGTCGCGCAGGGTGCGCTTGGTTTCGGCTGACAGTTCGCCGAGGAGAGGGCCATCGAGGGTGATGGCGCTGCCAGGGACCTCCGTGGCCGTGCCGGTGACATCCCAGTGCGGCCCCAGGAGGCGGGTGAGCAGATCGCGCCGCTCGGCTTCGAGGGCGTCCTTTTCCTCGATCGCCTCCTGGACGGCCTCGGGATCGGGCTCGGGCAGCCACCATTGGTGGTTGGGCGACACCACCTCGGTGGCGCGGCGCCGGGCGAACAGCTCGTTGACATCGGCCACCACGATATCGCGGATGGTTTCCCTGGGGCACCCGATGCTTTCGAGATTTCGGATGTAGGTGGGGTAGTCATCGGATTCGATGTCGCGCCAACTCAGGAGCCGCGGCTGAAAAACCAGGTTTGTGCGGATGGGCCGGAGAATGTTGGTGACCATGGCGCGCCGGGGCGGCGGTTCCAGGTGATAGACGGCGGAGGGCTTGCGCGCACGCCGCCACGCCGTCGCGATGACGAAGTTGGCCAGCAGCGATAGCAACAGCAAAACCAGGGTCACCCGGTAGCGCATGGGGCGATTCTGGCGCATTCGCCCGCGGCGGGCAAATCCAAAGTCGCGCTGTGTCGCGCTGCGCTGATTGCGCGCTTATTGGTTGGTCAGTCGCGCGCGGACGCTCTAGTCTGTCCGCCATGAGCGAACGCACGTTCACACTCGGCCACTCGCCCGACCCGGACGACGCCTTCATGTTCTACGGTCTTGCGAAGGGCCTGATCCGGACGCCGGGCTATCGCTTCGTGCACATCCTCGAGGACATCCAGACCCTGAACGAGCGGGCCACGCGCGGCGAACTCGACATCTCGGCCATCAGCATCCATGCCTATGCCTATGTGGCGGACACCTACGCGCTCTTGCCCAGCGGCGCCAGCATGGGCGACGGCTACGGCCCCATGCTCGTCGCCAAACGGCCCATCGGACAACACGACATTGCCGCGTGCCGCATCGCGGTGCCGGGCACGATGACCAGCGCCTTTCTCGCCCTGCAACTCTGGCTGGAACGACGCGCCGATCAGCTCTCGTGCGTGGTGGTCCCATTCGATCGCATCTTCGCCGCCGTCAAGGAGGACCGGGCCGATGTCGGCCTTGTCATTCACGAGGGCCAACTGACCTGGGACAAGGAGGGGCTCGTCGTATGTCAGGACCTCGGGGCATGGTGGAAACGGGAAAACGCCGGCCTCCCCCTGCCCCTCGGCGGCAACGTCATCCACAAACGCATCCCCGCCGAGGATCGCCGCCGCATCGCCGATATCGTCCGCACCAGCATCCAGTTCAGTCTGGATCACCGCGCTGAGGCCGTCGGCCATGCGCTCCAGTACGCGCGGGACATGGGACGCGACCTCGCCGATCGGTTCGTCGGCATGTACGTAAACCACTGGACGCTCGATTATGGCGACGCGGGCCGCGAATCGATCCGCCGCTTCCTCGCCGCAGCGCAAGCCCGCGGCCTTATCCCCACAAGCCCGCCCCTCGAATTCGTCAATTGACTCGAATCCACACCCACCATGAAAAACCACACGACCATTCAGCCTGCCGGCGCGCCCGCGCCCGTCGGCCCCTACAGCCACGCCGTCCGGGTCGGTCCCCTGCTCTTCTGCTCGGGCCAGATCCCGCTCGATCCCGCCACCGGCGCCCTTGTGCCGGGCGATGTCAAGGCGCAGACCGACCGTGCGATCGAGAACATCAGGATCATCCTCGCCAGCGAGAACCTGACGCTGGCCAATGTGGTGAAGACAACCGTGTTCCTGCTCGACATCGCGGATTTCGCGGCGATGAACGAGGTGTACGGACGCCACTTCAGCGGCGACTGCCCCGCGCGCTCGGCCGTGCAGGTTGCGGCCCTGCCGCGGGGCGCGCGCGTCGAGATCGAGGCGATCGCGGCGTATTGATGTCTCGGGCAGCCCCGGGCCTGTTTCCGGCATTCAGCGGGAAGAACCTGCAATTCTCAATTTGACAACGCTCAGAGCGCCGGGTCGGGGGACCCGGCCTACAACCGCTCGATTCTCCGGCGCTGTAGGTCGGGTGCCCTCACCCGGCGGCAAAGCCATGCACCTGGAATGAGAACCGCCAGGGGAACACCGCACGAACAGGTCAGATGAGCGGAATGCGAGACAAGGAAAGACCCCGGAGCGCGGCAACGCCGCAACCAAAGCAACGGAAACCTCGCGCACGCCCGGTGGCAGCGAACGCGCCGGTCGCCGCGCTGCGCCGACGCGGGCGGTCGCGTCCGCCGCTCGAGCGGATGCTGCGGATTCACCAGGCCATCCAGTCGGGGCGGCATCCCAACGCGACCACGCTGGCGCGCGAACTTGAAGTCAGCGCAAAGTCGATTGTCCGCGATCTGCAGTTCATGCGCGACCGCCTGGATTTGCCCATCGCGTATGACGATCGCCGCTGGGGGTATTTTTACACCCAGGAAGTCAGCGCGTTTCCGAATTTGCAGATTACCGAAGGGGAGCTGTTCGCGCTGCTCGTGGCCGAGAAAGCGGTCCAGCAATACCGCGGCACGAATTTCGAGCGTCCGCTCGTGAGCGCCCTCAAGAAGCTCTCCGACGCACTGCCCGAGACCGTGTCGCTCCAGTGGACGGACTGGGACCAGACGATCTCGTTCCGCACCAGTGCCGAACCGGTCCTGAATCTCGAGGTGTTCGACGCCCTGGCCCGAGCAGCGGCGCGGCGGGAACAGATCGAATTGTCTTACCGGAAGCCGGGACGCCCCGAGGCGGATCGCCGGGTGGTCGACCCGTATCATCTGGCGAATATCAACGGCGAGTGGTTCCTCTTCGCATTCGATCATCTGCGCCGCGACCTGCGGACATTCGTGCCCGCCAGGATTCAGTCGGTGCGCCCGACCGGCCGGCGCTTCGTGCGCCCCCGAGGATTCTCGGTTGACCGGCAATTGCGGGGCAGTTTCGGCGTCCACTCGGCCGAGGGCCGCTTCGATGTGGTGCTTCGCTTCACGCCCAGGGTGGCCGATTACATCCGCGAGAAGCGGTGGCATCCTTCGCAGATCCTCGCGGACCGTCCCAACGGCGGTGTCGAACTGCGGCTCAGATTATCGAGTCTGACCGAGATACGACGCTGGATTCTCGGTTGGGGCGGCGAGGCGACCGTGGTCCGTCCGCCGGAGCTGGCGGATGCGGTGCGTCAGGCCGCCCAGGCAATCCTCGATGCGAGAATCCCTGACCGGTGAGGCTGCGGAGTTCGGAGATCGGAGTTCGGAGATCGGAGATGGGGGGAGGTACGTCGGTGCGTCGGTGGCCAGTGCGTCAGTGCGTGTTCGGCTGGCGTGCCTGCGCCGGCACAGAGAGGCCGGTAGCCGCCGCCAGGGCCAGGCTCACTTTTTCGAACTCGGAGCTTGCGGCGCCGACGCCTCGTTCAACGGTGGCAAGATCGCCTGCCTTGGCACTCTGTTCGAGTTCGGCGCACAGACGCGCCAATCGCTGGGCGCCCAACCCGCTCGCGCTGCCCTTGAGACTGTGGGCGGCGCGCGCGAACCCGGCGAGATCGCCCGCGGCGGCGGCGGCAAGAAGGCCATCGCGGAGCGGAATGGCGCTCTGAAAGAAGAGCTCGGCCATCTCGACCAAGGCGTCGGTCTCGCCCGGCACGTTCAGTTCGGCGAGGCTGCGCAACATGGAGAGGTCGAGCGTTTCCTCGTCGGGGCCCGGCTGGGCCCCGGACGCAGCCGGGGCCAGGTCCTGGTCGGCGGTCAGCCTTTCACTGGCCCGCTGCAAGGCGGCTTCGAGGTCGGGAAGCCGGACGGGCTTGGGGATGTAGTCATCCATTCCCGCGGCGACGCAGCGCTCGCGATCCCCTTCCATGGTGTTCGCTGTCATCGCGATGATCCGCAAGGGGCGCCGGGGCGCGCCGACCGTGCCGCTGATCGGCACCTCCTGTTTGCGAATGGCGCGGGCGGTTTCGTAGCCATCGAGTTCGGGCATCTGACAATCGAGGAGCAGGAGGTCGTAACTCTGCCGTTCCAAGACCTCGAGCACCTGCCGGCCGTTCGAGACGGCGTCCGCGGCGTGACCCAGCCGGCGGAGCTGGCGCAGGGCGAGGCGCTGGTTGACGAGGTTGTCCTCGGCCACCAGGATGCGAAGCGGGACGGATGGCGTGGCTGGAGGGGACGGACTGTGGAGTCGGGCGGCGAGACTTGCAGGTTCGTGTGCGCCTGACGGTGTGGCGGCGGCCATGACCTTGACCAGGCCGTCATAGAGGCGGCCCTCGCGCGGAGGCTTGACGAGGCACGCGGCGATTCCTGCGCTGCGCATGGTGGCCACATCGAGCCGATCGCGCAGCGAGGTCAGCATGATCAGCCGTGTCTGGCTTGTGTTTGGATCCGCTCGAATGCCCTCGGCCAGGCTCAGACCGTCCATCTCGGGCATCTCCATGTCGATCAGGGCCAGATCGTACGCGGTGCCCGCGCGGGCGGCGCTCTGGAGCAGGGCCAGGGCCGCGGCGCCGTTTGCGGCTTCGTCGGCTTGAACGCGCCAGCGGGCTAGGGTCTCCACCAGCAGACGCCGATTGAGCGGGTGGTCGTCGACAACCAGGGCGCGCACGCCCGCCAGAAGGTCGCGGCTCGGCTCGGCGGCCTGGGCGCTTTCGGGTTGGCGCTCGAACGAGGCTGTGAACCAGAAAGAGGATCCGCGTCCGACCTGGCTGAGGACGCCGATCTCTCCCTCCATCAACTCGACGAGCTGTTTGCAGATCGCCAGGCCCAGCCCGGTCCCGCCGTATTTGCGCGTGGTCGATCCGTCGGCCTGGCTGAAGGCCTCGAAGATGCGCGATTGCGCTTCGGGTGCGATGCCGATGCCCGTGTCGCGGATCTCGGCTCGGATCGCCGTGTGCGTCTCCGTTGTCTCGAGCGGCTGGAGATCGAGGACGATTTCGCCGCGGTCAGTGAACTTGATGGCATTGCCGATGAGGTTGGTGAGGACCTGGCCCAGGCGGCCCGGATCGCCGCGCAGCCGGCGAGGCAGCGCAGCGCCCAGGAAATAGACCAGTTCCACGCCCTTGGCATGGGCGGACTCGGCCAGGAGATCCACCGTGCCCTCGACAACCTCCTGGAGATCGAAATCGACATGGTCGAGCTTCATCCGGCCCGCCTCCATCCTCGAGAAATCGAGGATGTCGTTGATGATGTTCAGGAGCAACTCGCCGCTCCGGCGGATGGTCTCGGCGCCGTCCCGCTGCTCGACCGACAGCTCGGTCTCGAGCAAGAGGCCGGCCATGCCGATGATGGCATGCATCGGCGTGCGGATCTCGTGGCTCATGTTGGCGAGGAACTCGCCCTTGAGCCGCATGGCCTCGACGGCGGCGTCGCGGGCCTTCTCCAATTGCCGCTCGGCCTCGACGAGCACCGTGATGTCCTTCGACACGCCAAACGTGCCGATGATGTTCCCGTTGCGGTCGCACAACGGCATCTTGGTGGTCAGCGCCCAGGTCTGGCGCCCGTCGGGCCACGTCTCCAGTTCCTTCTTGCCCACGATCGGCTCGCCTGTGGCGATGATCCGCTGCTCGTCCTCGTAAGCCTGACGGGCATGGGCTTCCCCGAAGAAATCGAAGTCGGTCTTCCCCACCACCTGGCTCGAATCGCGCGCGCCGAACATTCGCGCCATCTCGCGGCTGACCCGCAGGAAACGGGATTGCCGGTCCTTGAAGTAGATCGCGTCGGGGATGCTGTCCAGGAGCGCCTGGAGCAGGTCGCGCTCGTGCTCGATCGCCTGCTCCATCCGCTTCCGCTCGGTCACGTCCCAGAAGATCCCCTGCACGCCGGTCACCTTGCCGCTGGCGTCGTAGAGAGGCGTCTTGAGCACCTGGACATACGTCCGCTCGCCATTGGGCCGGACATTCTCCTCGATCGCATCCAGGACCGTGAGCGTGTCCATGACACGCCGATCGTCATCGCGGTACTTGGACGCCAGTTCCGGCGGATAGAAATCGGCGTCCGTCTTGCCGAGGATTTCCTCGGGCGGGCGGCCGACGGTGCGACAGAACCGCTGGTTGACGAAGGTGAATCGCCCCTCGGTGTCCTTGCGAAAGATGCTCTGGGGCAGGCAATCGACCAGCGAATGATAGAGCATCTCCGAGTCCCACAACGCCTGCTCGGTCTCGCGGCGACTGCTGTCCGCTTCGGGCGACGCGCTCATGTCGGCTTCTTTCCAACCCGCATAGCTTTCCTATTGCGAAGTCTCATCGGCACGTGCATGGACGGAGTGAACCATGCGGGCTACACGGATACCAACGACGCCTTGCTCGGATCGCCCAATCCGACCTCGCGCGCCAGCACGGCCGCCTGCGCGCGCGCCGCGGCCATTTTCGGATACCGGATTTCCCGGTAGCCGGTGACCGTCTCGGGGAGCCGCAGCATGCGGACACAGGCATCGTAGCCGCGGGGTGTCCGGGACGCCTCGTCGAAGCCCGCCAAGAGGCCGATGTACCAGTCGCGGAAGTCCTTCTCCTGCCTGTGCCAGTCGGGCATGACGCGGCGCAGCCAGCGCTGATGCTTGAGCAACGAGAGCATCCAGTCGCGCGTTCGCAGGTTGAAGGCAACCTCGCGACCGAGCAGGGCGAATTGCGGGCGATTGAGGTGCCGATAGACCAGGCGGTCGCCGCGGGCGGGATCGACGTTGTACCAGGCCCGGTCGCGGCGGTGTTTCTCTTCGCTGGTGAGGAGGTGGGCCACGTACACTTCGTCCTTGATCAGCATGACCTTGTGCAGGTTCCAGATCACGGCCTTGGTGGCCTCGAAGTCCCGGCTTGCGCTGTCGGACGCGCGAACGCGCCGGACCAGCGCGATGTACCGCGCCGCGTACGCGGCGTTCTCGAACTGAATCAGATCGTAGACCCGCAGGGCGAAATCGGCGAGCGTCCGGTCGTCCATCGGCAGATCGCGGACCGCCTCGTCGGTCATCGCACGGTACGCCGCGGCCAAGGCCTTTCCCCGGCGCCGCGTTCGCGCGAGAATCTCAACCTTGTCCGCCAGGATACCCGCATACGTTGCGGATTCGCTTTGGAGGCCGGCGTTTTGCCGGACGGCCTCGATGTCATGGGCCATCAATCGCCCGAGTGTGAAGGCCTTGACGTTCTCGGACCCGGCGGCGCCGAGTCCGCTGCGGATCGCCCATTCGAGGGTCTCGAGGCGGAGCGGGATCAGGCCGCGTTGGAAGGCCAGGCCGAGCATGACGATGTTGGCGTACAGTTGGGTTCCGAAGTAACGCTCGGAGACTTCCGACACATTGCAGCTCGAGTAGGCCTCGGGCCGTGAATTGCGCCGCAGCAAGTCTTCGAGAACCGTCACCTGGAAATCGTCCTTGCCCAGCAGACTCAGGATCGTCGGCGTTTTGTGCGTATTGACGACAAAGGCCGTCCGATGCCGGCTGCCCACGCGCTGGTTGGTCGACGGATCGATGGCCCGAGCCGCTTCGAGAATGTCCACGCCGAGCACCAGATCCGCTTTGCCGTACGGGATCAGGTTCGAACAATAGGGCGCCCCCTCGACCGCATACGTGATCATCGAGTAGACGCCTCCGTTCCGAATCGCCAGCCCCTTTTTGTCGCAGAACCGAACCTGGTACCCTTCCCGATGGCCCGCCAGCACAAGGATGGCGGTCGCGGTTCCAATCCCCATTCCGCCCACCCCGGCCAGATAACCGTGCCAGCGCCCCTCGATGGGTGGCGGCGCGGGCACGGGCAGAATCGAGGCATCGAGTCGCTCGAAGAGCGTCGGCGGCTTCTGCCTGCGAAGGACCGTGACCTCCTCGAAAGACGGACACGCCTGCACCCGCGGCCCGTCATCGGGCGTCGACACCATGGCCCGCGCACACGCACCATCGGTCACGCACCACGAGAAATCGATCTGCACTTTGCGCCCGTACGGAGTCTGCGCAAACGTCAGCCCGGGGCATCCGGTCGCCTTTGTGCATTCGAGGCAGTTCTCACAGACCTCGTGGGTGATGTTGATGAACTGCTTCTCGGACAGAAAGCCCTTCTCCCGCAAAACCCTCCGCTCCTCGCGCGCCGCGCGCCGATGAAACGTGATGCCGCATTCCTTGTCCGCCACGACAACCTTGACGCCGTCCTGCAGGATCACCTTCTCGAGCAGTTCGCGGTAGGTCTCGCGCTCGGCTGGATTCACCCGCACCACCGTCGCGCCGGAGCGCGTCTGGTTCGTGATGCCCGCGATCACGGCGTCGATATTCTGGGCAAAAGTCCGTTCGCCCATCAGCCCCTGGTCCAAAGCCGGCGTCGTCTGGTGTCCGGTCATCGCCGTCGTCTTGTTGTCCAGCACGATGTAGGTGATGTCCTGGCCGTTCTTGAGCGAGTTCGAGATCGCAAGCTGCCCGCTGTGGAAGAAGGTCGAATCCCCCATGAACACGACCTGTTTGTTGCGGATAAACGGATCGATGCCCGCCCCCGTGCCGCCTCCCAGCCCCATGCCGCTGTAGTTGTGCATCAGGTCCTTGGTCGGCTCGAACATCAGCATCGTGTAGCAGCCCGTGTCCCCGTGAAAAAGCAGGTCCACCGGCCCGCTCCCGTGCACCCGCCGCATGTAGCGCGGATCACAAAACTGCTTCTTCATCTCGACCAACACGCTCGCCGAGTCCCGATGCGGGCAGCCCGGACAGAATGTCGGGGTCCGCGCCGCGATATCGACCACCACCGATTTGATCTCGCGGATCAGGTCCAATTCCCGCCGGATGCGCGCTGCGTCGATGCGCCCTTCCAGCTCGGGCAGGCTCAACAACAGCGGTCCCAACCGGCCGACCAGCTTGCTCGGGTTCAAACCTCGCGTCGACGGGATCGGATTCAGGCCTTCTGGGAACTGCTTGCCCCAGACCCGGCAACAGGAGTCCGGGCCGCTCCCCGACCGTTTCTGCCAGGCCCGCGTGACGATGGCAAGCACCTGCTCCTCGAGGAAGCCGCGGCGCTCCTCGATCACGAAGGCGTCCTTCAGCCCGGATGTAAACTCCTCGATGAGCGCCGGATCGAGTGGGTAGGTCACGCCAAGTTTCAGGATCGGAAAATGCCCGTCGACTCCCATCTCCGCGAGGGCATGGCGCAGGTAACAGTAGGCAGCCGCCGAACTGATGAAGCCGATCCGAGCATCGAGGTTGGTGTCATTTCCGGGCAGGATCTGATTGGCGCCGTGCCGACGCGCACTGGCCCAGAGCCGGGCATAGCGGTCGTCCAGCCCCTGCTCCTTGCGCCAGGTGCGGGGAGGGAGCAGGACATTCCGCTCGAAATCGATCTTGGCTGTGTCCAAATCGAACGGAGTGTGCAG
This sequence comes from Verrucomicrobiota bacterium, assembly GCA_022710935.1. GTDB lineage: Bacteria > Verrucomicrobiota > Verrucomicrobiia > Limisphaerales > J093 > MWFF01. The sequence continues at coordinate 96,822 of JAKLFY010000015.1, forward strand.
GTTGAGCGCAGGGGCGTGGTTGGGCCGGACGCTCACCGCGCCGCCGCCGTCCGCCTGGTTCGTCGTGACCAGGTATCCGATGTACAGCTCGCTTTCACGGGAGAGCGTAAATGCCAGGTTGACCCAGTCTTTGAGTTCCTGGGCATCGCTCGGCTCGAGCACCGGCATCATCAGGTGCTTGGCGATATAGCGCGAGTCCGCCGGCACCTGGGTCGAGTCGCTCCACGGATCGTCCCCCAGCACAATCACCGCCCCCCCCTCCGGATGCGCCCCCACAAGATTCCCCAGGGCTAACGCGTCGGCAGCGACGTGCACACCCACGCTCTTCTGCACACTGATCGCCCGCAAGCCATGCATCTGCGAGCCGTTGACCATGGCGGCCGACAACGCCTCGTTGTTCGCCATCGTCGCCCGAATCCCTTGCTCGGCAAGCAATTCCTGAATCTCAGAGGCGGTATCGAAGAAACCGGCAACGGGTGAGCCGGGATAGCCAGTCCACAGATGGGTGCCGCCGACGGTTTCCAGGCATCCTTTGACGAGCAGCTCGTTCCCCGTAAACACTTCTATACCAGAAGCTTTGGTAAACCGCGAATCGACTTTCACCAGACGCAGTATGTCATCCACTCCCTGCACTGGCAAGAGTGGACTTCCTGGCTGACTTCCAAGCCCGCTACTCGGCTTCGGAGCCGCTGCTCACAAGGACCGTGTTGGTGACGGGATGGTTCTGCCAGACCCAGTCACCCGCCTTGGCCCTCCCGGCGACGGCATGACGCCGGGTCACCGCGACCGCACCCTGATCGTCCTGGCCGTTCACCCCCAACGAGTAAAGGGTGAAACGGTCGGCTTCCCCGCGCCTGTAACGCAACGGTTGACCGTTGACGGGGTCGGGCGGAACGGGATCCAGATACCTGGGCGCAAGGGCTTCGATCGAGTCGGGCAGGGAGCCGCGGTTCAGACGGTGCCTCTCGATCGCGACGGCGACACGCGCCAAGTTGACCGTTGCCTGGGCCCGCGCGGCGTTCCGGGCCGCTGCGCTGACGGGTGGGCCCATCAGTGAGGCGAAGACGTTGTAGGGGGTGCGGCTTCCCAATCGCGCCTCGATCGACTGCTTGTCCAGGCGGGCGACAGCGATGGTGCCGGCGGCCGGATCGAAGGCCGGCAGCAAGTGCTCCTGGTACAGACGCGCGATCTGATACTGGTTGTGATACTTCAAAGGTCCCGGCAACGAGTCGTAGGGCCGGGCCGCCGATGCGTCGATGCCGCCGTTCCCTGCCTCGCGCACTTCGGCGGCGCCGCCGATCATTGCGATGGCGAAGGCGCGCTCGCCCCGCAGGCACTGGGCCATCTCTTTGACGAAATTGGCGCGTTTCAAGACACCCTCGATTTGCTCGAGCTGAGGCTCACTCCATTCATGCCGGGTCAATCCTTCCCACAAGGCTTGCATCGCCGAGTCGGTCAGAGCGATCCGGACCAGGGCGGTGATCAGGACCGGCTCTTCCGACAACGCCTCGGCCAACCGCAGCGCGGCCCGCACATCACGGGCCGCGGACGCCGGGTCGTCCACCGCCAGATGGGCCAGGGCGGAATAGACCAGCGGACGAGACAGGGCCTTGAGCGAGGCTAACTGCTGGAGCAGAAGCTCCATGTCCTCCCCGTAATGGGCCTTGAGATTCGCCCCCGGTCGGAGGGTGGCCTCGCGAATCTCATCGAGCGCGGCCTGGTTCTGGGCCAGAGCGAAAAGCAAATCCTCGGCCGGCTTCCCCACCGGCCTGGCGGCCAAGGCCTCGAGAACGGGATCCGCGGCCTTCGAGACCGGCTGCTGCGTCCCTTCCGGATCCGCCGCAACACCGGGCGGGGCGTCTGCAGGCGCTCCCGCAGGGGTGTCAGCCGCGCCGTGGTCGAGTCCGCGCAACTGTCGCTGCCAGACTGGCAGGTCTTTGAACTGGCCCATTTGCCAACCGCCATTTGTGTCGTGCAAGCGCGAGGTCCAGGCGAACATCTCAGTCACACGATCACAGGCCTTCGGATCCCGTCGCCCAACTGCTCCGGACACCCCGTCCACCACGTAGTCCGAGAGCGGACGCAGCAGCGGGGTCATGAAGAAGTTGTTGTCATCCGGCACAGGCTCGGGCAGCAGGCGCCGGAAATCGAGGGTCTCACCCTGCGCTTCCAACTCGGCCCGGTATCCCTGCCACAATCGTCGGGCGCGATAGCTCTCGATCGCGTACGCGAGGGCGAGCAGCGTGACGAGGGCCACGGCGATGAAGACCGCGCGCTTAAGCCATTTGCTGAGTCGAGACGGTTTCCAGGCATTCATAGGTTGAAGGAGTCGGTTGACGGTGCATCCGCGCCTGGCTCGGCTCGGCGGCCCGCCGCGGTGGCAACGCCGCGGACGGCCTCGGGGCGGACGCCGGATCGTCGAGCTGCAGCGCATTGAACTCGCGGACAGCGGCCTGATACGCCAACGCCAGACGCGCGTTGGCCCGGGTCTCGGCCATCTCGACCGCCGACGGCAGCGCCGATCGGTTCAGGATCAGGACGGCGACCCAGCAGGCGGCCAGGGCAGCCCAGGCCGCCGGGGCAGGCCAGAGCCAGTCGCGGAGCCATTCTCCCAGGCCATTGCACGGCGAGGGCGAAGGCGCAAGGCCCGCCGACGCCGCGCCGTCGAGCCGTGCTTCCCGCAGCAACTCGTGCCGCCACTCGGGAGGAATGGGCCGGAAAGCCTCCTTCCGCAGCCGCTGTTCGAATTCGTCCGGGTTCATTGGATTTCTTCGTAGAGGGGACGCAGCCGGACGCGGAGTTTGTCTAGAGCGTAGCGGTACCGGCTGGCCGCCGTGTTCAACGGGATATCGAGCGTCCGACTGATCGACTCGAAGGTCATCTCTTCCCACAGCTTCAGGTGCACAACCGACCTCTGCTCTGGCGGCAGTTCGGCGAGCGCGGCGTCCAGCTCACGGCGAAACGTCTCCGAGTCCGGATTGGTCGCAGGGGCGAACACAGGTTCGGACGCGGCGGCCAAAGTGTCGCGAACACGCTCGCGGCTTGTGCTGCGGCGGATCTGATCCACCCAGAGGTTGTGTGCCATCCGGAGCAGAAAGGCGCGCTCGTCGCGCACGGTCGTCTCTCGAAGCGGCCGCATTGCCAATCGGCGGAACATCTCCTGGAGCAGATCGCGCGTGTCCGCCTCGCTGCGGGTCAGATCGAGCGCAAACGCGAACAACGCCTGGGCGTGATCGTCGTAGATCCGTTCCAAATCAGGGGCCACAGGCATGGTGGTCTGTCATGTTGCGAACAAGACGCGTGCCGGGCAGCGATTTGTCTGGAGGAAGCCGGGCATCGCGCGCGGAGGCCTCCCGGCCGACCGCGCAGGCTCAGGCTTTCGCGCGTCGATTGACCTTGTGGATCGCCGCCTGGTCGGTGCACTTGATGATCATCTCGTCGATGCACACGTGCGGAGGCCGGCTGGCAACCCAGACCATCGCGTCCGCCACATCCTCCGACCTCAGCGCTTGAACGCCCTCGTAGACCTTCTTCGCCCGCTCGATGTCGCCCTTGAACCGCACCAGCGAAAACTCGGTCTCGGCCATGCCCGGATCGATCGTCGCCACGCGCAGGCCTGTCCCGCACAATTCGAGGCGCAAGGACCGGGTGATCTGCAACTCGCCCGCCTTGGCGGCGCAATAGGCGGCTGCGCCCTCGTAGGCGGTGCGGCCGGCGATCGATCCGATATTGATGATGGTCCCGGCTCGATGCGGCAGCATGAACGGCAACACCGACCGGGTCATGCGCAGCACGCCAAGCACATTGCTCTGCATCATCGCCTCCCAGTCGGCGTCCTTCCCCTCGGCCACCGGTTCAAGCCCGAGCGCCCCGCCGGCGTTGTTGACGAGCACATCCACCCGCGGCGTGAACTCCCTCACCCACGTCGCGAACGCCTCGACACTGGCCGTTCTCGCCACGTCGAGCGGATGGTAGCCAACCTCGGCGGCCCCGGCGGCCTTGGCTTCGAGCGCCACGGCGTTTAGCCGATCCTCCCGGCGGGCGCCGAGCAGAAGTCGAGTCCCTGCGCGCCCAAAGGCCATCGCGCCGGCTGCGCCAAAACCGCTCGACGCGCCTGTGATCAAAACCCATTGGCCAGTCAGTTTGTGAGACATGCGTTTTTTCTAGGCTGCAAACGCCCGCGCGCCAAGCCGGAAGATCAGTGGGAAGACCGATTCGGCGCATCCGGCTGTTGTCGGTGTTCTGTCGCCCGGTGAGGGCACCGGGCCGACACCGGATGGATACTCTCGGTGTAGGCCGCGTGCCCCCCACGCGCCGCGAATCCATTCCAACCGACAAACTCCAGATCACTGAGATCGATTGGGAAGGCCCGCGTTCGCAGCGGAGAAAAAACCTCCACGCCCCTCGGGCAAAGCAGGAACCAGAAGAACTGGTGCGCGATAGAGGATTTGAACCTCTGACCCCTTCCGTGTCAAGGAAGTGCTCTACCCCTGAGCTAACCGCGCATCAACTGCAAAATACTATCGGCATCCCGCCCTCACGGCAAGAACAAACCCTGCGGGCTTTTTGGCCCAAAACCTTCGAAAATCCCAATAATACTTGCCTGTTCTGGCAAGTCCTCCACTGCTGCGCCTCCCCAGACTGGGCATCGTTTTCGCTTGGAAAGCACCGGGTCTGCGTGCACGTTCGAGGCACACTCGCCACAGGTTCGCGGCAAATTCACGCGAAAAAGTGGCAAACATTGGCAAACAGATGAGCGCCAAGATAACGGTCCAGAAGTGGACGGTGCGCGGCCAGACCAAGTGGGCCGTCCACCGGCTGGAGGCCGGCAAACGCAAGCGGACCTTCTTCGCCTCGAAGAAGGCGGCGGAGGCGGAAGCGGGGCTCTTACGGTCGCAACAGGCAGCCGTCGGCGGTGCTTGGCTGGCCCTTCCCGCCTCCGAACGGCAACGGTTGGTCCAGGTTCATCACGAGGCCAAAGAACTCGGGGTCGATCTCGCGGATTTGCTCGCCGATTGGAAACGCAGCCCTCGGTTCACCGGTTCAAGTCCGGCGCTGGAGAGCGCGATCGCCGAGTTGCTGACCGCCAAATCGGCGTCGGGCAGGAGTGCCCGGTACGCGGAGTCGCTTTCAATTCCGCTCAGGCAGTTCGCGCGGGGGCGCGAACGCATGCCGATCGCCGGCATTGGGGTGCGCGATGTGGAAGGCTTTCTGGACTCCAAGAGCATCCATTCCCGGCAGACCCTGCGTGCGCGCCTTTCGACCCTGTTCCGGTTCGCGGTTCGGCGGGGGTACCGGGCGGATAATCCGTGCGACCGACTTGAGTCGGTCAAGGTCATCAAGAGCGCTCCGGCCATCCTGACAGTTGAACAAACGAAGAAATGCCTGGATTGGCTCGACGCCGAACGGTGGCGTGTGCTCGGGTGGTTTGTGCTGACGAGCTTCGCCGGCCTTCGGCCGGAGGAGGCCGAGAAGACTTCGTGGCATCACATCAACTTCGATGAGAATTGGATCCGTGTTGAAGCGCAGACGACCAAGGTCCGGCAGCGACGTGTCGTTTACCCGCACCCGACGGCGATGGCCTGGTTGGGACATGCCAAGATGCGAGGCGCGGAATTGCCGCTTCACCGTCAAGCTCGCCGACGCGCAATCCGAATGCTCCGAACTCTGCTGGGGTTCGCACACTGGCCCAAGGACGTGACGCGCCACACGGCCGCCTCGTACTGGCTGGCCGACACTGGAAGTGCGACGCAGGTTGCTGAAGCGTTGGGTCACAGCGAAGACGTTCTGCGCAAGAACTACATGGCGTTGGTCACACAAGCTCAGGCGCAGGAGTTCTGGAATTTGCTGCCGCCCGGGACCAAGTGAGCCAAAGCCGTCATGGTTCTCCAGGGATTCCCGCACCGTCTTATCGTCGCGGACCGTGGCCGTGGGACGCATCGAGGCGTAATCGCCTTTCGAGGTATGTGCGCGGATGAATGCGGACGTGCTTCCGGCCTTCGCGGATGACACCTGGCAATGGCGCCAACCGACGGCGGACCCAGTACTCGCTTTCGCCGAGCCATTGGGCAAACTGGGCCGGCGTCAACAAGGCAGTTGGTTCGACTATGAAACCGCAGGGCCCCAGGGTAGGGTTCCGCGGAGATGAGACGATCTTTTCGTTACTGCTTGGCGTTGGCGGCGGCAATCGGTGCCAACGTGGTCATCCCAAACGAGGAATACCGGCAACATTTCCCTGAACTCGTCGCAGCAATCCGCAAACACGCCGCACAGGCCAAGCTGATCTGGGCGACGACCACCCCCGTGCGCTCGTCGGCACTGCGTGATTGTGAACTGCAAGGACGACGTATGGGTTTACGACTTGGAGAGCACAGGCACCTATCTCAATGGGGAACGGGTGAAGTCGAAAGCATCGAGGTGTTCTCGCCCGTACGCGAGGACTATCTGCGATAGCCGTTGGCCGCCCGGAGATCACGTCAGGTTTGATTGCGCAGTCGCAGACCGAGTTGGCCGGGCGAAGTGCTCGGTCATGATTGAACCGCTAACCATGCGAAATACGCGAAATGGGAGCCAACAGCCAAAGTGTGGCTTTCGGTCTTTTTCGCGTCGTTGGCGTGTTTCGCGGTTCACCCCTCGAACACGTTCACCGCTGTTCCAGCACCGCCTCGTGCCAGAAGAGGGCGATCCACTCCTTGGCCGTGATGCGGTCCTGCTCCGTGCCGCCGCGCAGCTCGGTCTTGCCGTCCAGTCGACGCACTAGTTTGGCCTGTCCGAAAACCGCCACCACCTCGTCCGTCTCGGGTCGGATCCAGTCTGCGTATTTGAGTTTCATGCCGGCGACTGTACGGGAGGGGGTGGGACTTCTGTGGGGGGAGGGGGGAAAGTTGGGAGTTGGAAGTTGGGAGTTCGGCTGTGCAGAGAACGCTCAACGTGGAACGCTCAACGCACGACTTTCAAGAACCTCTTTCGTTGTAGGTCGAGCGCCGACCGTTGCGCGTCGAGCGATCAAGTGCTCGGCCAATTCGCCCGTGCCGAGTGAGTGGGAGTGGGGTTGGTGGGGCATGGAATAACCGAAGATCTTCACGTGCTCCGATCGGTTTCGGCTGTGGACGACGATGATCCAAGAGTTTGGCAGGGGCCGCATGCCCATGTGCTCGTCCTGCCTGCCGGCCCGGTGGCCGTGGTTTCCGCTTGCCGATTTCGTGTCGGCGCCAGATCAGTTCGGCATGCTTGAGCCAAGACGATC
>JAKLFY010000150.1 GCA_022710935.1 Verrucomicrobiota bacterium
GGGCTGGGGGGCTTTGGCTCGCTGGTCCCGCCGTCGCGGGATTGCTCCTCAGTCACAGAGGTCAAGGCTATGCTCCTTCGTCGCGCCTCGCCAGCGAGCCAAATCCCCTCCAGCAAAATCGGAATTAGTTTTTGCACAGACCCTAAGGTTGACGCGTGTGCGCAACCGCGGGATAAGTCCGCGCTGACTTGCTCCGCGAAAAACAATGATCAGCGCCGTCTCACGACGGCGGCTACGGGAGCGGAGTAGCCGTCCCGCAACCGCGGGATGAGTCCGCGTTCTGGAGTTTGGACACTATTCGAATCCGACATCATCGCCCACTTCATCGATCTCTGGCGAGGAGGACGAAGAGGCAAGGATGTTCTCCCTGGACGAATTGAAGGATCCCGAAGAGAAAGCGTGCGCCATGGCCCTCCTGGACCGAATCGCATCGATGCTGCGTGGTTTGGGCTCGGGCTGATCGAACAGAGCCTGCCGAACGATGAAGTGTGCGATGAAGGCCCACAAATGAACGGACACCGATGCTGTAGGCCGCGTGCCCTCACGCGGCGCGAAGACAGACACCGGTGCAGGTGCAGGGTCGGGCGACCCGGCCTACAGATGAACGGACACCGATGTTGTAGGCCGCGTGCCCTCACGCGGCGCGAAGACAGACACCGGTGCAGGTGCAGGGTCGGGCGACCCGGCCTGCAAATGAACGGACACCGATGCTGTAGGCCGCGTGCCCTCACGCGGCGCGAAGACAGACACCGGTGCAGCCGCCCTCGCCCGGCGACCGCTGACTGCTCCTTGTGAATGCATCTGTTTGCGACTAGATTCACGCCATCAACTATGAAACTGAGGCGCGCCTTCCGAAGTTCTCCGACCGGGATGCTGGCCGGCATTGCTCTGCTCCTTCACTCGGCCGCAGCGATCTGCCTGGGACAGGGTCCGGGCGACCCCATGCCGCCCGTCGTATCAATCGTGGCGGTCGACGCGGAGGCTCGGGAAATGCCTCTGGTGCTGCCCGCATTTGACAACGCCGTGTTCCGTCTCGAGCGCACGGGCGATGCGTCCGGCGAGTTGACGGTGTTCTTCACAGTTGCCGGCACGGCCGAGGCGGGTGCGGACTACAAGCCGCTGGGAGACTCAGTCGCCTTCCAGGGTGGCCAGCGCGCCACTGACCTGGAGGTCGTGGTTCTCGACGACCTGTTGGTCGAAGGGGATGAAGCCGTGGTCGTGCGGCTCGAGCCTGATCCCAGCATGGGTCCTGTGGAACGTTATCGCGTGAATCCGGAGATGGCCGTGGCCAAGGCGGTGATCCATGACAACGACCGCGTGTCCATCGTGCCGCTGGTCAAGATCGTCGCGCCCCAAGACGGGGCGCGATTCGCCGCTGGCGATGTCATCCGGATTGCCGCCTGGGCGGTCGACCCCCAGGGATTCATCGCGCAACTCGAGTACTTCGCTGACGGGACCAAGATTGGCGAGTCGTCGGTGGGCTGGCCGGAATGCGTCGGCTGCGAACCCAAGCCAGGGGATCTGGCGAAGCACGAGTTCGAGTGGAAAGGGGCGGGCGTGGGCCGCCACGAGCTGGTGGCCAAGGCCACACGGCGCGTTGTCTTCCAGCCCCGCTACGAGGAGCAAATCCTCGATCCACCGGCGGTCTCGCCGGCCGTCTCCGTGGTTGTGGTCGAACACGCGGCGCGCCCGAAGTTCAGCATCGCCGCCACACGGCCCGTCGCCGAAGAATCCGCCTTTCCTTACCGCCGCGTGGCGCTGGTCGGCGAGTTCACCATCAGCCGGACGGGCGATCTGACGCAGCCGGCGAGCGTTTTTGTGCATTACGGAGGGCGGGCGGAGAACGGTGTGGACTGCGAGCGTTTGCCGGCGCAGGTGACAATCCCGGCCGGAGAGGCGGCCTTGAGCCTCGACGTCAAAGCCATTCCCGATGAGTTGGTTGAACATTCGGAAAAACTGATCGCCTGGCTGTCGCCCTGCCCGCCAAGGACCGATCCGCCTTTGGGCGCGCCATGCATCGAGGTCGAAATCGATCCAGAGCGCGCGTGGGCGGTCGTAACGGTCTGTGACGATGCTCGATGCGGCCAGGAGTCGACTCTGCGGATTACCGCCCCGAGGGACGGATCCCGGTTCCCGATGGGCGTGCCCATCACAATCAACGCGGTTGCCATCGATCCCCTCGGCGCAATCACACGCGTCGAGTTCTGGGCGGATGAGCAGCAAATCGGCGTCTCCGAGATCTGGTTCTTCCGTGCGCCCGACCCCGGCACCCCGATCCATCACGAATTCGTGTGGAACGATGCGAAGGCGGGCGCGCACACCCTGACCGCGCGCGCCAAGGATTCAGTCGGACTCGACGTTGCATCGTCTCCGGTCCAGATCGAGGTGGGCGACGTGCCCTCGCTCCGCGTGGCCATCCTCGAGCCATCCAGCGGCGCCGTGTTTGCATCGGACCGGACAATCGAGATTCGCGCGACGGCGTCCGCCGCCGGTGGAGCGGTTGCACGACTCGAGATCCGCGCCGATGGCCAGTTGCTCGCGAGCACGCAAGAGGCGGAATTGACGGCGCGCTGGGAGAAGCCTCCCGCCGGCAAACATGTTTTGACCGCCCACGCCGTCGCACAGAACGGACAGGAAGCCGTCTCGACCCCGGTCCGGATTCTGGTGTGCCAACCGCCGGCTCTGAGTTTTGTCCAACGCGAGCTGCCTGCCACCTACACGCCGGGCATCGCGTTCGAGGTTAGGCTGCTGACCGCGCCTCCGCGTCTGGGCAGCGCCTGGGCTGTAGCCGAGCAACCGCCTGCGGGCTGGAGTGTGACCGATATCAGCGACGATGGCGTCTTCGATGCAGCTCGAGGGCAGGTCAAGTTCGGGCCATTCACCGATCCGGATGCTCGCCCATTGACCTATCAGGTGACCCCTCCGTCCGATGCGCATGGCCAATTCGAATTCTCAGGGCAGGCCGCGCTCGATGGTCAGCTCGTTCCTATCGGAGGCGACCGAGTGATCGCTTCTTCAGATCGTACGCACCCGGCCGACATCGATCCCCAGGACTTCGCCATCGACTTGGCGGAAGTCACGGCCTACGCCGCCGCGTGGAAACAGGGCGCAACATGGCCGGCCGGTCCGCTCCCCATCCCGCTGGACTACGCGACGCGGGCAGGACAGATCTGGCGCCTGGGCGAAACCTACCTCTGCGACCCCGACAAGGGGGCTCCGCCCGAATGCTGGGTGCCCGCCGCGGGCTCAAGTGAGCCCGGCGTGTTGGGGATCCTGTCCCATGGGGCCGAGCGCCGTTTGCTTGGGCCGGTCACTCCTGGGGCCGCGCTCGGAGTGCAGATTGCCATCACGCCTGACGATTCGGTCGGCGCGTTTGCGGTCGAGGAGCGCGTGCCGGCGGGCTGGACTTTTCTCAATGCCGATGCGGGGGCGTCGTACGATCCCGCCTCTCGGCAGATTCGCTGGGGTCCGTTCTACTCGGGGGAACCGATCGCGCTGACTTATCAGATCGAATCTCCCGCGTTGGTGGCCAGTTTTGCCGCGTTTTCGGGACGCGCTTCGTTCGACGGTCGCAGCCGACCTATTCCAGGGGCCAGATCCGTTTTGGCCGAGGATGCCTCGACGGCTGTTCGGTTCCAGGGCATCAGCCGGGGCACGGGCACGGTTCGCTTTGTCTTGGGCGGCCCGCCCGGCCAGGTGTGTCAGATCGAGTCGTCAACCGACCTCGTTGATTGGACGCCCCATCGCATGGTCTTCGTGTTGGAAGACGGCACCGTCGAGGTCCAGGATGACGCGCTGCCGACTCGAGCGCGGTTCTTCCGGGTGCGCCCGGTTGGCAATCCCTGATCGAGGTGCTCGCCATCGAGGTTCCTGCCGTAGAAACCGTGGCTGCGCCGCAGTTGACGGCGGGTCGAATCCGCGATCGTTCAGCGATTTCGGATTCGAGCGTTCTACTCCCCTCCGACGAGACCTGCTGAGGACTGATGTACGCATTCCTGCATCATGATGCTTACTGGGTGGTTCCGACGGCATCCAGGGCAGCCATCACTGTCGCGTGGTCACCCTCACCATCGGCAGGCCCGGCGGGAACGATCGCTCGTAGAACTCGCGCAGCCCACCGTCGTACTGGGCGGTGCGCACCGCCCCCCAGGTCGATTGATCGCCCGTGGCGTAAAAGAGATAAGTTCGCCCCTCCCACTCGAAAAGGTCGACATCCGAGTTGTTGATGCCTTCGCCCGGACCGGCTTCGAGGATCGGGTTGAAAGGGCTGAGATCCCACGATTCGAGATCCCGTGATCGTGCCAGGAACGACACCCAGCCGGTGTGGCCCGGAACCGCTGCGTGCAGGTAAATGACGTAGTAATACGGCGCATGGTATCGAAGCACCGGACAGGCGCTGTACTCGAGGTGCGCGCCGGTGAAAATGAGTCCATCGACCTTCGTCCACCGCGCCAGGTTGGGCGACCGGGCGAATTTGAAACAAAACATCACCGGTTTGTCCGACTCGTAGGCCATCACGTAGCCCTGGTCGTCCTGGCACACTGACGCGTTGAACAGGTGCTCGCCCTCGGCTTGCGGGATCGCCAATGCCCGGCTCCAGTTGGTCAGATCGGCGGACCGAAATCGGTACAGGCTCTGGAACCAGTCGCGGTTCGTGCCCTCGCTGGCGAACACGTTCAACTCGTCGCCGCGCACGAAGGCGTTGGCAAACGAATGCCCCTCACCAAATCGCGCAATGTCCCGTCCGGTCACCAGGTCGCGCACGAACAAATGCATGCTTCGAGTGTAGTCGTCGGTCTTGTTCTTGGTGTCGTCTCGACGGTTATAAACGAGCAGCGGGCGGCCCTGGTAAACAACCGGTGTGCTTTCCATCGCGTCGGCCATCGCGAGCGGCAGCTTGACCAACTGGGGCCGAGCGGCATCGGAGCCCGAGGGTCCTTGAAAACGCGGCGGCATCAGGTCTTTAAAAACCTCGACCGGCCAGAATCGCAGCCGCTCGAAACCGTCCGGCACAGGCGATCGGTACTGAACGTAAGCCGTGCAGCGGCCCTTGGTCGAGTAGGACACCTCGCCCTGCCGCGTCCCGAACACCTTGAAACCCATCAGGTCGCAGTCCTCGAACTCGACGCGCAATTGCCCTCCGTCCTTGCACCCGCAGCAGACGATGCCTGAAGAGGGCGTGCCATGGGGCTGCGAGAAGTTCAACACAATCAGCCGGCAGCGCGTGAACCGGACCCGGGTGAACAGGTCGTCCACGCCAGGATAGCCGGCCTGAAGGGCGTTGTCCGGACCCACGATCGTGCAGTCTTCGAAGACGGCATGGGGCGTCTCGGGCATCGAGGCGCTCTCGCCGCGCACATACACGCCGCCCGCATCCCCCCACCAGTCCAGATTCAGGAAGTAAGAGCGCCGGAAAACCACCGGCTCGTCCGGGCGCGGCGAATGGGCAATCGCACACGCCCCGGCGAAGCGCCCAATCCCGACGCAATCCTCGACCACAGCCGAGAATGGCGCGCCTTTCTGACTCGACAGGTCCCAGCCCATGCCGCCCTCGGACCCGGTCGAGTACAGACGCCGGTAAATCCAGCGATCCCAAATCACGGCGGAATACGCCGGGTCGCATCGCCACGGCCCCCACCAATCGACGCTCTTGAGTCCGGTCTCCTGATCAGGATCGCCTTCGTCCACGATCATCCAGGTCGGGTTGCCCGTGGCCGCTTTCGAATTCGTCCGCACAACCACCCGCGGCGCGCCGGAATCGATGACGACCCAGCCGTTCGTGCCCGAGCCGAGCCGCCCATCCCAATCGCCCTCGATCACATTATAGGCCCCCTCGGCCCCGCTGTAGGCCGGATAAAGGTTGGCTTCATCGTAGGCGTCGGGTCGGATGATGACGCGATGCCCGCCGTTGGCGTTCGGGATTGCATTCAAAGCGGCCTGGATCGTCCGGAAAGCCGTGGGCCAGGTCCGACCGTCGGTGTTGTCGCCCAACTTGGACACGTACAGGGTGATGCCCCGGGCCGAGGAAGTCGCGGGCCCGGTCGCAGCGGCTTTGCACATTCCCCAGCCCAGGACCAGGACAGCCCAACAGATCAAAGCGACGAATGGTGTCAGGTGTTCCGCCCGCGCCAGTGGCGTGCCGGCAGGGCGTTTGGGAGCGGCGGGGCAGGGGCCATCCGAGGCGGCTCGAGCGCTGTGATGCAAACGATCAGGCCCGGCTGTGAAACGATCGGAAACCATGGGCGCGATGATCCTCCGCCATCGCGCCGCGTCAACCCGGCATTCCAGGGCCAATTCATGAAGAGGAGCGGCGACGTCCACGTCGCCCACGGGCACAGTGCGCGATTCGATTGGTCGGGGACGAGGACGTCCCCACTCCAACGCCTTCGTGTGCACGAGCAGAGCAGTGGAGGGGCGACGTCCTCGTCGCCCGCGAGCACAGTGCGCGACTCGATTGGTCGGGGACGAGGACGTCCCCCCTCCAACGCCTTCGTGTGCACGAGCAGAGCAGTGGAGGGGCGACGTCCACGTCGCCCGCGAGCACAGTGCGCGACTCGATCGGCCGGGGACGAGGACGTCCCCACTCCACCCTTTTCGCCTTCATGAATTGGCCGTGCCGGCATTCACCCAACACGAATTTGCGCTGGCTCGACCGGATTGGCTGTCGCATAATGCGCGCAGCAAAATCTTATGAACAACGTCTCTCGCCGAAACTTCCTTCGTCAATCCTCGGTGTTTGCCGCCGGTCTGCCGCTGGCCGGCGGCCTGGTCCTCTCCCCATTGCCCCGTGCCGCTGCGGCCAGCGAGAAGGTCCGGGTCGCCCTGATCGGCTCGGGCGGCATGGGACGGGGCGATCTGGCGACCTTCTTCTTGAGTCCCGAGGTCGATTGCCCGGTGGTGTGCGACGTGGACGACAAGCAACTGGCCGAGGCCGTCAAGCTGGTCAAAGAGAAGCGCAATGCCACGCCCGAAACCGTCAAGGATTTCCGCCGCGTTTTGGAACGTAAGGACGTCGACGCCGTCGTGGTGGCGACGCCCGATCATTGGCACGCCCTTCCCACCGTCATGGCCTGTCAGGCCGGCAAGGACGTCTATGTCGAGAAGCCGCTGGCCCTCACCATCGCTGAGGGACGCGCGATGATCGAGGCCGCGCGGCGCCACAACCGGGTCTGCCAGATGGGCGCCCAGCGCCTGAGCAGCCCAACCTATGCCCAAGCCGTCGACTTCGTCAAAACCGGCAAGCTCGGCAAGGTCGGTCTGGTTCGCGCCTGGGCCTATTTGGACTGGATTCGCCCCATCGGCAGCCCAGCCGACGGCCCGGTGCCGCCCGGTGTCGATTACGACATGTGGCTCGGCCCGGCGCCGGACCGACTGTTCAACTCGAACCGCTTTCACTTCAACTTCCGTTGGTTCTGGGATTATGCGGGCGGCCTGATGACCGACTGGGGCGTGCACCTGATCCAGGTGCTCCTCTGGGCCATGGGCCCCGAGCCGCCCAAGTCCGTCATGTCCAGCGGCGGCAAGTACGTCCTCGAAGACAATTCGGAAACGCCCGATACCCAGATCACTGTCTATGAGTTCCCCAGCTACACACTGGTCTGGGAACATAAGGTCGGCGTCGGCCTCGGCCTCTACAACCGCCCCTGGGGCATGTCGTTCACCGGCACGGAAGGCACACTGGTCATCAACGACAGCGGATGGGAGATCCTGCGCGAACCGACCAAGGACGCCCTCGAACCGAAGAAGTACCCGGGCGGCGCCGATCCGCGCCCCGCGCACGTGCGCAATTTCCTCGACTGCATCAAGTCGCGCCAACAGCCGATCGAGAACCTCGGCGTCGGCCACCACGTCTCGACGGTGGCTCATCTCGGGAACATCGCCCTGCGCACCGGCCACAAAGTGAACTGGGACACCCAGGCCGAACGCGTGATCGATGATCCCAAGGCCGACGCACTGGTCAGCGTCCCTTACCGCAAACCGTGGCAGCTCCCGTATCTGGCGTCCGGACGGTAGCCCGGATCGGAGTTCGGAGATCGGAGATGGGTGGGCGGTAGCCGGTGCGTCGGCTTGCAGCCGGCTTAAGCCCTTCGGAGATCGGAGTTCGGAGATCGGGCGCCGGAGCGCCGGCTAAGCGTCTTTGTCGCTGCCTTCGTCGCCACCTTTGTCGTCAGGTGGCATTCGGGTCGACAAAGGCGCCGACAAAGGCCAGGCCGCCGCACGGTCCGTTTTCATGCAAAGCGGTATCCCACAATGTGGGTCATGAGAATGACCGGCAAAGGGACCTGAGCGTTGAGCGTTGAGCGTTGGGCGTTTCTGGTTCATGGTCCGCAAGCACACTAAGGGGCCGTCAAGGAATAACCTCCGCTTTGTCGCCAGCGCCGCCGGGCCAGATGCGAGGCACGAGGGAGGGAGTGTATCCGTTGCGATACTCGACCGACCGAGCAACGAAGCAGATGGCCCGGCGCCGCGGCGACCCGCAAGGGCTGCGGCTCTTTGGCTTGCGGGCTTTGTCGCTCGCTCCTTACAGACCGCTGCGGGTATGCGCGTCGCTCGCTTCGCGCCCGCAAGCCAAATAGCCAGCAGCAAAGTGTAAAGGTTATTCCTTGACGGCCCCTAAGCCGTTGAATGTCAAGGTTTCCGCTGAGCCGGCAATGCGGAACCACGAATCACACGAATCACACGAATCTCGGGAAGCCTTGGATCCGTGGTTGACCTGTCGTCTCGCCCGTCAAGTCAAGGATTCTAGCCCGGGCTAAGACGCTCGCGACGGCGCGTCCCATTTCCACCAGCGCGACAGCTCAGCCTCGCCGAAGTCGGCAAGGACCTGTCCATCGACCTCGATCACCGGTGCGAGCGTCTGGCCCGAGAGCGCGAGCATCTCGTCCCACGCCTTCGGGTCGCTTGTCACATCGAGCGTCTCGTACGCAATCCCTTTCCGATCCAGCCATGCCATCGCCTGCCGGCACCAGCCGCAGTGCGGTTTGATGAACAGACGCACCCGGGTCGGATGGCCTTGATTCGGTTCTTTCATGTCGTGCTCGGGGACTGACTCCGGTCCGCGATTCGATGTAACTCTGTGCCACGGCCTCGACCGGCGCAACCAGAATCCATGAAGTGGAGGGGCGACGTCCTCGTCGCCCGCGGGCACAGTGTGCGATTCGATTGGTCGGGGACGAGGACGTCCCCACTCCAGCGCTTTCGTGTGCACGAGCAGAGCAACGGAGGGGCGACGTCCACGTCGCCCGCGGGCACAGTGCGCGATTCGATTGGTCGGGGACGAGGACGTCCCCACTCCAGCGTGTTCGCGTTCATGAATCGACAGTGTGTTTTCATCCGATCATGCCTTGACGTTTCGCCTCCGATTGGACATAAATTGTGCGGGTCATGGCAAGTGCTGGTGACTTCGCTGTGACGCGTGGTGCTTCTGGACGCGGGGCGGTCTGCGGCTAGCCCGCATGGTTCATCGACTTGTGGCCGCGGCGAACCCGACAACTCCAGAATGTGGACCTATGCGGGCCGGGAAAGACCTCTGTTGCGGTCGGTCGATCCGCATTGGAGCGAACAGGCTCTGTTCGCGGTGGAACCATGAATGCCAACGGCAAGAATCTGATCGAGGCGCTGGCGAATTCGAGGATTTACCTCGATTACGCCCGCGCGTTCAACGATATCACTGGCTTGCCGTTGACGCTGCGGACGGTCGAGTCGTGGCAACTCCCCTATCACGGACGTCGCAACGAGAATGCCTATTGCGCCCTGATGGCGCGCAAGAGCAGCGCGTGCGCCGCCTGTTTGCTGACCCAACAGCGGCTTTCCGAACTCTCGGCGTTCGAGCCCCAGACCGTTCTGTGCGGATCGGCCATGAGCGAAACGGCCGTCCCGGTCCGCCTGGGCGAGCAACTGGTCGGATTCCTGCAGACCGGCCAGGTGTTTCGCAAGAAGCCCGTCGAGAGCCAGTTCGAGCGGGTTGCCCGACAGGTCGCCAAATGGGGGCTCGATGTGGGGAAATCGGAACTGAAAGACGCTTATTTTCGGACGCCCGTGCTCTCGCCGCGCGAGCATGATGCGGTGGTGAAGATGCTCTCGATCTTCGCGCAACACCTGTCGATGGTCAGCAACCAGGTGTTGGTCCGCCAGGAACATCCGGAGCCGGCGATGATTGCCAAGGCCAAGGAGTACATTCTCGAACACCAGGCCGAGGATCTGACGCTCACCCAGGTGGCGCGGGCGGTGAACAGCAGCACCTTTTACTTCTGCAAGGTGTTCAAGAAGGCCACCGGCATCAACTTCACCGACTTCGTCTCGCGCATCCGGATCGAGAAGGCCAAGAACCTCGCCCTCAATCCCAACCTGCGCATCAGCGAGATCGCGTTCGAGGTCGGGTTCCAGTCGCTGACCCATTTCAATCGGGTCTTCAAGAAGATCACCGGATTATCCCCCACCGAGTACCGATCCCAATTGCCGGCCGCCTAAATCCACCTCCCCCACAGGGCGCGGTGTCCGACGGCCATGATCGCGAGATCGACGATTACGTGTGAGATCCAGGCGCCCGTCAGAGTCCCTTGCCGCTCGTACATGATGCTCCAGAGGACCCCGCCCAGGCCCACTCCCGCCCCGAACACGACGCCCCAGCCCCATCCGAAGTAGACGCCTGTAATGACCACGTGGTGCGCCGCGAACGCCGCGCCTGCCACGGCATGCGCGCCCGCCGGGGGCAACAACTGCCGCAACTGCCCGTAGACGAACCAGCGCCAGTAATACTCCTCGACGAACGCATGGACGATCGAGAGCAGCAGGGCAAAGAGCCAGTAATGATCGATCAGATCGAATCGCTCGGCCTGCGCGCGAATGGCGGGAACGCCAGACGCCATGACGCCGCTCAAAGCGGTCTGAGCGAGCCCGACCAGAGCGAGTCCGATCATGAGACCGCTCGCGGCCCCGAGCGGGATGGACTCGAGATCGCGGCGGTGCGGCTTTGGAAGCTCGAATCGCTGACGCAGGATTAGTGTCAGGGCCAGGACCGGCCAGGCTAGTGTGAATGCCTTTGTGCCGCCGTAAAGGGTCTTGACCAGCGTGGATTCCTTGAACAGGACGAAGTAGGCCAGGGCACCCAGGCATGGCAGGACCATCGCCGGGACCAATGCCAGCCAAAGCCGCCGGGTCTGAGCTGAGTTTGGTGTCGTCGAGGTCACGTTCTGGCGGCGCAGCGTAGCCGCTGCGTCGCCAGTCGGCGAATTGAAATTCGGAATACGCCGATTGGCTATATCACCGGCCGAGACCGGCAGGCTTCTTGGCAGGAAGTGGGAGATGGGAGATCGGAGTTCGGAGATCGGGCGCCGGAGCGCCGGCTTGTAGCCGGCTTAAGGCCTTTGTCGATTGACATGCGGGCGCTCGACAAAAGTGCCGACACAGGTCCCGACACAGGTCCCGACAAAGACCAGGGCGCCGCACGGTTCGCATCTCACACTCACAGAGTGGGATTGGTGCCGGTGGCGGGACTCGAACCCGCACGGCTGTTTAAGGCCCCGGGATTTTAAGTCCCGTGCGTCTGCCATTTCGCCACACCGGCAAGCCCTGCGCCAATACCTACCAGACAGCGGCTTGCCGCCGCAAGCGCCGGCTTAGCCCGGTTATTTCACACGCTTCGCGAGGAACCGTAACCGGGCTAACCCGCATAGCAGTTCTCTCGCGAAGTCTGACC
>JAKLFY010000151.1 GCA_022710935.1 Verrucomicrobiota bacterium
CCCTGCGGGGCGGGGCGGCACCGGGCCATCTGCTTCGTTCCTCGGTCAGTCGAGTATCTCAACGGATACACTCCCTCCCTCGGGCCTCGCATCTGGCCCGGTGGCGCTCCCGCCAAAAGCGGAAGTAATTTTTGCACAGACCCTAAGTGGTGAGAAATGCAGGCCAGTTGGACTCAAGGCTGCGGGGTTTCGTCGGGTCGATGGACCGCGCCGTCGGCGGTCAGCGTCATGTTGTGGAACGGGCATTGGACGATGACCTCCGCCGGCGTGGCCGGCGAGGCGCCACTGAGTGTGAAGATGTAGCTTGTCTGGCTGAAATCCTTCGAGTCGATCTTCCGGTTCCGGTAACCGGCATCCGCGGGGCAGATCAGGAATGTGGAGAAGCCCATGTGCGGCCCGAACTGGTCGGCGGTTCGGGGGAAGACGCCGTCGTTGACCGTGGCATAGATTTGGACAGCCATGCCGATCTGTCGCAGGTTGTTGGCGCAGTGAAAGTATTCCATCTGCACCTTGGCCTTTCCCAAAGCGGGCTGGAGGGCAATGACGAGCAGGATCGTTTGCACAAGGCTGAAGTACCCCAAGGCAAGGCCGGCCATCCCCAGGCGCGCGCCGCGGTAACCGGTCGGATTCATCCTGACCTTTCGCCGGGCCACATGGCCGGTGATGATCGCCGGGATGCCGGTCAGGATGCCGATGCAGAACAGGACCGAGACAATCCCCAGAACAAGGCTGACGATCGCCAGGGCGATGCGCGGTTTGGGATTCGGCTTCAAGGTGCGAGGGTCAGCCACGCGACCACCGGGAAGTGATCGCTCGGGTATTGTCCGCTTTGGGAGAACGTGACGATTTCACCGGCCCGAACGCGCTCGACACCGCGGCCCAGGATCCAGTCGATACGGACGTCTCCCTGGCGGGGGCCGGTGAAGGAGTTGAAAGTGTTGATGCCGTCATTGCGGCGTTCGGCGGCCAGCAGCCATGTATCTTCCAAGCCGCCTTCATTGACGAGGATGTCGTAGGCCTTGTTCACGCCCGCCTGCGCGTTGAAGTCGCCGACCAGCAGGATGGGCAGTTTCGTCTTGAGATCGTCGATGCGCTGCCGGATCAGGTTCGCGCCCTTCTCGCGCGCCGGCTGGAGGGCATGGTCGAGGTGCGTGTTCCAGAAGTAGAACTCGCTTCCCGCCGCCAGGTCGCGAAACCGGACCCAAGTCACCATGCGGCGGTTGGTGTTCCCCCATGTGCTCGAACCGATCACATCGGGGGTGTCGGAGAGCCAAAAATGATCGAACTCGAGCGGTTCGAACCGGTCTTTGCGGTAGAACACGGCCATGAACTCGCCGCGGCTGCCGCCGTCGCGTCCGGTGCCGATCCAGGCGTAGGCCGGCAGATCGGCGGCGAGGTCCTTGAGTTGGTGGTAAACGCCTTCCTGCGTGCCGATGAGATCGGGGGCGGACTGTTCGATGCACGCCTTCATGACCGGACGGCGCTGGGGCCATGCGTTGGGGGGCGTGGCACTGGCATAGCGGAGGTTGAACGTCATGACGCAGAGTTCCTGGGCGCGGGCTGCCGGCTCGGCGGCGGCGGCCGGAACGGTGAGGAGGCCGGCGAGCGCGAGGCCGAGCCAATGGATGGGGTTGATTCTCATGAGCACAGCATGGGGTGACTCGACTGGTTTCTGCACGCCTTTTCTCGCAGAGCCGCACGCGAGCTTAGGGTCTGTGCAAAAATTAATTCCGATTTTGCTGGAGGGGATTTGGCTCGCTGGCGAGGACTTCGGCGAGCTCAGCCGAGCCGCGCGACGAAGGAGCATAGCCTTGACCTCTGTGACTGAGGAGCAATCCCGCGACGGCGGGACCAGCGAGCCAAAGCCCCCCAGCCCTGCGGGGCGGGGCGGCACCGGGCCATCTGCTTCGTTCCTCGGTCAGTCGAGTATCTCAACGGATACACTCCCTCCCTCGGGCCTCGCATCTGGCCCGGTGACGCTCCCGCCAAAACCGGAAGTAATTTTTGCACAGACCCTTAGCACGAAGCACGAAGGGGGAGTGAGACCTTTCCATTCACCACGCAAGTTCCCGGCTGGCTGGCAGTCAGCGATGAAGTGTGCGATGAAGATCCTGCAACCACATCGACAAGCATCGAGAATGTCCAAACTCCAGAGCGCTGCGTCCTCCGCGGACACACGGCGCGAGTCACGGTGCCTGCATCCGGACCCGATAGAAGCCGGAGCCGTAGACTGGTAGATCGACGTAGACCGTCTCGGTGCGGCCCGCGCCGTCGAGGTAGTCCAGGGTGGCCGGGTCACCGGGACTGCGTGCGTGCGGGACACCCGACCACCCGGTAGCGGCGAGGCCGCTGTTGTTTTCGACGGCGTAGCGGTAGCCCGCGGCGGTGGCGAAGCTCAGGGAGAGCCGGCCGGAGCCAGCCGTTGCGTACGCACTGACCGTTGGCAGCGGCGCGGCCTTCGCCAGCACGAACGGGAGAACGTACGAACCGGCTTTGAGCGACAATGCCAATTCGATGGTGTGCTTGTCCACGAGGGTATAGGCAGTCTGGGTCCACGCGGGCAGCCGGTAGAGCTTCAAATCCTCAGGCACCGGATCCGGGAACGTGACGTGGAACGTCTTGGTGCTGCCGCCGGTTGCGACGCCTCGAATCACGAAACCGGACGAGTTGGCCCAGTCGATCATCAGCGGCACGCCTTCGCGCGGGTAGGTGGCGGGATCGCAGCCGGGGCAATTGGTGATCGAGGTGTCGCTGATCGTGAAGCCGGAACCGGTCCGCACGCCTGTGACATAGACCGTATTGGTCACCGACCGCTCCGCGTCCTTGTCGTCGACCGCCGTGAGCCGCACGTTGTACGCGCCCGAGTTGGTGTAGCTATGGCTGACCGCGACGCCGGAACCGATCTGGCCGTCCCCAAAATCCCATTCCCAGCCAACGACCGAGCCGTCGCGATCGCTCGAATCGGACGCGTCTCCGCCCAGCGCCTCGCCGAGGGCGAGGACCGTGGTGGCCAGCTCGAGCACGGCGGTGGGCGCATGGTTCGGAGCCAGTTTGAACAGCCAGACAGGCGGGGTGCTCGAGTTCCCGTCGTGGCCCAGGACAACGTAACTGCCGTCCGCGAGCGCGAGAACGGCCCTGCCTTCTTCGTCGTAGTTTGCCGATCCGGGGAAGGTCTCCATCCACACGCGTTCACCCTCAGGATTGGTCTTGAGCAGCACGACTTCGTAGTCGAGCGGGCCATAGGGGGTCTCCCGAAAGGCCATCTGGCCGGCCAGGACGTAGCCCCCGTCGGGCGTGGGCGCGCCCCCGTAGGCGTAGTCACGGATGTCGTAAACCGCCGGGCCCGACCACACCTGGCTGCCGGAGCGGACTCCGTCCGTCGAGAGGAACGACAGCCACATGTTCTTGTCCTGCACGCCGGCCAGCACGAAGCCTTCGGCGGGGAGTTGCCGGTTGGCGAGCCAGTAGCAGGTCGCGTAATAAGGCGCCACATTCGTCCACACTGGAACACCCGTGGCATCCACCCGGATGAACCAGTCCGCATACCCGTTGGCATTGGCGTAGAAGAGAGCCCCGCCATCGGAGGTCCCCAGGATCCGATCCGCGATCCTGCCGTTTTCCGTCTCATAGTGCCTCGTCCACAGCTCATTGCCGGAGGCATCGGTCTTGATCAGCATGGGTCTGCCGCTGTGGCCGTTCCCGCCCAGGAAATAGCCACCGTCCGCACCGGGGGCGACACAGAAGGCCGCCTCGTCTTGTTCGCTCGTTCCGAAGACCTTCATCGGCCAGGACAGCTCGCCGTCTTCATCCACCTTCAGCAGCAAGGCATCGTTGTACCACGGGTAGCCCCGGGAACGGGAAGTCCCTGCCACGACGTACCCGCCGTCGGTGCCGCGCACGAGGGCGTTGGCGTACTCGCTTCCATCCACGGGCGCGTCGACGAACTTCTCCCACACGGGCAGTCCGCGCCGGTCCACCTTGAACATCCAGAGGTGATTCTGACTCCCGTAACTGGTATCAATCCCGCCCGCGAGAACGAACCCGCCATCAGGGGCGTCCACGATGCCCAAGACATCGTGATTGTCCCCGCCATAGAACCGCTGCCATTGCATCACCAGACCGGCCACCTCGACGCTCTGCGTGGCCGAGGCCCGGGGGCCATCGGCGCTCAACACCTCGAGCACCACGTCGTAGATGCCAACGGCGCGGTAGCTGTGCTGCACGCTCACTCCGGTGCCGGTGGTGCCATCCCCAAAATCCCATCGGTAGGCGGCGATCGAAGCCCCCGGATTGCTCGATCCGCTGGCATCGAAGGTCAAGACCTGATCCCGGAACACGGGGCTTGGCGGCTGCACCGTAAAACTGGCATGGGGCACGTGCAGGTCCGGGTTCACCTTCACGATCCACATCCAGCGGTTCGCCCCGACTTCCGCCTCGCCGGCCACCACCAAGCGCCCGTCTTGAGACAACACCGCGGCATAGGCGGCGTCGGTCCCGGCGCCGCCCAGGGCAATGTCCCAAAGACGCGTGCCGCTCCGGCTGGTCTTGATCACCCACACGTCGTCTCCGCCCGCCCCGATCGAGTCGGTCTGGCCGGCAATGAGGAAGCTGTCCGCTGCCTCGACGAGCGAGCGTCCGATATCCCGCTCATGGTCTCTGCCATGCAGAGTGCTCCACTCGAGGGCGCCGCCGGCGGAATACGAACCAAGCACGGCGTTCCGGTAGGAGGCGCTCGGGACCCCGGGCACCTGTTCTCTCCCGACCGACACGTAACCGCCGCCCGCGACTTGTCGCACATCGTAGTTCCAGACGGGCTGCGTGTTTGTCCAGACGGGAAGGCCCGACGAGTTCAACCGGACATCCGAAAGGCGGATGGCGAGGATGGCGCCGCCGTCGGATGTGGGCTTGATCGATTTGGGGCCGGTGCCCAGCCACTCGTTGCCGGCTTGCAGGGCTTCCCGCGCCTCGAGCACCTGGCCATCGCGGTCCAGGCGCAGCAGGCAGCCCAACCCCGCGGAGCCCGAGTCCTGGCCGAGCGGGTCGATGAGGTAATCCCCGTAAGCTTGTCCCGCGACCCAGTAGCCGTCGGCCATTTCCGCGATGCCGGTCCCCCAGCGCGCCAGGCTGGGCCCGTGTTCAAATACCCCGCGGGCGACGTTCGTCTGCCACAGGGGTTGCAGCAGCAGATCGGTCTTCATGACCCAGAGAGTGGGGTTCATCCATTCCGGGCGGGGATCGTCGATGGTTCCGGTGAAATGCTGGTGTTTGTAGCCGGTCACGACGTAGCCGTCCGGCCGGCCCAACGAATCGTGCGAGACGATCACCGCGCTCGCGCCGCACCCCAGCCGCCAACCCATGACCTCGAGTCCCTGGAAGACGTTGCTGCGGATGAGGGTGCCGTCCTCGGCCAGCACCGCCATCGCCGCCCAATCATACAGAAGCTCGCCCGGTTGCCTGACCACGCCGGCCACGACGAACCCTTCATGGCAGCGTTCGACGGCCAGGGCGCGCGAACTCAGCATGTTCGTGAAGAGAAGGCGGCCCCACTGGCATCCCGGCGGGTTGAGGAAGTCGTCCGACTCCGCACTCCAGACCCGGAGGGACCCTGCAATCAGGAAGAGAAGGAAGAAACGGGGGAAACGACAGGGGATGGCTTTCACAGCATCTGGACCGTAACACGCCGGGCGGCTGATGAACAGCCAAAACCTCAGCCCATGATCGGGGCTGGGCGCATCTGGTTGTTGTTGGTGTTCTGTCGCCCGGTGAGGGCACCGGGCCTACAACGGATGGAGATTGCCGGTGTGGCAGGCCGCGTGCCCTCACGCGGCCCAAACTCGATCCTCACCGACAACCTCCAGATGCACCGGATCGGGGCTGTCGTTGCCGAGTGCCGTTCCCGAGTTGCGCCCTGAGCGCCGCCCCGATAGAGTCGCGGCTCGTATTATGACGTTGACTGAGAAGATTCTGGCGCGGGCGGCCGGCAAGGCAAAGGTTCAGGCGGGTGAGAACGTCTGGGTGAAGGCCGACATTCTGATGACGCACGACGTGTGCGGGCCCGGGACGATCGGCGTTTTCAAGCGCGAGTTCGGGGCCGATGCGAAGGTCTGGAATCGACACGGCGTGGTGATCATTCCCGACCATTACATCTTCACGGCGGACTCGAAATCGAACCGCAACGTCGATATCCTCCGCGAGTTCGTGAAGGAGCAGGGGATCACCTACTTTTACGACGTCATCGACGATCCCCAAGGCGCCTGGAAATTCGATCCGAGCCGGGGCCTTCTCAAGCGGCAGTACGGACGCCGCTACGCGGGGGTGTGCCACACCGCTCTGGCCGAGAAGGGCCACACGCGTCCGGGCGAGGTCCTGTTTGGCACCGACTCGCACACGTGCATGGCGGGCGCGTTCAACCAGTTCGCCACGGGGATTGGGAACACCGACGCAGGTTTCATTCTGGGAACAGGCCGGTTGCTGCTCAAGGTGCCCGAGACCATGCGTTTCAGGCTCGAAGGGCAACTCGAGCCGGGCGTGATGGCCAAGGACATCATCCTGCATTTGATCGGCCAGATCGGTTCGGACGGCGCCACGTACCGGGCGCTGCAGTTCGACGGGCCCGGAGTGGCGACGCTGGCCATGGACGATCGCATGACGATCGCCAACATGGCCATCGAAGCCGGCGGCAAGAACGGCATCTTTCCCTTTGACAGTCGCACGGCGGAGTTTGTCGAGGTTCGGACGCGTCTCAACGGGACCAAGACCTCGTTCGAGCCAGTCGAGGCGGATGCGGATCAGCAGTTTGTCTTCGAGACCACGCTCGACTTGTCCAAGCTCGAACCGACCGTGGCGTGTCCGCCGGATCCGGGCCAGCGCAAGGCGGCCAAGGAACTGGGCCACATCCGGCTCGATCGCGCCTACGTCGGCTCCTGCACGGGCGGAAAGGCGAGCGATTTCGTCGCGTTCGCGCGCGTGGTTCGCGGACGGCGGGTGAGCATCGACACCTTTGGCGTGCCGGCGACTCCGGGAGTGGTGCGCGACCTGCAGGAGACCTACTGGGGCGGGCGTAGCATCTGGGACCTCTTGCTCGATGCCGGGGTGCAGATGACGGAGAACGCCGGATGCGCCGCCTGCCTGGGCGGTCCGGTCGATACCTTCGGGCGCATGAACGCGCCGCTCAAGTGCATCAGCGCCACCAATCGCAATTTTCCCGGACGCATGGGCCACAAGGAAAGCCAGGTCTTCCTGGCCTCGCCGGCCACCGTGGCCGCCAGCGCGATTGAAGGTCGGATTGTTGATCCGCGCGAGTATTGGTCGTCGCAGAATCCTTGACTGGTGAACATGAAGACATGGCGAATCGTCTGGATTGGTCTCGCGCTGGCATTCGGCATGGCGCAATTGGCGGCCGTGACGCCGACCCAGGAGGAGATGGCCGCGTGCCGTCGGTGGATGGACCGGATGACCGCGGCCGGCGAGTCCTCCGCGGCGCCGGCGTCGATCGAGTTTGTTTATGAGGACGTTGCCGACTCGATGACCCGCGGTCGATCGTGGCGGGGCACTCCTTATCAACTGGGCGAGAAGGTCTACACGCATGGCATTGCGTTCAACGCCACCAAGCATCTGCGGGTGCGTTTGGGGCGCCCGGCGCGGCGGTTCACCGCGGATGTGGGCCTCGAAAACAACGACGACACTCAGCGCGGCGAAGCGACCGGCGCCGGATCGGTCACCTTCCATGTGCTGGTGAATGGGACCGAGGTTTTTGCGTCGCCCGTGATGCGGCGCAAGGACGGGCCCCGCGCCCTCGACATCCCACTCGAGGGGGCGTCCGAGTTCGAGATCCGGGTCAAGGACGGCGGCGATGGACGGGGGTGGGATCAGGCATTGTGGGCGGAGGCCGTCGTGGCGCTCGAAGACGGGAGCCGGGTGCGTTTGCAGGATCTGCCGTGGGCGGATGCGGCGGGCGCCAACCCATTCGCGGTCTCCTTCGTGTATGGCGGCACAAACAGCGCGGGCTTGCTGCCGCAATGGCCGCGCGCGATCGAGGAATCATCGAGCCGCCCGCGACGTCTCGACCGGTCAATCGCCTGGCGCGATCCGGTCACTGGACTCGAAGTCCGGATCGACGCGGCGCTTTTTGGGGACTGGCCAGCGGTCGAGTGGGTGGCGCGCCTCAAGAACACCGGTTCGAGCGACACGCCGATCCTCGAAGCGATCCAGATCCTCGATGAAGTCCTGCCTGTGTCCGTGTCGGGCCAGGGCAAGCTGCATTGGGCCAAAGGCGCGGTGGCATCATTCGACGACTTTGCGCCGCAGGAGACTGTTTTGAAACCGGGCGTGAAGCTTCGTCTGCAGCCGGGCGGCGGTCGGTCGTCGAGCCAGGTGATGCCGTTTTTCAATGTCGAGGGAGCGGACGGCGGCGTGGTGGCGGCGATCGGGTGGAGCGGCGAATGGGGGGCGGAGTTCGTCTGTGGGGCACGCGGGCAGGTGGCCATGCGTGCCGGCCTGGCGCAGACCCGTCTGCGGTTGCGCCCGGGCGAGGAGATCCGGACTCCGAGGATGGCGCTGCTGTTTTACACGGGAGAGCGGTGGCGCGGGCAGAATCTCTGGCGCCAATTCGTCTTGGCGCACCACCGTCCGCGGCTTAACGGCAAGCCGCTCGTGGCGCCGATCACCTCCGGGAACTGGGGCGGCACGCGCGCCGAGGTCCATCTCGACAACATCGACAAGATGATCCGGCACGATCTGCCCGTGGCGTACTACTGGATCGATGCCGAGTGGTACGGCACGGGCGGTTGGCCGGTCAACGTCGGCCGCTGGGAAGTGAAACGCGATCTCTATCCGAACGGATTCAAGCCGCTGAGCGACGCGCTGAGGAAGGGGGGACGCGAGCTGATGTTGTGGTTCGAGCCGGAGCGGGTGTTCAAGGGAACGCCCTGGCACGCGGAACGGGGTGACTGGCTTCTGGATGTTGGAGGGGACAACCTGCTGTTCAACATCGGGATTCCTGAGGCCAGGCAATTCCTCACCGATTTCATTCTGACGAAGGTGGACGAATTCGGGCTGGGGTGTTATCGGCAGGATTTCAACATGGACCCGCTGCCGTTCTGGCAGAGGGCGGACGCGCCCGACCGCCAGGGGATGAGCGAAATCCGGTACATCGAGGGCCTTTACGCCTTCTGGGACGGTCTGCTGGCCGGCCGCCCCGGGCTGATGATCGACAACTGCGCTAGCGGCGGGCGGCGGATCGACCTCGAGACGCTCGGGCGCGCCACGCCTTATTGGCGCAGCGACGGGCCGCGCGATCCCATCGCACACCAATGCCACACGTACGGGTTGCTCGCCTGGGCGCCGCTCAGTGCGACCAGCCAGGACCGTCCCGGCGACGACTACGAGTTTCGAAGCAGCATGTGCAGCGCGCTCTGTCTGAACTGGTGGCACACAGGCGATGCCCCGGCGCAGGCGATTCCAGCGGACTTCCCATTCGATTGGGCGCGGGCGACCCTGGTCCAGTACCTGGGCCTGCGCGATTTCTACTACGGCGATTACTATCCGTTGACCACCTACTCGCAGGCGCGCGATCAGTGGATGGCCTATCAACTCGATCGGCCGGAGCTGGGACGCGGACTGATCGTCGCCCTGCGGCGTCCCGACAGCCCCTACGAAGGGGCTCGCATCCCTTTGCGCGCCATCGATGTGGGGGCGACCTACGAGATCACGAACCTCGATACCAACGAGAAGACCTCGATCGGAGGCCAGGTTCTGGCGCAGCAGGGAATGCACATCGCGATCGACCGCAAGCCCGGATCGGCCCTGTTGACATATCAGCGTCGATAGGGGGGCTTCACTTGAACGCCTCCTGCAGGGCGGGCGTGGTTCGGGCGGAGGCGTCGGTTCGGATCAGGCGCTCCTGCTCGGCCAGGTTGTTTGTGAGAGCGCGCCACAGTCCTTTCGCCACGTGGGATTCGATGTCGACCGACGGGCCCGAGCCGAGAACGGCGCCAAACAAGCCGCCCCCTTTGAACATGACGTCGTTGTAGGCATTGCGCAGCCTGGTTTGGACCGCGGCCTTCTGGACCAAGGCGAGCAACTGCGATTCCAGCTCGGTTCCGTGGGTGTTCGCAAACAACTGCGTGGCCGCTCCGGGTCCTCCTTTGACGGCCGCAGCCGCCGCCTCGGTCTTGATCTGGGCCGCTGCTTTGGTCAGCAGTGCCACCGCCTCGGGCGCGGCCTTTTCGGCCGTGACGTTCATCGCGGTCAGCAGGTCCTGGGTCTTCTTGCGGTCAAAGGATGTGACGCCCTGGGGGACCTGGATTTGTTGGGTCAGGTTGCTCGAGAAGCTGCCGACGGCGCTCACCTTGTTCGAGGAGGTTGTCAATCCTTTGACCAGCAAATCGCGAATGACCTGCAACGGATCGGGTTCGGGCGGCGCGGGCGGTGGCTCAGCCGCTTTCTCGGGTGGTGTCTCGGCCGGCTTGGCTTCGGTGATGGGGATCAAGCCTGGGATTGCCGGCTTGTCCGGCGTCACCGGGAGCAGGAGTTGTCCCTGGGCGTTGTAGAAGTTGGTCGTCACGACGGAGTTGGTGACCACCACGTAGTTGGTCACGATGACAACATTGGTCGTCAGCATGTGGTTGGTGACGATCTGCATGAACGCCGGTTTGGTGTCCAACTGCGGCGCGGGCGTTTGGCCCACGGCGCACCACGCCGCCAGGCCGATGGCGGCGCCCATGTGAAGGCGAAAATGAGAGCTCATAAACATGTCTGCCTGCATGGTAAGCCAGTCGCGTCCCAATGCCAGGTCGTTTTCCGTAGGACGCGTCTTTTGAGCCGTGGGGCAAATTGTGACTGAAGAGGTTAGCATTATTTGCAGAACATCTGATTTCCATTTCTGGGCTCGCGAACTGGTCAAGCACGCGTGCGTGAAATTGCGCGCCTTGAAGTTTCGTACCGATCCCAACACCGGTGACTTACGTTGTCCTTGGGACGATTCGACGCGTGGTGGTCAGCTTGGCCAATGCGGCGGTGAATCGAGCGCGCCAGAAGAACCCCAAAACCAAGTCCAACACGCGCAGCTTTCAGAAGCGCTTCCGTTCCGCTCGCGGTGGGTGCCAACGACTCCACGCTCTGGTTTTCGCCAAATCACGCTCCCTTCTCGAGTTACATGACTGAAAAGACGCGTCCTGGCGACAATGTCATGGGTTGACCCCTGACTTCACTGTGAAATCCGCGCCCAGCAAGGAGAATCGGCTCATCGGTTCTGCAACGCCGGGACGCGCCCCAGCCGCTTGGGCGACCCGGGCACGCGGACACAGTGTGGTCGAGATTGGGTCCAACTGTTTGGGGCGCGGGTTTCTGATTCGCCCGCATTTCAGGTGAAATGTGACGGTGACCGGTCAGACGACATCAAAACCTGGTGAGAAATGCGGGCTAACCCGCATAGCAGTGATCGTGCGAAGTCTGATGCACCAGCGCACCCACGGTAAGGAACGATGCGTACGAGCCGTTTGAGATAATCACCAGGGTGTAGGACGAAAGAGTAACCGAATTTGAGAAAGCCTGTCTCTGCAGTGTTTTTTTGATTGCCATATTGTATCTGTATAGATACATTATTGGCATGGACGCAAACCTGACCCGCCCACTGGAA
>JAKLFY010000152.1 GCA_022710935.1 Verrucomicrobiota bacterium
GGCCGGAGAAGCTGGTGATTGGGGATGCGGTGGTGGTGAAGGGGTACGGCCGGATGTTGACGCGCGGGTTGGTTGAGTACGGACATGACGTGAGCTTGGAACTGGGTGGCTTGTGGCGAGTCGAGGGGCCAAACACCGCAATTAAGGCCGATTTGACTTTGCTGAATGGCGGGCAGATGGAGGCGGCAGCCGTAGTCGCCTGGGAAAAGCCCCTGCTCATCTCTGGCGGAGTATTAGTCGTGGATCGGCTCCTCGTGCCGGACTTGGAGCTCGCCAACGCGGCTGTTGTTACGACCTTTGCTCCAACCATCAGCGAAGTGCACAAACTGGAGTTGGAGGTGGCCGGCACGCTCACCGTGGACGCGTCGAGCGCCATCGACGTCAGCGGAAAGGGCTACCTGGCGGGGCGGACTCTGGGCAACACGAGTTTCGGCGGCTCGGTCGGCCAAGCAGGTGGCAGCTACGGCGGTCGCGGTGTCGTAAAGGAGGGTCGCTCGAATGCGACTTACGGCTACGCGCCTGATCCCAACGACCCGGGTAGCGGCGGCTCGGATGCGCTAGGCGGTGGGGTAGCCCGGATCAAAGCCAACGCTGTCACACTCGACGGTGGCCTGCTGGCGAACGGAATCACGGCCGGCTCGGGAGGCGGGTCAGGCGGTGGGCTCTTCTTGGAGACGCCCTTGCTGGCGGGCAGCGGATACATCCAGGCAGCAGGAGGGGCGGCGGGGTCCGCCGCCGGCGGCGGTGGCGGCCGGATCGCCTTGTACATTCAGGATTACTCGGGTTTCCAGACGAACAACATCACCGCAACGGGCGCGCAAGGTGCCGAGCCGGGTTCGATCTTCTTTTCCCAGTCGTCTCCGACGCTGCACGTCATCGCACATTCCCCAGTCGGTTGGAATGGTGGCTCCATGACGAGCGTGATCGAGCGGGCCACCGTTCAGTTCAACAAGCCAATCGATGCTGCTTCGTTCACACCAGCGCAGTTCCTCATCGACGGCCAGATGGGGCGAAGGTCGCCGACACGCATTACGGCCATTGACGACCAGACCTTCGAAATCGCCTTTGCCCCACTGAGCGAGGATGGTTCCTATCACTTCATACTCCTGCCAGCCGTTCGGGACCACGACGGCATCGCTCTCGACCAGAATGCCAACGGCATTCCAGGCGAATCAACGGACGACTTCAACTGGGACCTGCGCCTGGACACCGTGGCGCCCCGCATCACGCGCCACGAGCCTGCCGGTGACGTTACTGGCACTCTCGACAGCGTCGATGTTTGGTTCAGCGAAGCCATCGAGTGGCCCACGTTTACCCCGGTCGATGTCGCCATCAAGACGCCCTCGGAAACCCGTCTCGCAGCGACGAAGGTCGAGAACGTCGGCCTGAACCGCCTTCGCGTCAGCTTCCCCGGACAGACTGAGCTCGGTGTTTACAGCTTCACCATCGGCCCTGACATCCAGGACTTGGCCGGCAACGTCCTCGACCAAAACCGCGACGGCCAAGCGGGTCGTCCCGACGACCTGTACACCTTCGCGGTGAACCTGGCTCCGGTGGACCTCCGGATCCAGAACGTCACGGCCAACACCAACCAACTCTGGGCTGGCGACCCGGTCGTGGTGAACTGGGAAGGCTACAACGCCGCCAGCGCACCCCTGCTCGGCAATTGGTCCGACGCCATCTTCTTCTCCGCCGACGACAAGTGGGACATCCACGACGTTCGCCTCGCCGTCGTCCCGCACACGGGCGGCCTGGCCCAAGGCGAGACCTACGCCGCATCGACCACCGTGTACATCCCCGGCGCGCTCCCCGGCAGCTATCACCTACTCCTGCGCTCCGACATCTTCAACCAGGAGAACGAGGGGCCTAACGAGCGCGTCAAAGTCACCGCATTCGGTCCGATTCCGCTCGAAGTCCACGAGCTTGCGGCGGACGGGGCCGGCCAGTTCGGCAGCCTTTCTGCGGCGAATCGCGCCCAGTACTTCGTCGTGAACGTCGCGCCCGGCGACAGCCTTCGCCTCAACCTGCACAGCCAGGACCCCGGCCGGAAGTTCGAGTTGTTCACGAATCTCGGCGCGATCCCGACCCGCCTTGCCTCCGATCACGCCTCCACCCGCAACAGTTTCGACCAGCAGATTCTGCTCACGGGCCTCGCGGGCGGCGGCGCGTACTACGTCCTCGTTTATTCGGACCAGGCTGAGCCGTTGCCGCAGTTCAAACTCGTGGCCCAAGCCGCCCCGTTCTTCGTGGACAACATCAGCCCCACGCGCAACAGCAACCTCCCGCCCGAAGGTGGCAACCCCGCATTGCCGGCCACCACGATCATCACGGGCGTCGGTTTCAACACCCAAACCACCATCGAGTTCGTCGATAGCGGCGGAACTCCGCGCATTCCCGCGCAAACTCGGGTGCAATCGTCCACATCCATCGCCGTCGATTTGGACCTGGCGTCCTGGCCAGCGGGCGTTTACGACGTCCGCGTCACTCGCGGAACGCAGACGGTCACCCTGCCCGACGCCTTCACCGTCACCACCGGCGAGCCCGATTTCGTCGCGCGCCTCACCATCCCCGGTTCGCTCTTCTGGTGGTTCCCCGCGGACCCCACCACCTTCTTCATCGACTACGAGAACCGCGGCGATGCAGCGATGGTAGCCCCCGTCCTGACCGTCGCGGCGCCCGCAGGCTTGGCGATGACCGCCGACCCGAAGATCGCGGACCGCATCCGGGCCTGGCCACAACCGCCACCCGGCACCAGCACCAACGTTCAAGTCATCGCTGCCGGTTCCGGTGCGACGCCCGGTATCCTCAAACCCGGCGACCGTGGGCGCATCCCGGTTTACTATCTCGGCTCAGTAAACGGCCGGGAGCCGTCATACACCTTCCAACTCCGTTCGACCCCGTCCACGTACCGGTCCGGCGGTGTGCTCTGCCCGCCGGAGAATCCAGACTGCACAGTGATCCGCTGGTCTGACCTCAAAGCGCAACTGCGTCCCCCGACGATTCCCGAGGATGCCTGGGACGCCATCTGGCTAAACCTGTCGCAGTACGTTGGCTCGGAATGGGGGGATTACTCCGTCTTCCTGGCCAACGTCATGAACCAACTGGCCAGCGTCGGCCAAACGGTCACGGATCCCGGTCGATTGTACAGCTTCGCCCTGGCGGAAGCGTCCGGCGCGCTCAGCCCGGTCGGATCGCTCGCCAGCGGGGTGGATGCCTCCGCCCCTGCGCCCGGGATGCCGCTGGTGTTCAGCCGCGTCTTTGGCAATTCCATCGTCTCACGATACCGCGTCGGCCCGCTGGGACGCGGTTGGGGGCACAACTGGGACGTGCGCATCGAGGTCATCTCGGGTCCGCGCCCTATACCCCCGCCTGGCCAACTCACCCCGATGGAAATGATCGAGCTGGGCGTTCGCGTGCACGGACCCCTTGGGGCCACCCGTTTCTTCGAGCGAAACTCCAACGGCACCTACTCGCCGTCTGCGGGTGATCACGCGACATTGACAAAGACCGGAGCTTCGGACTACCGGCTGGTCGAGCAGGACCAAACCGTCTGGCAGTTCGGCGGCGCAGGTATCCGCCTCCAATACGTCGAAGATCCCAACGGCAACCGCATCACGCTGGGTCACACTGGCCAACTTCTGACGACGATCACCCACTCCAGCGGCAAGCAATTCCTCCTGGACTACAACGCGGCCGGCCGGCTCTGGCACCTCACCGATCCGCTCGGTCACGACCCCTCGGACGATCTCGTCACCACCTACGAATACGATGCTTCTGGCGAACACCTCGTCAAAGTCACCCGACCGGATGGCACGGCCACCCGTTTCACCTACCTGACCGATCCCGCCCAGGGGCTTCAACGCCTTCACGCGCTGGTCCAAGTCGCGCATCCCGACGCCCGGACGAATGTGTTCACGTTTGACCCGCAGGGGCGCTTGATCGAGGCCGCCAAGAGCTGTTGCGCTGGCGGGGAACCCATGACCTTCGAATACCCGAACCACGCTACCGTTGTGACCCGCGACGCTTCGGGGCGACGGACCACCACCCGTTACACGGCTGACCTCCAGGTCGGCCAAGTGGTTGACGACGCAGGGCGAGCTGTGACCCTGAGCTACAACGACAACCGCGAACTCACGTCGGTGCTGGGTCCCGGACAGGAGTTGTATCGCTACTCGTACGATGCTCGGGGCAACCTCGCCACGGTCACCGACCCGCTCCATCACCTCAACGCGTTTGCGCACGAACCGAGCTTCAACCGTCTCCAGACCGTCACCGACGCCCGCAGGAACGGGCTGAATTACCGGTACGACCAAAAGGGGAATGTCCTCGCGATCCAATACGCCGACGGTTCAGCCGAGGGTTTCTCGTACTACGCTAACGGACTCGTTAAGACCTCCACCAACCGGCGCGGCGACGTCATCAACTACGCCTACAACCCTGGCGGCCAACTCACCAACAAATGGTGGCTCACCGCAACCGGCCGCGTTGAGCACTCCTACATCTACGACACCGGCGGACTTCTGCTGTTCGCCATCGGCCCGGAGGGGACGAACTCGATGACCTACTACCCCCAGACGCGGCGGTTGCAGAGCATCACCTATCCTGGCGGGCAGTCGTTTGTCTTCGAATACGATGAAGCGGGTCGGCGCACTCGACGACTCGATCACGACGGGCACATCGTGGGCTACCTCTATGATCCGGCCGGTCGCCTCGAACGTATGACGAACGAAGTCGGCGAGGTGATCGTGCACTACCAGTATGATCCTTCAGGCCGGCTGCAAACGAAGACGCTGGGCAACGGTGTTTACACGACTTACGAGTATGACGCGGTGGGCCAGTTGACCAACCTGGTCAATCTCAAACCGGACCACACCCTCCTCTCCAGCTACGCCTACACCTACGATGTCTCGGGACGCCGGACCTCGATGCGCGTCAACGGCCCGTACCCGATGATGGAGGGCTACGGCTACGACGCCACAGGTCAACTGACGACCGTAACCAACCTCACCCTGGACGGCGCCACCGTGAACAGCATCACAGAGTACCGCTACGACCCCGCCGGCAACCGCACCCGCGTCAGCCGCACCGGTACCGATCCGTTCAGTGACGATTACCAGGTCAACAACCTGAACCAGTACGAGTCAGCCGGAGCGGCGACTTTTGACTATGACGCCGACGGCAACATGACCCGCAAGGTCGAGCACGGCGTCGAGACTGTTTACGGTTACGACGCCGAGAACCGGCTCGCGAGCGTCACGACGCCGACCGATACCTGGACTTACGAGTACGACTCGTTCGGAAACCGCGTAGCAACGGCCCAAAACGACGAGAAGACCAGCTATGTGATTGATCTGGTCGGATTGGGGAATGTTGTATCGGAGTACGACGGAGCGGGGATTCTCGGAGCTCGCTACGAGCATGGATACGGATTGCTCGCACGCAGCTATGGTGTCGGCGCTCCAGCCTACTACACGTTCTCTGCGATAGGCCACACGAGTGAGCTTACGGACCAACTTGGTGACGTGGTAAACTCCTATGCTCACTCTCCGTTTGGCGTCGTTACGGAGAGGAGAGAGCAGGCGCCAAATTCACTCCAATTCGCTGGAGAGTTCGGTGTTCAGCGTCTTGACATAGACCTTCATTGGGTCCGCGCCCGCCATTACTCCCCCCGCCTGGGGAGGTTCACACAGGAAGACCAGGCCGGTCTGGCGGATGGCTTGAATCTTAACACTTTCGCCGGCAACAATCCCGTCATGATGACGGACGCCAACGGACGCAATATCATCGGTCCCCGTCCAGGGGACTTTCCAGTAGTCCAACCATGCCCTGTGAGAATTGATCCATGTCCTGTCGCCGTTGGTGGGCATGGCGATCCAGATGACAATGACAACTGGGACCCTCCAGAGATCTCAACCTCGACCTGGGAGGCACCGAATGATGCTCTCAAGTACAGAGAGCCGACACCAGAAATTCCCAGACCGCCGCCAGCGTCTTCACTTCCTAACCCCTCGAACTCAGAGTTGCCTCCAAATGATGGAACCTATGATATCTGGGTGTCCGGGATGGCCGTGAACAGCAAGATGATTGACGCCCAGATGACGAGTGGCTGGACACCTCCTCCCGCTTCCCGTGATCCCAACGATAAACTGTGGCCAGGCGGGGTCGGTGATGATCAGTTCCTCTTGCCCAGTACCCTCCTAGCCTACCGAATTCGGTTCGAGAACATGGCTGACGCTACAGGGCCAGCGCGGTGGATTCAGGTGACAGATGTCCTCGACCCGAACATTGACCTGGACACTCTCGAATTGGTGGACATCAGGTTTGCCGACCAGGTGATCCGGGTCCCGATGGGCGGAAATCACTACGAGGCCCTGGTCTCGTTCACGACCGAGATCGAGGACATCTACGTCGACGTGCAGGCGAAGCTGGATGTCGCCTCCCGGACGCTCACCCTGACGCTTGCGGCAGTGGATCAATGGACCGGTCTGATGCCTGCCAACCCCTTCGTGGGCATCTTGTACCCGAATGACGATACCGGTCGGGGCGAAGGCAGCTTCTCATACATCGCGTACCCGAAGCCCGGATTGCCCAGCGGCACCGTTATCCGCAATCAGGCTCGAATCATCTTCGACGAGAACGACCCGATTGATACTCCGGCGGTCTTCAACACCATCGACAGCGGTGCGCCGAGCAGCCAGGTGGGCTTACTGCCAGCAAACAGTCCGGCGACATTCACCGTCCAGTGGTCCGGCCGAGACGACCCCGGCGGTTCGGGTATCGACTCCTTCGACGTGTACGTCTCCGACGACGGCGGCCCGTGGACGCGTTGGAGGGAGAAAACGACGGAGACCTCGGCCATTTTCACCGGCCAGACGCACCACACTTACGCCTTCTACACCGTCGCGCGCGATTATGTCGGCAATGCCGAAGCCGCGCCCGCCATCGCCGACGCCGTCATATTCGTCAATCAACTCCCCGTGGCTGGTGACGACGCGATGGAGTGTGATCCGGACAGCACAGCCAAGGTGCTCGTCGCCAAACTCCTCGCCAACGACTCGGACCCGGAGGGTGATGTGCTGACGTTGACCAGCGTCGATGCCGCCAGTGCCCAAGGAGCGGCGGTCAGCGTTGACGGGACGCACGTCCTCTACAAGGCGCCGGCCGGGTACACCGGCCCAGACAACTTCCATTACACCATCGATGATGGTTTTGGCGGGTTTAGCACTGGATTGGTGAATGTCACGGTACGAGACGACAATGGCCAGTCGCCCAACATCGTCAAGATCGAGCTGTTGGACGACGGGCGCATTCGGATCACGTTCATCGGCATCCCGAACCGGACGTACGGGATTCAGGTCACCGACAGCCTGACGAATCCGGTCTGGGAGCGAGTTGCCTCGCGAACGGCCGGGGAGAATGGGCTGTTCACGTTTGAGGACGACGTGGTTGCTGGAAGCGCAAGGTTCTACCGCCTCGTATGGCCGT
This sequence comes from Verrucomicrobiota bacterium, assembly GCA_022710935.1. Taxonomy (GTDB): domain Bacteria; phylum Verrucomicrobiota; class Verrucomicrobiia; order Limisphaerales; family J093; genus MWFF01. Next base: position 7,486 of record JAKLFY010000152.1, read on the forward strand.
AAACTCCAGAACTCGGAGGGCCGAATCCATGACCTGGGAGGGACGAGTTCTACGAGCCCCCATCTGGGAACGAGGCAGACCCCGGCTCCGGTCCTCAAACAGGGCCTCGCAGAGCTTGGCCCTCCGAAACCTACACGTCGGAGGGACGAGTTCTGCGAGTCCCTGTCTGGGAACAAGGCGGATCACCGTCCCTGTCCTCGAACAGGGCCTCTCCCGCAGCCGCGGGATCGGCCCTCCGAAGGGGGCCGCTCTCCGAAACCGATGGACTTCACCTGACTCGCACGGAATCCCCCTATGAAATCACATCTCGCATTTCTGTTCTCGACGACGCTCGCTGCTCTGGTCCCCGTTGCGGTCGCCCAATTCACAACGTTCCACTGGTCCGTCGGCCAAGCCATTCCGGACGGCAGTGCCGTCGGCATAGCGAACACTCAGGCCCTGAACGTCCCAGGAGCGGCGATCTCTTCGTTGAGGGTGAATCTCGAGATCACCGGCCGAGGTGGCGCGGCGTTCAACGGCGATCTTTACGCCACCTTGGTCCACGACAGCGGCTTCAGTGTCTTGCTTAACCGCCCTGGGCGACGTGATGGTGATCCCCTGGGGTACGGCGACAATGGTCTTAATGTAACGTTCGACGACCGCCCCGGGTCGGGCGACATCCACCTTTACCGCCTTGAACTCTCTGGGGATCACTACCTCCCGCTTGGTCACGCGCTCACCGGTTCGTGGGCGACTGACGCCCGAGGTGTCGACCCAGGCAGTGTTCTGGACATTCACAGACGCAACTCGGATCTGTCCTGCTTTACTGGGCTAAACCCGAATGGTCTCTGGACCCTGTATGTCGCAGATCTTGAGCCCGGGAACCTGGCGATGCTCACGAGTTGGGGGCTGGAAATGACAATGGTGCCCGAGCCCGAGGGGAGTGGTGTTCTGCTTGGGTTATGCGCTTTGGTCTGGACGATCGGTCGACGCCGAGAGAGGCGGTAACCCCTTCGGAGGGACGAGTACGAAGCCACATCTGGGGATGAGGTGGGGCACCCCCGTCACCGAACATGGCCTCGCAGAGATCGGCCCTCCGAATCCACCCCTTCGAGGGGACGAGTCCCGCGAGTCCCTGCCTCGGAGCGGTGTGGATCACCATTCCCTTGACCGAATAGTGCAGTGCGACAGGTGACACACCGAATTGGATGGACATGGTCAAGCTGAACGCCTAACAGAAATGAGGCGGGCATGATGACGACCGAACACGAAGATCACGCGATTTCTTCCGGAGATCGACAACCTCAGAGCGATTCACCCGTCCGCACCGGACGGTGTCGCCTCAACGATCATCCGGCTCGGGCGTCCGGTTGCACGCGACGGCGACGCACGCGGTCCATCCTGTTTGTCTTCGCGTTGACGAGCCCCCTATGGGCCTCCGGCATCCCGGTAGAGGTGGCCACCGACAAAACCGCCTATTACCCAGGGGAAGAGTTGAAGATCCTGATTACGGTACCGATCCCGATGACCTTGCAGTTTCTCACCGCGCTGCAAACGCTGTACACGATAGACAGCGTCTACACACCGATTGTCTATGTGTCGGATCGCCCGACTCAGGCGACCACGCCCAAGACCTGGACGAGGAACCACAGATGGGCGGATTATCGATTGCCCCTCGGCAACCACACAATCGTCGGCATCGTTGTGGACCACGGCGAATCCGTCCCTGTCTCGTTCGGCGTTGTTCAGCCGCCCAAGCCCGAAGGAGCGTTTGTGCTCGATTTCGACACGATACCCGGCACCACTGCACGAGTGGCACACCTCATGGCCTACGAGTCCATCGGTGTGCGTTTTCACACCGCTGAGGGCCAACCATGCACCTTGCGCAACCTCGACGGCGATTCATGGATCCAAGGCTTTGACCCTTATCCCTCCGGCTTCAATGTTGCGGCGAGTTTCGACGTGCCCGTCTTCGGCGTCAGCGCACAAGTTGCGGGTGCCCTGGGTGTCCAGATTACCATGGTCGGCAAGGATGCGGCCGGCGAAACGTTGGCGTCCACTACTTCGCCCGCCATAGCTCAGCCTGTGAAGTTTGGGCAGACATTGAACCTCACAACCACCCGCCCAATCGTAGAAGTGGAGTGGCGGCCGAGTGCCCCTAAGTCCGTGTGTGCAGTAGACAATGTTGCCGTCGTGACGTTTCCTCCACCCAGCGTCAACTGCATCGTAATCCAGAAGAAGTTGATGATCACCTGGACGACCGTCGCGGGATTCAACTACCAGCTATGGTCCAGCCCAGACCTGCGAGTATGGTCGCCCTGCGGCGTGCTTCAAACGGGCACCGGCGCCGTGCTCACGCACAGCGGCATGGATGCCGGGAGCGATCGCTTGTTCTTCCGTGTGACGGTGGGCAAGCGAAACGATACATTCAGTGGTCCGAGTGCCGATGGAAACGCCAGAGCAGCCGCGGCGGCTGACCGAAAAGGACGTCGATGTGACTCACTTTAGGGTTGTTTCAGCAGGCGCAGGGGCGCGGACCGACGCGAGTCTTGCAATTTGTTCGATTTCGAGCGAAGGATGCTCCGTGAGTTATACCGGAACAGTGAAGAACGGCGTGGTGGTGCTGCCGCCGGACGTGAAACTCCCCGAAGGGGCAGCGGTCGAGGTCGTTCCGCGCGCGCTGGAGACCGATGATGACCCGTTCCTTCAGGCCGTGTCCCGGACCGGCCGGCCTCGGCCCCACTGGCCGAAGGACTACGCCCTGAACCACGGTCACTACGTCAGCGGCGAACCGAAGAAGGCATGAAGGCTGTCTTCGCCGACACGTTCTTCTATCTGGCCCTGCTGAACGAGGAAGACACGGCGCACAGCCGGGCGGTGGCCGAGTCCAGGGTCAACCGTCCGATCGTCACGACCGAGTTTGTCATTCTGGAGTTGGGGAATGCGTGTGCTCGCGCCAGCGATCACACCGATTTTCTCGCGCTGATGGACGGCATGAGAGCGAGTTCCCGCATTCGGATCATCCCGCTGAGTTCTGGACTGCTTCAACGCGGACTTGAACTCATGCGGGGTCGTTCGGACAAGGATTGGTCGCTGACCGACTGCACCTCATTCGTGGCCATGGGGGAGGCGGGTCTGGAAGAAGCTCTGACGGGCGACCAGCATTTCGAGCAGGCCGGTTTCAAGGCGCTGCTGAAGACGTAGTCGCGCCGGTGCATCGCCTGCCCCTGTGGCGCGGAGAGCAGCGTGAACTTGGGCGACACTCCGCCCGCCCTTGGTCAAGTGGGTTGTTCATCAACACCTGCTGGCACCCAATTGAGCCAGAGCGCCGCCCTCGCCAGCGAGCCGGCACACGGAGTCGAGCGGCTGCCGATCTTGCCTACAACTGCCGACACCAAGGACGGTGAAGTGGCGGGGCGACGTGCCAGGGGTCGAGAATGATGAACACGTGTTCGCCCCCTGGAAACATTGGCCATTCGGACGTTTTGAGCTTCTTTGCAGAAAGGAGAGGATTGTCTGCGCGGCACAACTCGCAACAGCCTCGACCCGTCCTCAACTGAGCGTGTGTTCAGGTATCGATTCACACGAGCACGGCGAAACCACGCCGGCGTCCGACAGCCTCAGTCGCGTCGGTTCGGTCCCCTCGGCCTGTATCGAAACGGAGCGCAGTCGCCGGCAGATGGTCAGCGGCAGAGCAGCCGACGATGCCAACCCGCGACCTGCTGCACCTCCCCTTCCCGCGTTCCCCCCAGTCCGCGACGTTGCCGCGAGGTACGGTAAGAAATGCTGGTGTTGCTGCCCGTTCGGCGCACAGTCGTCTTCGGCCCTTGCGCGTAGCCGCACCGTGCCTGGTCAAAGATGTCAATGAGACTCAAGTGCAAACCTCGGTCCCCCCTCACGACTCCCATGAAGAAGCGCACCCCGGAACCCGCCGCCAGTGAGATCAACGCCAAGACGGAGGAGTTGATGAAGGAGTTCTTCGCCCACGTCCGCAAGGTTCGGAAACAGCATCGCGGCGAGGGTGACGCACGCGTGATTTTTGAGGCGTGGGCGATTCAGAAGATCGCCGCGCTCCAGTACACGGTCCTGCACCTGGCCGACGCGATCGCCG
>JAKLFY010000153.1 GCA_022710935.1 Verrucomicrobiota bacterium
GAGCCGGTGACCGCCCCAGGTTCGCCTCGATGTGTCTCTGCCCGGCGGGTCGTCGATCCGGTCGTTCACACAGAACACCGAGCCGTCCGGATGGATGCCGAAACGCTGGCGCCCGCCCTCGAGGCCGACCGGCAGATACATGCGACCGCGTTTGGGCGGCTGCTCTGCCAGCGCGCGGGCAAGGGACTGTTCAGGCTCGTCGAAAACTCGGGCGTAAAGGGTCGGCATGCTGTTGGTCCCGGCCCGCTCGGCGGTAGCCTCGAAGGCGGACCATCCAGCCGCACCATTAATCGTTCGCTTGCGGTGTTCGAGAAGGATTTGATCGGCAGGCCCGACTGCCGCGTGGTGCATGGGGGTGAGAATCATCGCGCCACGTGCCAACGCCCCAGGGTCGAAGCTGAAACTCCCGGACGCCGAGCGGAGCGTCACCACGGTCGAGTCGAACGTGTTCACATTGGGACTCTCGGTGAACCACACCCGGCAACGCACGCCATCCGGCACATCCCGGACGCTGGATTTCCACTGGTTTAGCCCGGTGATTCCAACGCCGCTCCCGCCGGGACCGCTCATCAGCGGGGCGAGGGCCTCGACATAACCGTTGAAAGCACTCAGGTCTCCGTCGCAGATCCGGGCGCCGGTCGGCCCGGCGTTCCACTCGATGCCGACCTCGATGGACCTCCAGACCGAGTCGGTGAAGGCCTCGATCGTCTCGATCTTCGCCGCCCGGCCGTCGAACACAAGCCGCAGCCGCATTGTTGTGCGGTATTCAGCCTCGAAGTCCTTGAGCTCTCTGAACTCTCTCTCTCCGAGGGGACGGAAAGTGTACGTCCAGGTCTTGCCAGCTGCCTGCAGGTCTGCGTCGGCCTCCCGCCACCTGCCCTGGTAAAGATCGCCCAGGTGGCCCCACCCGGACTCGCCAGCGCCCGCGGGTCGATCTCTGGGAATTCGATGCTCCGGCCATTGCGATTGCCACCACTCGAGTCTGACCTTGCCTGGCGCCGGCGGACTGTCGGCAAAAATCACAACCACGCGGTGAATGTCGCGCGGATCCTCCCACCAGACGCCTGCGTCACGGTCGTTGTCCCAAGAAGCACGCTCTCCCCAGGGCGCCACATCGACGTTCGCCCCGGGGACCAGGCTCAGAGACGGCTGTCCGGGTTCCGCTGCCCATGTCGCCACGCCAAGAGTCAGGCAAGGGAGTGTCCGGCCAAGAAAAGGAAGCATTGTGGTCACCCCGGCATTAGACCACGCCTTCAGGAAACCGGCAATAGAAGCGCTCAGCCACAGCGCGGCGGAGCCGCAACCGAAGCCTTTGGATGGTCGATGCTCCGGGAACGGCGATTCAGACTTGAATCATGTCTGATGCCGGCATAGGCTTTGTCTATAGCGAGCGCAGTCTGTCCTTTGCCCATGAATGAAGAACTTGCCAGGCGCGGATCGACGCGCGGCCCGCAGTGGTGGTCCTCGGCTGTCGCACGATACGGGCGGCCCGTGCGCGAGAGCCAAGGGCGAATGAAGTCGTTCTTGATGCAGCCGAGGGGCTCGAGCTGAAGACACTCTGTCGCTGTGACCTGCTGTGCACAGTCGAAAAAGCCCGGTTGACTCGTCACCGGGGATCGGTGGTGCCGGAACGCCGATGGGCTATCGGGATCCGCATCATCCAAGGGCTCGCGATCGCCGGTATGTAGTCATGACTTCTTGCGAACGACAATCGAAGTCAATGAGCGCCGGCCGTCGTTGTCGTTTATGAGAACCGACACCTTCTTGCGTGCCACTCACAATGTTTTGACGAAGTCCGGCGATGCCGGGCACCGATGCGGCGGCCATTTCCAGCTCCAACGTGAACGGGAAATGGCTGTGCTGCCATGGGCTCTTGATCCATGAGAACCGATCATCTTCGTTTTGGCTGGGTGACCGCCATCGCTCTAATGGAGGCCGCCTGTTCATTGACCGCGCAAGACTCGCCCCGATTCTCCTCCGTGCAGGTCTTGCCCGACGGCGACGTCTCGTTGCGGCTGGCGGCTTCGGTCGGCCACCCCTGCCGGATCGACGTGTCCGCGAATCTCGCCGACTGGACCGGGCTCGTGACGGTCGCCGGATCGAGTTCGGTCGAGCACCTGGATTCGGCTGGGCCGTATTTCGATGTCCGTTTCTACCGGGCGGAACAACTGGTCGATCCATCCTCTTTTCTGGGCGACCACCTGGCCACTTCGGCTGGCGACGCCGTGATGCGCCCCCTCAATCACGCTTCCTTGGTCCTGCAATGGAACGGGCAGACGATTTACGTGGACCCCACCACGGCCGCAGGACCGTTCAGTTCACTGCCCAAGGCCGATCTCATCCTGATCACCCACAGTCACGCTGATCACTTCGACACGGGGACCCTCACGACACTGGGGCAGGACGGAACGCGCATCGTTGCGCCTGCCGCGGTTCAGCCCAGCCTTCCTGCCGTGCTGAAGCCCCTGACGACAGTCCTCACCAACGGTGGGCAGACCGCCGTCCTCGGTCTCGTGATCGAAGCCGTGCCGGCCTACAACGCGAACCATCCGAAGGGCTCGGGCAACGGATACGTGATCAATCTCGGCGGCAAGCGGTTGTATGTGAGCGGCGACACAGGCGACACGCCCGAGACACGCGCGCTGGCAAACATCGACCTTGCGTTCTTGTGCATGAATCAGCCTTATACCTTGACCGTCACTCAGGCTGTCAGCATAGTCCGTCAGTTCCGGCCGAAGATCGTCTATCCTTACCACTACCGAAACCAAAACGGCACGCTTGCCGACGTGAACGCCTTCAAACGCCAAGTGGGGACCGACCTCGGCATCGAGGTCCGGCTCAGAAAGTGGTACTAGCAGGGGTCGGTGCTTATAAACGACAATCCAATTCGCCCATGCGAGCCGCGATTGTCAATTGTGAGAACTGACCCGTTTCTCCGACTCGTGGCGCTTTTCCATAAAGCGGATGTACTTGCTCTGCTCCTCGGCGGTCCAGGTGTTCGCCTCGGCGTAGTCGCCGCAGAAAGGGACCAGCAGGTCGATCCAGCAGGCGATCTTCTCGAATTCCATGCGCGAGAGCGCGACGCCGTGATGGCCCTCGACTAGCATGTCAAGAAGCCGGCTGCAGGCGGCGCCGCGGTGATAGGGCGGCAGCCGCTCCGGCACGGATTGGGCGCTGATCCAATTGACCAAGGCCGTGGGGATGCCGGCGAAGCACTCCTCACCGGCGATGCGGGTCCAGCGGGCCTGGGCCAGCGCAAGGTAACCCTCCGTCCAACGCCGGCCAGCCCCGAGTTCGGTCACGGGATCGCCCTTGAGACTGAAGGCGACCTCGACGGTGTGCGCGGCGGAGGCCTGGCCGGGGTGGGCCGCCGGGTTGAGCGGCAGCGCGAGGGCCTTGACGGGCTCCGCGGGATTTCTCCCGGAGGCTGACCAGGGCAGTGCGGCGTCAGCCGGCCCATTCACAATGTCGTTGAAACGGACGGAATCGCTGTGGCAGCGGACGCAGTGTCGGTCGAGGATCGGCTGGATCTCGCGTTGAAAGCTGAAGCCGCGCGGCGACCCATGGAAGGGGGTCAGCGGTTGGGGGCCGGCCCGTGCAGCCAGAGGCATGGCGCCGTGAGCCAGAGGGGTTTGGTTTTTCGATTCGTGACACCCGACACAACTCGCGATCTCGCCGGGCTGAAGTGTGCTCCAACTGCGCATGGTCTGGACGGCGCATCCCCGGTCGTCAATCGCCTGGAAGTAGACAGGGGTCCGGGCGGGGACTTTGAAGCAGGCTGAGCCGTCCGGGAACACGTCCGCGTCGCCGAGGACGATTTTCACGTCCCAGGCGCCGTTGCCGACGGCGATGGGCGTGCTCACCAGGGCGTCGCCGGCTGGCCCCGCGTTGAAGTTTTGTCCGATCCCGGCCGCGCGATAGTTCAGGGCAATCACGCGCAGCTTCCTGATTGTGCCGCGCGGCACGGCTTCGAGCCCCGGTCCGGCATAGACGTCTTGGAGGGCAAAGACGCCCGTGTCCTGTGTCAGATCGACTGTGCTCTGCCGTTCGGGCGGAGTGGCGCGCGGGGCGAGCGGAATCGCCTGGTGGCAGGAGATGTCAGGGTCAGAGGCGAGCAGTTCGCGGCGTCCGTCGGCGTGGAACCAGTAGAGTTTGAAGAGCGCGGGGTCGATGGCCCAACCGTCGGGGGTATAAGACACGAGGAACTCCGTGGCGCTGAGCGGGTAGGGATACGCGAAGAGTTCGCCTTCCTGCCCGTAAGCGTCGATGCGCTCGGCGGCGGTATCGCGGACGGGTGCAATGAGGCGCGCGCCCTGATTTTCCTGGCGTCCGCGGGCCGGATTGATGATTCCGAGTTTGCCCACCTGGAGGGTGTGGTGTCCGGAGAAGACGGCGACGACCTCCTGGCTGTTGGGGATGCCGCGCGCGTGGAGGAGGGCGGTCGGGAACCAGGAGTTGTTGCCGTAGAACTCGGTTTGCCCGGTGCCGTCGGCGTGCATCTGGAAGAGCCCCTGCACGAAGATCTGGCCGCGATCGCTGTATTCCCAGCGCGTGTAGAGGATGCGTCCGTCGGGCATGACCGTGGGGAAATTATCGTGGACCTGGTCAAAAGTCAGACGGCGCAGGCGCCCGCCATCGCGGTCGCAGGTGTACAGGTTGCTGACCTCCGTCCACCAGCAATCGACCGTTTGCACGCAGCGGGTCGAGTTGAACATCAGGTCGCCGCTTGGCAAGTACACGCCCTCGTAGTCCGCAAAGCCGAGTCCGGACGTGATCTGGCGCACGCGCGAGGCTTCGAGATCGTACTCGTAGAGGTGGAAGTCGTCGTCGCGATCGGACCGTTTCCAGGAAAAGAGGATTCGACGCCCATCCCAGGAGACGTCGGGGTCGCGGATGACCCCCCGTGGGTCGTCGATCAACGTGCGCACGCGCTCGGCGGGCCCGTCGGATTCGAGGAGACAGAGCGCGGCGCCTGGGACAAACGTGCGCTCGTGTTGGGCATCGGACTGGCCCTCGGTGTAGGCGTAGTGGGACCCGCCGAGGTTGGAGTGTTTGGTGAAGACGATGCGCGGCCAGTGCTGCCTGAGCGCGGCCAGCCGCAGGTTGCGGCGCAGGACGCAGGTCTGGGTGTAGAGGCGAAGCCAGGCCGGATCCTCGATCGAGGCGGATGCGTCGCGCAAGCGGCGCCATTCGTTTTCCAACTCGCGATTGTTCAGCTCGCCCGAGGCGAGCACACGCTGAATGAGAGCCGACTCCAGATCGGCCGTGCGATTGGTCTCGAACCAGCGCAGTCTGTCGCGTCCGCTGTCCTGTCGCCACCAATCCCAGGCCATCGGGAAGTCCCGGTCGAAGCCCGCTTGGATCTCATGGGCGACATCGCTTCGGACATCTTCGGCGATCGGGGTCGAGTGCAAGGCGGCGCGCGTGGCGAGCATGGTGTCCACCCAAGTCTCGCGCTGGACGTAGAGATCGGCGGCAGCCGACGTGAGTGCCAGGCCGAAAGCCGCCAGCGCAGAGCGCGGCAGGGCCGCAGCCAATCGTCGGAGGGACGATCCCGCGGCCGCGGGCGAGGGCCTGGGTGGCGACAGTGATTTCTTCAAGACGGGGGCTTTTCCTGGTACACGGTGCGCGTTGGCGTCATGGGCTCGAGATGGTCGGGACGGTGTCATAGGTGCGACGGCCCTCGCGCATGGCAGTCCGGTGACGCTGTTCCATTTGGCGGCGCGTTTGATAGAGTTCCTCCCTCGAACGATCGGCTTCGCAGGCGACGAAGCCGGGCTGGTCGGCGCCGGGGCGTTCGAGAAGCAATGCCCGTCCGTCCTGGATCAGCGCCAGCGCCTCCTGGCGTTTGGGATAGTCTAATAGACCGATGCCGGACAGGCACGGACTCAAGGGGGGGCGATCGAAGCTGACTTGGGGGCCGCGGTTGCTGTTGTGCGCCGCGAGGCTGCGCAGGGGCACGCCGGTCAACTGTTCGAGCCGGGCCAACTGGCGGTCGTCGAGCGGCGAGCGGCCAGCGAGATTGCGCGGGTGCGCGCTGGCGTAGAGGGGGTAGTAGGGCGCATTGAGATCGATCCACGTGACGACGCGGTCAAATTCCTCGGGACTCAGGTTGACTTCATGGTGGGCGGTGTCCAGATACTCGAGCAAGCGGCTTCGATGCGAGCCCCACGCGTAGGCCGGGAGCGTCTCGGCGGGCCCGGCCCCAACGGCCTGAATCCACTTCTTCCGCCAGAGTTCGTTGTACGAGGCGTTGAAGACGAGGTCGCGGTCGCCCGCCAGGTTGAGCTTCGATCCCCCTTCGGTTCCGAAGTCATGGCAACGCACGCAATGGCGGTCCCAGACCGGCTGGACTTCGGTCAGATAATTGAAGGGACGCGGCGGGCCGTGCCATCCGGTCAGCGGGCTCGGCGCCCGCTGCAGGGCGATCGACCGGGCGGGCTGGGTTGACGGCGGCGTCTGCCGCCGGTCCTCGTGGCATCCGATGCAACTGGCGCGTTCGCCCGGCTGGACCATTGTTCCGCTGCGCATCGACTGGATCAGCATGCCGCGTTCGTCCAGAACCTGAAAATAGACAAACGTGTCCGCAGGCAGCGCGAAATGGGCGGAACCGTCGGACTCGATTGGCACAGTGCCGAGGATGCGTTTGTTATTGAAATCGTGCCAGTTCATCGCCGGCGCTTCCTGGCCCTGCCCGTTCCATGCGGGGATGGTCCAGGTCCGTTTCTCGGGCGACTCGATCACGCGCAGGAAGCGGGCTGCGCCGGGCTTGACACCCGTCATGTGCGTGCCGACGGCGACATTCGCGACGTACAGAGTTCCATCCGCCCGCGCGAAATCGCGGCGGTCCCCCACGCGGGCCGGACGCGCCCGAGGCGCCAGCGGGATCGGGTCAAAACATCCGGGCGCCTCCGTGTGAACCAGGATTTCGTTGCCAAAGAGGTCAACCAGGCAGATGGCGGTTTGCTCGCCCTCGCCTGTCATGCGCGCGCAGAGGAAGAAGTGCGCGTCGAGCGGATACGGATCCTCGTACTTGAGGCGGACCTGACTGAAGGTGTCGAACAGCTCCCAGCCCTGGTCTTTGACGAGATCGATGGCCTCGGGCGGCCAGGTGCGCACGACGGCCTGGCGTCCATCGAGGCCCAGGCGCCGGTCGATGATGGCCAGGGCGCCCCAGGGACGGTCGTGGCACGAGCCGAACACGCAGAGGACCTGGGCGGTGCCGGGGATCGGGCGTCCGTCAATCACGGCCCCGGGTGACGGCGTGTTGTTGCCCCAATAGATGGCGTGATTCGATCCGTCCGGATTCACCGTCCAGAGGGCTTGGGCGTCGCCAAAGTTGCGGTCGACATATTCCCAACGGTCATAGAGGAGCCGTCCGTCGGGCATGACGACCGGATGGCCTTCGAAGAGCGTGCTCTTGCCGATCTGGTGGATATTCGAGCCGTCGGCCTCCATCCGGTAGAGGTTTGCCATGATGTGCCGGTTGCACATGCAGTACTTGGGTTCGCGCGTCGATGAGAACGCGATCCCTCCGTCGGGCAGGCAGACAGGGTCAAGATCATCGACGTCTTCCGCAAACGTGAGCTGTTTCAGGCCCGTGCCGTCGGGCCGGATCTGCCAGATGTGGTAGCTGTCCTCGGCGTTGCGGCGCAGGGCGAAGACGATCCGCTGCCCGTCATAGTCGACGTCCGGATCGCGCACGATTCCCTCGGGCAGCTCGACCAGCGTGGTCAGGCGTCCCCCCGTCTTCCGATCGAGCAGACGCAGGGCGCCGCCGCCGGCGAACGCGCCGTCGTTGAACTCGGTCTTGGCCTTCGGAAAGAACGTTGCCGTGTTGTGGTGGTCCCGGGCGTACTGGCGCCGGACCACAAAGAGCAGAGGGTGCGCATCGAGGAGGGGATGGGCGAGCAAGGCCTCGCGTTCGAGTGTCTCGAGCTCCGCTTCCGCGGCGGTCGAGGAGCCCGGCGGCGCGGCTTCGAGGGCCTGGCGGATCGCGTCGAGTCTCTCGGCGTGGCGCTGCCCGGCCGGGTAGAGATCGCCGTAATCGGCGGTGAGCCGGGCAATCGCCTGGGCCAAGGTGGAGACCTTCTGGATAGCTTCTGCCGCTTGGACTAGGCCCCCTGCCATAAGCAGCCCGGCCAGGAGCGGCAGCCACCTGAGGGATCGAGGAGTATGAGAGCTCATAACAGCTCGCGCAGTCCCAGTTCCTCGAGGGCCCAGTCGAGTGTCAGGTTGAAGCCTTGATCGCGATTCTGTTGTTCGAGGTTGATCAGGTGCTGTTTCATCAACTCGATCAACAGCGGGCGCTTTTCCGGATCCGTCGACGCCGCGCGCGGGGTCAATCCGTCGAGGGCGGGGATGCCCTGGTCGAGGAACTCCCGATACTCGCGAAGATGCTGTTCCGCCCGCGCCTTTTTGGCCGCATCCGGATCCTGAGGGGCGGGATCGGCTGCGGCGGGCGCCACTTGGGCGGCATCGCCGAAAGCCATATGTTCGGCGGAGGCCAGGGTGCGTTCGCGCCGCTCCCGCTCGGCCATGATGGTGGCCAAGCTCTTGACCGTTTCCTGTTCGAACGCGAGCAACGATCCGAAATCGCGCTCAATCATTTGGCGAAGAAAGGCCTGTTTGCGTTTTGAGAACGTGTCAAATGCCACCAATTCCTCGAATAGCCGCACAGTCCCGAACGCCGGCACCGATTCAGCCGGGGAGTCCGTGCCCGCGGCGGATTCGCCCCGTGGCCCCTGGACGAGCGCGGCGGATTCGCCCCGGCCGACCCAGTTGTAAGCGGCGAGGGCGCGATCGGCGGGGGATCGATCGTCTTCGTCGGTCCGCTCGAAATCCGGTTTTGCGTCGAAGACCCGCTCGAGATCGGCTCGCGGGCAGGTGTAGCGGAAGAGGGTCAAGCAGTGCTCGAAATCGAGACTGGCGAGCATGCGGGCGCGGTGGGCGTCGTTCAATTCCCCCACGAGCATGGTGGTTTCGACGATCGCCTCGGCCAGGAAATCCTTGAGGGTGAGATCCGGACGGGTTTCTCGAGCAGTCTGATGGCGTTGCTCGACGCTGGCCCGCCACTCGGGCCACAGGGGGTAAGGCACTTCGATGGCGCTGGCTGACACGCGTGAGAAATGGGGATAGGGGATCAGCCAGGTGAGAATGCGGCTGAAGCGGACCATTCGAGCGGCCAGCCCGCGATCGAGAACGCGGAACGGGCCGGCTGCGGGGTCGAGGACATCCAGGCACTCGACGACCCAGTCGTCGACGATGCGCTGGGCCTCGATCACTGTCGGGCGCCCACGGAGTCGGCAGCGCATCATCACCTGCTCATCGTTGTTCAGGCCCGCCCAGTTTTCGCTCTCCCACTTCTGGGCGAGGGTCTTGCCCGCGGCGTCCCGCTGAATGAACAGGACTGTGTAGAGCGCGTTCTGGACAGCGCATTCGAGTTCGAGCTGCTCGCTTCGCATCGGGATCCGCTGGCGCTGGACCACCTCCTGGAACCGGGCCAGTTTCATGTGTCTTTCGACGTAGCCGAGGGTTTTGGCCGTCCAGGCATTGTCCACCTTCACCCAGAGATCGAGACCGGCGCGGGCGAAGGGGAAGAAGGGGCAATCGTCGGGGCAATCGAGCTTGCTGCCGCGTTTGGCTCCGCAGTCCGCCGGGGTGATCACCCCATCGAGCGCGGGGCAATGCCGGGTGTTGTACTTGCCGCCCGGGGGGCGGCTTGGGTTTGAGATTGCGCGCATGCGAAACGAGGCAGCAGGATTCCTCAGACTTGGGCGGGAAGCAAAGCGAATCGTTTGAAACGAGTCGTTTGGAGGGGGCGGATGGGGCTGCAAAAAGATCATCGAAATTCGTTGACACCGGGGGGTGCGGTCTCCTAAATTCACGCGCTCAAAACTGATTTGGGAAGAGCTGACAACCGATTGTCCCCGTCCGGAATGGAGCAAGCCAGAGGGCGAGGGGCGAGGGTGGTTTGCCGTTTTGAGATGGCGTCGAAACGGGAATTGGTGTGGTTTCGCCCATGTAGCTCAGCCGGCAGAGCGCGTCCTTGGTAAGGACGAGGTCACCAGTTCAAACCTGGTCATGGGCTCCAGCTTAAGTGATTGATTGAGAGTGGCAACCGAAACCGAAGAGAACAGCAGGAATCGCAATGGCTAAAGAGCAATTTGTGCGGACGAAACCGCACGTTAATATTGGCACCATCGGTCACATCGACCATGGCAAATCGACCCTGACCGCCGCGATTGTCGAGGTCCAGGCGGGAAAAGGCTTGGCCACGCCGATCTCCTACGCGGACATTACAAAGGGTGGCACTGTTCGGGATGAAACCAAGACAGTGACCATCGCGATCTCGCACGTCGAGTATCAGAGCAATCAGCGCCATTACGCCCATGTCGATTGCCCCGGTCACGCGGACTACATCAAGAACATGATTACGGGGGCGGCGCAGATGGATGGCGCCATCCTGGTGGTTGACGCCGCCGAGGGCCCGATGCCTCAGACGCGCGAGCACATCCTTTTGGCTCGCCAGGTGGGCGTGCCGGCGATCGTGGTGTACCTGAACAAGGTGGATCTGGTGGACGACCCGGAGCTGCTCGAGTTGGTCGACATGGAGTTGCGGGATTTGCTGACCAAGTACGGTTTTCCTGGCGACAAGACCCCGATCGTGAGGGGGAGCTCGAAGAAGGCGCTGGCCGGCGATCCGGAGGCGATGGAGTCGATTCAGAAGCTGCTCGATGCGGTGGACGAGTTTGTGCCGCTCCCGATGCGGGAGGTCGACAAGCCGTTCCTGATGAGCATCGAGGATGTGTTCAACATTGAAGGGCGGGGCACGGTTGTGACCGGGCGTGTGGAACGCGGCGAACTCAACCGCATGCAGGACGTCGAGATCGTCGGTTTGAAAGAGACGCGCAAGACCGTGGCGACGGACATCGAGATGTTCCGCAAGCTGCTGGACAAGGCCAGTGCGGGCGACAACGTCGGCGTGCTGTTGCGGGGCACCAAGAAGGAAGATGTCGAGCGCGGCATGGTGTTGGCCAAGCCGGGCACCATCACACCGCACACCCATTTCAAGGCGGAGGTGTACGTGCTGTCGAAGGAAGAGGGCGGGCGGCACACCCCGTTCTTTACGAATTATCGGCCTCAGTTCTATTTCCGGACGACGGACGTGACCGGGAACGTGGCGCTGCCGGAGGGCGTGGAGATGGTCATGCCCGGCGACAACGTCTCGGTGACGATCAAGGTGATCGCGCCGATTGCGATGGAGCGCGGGCAGCGGTTTGCGATTCGCGAGGGCGGTCGCACGATCGGGGCCGGGCGCGTCACCGAGGTTATCGAGTAAGTCGTGCGCCCGGCGCGCGAGGATTTGGGATTGCGGTCGGGCGAGGATCGCCGGAGCTGGCGGTT
>JAKLFY010000154.1 GCA_022710935.1 Verrucomicrobiota bacterium
TCTTCGGCAGCTTCATGGGCGGCTATCACGTGCTCCAAGAACTGCTGTTTGGACCGCTGGCGAACCGCCTGACCATCGTCGGCGTCGCCACGGATGACCCCACCCAACCGTTCACGCACCCCAGCGTCCGCCTCTGGCACTACCCCCACCGTCGCGAAGATGAACTGCTCGTCCCCCGCTTCGCCACGGCGCAGGGATTGCCGGTCTTCACCGGACGCGTGAAGACGCCCGATTTCTTCGAGATGTTCATGGACGACTGGCGGCCGTCCCTGTGCCTGATGGCGACCTTCGGCCAGAAGATTCCAACACCGCTGATCAACTACCCGTCTCTGGGCTTCTACAACTTCCATCACAGCGGGGAAACTTGGCCTTCATATCCCGGCCCCGACCCGATCGCCGCCATGGGCCGAGATGGTAGGAAGCACCTTGTCCTGACGATCCACCGGGTGACCGACGTCATCGACGGCGGCGAATTCGTGGCACGCTCGCATCAGGTGCCCATCCCCCCAGGGATCAACGCAATCGACATGCACCGGATCACCTGGCCGCAGATGGGATCGTTCATTCGTCACGCGGTAGGAGCGATGCTTCCAGCCGCCGAAGCGATGCCGGCCAACGCTCCACTCGTGTTGCAGGATGCGGTGGTGCCCTACCGCATTGTCTCCCACAGGGAATACCCTCACCGGCTGGCGGCGTGATTCAGGGAATCTCGTTGACTTCGCATGACGAGGCGGTGCGTCAGCGTGCCCCGCGACGGGGTCCCAGGCGCACGCTCCGGGCCGCCACCGTGGGCGCTTCGCTCCGGCCCTCCGCGGCGCTACCCCTCGTCGCGGAGCACGCTCATCGGTGCGTTTTGGGATGTGGGTTGTTTGTGCGGAACAACTCGAATCGAGCGATAGCACCCAATATAACTGCATTCCAAGCCAATTGGTTTGACTTCTGCCTATGTTTTGACTACATTTGGCTCAATGAAGCATCCCAAACGCCGGATCGAAACGGTCCGCGTCGGCAATGCCGCGGTGAAGATTTACCGCCGCACCCGTACCGTGGATGGCAATCGGTACCCGACCTTCGAGGTCTGCGATCACACCGGGGGACGCCGCAGACTGCGCAGTTTCGCCGATCATCAAGCCGCCCGGAGGGAGGCGCGGCGGATTGCCGGTTTGCTGGCCAAGGGCGATGCCGTTGCGGCAGCCCTCTCTGGTCAGGAGGCGGCCAGTTTCGCCCGCTGTCTGGAACTCCTACGGACCGTGGGCGACCCGCCGGAACTGGCTTGCGCCCGGTACGCGGAGGCCGTCGGCGTTCTGGGCAACGGCAGTTTGCTGTCTCCCGCCGCGCGGTTCTACGTGGAACGGCACCCGACTACCCTGCCGCAGATTACGCTAGCCCAAGCGGCGGCTGAAATGATCGAACTGCGCCGTCAGGCCAAGGCAAGCGGACCCTACCTGACCGATCTGCGCTGTCGAATCGGACCCTTCACCAAGGCCTTTCCCGTGCATCCGGCGAGTGTCACTACGGCGGACTGCCAGCAGTATCTCGACGGCTTGAAAGGGGCGAGCAGCACCAAGAACGCCACCCGCCAAGTGCTGTGGCGCTTATTCGCCCATTGCGAGAGCCGAGGCTACATCCCCCGCGGCTCCAACCCGATTGCGGAGACCCAGCGGTTCAATGGGGCACACGAAAAGGCAATCGAGGTATGGACGCCGGCCGAGATGACCAAGTTGCTCGCCAACGCGACGCCGGACTTCCTGGCCTGCCTGGCCATTGGTGGCTTCGCCGGACTGCGCACCAGCGAAACCCTCGCCCTGGACTGGAGTGATGTTCGGTTGGCGGAGCGGACGATCAAGGTCACCCACCGCAAAGCGCGCTGCGCCGGGACACGCTTGGCGCCGATCACCGAGAACCTAGCCAAATGGTTGTCGCCGCTGGCCAAGGAGAGCGGTCCGGTCTGGCCATCCGGGCAGACGTGGCGGGAACGGGCGCGAAGCATTTCTGCCGCCCAAAACGCCACCGCCGAAGCTGCGGGACTGCTCCCTTGGCGGCATAACGGACTTCGTCATTCGTTTTGCACATATCGCGCAGCCGCCACCAAGAACGTCCCGCAGACGGCACTGGAGGCTGGCAACTCGGCAGCAACCATCTTCGCGCACTACCGGGCACTCGCCACCGAGGCCGACGGCAAGGCGTGGTTTGCCCTCGTGCCTCCCCATCCGGTTTCAGAAGTGGGTGTTGCGCCCGCCCTGAGCAGCGGACGAGCGAATGGACCGTCGCGTTCACGGAACAATTCACCCGTCAGGTCGTCTGGTTCATGATCACGTCCCCCCGCAGGCAATCCAATGCGTGTCGAGGAGTCCCATGGCCAGCGGAATTGCGAACGCTCCTCCCGCTGAAAGCCATGATACAACGGGAAGGGTAGAAGCGACACGCAGTCGTGCTTCATCCTCCTCCTTCGCACGCAAGTGCAACGCTGGATGCGACTTGCGAACGGTCGGCTACCCCTGATGCGTCGGTTGAGAGGAACCCGTTGCCGGCGCCGCCGCTCGCCGCGGAGTGAGTGCACAAGTTGGAGGAGGCTCTTGGTCTGCGCCCGCGGAAGCCGATGGATACGCAATGTTCGCAACGAAGAAGATCACCGGCCGCGGCTAAAAAGCGGACTCCAGCTGCGAATCCAGTGTGCAAACTACCCGGCCTCACTCAAACCGTAGCGCGGAGCAGCAGCTCGGTGCATCTGGTTCGGCCATTTACGTTGTGGCCAAGACCTTGTCATCAAGCATCCTCCGAAGGTAAGAGCTCAATTGTGCAAAGCGCCTGTCTCCGATTCTGAAGCTCACATCAATCTCCAGATCTCGATCTAGCCGTATCATAGCCCGGTCTCGCGCCAGCCTCACGGATACAATCTCCGCACCCCCATCGTAATCGCTGCCGTCGTGCCATTCTATCGTGGCGGAACTTGCGGACTCAAAGTCCTGGCAGATTAGAACGTAAGGCGTACGTCGCTCGCCCTCATTGCCGCTCTCCGGCATGGTGTCAAAACACACCTGCAAGATCTCCCCGCCAATCGCATCAGCGCACCGCACTGACTTGACTATGAAGGCGAGAGTCATATCTTCCCCAACGACAAAGGTCAGCGGCGGGAGCCAGCCGCCGATGACGTTGGATTTGTCTCTGAGCGAATCGGCTGGCTCCCGTTCGCTGGACCGTCTGGTTCGACCTTCCTTTTCTCGATCAATCCCTCCAAGTCCGTGAATCCGCTGAGGTCCAACCGCGCATACTCCTCGGGCGAGATCAAGCCGGTCTCACCTGTCGCGTAAGCCACTGCGTGGGCCATCGGTGATCTGCCAAAGCGCCTCTGCGGAACATTCTCGTAGGCCCGGTCGCACACCATGATGACGCGCTTCTCGCCAGCCGAATCAACCCGCACGTCCTGCAATCTGGCGAGTAGTCGAGCCGAGCGGATCGACGACGCTCCCGGCAGCAGCGTCAATTGCCGTCTGATTTCCTCGTCAGCCTGGTCATAACGGAACCTCTGGCCTTCGTGATCCGCCGCCCAGAATCGGAGAACTGCGATGTAGCCCTTGCAGGCTGCCAGAGCGGCCGTGTTGCCACCGCAGTTAGAGGGAAGCGCAAGAAGGGGCAAGAGAGCCAGCGCGCAGAGCGCGACCGATACAATCAGAGCCGCTGCAATCAGGAACCTCCGCTGAGACCGCGACATGGTCATGTGGTCGAACGTGAACGCTCACCGACCGCCGCCGGGGATGAGCGCCGGCTGCGAACCCGACGCCCGACCAACCCGGCATGTTCGATCGCGAGGCGCTGGGCGGCGGTTCGGTGGAGCGACTTGGGCTAGGAAACCCATATCATCACGCTGTTGAGTTCCTTGAGTTTACCCTTTTCGTACCTGTAGAGAATGACCCAACCGTCGCCTGCAGACTGGTGCGACACAGTTCCAGTATAGACCAGAACCAATCTCGTCTTCTGGTCGCAAACCGGTAGGGAGACAGTGGTGCTACGATAGGCTTTGGGATTTTCTCTGTACCACCTTTCCCAGCCGCCACCGTTCTCCTCGAAGTACTTCTTGTACTTGCCGTCACAGTCAATCACGTAGCTATTCCGCCGCGAGGATTTCAGCGTCAAATGAACCGCCTTTCTGTTGCGTGTAAACAGCCGGTCAACCAACTCGCCTACGGCGATGCCATTGCTTTCAAGACGTTCGGTGATGTACCGCTTGCTGTTCCTGATTTCCCAGGCGTCCTTCTTATCCAGGGGTCCAAGGCTGGTCTTTGGATTGATGACGGTGTACCCGTGGTCAGTGTATCGATGTTCGTGTTTCAGGACGAGGGCCAAAATCGTCTTCTCCTCCTCCGTAGGTTCCTGCTCTGCCGCCCAAACGCCCGTAGCCGCGAGCGCCAAGACCAGGAGAGTCGCAGCCAGTTTCATGGTCGACGGTCTTCAGCCCAACGCAAAAATCAGCCACCGGAGCCAGCCGCCAGCGACGTTCGATTTGTCTGCGAGCTAATCGGCTGGCTCCGGTTGGCTGAACCGTCTGGTTGGGGACTTCCCTCACAAGTCGGCCGCTCCAGAATGCAGGGGCCGAAAAGAGCCACAGCATTAATTGGCAACTGATAGACAGCCAACGCCACGAGATTGCCGATGCTGGTCAGATATCCCTGGGTAACATAGTGCAGAGGCACGAAAACCAGCGGTGCCCACAGGAGGGATGCCGCGAGACAAGCCCCAAGCTCTCTTGCCCCGACCGACCGCAGCCTTTTCAGACTCAACACCCGGAGCGAAAAGACCCACGCCCAGAAGCAAATAACTTACAAGACCACAGCTATTGGCAGTTGAAGCCAGACCTGGTCTGGAGCTCCCAAAATGCGGAACGCCGCCAGAGCTCCGCCGCCGATTCCCACGATGTCTGCTACCACCAGAACAAAGCTGTGCAACCCTATGCGAATCATTTTCATATAGTGTCTCGTTAGAGCCCCCAACGTCCCGGCTCACCGACGCCGGGCCAATGGCGTTCGATTGTCAACCGAAACGCGATCCCGGCGTTCGGTGCAGCCGGCTTGTTCGGCTTTGCCTTCATGGTTCTCGGATCTGCCTCCCGGCTCGCCGCCGGGCAATCAAAAACACAACGGGCGCGCTCAATAGCGAAAGCACGGTCGTCGTGATGAGCGCAGCCACAAATGCGAATCCCACGATCTCCACAGCGGAGTCGTAACGGCGGCTGACAACGAACAGACCAACGAGGAAGGTGAGACCGAGGAGAATGGCGAACCAACGCCTCCGCAACCGAACGAACTCTGGAGAGGCATCACGCATCGCTTGTTGCCGAACGTCCCGGCTCACCGACGCCGGGCCAATGATATCCGATTGCAAACCGAGACGCGATCCCGGCGTTCAGGTGCAGCCGGTTTGTTCGGCATTTTTCTCATGGTGATTCAAGAGCAACCCAACTCTCAAAATCCTTGGGCCACTTGCCACTCATTGTCTTTCCGTTCTGAAGATAGTACACGCGATAGTGATTCTTAAAGCCCCGGATTCGCTGAATCCTCAATCCTCTCCTGCTAAAGAATAGCCGAATCTCCAGTCGATGCCCGAACTCCAGAAGCACCGAGAACGGCACGATACTCACGACCGGCAGCAAACAGAAAGTTCCCAGTCCCCATCCGAATAGCCCCTGACGAAAGAGATTAATGCACCAGAAGACTCCGAGCGGAATTGCGATTGCCACTACCCCGACCATCAGGACGAGGATGCAACCTAGTGGCTGGCCGATCATATCACGTGTGCCGAACGTCCCGGCTCACCGACGCCGGGCCAATGGCGTTCGATTGTCAACCGAAACGCGATCCCGGCGTTCGGTGCAGCCGGCTTGTTCGGCTTTGCCTTCATGGTTCTCGGATCTGCCTCCCGGCTCGCCGCCGGGCAATCAAAAACACAACGGGCGCGCTCAATAGCGAAAGCACGGTCGTCGTGATGAGCGCAGCCACAAATGCGAATCCCACGATCTCCACAGCGGAGTCGTAACGGCGGCTGACAACGAACAGACCAACGAGGAAGGTGAGACCGAGGAGAATGGCGAACCAACGCCTCCGCAACCGAACGAACTCTGGAGAGGCATCACGCATCGCTTGTTGCCGAACGACAGAACTGAGCGACAGCCGCCCCGCCGTGATGACGCCCGCGACGCTCGACCAACCGAGCGCGTCGCCGAAGCCCGCGACTCTCGAACTGCAAAGCGGGGCGGCTGTTCGCTCCAGTGATCTGGTTAGCCCCTTCCGTCATTTCTCTTTCGTCTGAACCACACCAACAAAACGCCTCCACCAAGCAGCAATGCCCATGTGGACGGCTCCGGAATTGCGCCCGCCAGAATCGGCACGCCGGGCTGTGTCTCGTAGGCCCAGTCAAGAACATTACCGTATGGTGCATCGGTAAAAGTCTGAAGGCGGACCCAGCCGTAATGCGTAACACCCCCTATCCTGAACTCGACGCCCGCATAACCCGTTAATCCCGACCAAAACCCAATGCAGCCCAGGGTAGTGCAGGCCAGGATGCCGGCTCCTCGAGTAGGAGCAGCAGAATCCACCCACGTCAGGCTATCTTGCGCAGAATGAGACCCAATCATGGAACCTTCCGGCACAGGATACACTAGTCTGTCCAAGTCGGGGGGCGGCGCAACCCAGGCCAGCACTCGATTCGATCCTGCTGGGACAATCGCAGCGAATGAGATGAAGGTGGAATCTATTGCGAAATCAATAAACCCGTCCCCGTTCAAGTCCAGCTCTCGGTAGATTGTGCTCGGATGCACTGCTCCGTAACCCAACGGTGTTTGGGGCTGCCAGTAAGCGATGCTGCCCTGGCCGTGGGCGGCGCTGGCAAATGCCACTGCCGCCCCAAGCACGTAAAGGCACCAGACTGTTCGTTGCCTGTTCCTCATGGCATTTCGATCACGCGGGAGAACCGGTGCGGCTGCTGCGCGTCATACGGCAGCGTCACGCTCACGTTCGTCCGCGCCGCGTTCACCACCCCGCCAATGTCGGTCCAGCCCGGCCCCTCCACATTGTTCCGATACTGCACCTGGTAGTTCTGCCCCACCACCGCGTTCCAAGTCATCATCAGTGTGTTCGTGCCCGTCACGGCAAAGTCCGTGATCCGCAGCGTCGGCTTCGGCTGCGGCACAATGCCGCTCAACACAATCGAATCCCACTGGGGCAGCCCGTTCCACAAGTTCGTGCCCTTGTGCGTAATGCGGACGGTGTAAACGCCGTTGGCCACCGCGTTGGTGATGACCACCTGCTCGACGTTGTCGCGGAAGTTGTCCGCTCGCGTGGCCGCGTTGGTGCGCGCCCCCGGGTCGAGGACATAGGGGAAGTTCGTTGCGCCCGACGGACTAATGACGCGAAGGTCCAGATCGTTGACCAGTTTCAGATTCGGGGAATCCACCGTGAACACGTTCTCGGCCACGCCGGGCGCGTCCGTCCAGGCGTGGGTAACGCGCAGTTCATTCGTGCCGCCGGTGGCCACGACCGGAAACTCAATCACGCCGCCCGGCTCCAGTCGCACCTCCTTGATGAAGGCCTTCCACCCGTTGGTCGCGTTTTCGCCGAGCACCAGAGCGGCCCGGCGCGTGTTCATCAGACCCCAGCCGAACCGATAGTCCGGCCCCGGATGCGGCCCGGCCTCGTCGGCGGTGTGGATCACCAGCGCCTTCCATGTCGAGGCGCGGAGCGGTGGCGCGTCGGGATGCAACTGGGCGTATCGTTGCCGGAGCAGATTGATCGAGCCGGTCACACTGGGCGCCGCGAAGCTGGTGCCAGAGCGGATGTTGACGTCGTTGTCGGCGTCCGAATCCGTCGTGATCAACTGCACACCGTCGGCCACCAGGTCGGGCTTGATACGCCCGTCGTCGGTTGGACCGCACGAACTGAACGTGCGGCCCGTGGCGTCCTGGCCGAGCACAACCTGCGAGGCGATAGTGTAGCCTCCGGGGATGGGAAACACCGCGCCCACGGTCAGAATGTTTTTGGCCGATGCTTGCGGCGACATCGTGTCAAAGCCGCCTGCGTCGCCGTCCAGGGCCCGCACGACGTTGGTGACCAACACCTCGACAACCTGATTGCTGACAATTCCCCAAGTGATGTGGGGCACGGGCTGGTTGGTCGGTCCCTCGCTCTGGTCGTTGCCAGCCGCCCACACGGTTAGGTAGTAGGGGTTGTCGAATGTGATGCTGTCAAACTCCCGGGTGATGGCGTTGTATTGCCCAAACTTCGGGTCTTGGTTCGGGTCAATGAAGGGGAAACCCCACCAGCGCCAAACGTTGTTGGTCTGTAGCTCCCAGCCACTACGCAATCCGTAGGAATGGTTTGATAGTTCGATGGCGTTCGTGGCGACGGCTCCGCGCATCTCGACATCGTCACTGAAGAACCCCCACGACCCGACAGGCGCCTGATAGGCCATGCCCCGCATGGCATTGGTGATGAGAACAATGTTGGTTCCCAGCTGAATCGGCACGATGAACAGTCCTGACGCCGCCAGTGTGCCCGCCACGCCGGTGGCGTGGAAATGGATGTTTGTATCCCCATCCATCCGTGTCACCCGGCCGCCGAACTCCAAGTGCGTCGTGCGCACCGCGCCCTCATCCCACATCCCAAAGAACATGTTCGTGCCAGTGAGGTTCAGCCCGGTGTCCCCGCCGGGCCGCACCCGGTCTGTGGAAATCGTGCGCGCCGCGTTCAGGTTGAACGCGCCCTTGTAAACCGGCAGCCCATCCAGCACCGCCTCCAGATAGGCATTGCGTCCATCACCCAGCGGAACGACCTCTGGATTGCCCGTTTCTTTTGCCCACTCCTCGGCGACTTTGCGCCGCGCGGCCGCCTCCTCCTGCTTCTGCGGCAGCGTCTCGGCGACCAGCAAGCGGTGTCCCTCCACCAAGGCCCATGCAGTGGCCGGCGAGCCGTCTCGAAACGTCAACGGCTCATGCAGCGTGGGGAGGAATCGCTGCCGGTTGTGTTCCCAAACTTCCGCTTGGGCCTTGGCCGCCGCTTCCTGTGCCGCCTTGGCCAACAGCGGGTCGGCAGCTATGGCCCTGGCTAGCGGGGCAGCTTCCTCGTGCCGCTTTCTGGCGGCGGCCTGCTCCGGCGTGTCGGCAATGGCCGTGTCGTCGAAGAGGAAAATGCCGGGCGCAATCTCGACGACATCGAGCTCGGGGTGCGGGTTGAACGGCCAGGGAGGACTCCACTCAAAATCCTTGGCCGAGTAATACGTGCCGGGGAGGGGTGGTTTGGCTGCTTGTTGGGCGAAGCACGTGCTGGCCAGCGCCAGCGCCGTGATTGCGACTGCGATTCCTCTCCTTGTTCTGGTTTTTGTTTTCATTTGGTGCGCTCCGGTTTGCTGTGCGTGTTCGATTCGCCCGCGACGTTACGGGCTAACGCTCCGGCTCAGGCACGCCGGGCCGATGGTGTTCGATTGTCAACCGAGACGCGATCCCGGCGTTGCCTGCAGCCGGCTTGTTCGGCACTCTCTGCAACCGTCTCATCTTCCACGCCTCCTGCCTGCGGACCAAAGCAGAGCTCCGCCGATGGCCGTCAATGCAACAGTGCTTGCCTCAGGAACCTGAACCACGGTAAGGCCAACGTTCGGCTGGTCGGCCAAGACAATGCCTTCAACGTGAGGCATCCATGTGGCCAGCGATATATCCATATAGCCGTAGCGGAAAGTCTCCTGCTCGGCGAGACGAAAGCCAATCGCCAAACGATCCAGACCTGCTGTGTAATCCGGGTAACCTTGGCGGGCGTAGTAAACGGTGCCGAACTGGCAGATGAGTGAAATTGGGGCTGTGAACGTCTGCAACCACATTCCCTCCCTAGGCGCAGGTCCAACCCACGATCCCGGAAGCAAGGCAATGGGGTCAAGCGAACTGGGCGAACCAAGCAACTGCAGGGCGGAACCGAACTCCAAAGTCACTCCCAACGAGCAGAGGTAGGTCGTGCCCTCCGGAGTACCAAGGCACACGGGCGCTCCGTAGTATCTCACTGTCAGGTCAGTCGCGCCGTCTTGGTTCATGTCCACACTAACGGGAACTCCCAACGTCAATTCCAGGGGCTGGGGTTCATCGACAGGGATCACCGCACCAGTTGAAAGGGCGGGGAGCAACGCTGTCGCCATTACGCTTAGCGCCAGAACAATCAGATGGGTGTTCATAGTTGCCGAACGCCCCAGATCAGTGACCCCGCGCCAGTGGCATTCGGAATGCACGCGGGACAAAATCGCGGGGTTCACTGCATCTGGTTTGTTCGGCCTAGTTTTCACTCAGTTCGAACTTTGCCCTTACTCGAACGAGGATCTCAATCGGGTAGGCAGCAGTGCCCTCATTCGGGTCACGCGCATTGCGAGCTCGACTGAACTCCGGCAATTCGACTTCCTCCTCTGTGACCTCGAGGAGTTTGCCCAGCTTGGCTTCGCCTTCCTCCGCCAGGAGGACAGCCTTGGTCCGGGCCGCCTGCAGAGCCTCCGCGACGGCGCTCCTTCGCGCCTGGCCTTCCGATGAACCGCTCAGACGCGTCCACTGGATTTCATATTGCTCATGCGTGCCGATGAAGGTCAGGAGCTTGCCGTAATTGGTGAGGCTGAGCAGGTGGACCGACAGGGTGGCGGATGATGAGAAGCCCAGCAGCACTCGCTTCTGGTCATTCCACTCCCATGCCTTCTGCGTCTTACGTTCCTTCACAGTGACCGCCGTGGCAGGATAATTGAGCTTGATCATTTGCGCACTGAACTCTTCCAGCAGGCGATCAAGGGCTGCAACGCTCGCTTCGATGGTCATCTCAGTTGCAGCCACTTCCAGTGTCATCGCCAACCGATCGGCAGGAATCTCCCTCGTGACCGCGCCGATTGTGCTCACGAACCGTTCCCCCGCAAATGCGGTACAAACCACCATCACCAAAACAAGAGCTGCGGCAGCTTTCATAGACTCGCCCCCGCCACCAAGGCCGAACGCCAGAACTGAGCGACAGCCGCCCCGCCGTGGTGACGTCCGGGACTCTCGAACACCCGAGCGCGTCGCCGAAGCCCGCGACTCTCGAACGGCGAAGCGGGGCGGCTGTTCGCTCCAGTGATTTT
>JAKLFY010000155.1 GCA_022710935.1 Verrucomicrobiota bacterium
ACCTCGCCCTGGCCGAGGACATCGCCCAGAACCAGTCCGGCGCCACGATCAGGTGGGTCAGGTACAAGCAGCAGATGTGGGGCACGACCGGCGCACGGCGCCACCTGGCGATCTGGTCGCTCGGTGAGGGAGTCATGGACTACTGCCGGATCACCGGCGCCACCGACCCGGCCAACTACCTGACCGAGACCCTGACACTCGAGCCGGTGGCTCAGCGCGACTACTCGCGCACCCAGACCGTGCTGTCGTTCCTGAAGCTATGCCGCCTCGACGAAGACCGCATCGAGGTCTCGTACCCGGGCCCCCAGGTGGCCGAGGCCACGATCCGCGTCCGCGAGCTTCCCCTGGAGGCCCCGCTGTGACCTACGACGCCAGAGAGAAGAGCCGCTACCTCGGCCAGCCCGTAGAAGGTTACAGGTTCGCGCAGGGCAGCAACCTGTGGTTCTTCACCTCTGCTGACCGGGCCATCACCCTACCCGCCGGCGTGTTCGCGCCAGAGGCGATCTCCCGCAGCGAGCTCGACTTTTCCCAGGAGGATACGGGCGAAACCATCGAGCTGACACTGCCGCGGGCCAATCCGGTGCCGGCGCTGTTCATCGGCGACCTGCCGTCCACCCCGGTCTGGGTGACGATTTACCGCGCCCACCGTGGCGAGGAATCGCTCGCCGTCACCATCTTCAGCGGCAAGGTCGTCCGCGCGCGGTTCGAGGAATCCGAGGCCATCCTCACCGGGGCGAGTCTCATGGCTATGCTGGCTCGCACGGTGCCGATCCTCGCCATGCAGACCCCCTGCAATCACGTGCTCTATTCGAACGCCTGCGGCGCCGATCCCGCGGCGTGCCGGGACCTGGTTTCGGTCACTTCGGTCTCGGGTGCGACCGTAGTCTCGAACGGGTTTGCCTTGCGCCCCAACCAGTGGTTCTGCGGGGGGCGCCTCGAAACCACCGCCGGCGAGACTCGTTTCATCGTCAACCACCAGGGCAGCACCGTCACCTTGATCTCGCCATTGCCCGGCCTCGCGTCGCTGGACCAGGTCAGAGCCTACTGGGGCTGTGACCACCTCGAGGCCACCTGCCGCACCAAGTTCGGCAACCTCGTGAACCACCTGGGTTGGTCCCGCCTGCCCGGCCGCAATCCCTTCACTGGAAGGATCGACTGATGGCCTTCTGGGTCCTGGCCCTGGTCTACATCGTCGGCACGGTCCTCTACGACGTCCTGCGTCCCAAACCGCAGTTCGACGCGCCGACCCCGTCCTCTCTCGGCGACTTCCAGTTCCCGACGATCGGCGAGGGCCGCGCGATCCCTGTCGTCTGGGGCACCTGCAAACTCTCGGGCCCCATGGTCACCTGGTACGGCGACCTCCAGGTGCAGGCCATCACGAAGGAGGTCAAGACCGGGCTGTTCTCCTCCGACGACGTCACCGTGGGCTACCGTTACTACCTCGGCGCTCAGTTGGTCCTGTGCAGTGGCGAAGTCGATGACGTCCTGCAGATCCGCTTCGACGACCGTGCGCCCCCCGCGGGCTATCCCCATGTCGGGGACGTGACGCAGATCCACATCAACGCGCCCAACTTCTTCGGCGGGGAGGAATCCGAGGGCGGCGTAGCGGGCAGCATCTACGTCTACCACGGCTCGGCAACCCAGCAGGTGGACACGTATCTGCAGGATCGCCTGGGCGACAACCTGCCGGCCTGGCGTCACGTCTGCTATGCCGTGATGCGGCATATCTATCTGGGGACCAGCCCGTACATCAAGGCCATCTCCTTCGTGGTGCGCCGCTGCCCCAACAGTCTGGGACTTACCGGTGGCGCCGAGAACATCGACGGCGACGCCAACCCAGCCGCCATGATCTACGACATCCTGATCTCGCCGGCTTCGGGGAACGGTCTCGGCCTACCTGTGGGGTTCCTGGACGTGGCAGCGTTTCGATCGGTAGGGCAGACGTTGGCTGGCGAAGGTCTCGGGCTCTCCATGCTTCAGGACCGTGGGACCACCGCGAAGGACCTCGTGCTCGAGATCCTGCGCCATATCGACGGCGTCATGTACGTCGAGCCCACCAGCGGGCTCCTGACGATCCGCCTGGTCCGCTACGACTACGACCCCGAGACGATCCCGGTACTCGATGCAGACTCGTGCACGGTGAAGTCGTTCGCCCGCCCGTCCTGGGGCGACCTCAAGAACACGGTGCGGGTCGGCTACGTCAGCCGCGATGCCGGGTTCATCGAGAGTACAGCCCAGGCCCAGGACCTCGCCGGGATCGAGGTCCAGGGCGGCGAGGTCTCGCTCCAGGAACTCACAATGCGAGGGCTGTCCAACCCGGCGAACGCCCAGCAGGCCGCCGCCCGGGCCCTTGCAGCCCTGGCCTATCCGCTGGCCACGATCACGATCGAGGCCGACCGCTCGGCCTGGGCGCTGCGGCCCGGAGCGGTGTTCAAGCTCGTCTGGGACCCCCTCGGCATCGATGGCATGGTATGCCGAGCGGTCCGGGTCGGTACCGGCCGCCTTGATTCGGGCAAGATCGAGATCGAGGCCATGGAGGACATCTTCGCCGTGGACTGGACCGGCTACTCCACGCCGCCCGCTTCCGGCTGGGAGGATCCGTCCGGTGACGTGCCGGCCCTGACCGACCAGGCCGTTCTGGCCGCACCCTACGAGGCGGCGAAGAGCTACGGCAATCTGGCGCCGGGTGTACAGTTGGCCATCACGCTCGCCGCGCGCGGAGCGACTGGGATTTCCCTCGGGTACCGCGCCCATGTGGCCGACGGCGCTGGCGGGTGGGCGCCACCGGTCGATGTCCCCTACTTCACGCCGTCGGGGGTTCTCAGTGCGTCGATCGATGAGCTCACGAACGAGATCGTGGTTGCCTCCGGTTTGGACACCGACCGGGTCGTGTCGGTTGGCGGCCCTGATTTCGCGCTCGGGGTCAACGTCGCTTGGCTGTCCCATGACGGGTTGGAGGAGTTCATCGCGTTTCGGACCGTCACCGCGGTCGACGGTGGCATCGCGCTACAGACCCTTGCTCGCGGCTGCCTGGACACGGCGCCCACAGCGTTTCCGGCGGGTACCCGCATCTGGTTCATCTCGTACGGCAGCCAGGTCGTGAACATTCGCGGCCCGGTGCCTCCGACCATCAACGTCTACAACGACATCCGCCTTCAGCCCTTCAACAACCAGAGCGAATACAACTTCGCTTCGTGCCCGACGTCGCAGGTCGTAGCGACCACGCCCGCGCGATCACAGAAGGTCTACTGCCCGACTGACGTGCGCTTCAATGCGGCACGCTACCCGGCATCGATTTCCGGCGAGCTAACCGTGTCGTGGTCGCACCGGAACCGGCTGGGGACGTGGAGCTATGCGGATTCAGGGAAGGCAACCGCGGCAGAGCCGGGTACCGAGTACGACATCCTGATCTACGGCGAACTTGACACGCTGGTCCACACCGAGAGTGGCGTGACTGGTACGTCTTGGACGTACCTCGCGGTGACGGAGATTGCCGAGTCCGGGCTGGGGCGGCTCAACAATTACCTGCGGGTGGCTGTTCGCACGTACGGGGCGGGGCAGATGCACGAGTCCTCACGGGAAATCGTGTGGGCGTTCGCTCGTATGTAGCGCAGGAATCGGTCGGCCGAGTCGCTCACCTCTTCACGGCCCATATGTCGAATTCTTCAAGCGGCATGGACTTCGTGCGTAAGAACGCATTTGCCTGCCGCTTTCCTTCCGTCGCAGTACCAGCCTGCTTAATGGTTGTTATGCGCCAACCGCTGTCTGCCAACGAGTCCTTTGCGATATCGAGGGGATCAGCGCTTCTGTCGGCGATGCCGCCAAATCGAATTACCAGTCGTGCATTCGCGGAACTGACGCGAGCGGCGTTCTTCCACACACTCCGCAAGTCTGCAGCGAAACTCTCGGGGCTTGAATGGCCGATCTGCTGGCCACTCGAATAGTCTACGGTATCCGCCCCTCCTACAAACCAATTACGGAGCCACTGGTCCGGTATGTAAGTTCGCATGCCGTAGTAAGGAGGCGAAGTGATGATCCAGTCAAATCGCTTCCCTTTTGACCCAAGCGCAAGCGCGTCAGCCTTCCTGCTGTCCCCCATTACTACCTGTCCACATGTCTTCATCACATGGCCGTAGTATCGGTCCGCCCTGCGCTTGATCACCGTCGTAGCATCTACACGTACCGGCATGAGACCACGTTGCTTCCAATACCGAACCGAATAGGCCGGCTTCGGTGCATACGTCCGCGGGCATTGATTCGAAAAATACCCCGGTACGGACTTCTGCTTCGGCCCATGCAGTGCGCCGAGCACAATCCCTCGAAGCGCAATTCGCGCCGGCCGCCCACAGTCCTCCAGAAAAGCTTCTCGCATTTGGCAAAGCGCGCCCAGCACAGAAGGATGAAACGCCCAGTCCCAGAATTCTCCACTTGGCACACGAACGGCCCGATTCTCAGCGAGGATGTTTCTGGCCTCCTCTGCAATTTCGTCGGCCGATGTCTTTACGAGCTTGGCCGCCGTGATGGCCACAGCTACCGGGCTAGAATCTACACCCAACGAGTCAAGTCCCACCAGCCGTGCTGCATAGTTCGTTGTCCCGCGGCCACAGAACGGGTCCAACACCCGCTCTCCCGATCCGGCGCGGCGTTCTAGAATTCCCAACGGAAACTCGAGCGGGAACATGGTGAAATAGGGGCAGATCCCGTTAAGTGCCGCGTCCGATGGACCTTCAAGGAGCTTCACCTGCGTATCCTTATCCACATCTTCCCGGTACGCGGGTGTCTGTACGTTTCCCACGAGGACCCCTGATTACCATATACCGCATCGAGTACTCTGGGCAAGAGGTTGTAGGCAAGCTGCTGCCGATCTTCCACATTCTGCAATACTCTATCCATCAAGAACACCTGAACACCGTACCATGGCATGCCGTCGACGCTCTCCAGCTTGCCGCGCACTTCCGCGTCGCCCTTGAGCGCTTCAATAGCATGCATCTGGAGATTCGCCATCACATCCACCGGCTCACGCTCGTCCGGGCCCCCAGGGATCTGTGCGACCACTTGTTCTGCTGGACGCACCTCAGGTGGAACCATGACTTGCCTCATACCCGCAAAAGTGTCGCGCAGAATCCTGCCGTATGTGTTGCCCGCCGGCTGGTCGTAGCCCGGATCACGGGCCCCAAACGCCCTCTCGAACGACAACGCACGCAGGCTAATAGGGTATGGCTTACCCTTTACAGAACTCCAAAAAACTCCTTGGCCTGGGATCGGCTCATTGAGCAGCGAACTCAGCAGGTCGTCGCTGAAGTGCGCATTCGCCTTCTTGAGCGACACCAGATCCGCCGACGACAACAAGTGGAAAATGAACCAGTTGTCCCCTTGACTGAGAATCTCAACGGGTATGCTTCCCGGTTGCTGAGTTATGAGCAGGGCGCCCAGGTCATACTTGCGGCCTTCCTTGACCCACGCAACATACGGCTCGGCAGCGGGCGCGTTTTCGTTCAGTACTGATTGCGCCTCTTCTACGACCGCAATCGTGGGTATAGTCTTTGGATCAGCAGCCGTGAATTCTTGTTGATTGCGATCGAAGATTCGCCTCAGAATCAGACCCGAAAGAACCAAGGACTGGCCACCACGCATCTGCGACACGTCGATGATACAAAGCTTCCCCTCGGCCAGAGCGTGAATCAACATGTCCATGAGCTGGCTGCTTCGATCGTGCAGCATTCGTACGATAGACGTCATGTTGGCTCTGGCCGCGAGAGCTTCGGCCTCTTGTCGCTGATGGTCCAGATCTAGCAGGCGGCAAATGTCGTCGAGCGATGTCGTGTTGCCGCTTTCGTCGATGAGATTAACGAGTTCTTCCCACCTACGTTGTGGCAACCCCCGCAATTTGCGGACGTTTTGCTGTTCCTGTCGCTCAGGTGCCAGCGCGATCGCGATCACATCGCCCGGGCGAAGCCGACGAATGTCCAGGCGGATCCCGCCAGCGACAAAGGACTGATAGAATGCACTTGGGTTCTTTCTGTCTGTGAACACCACCAGCTTATCTTCCAATGCCGGGACATCGCACAACCCCGGTCGACCCTTGTCGTCTGGCCAAAAATACTCACCGTCCGGGTCGAACACGACGGTCCCGACAGGTACGTTCTTACCGCCACGTTTTGTTACGGTCGGTGTTGACTCATACAGCTTGCTGAACAAGAGCTTATTCAGATTTGACTTTCCGAAGCCTGCGCGAGCGAAAACAAACGTCCGGCGCGAAACCAATGAGTCCACGGCAAACCGCACCGTGATTTCCGGCGGCACGATCTGCATCCAATCTTGGGCTTCAATCTGTGTGTTGCCCGCGGCGTATATATACTCACCGAACGCCAGATGCCCTATGGGTGCGCCATCGATGTTATGGCCGGCAATCTCGCGCAGTACCTCTGCGGACGGAAATGCTACCTTGCTCCCCACATGGGGGAGGCGGCGATGCGACGGCACGAACGTAATCCCTGCTCCGTTTTTCCGCAATACACCCAGCACACGAATGTTTACCCGGTACTTGAGGTACTGTTCGCGTAGGTCTTCTGGAATCGGCCTATCTTCGCGAACTGCGCGAAGGTTAAATTCCTCTCCGGATCCAAAAGCGAGCTTCCCCTCTGAGGAGAACGAGGCAATACGCCCCAGAACCGCCTCGTCTGGGGTCTCCAGTTGCACGAGGAGGAATTGGCCGTGCATCGGGATGTTCTGAAACTCATTTCTATACGGCAAGACAAGGTCGGCATGAAATTCCAACCCTCCCTGCTGAAAGCCTCTAAAGATGCCGATGACTTGCTCGCGCGGAAAGAGTTGGAGGTCTGGCATGGAAACTCCCTTAGCTGTACCTACGCTGTGACGGATCGGCATCTTGGAGTTGGAAGGCGTCCAGTGTTTCAGCTGCGCCGCCAAGGCTGGCCCGCACCCCCTCATAAATGAAGTCCTGTAGAACGTCAAAGTCGAAGTCCACTAATGCTGCGTTTTCGTGCGCTTTCTGCAGGCAACGAGGATAATGCGGCACAGGAAAGCCGTTTATTGCGTCTGCGAGCATTGAGCCGAGAATCGTCTGCGCTTCGGATATCTGCGGCACAAAAATGTCTATTGGCCAAATGTGATCTCGGCGACTTGAACCGAATTTCACCAAGAACATCTTACCGCCTACGAACTTGTTGATCTCGCCGCCGTCTTGTTCTCGATCGTTACCTCGTGCAAACTCAGACCACACGTAGGCCTTCTCTTCTACGTCTCGTGGGACCTCAACATATGCAGGATAGTCAACCTGCAAAACCCCCTCCAGGGCCATCGCAAGACGGTACCGAGAAATGACCTTGCTGTGCTTTGCAACACCCGCAATGTAGATGCGCCGTCGATTCTTGTTCCACTGATCCTCAACACGCGCCTGCATTCCCTGCAAGAGGCGTTGAAATAGGTCCTGGGCGAAAATCTTGCTGCGGAGAAGACCGTCACAGACAATCAGCGTATCAGTGCCGAAGTCCTTCTTGAGGATCGAATACAAGATCGCCCACTCGACCAACTCCCGATAGACCTGGACCCAGCTCGGCGACACCGGCTTACCTGCATCTGTCGGACGGATCATGTGCGAAAGCTTTGGTAGAGAGTTGACGCCGAGAGCCAGCATCATCTCGCCGAGTGCCGTGTGCGGGACACCCGTCAAGCTGAGATGCCGCGCATTCAGCTTCTGGATCGATGTAGTCGGGGACACCGCCTCAAGGCAGTACTCGTTGTTGCTGCTATCCACGACCCGAATGAGCTGAATTAAGTACGGGTCGAACTGCAGCTGATTATTCCCGCCGTCGGTGCCTACAAGAGAGATCGACGTGGTGGCACGAGGCTGAATCCGCCGAGTTGCGGTTCTCAGGGGCCTAATCTCGTTTCTCAAGGCATCAAGTACACCCTGGTCTGAACCGATGCATTCGGCGATCGCGTCACGCAACTGCGCCTGGCTGGAGGGGTCAATCATGGAAGCCTCCTAGAGGTCTCCTGCAGACCTGGTTCCAACTTCGGTTGATTACAGTGGTATAGCATCGGTCACCAGGCGTCCTGAATCTCACCCGCATGGGGCAGGATGGCGAATGAACAAGACCACGGCGTAAAGCCTTATCTTCATTGCAATTGACCAGCAGCTCCCCCATCGGCATGGACGACAATGCCGTTCGCGCACGACGACGCCGAGACACTACTACGCTTGAATGTAGGTCGTCAAACAACCATCTCGGCTCCAAACATCAGATTTCGCCTTCAGCGTTTCCCTAGACCTGGCTGATCCCTGTCCGTTCGGCGGTCCGACACATCGATTCGCTCCGGAGTAGATAGCGATGTGAGGCCCATATCCTCCCGCTGGCAGACTGAGTTCGGCCATTGGGTAGCCGATTTTCGGCGTGCCTCGCATCGTCGCCGGCCTGGCCCACGATCTCGACCTGCGCGTCACCAACTAGTCCGACTCCGAGTGGCTCCAGGGCCACGCCCCGCAGGCGGCTCGGGCCATGGCCCTCGTCGAGATGTCCCCACCATGGAGTCTCAGCCCCCCTTTGTCCGTTGGAGCGGTACGTCCTGTTCATTCGGACTGCGGCGTAGCTGCCTCCGATCAAGGGGATGGCGATGTTCCGCAACGAGGCTCTTGCGCGCGGCAGGTTCAAGCGCGACCCAGACCGCTGGCAGACTGAGTTCGGCCGTTGGGTGGCCGATATCGGCGTGCCTCGCATCGTCGCCGGCCTGGCCCACGATCCCAACCTGCGCGTCACCAACCAGGCCGTCTACGAATGGCTCCAGGGGCACGCCCCCCAACCGGCCCGCGCCATGGCCCTGGTCGAAATGTCCCAGGGGCGCCTCACACTCGACGCCATCTACCAGCACAGCCGCCAGATCAGACAGGGCGACGGCGACTCCGGAGGCCCGCGATGAGGATCGACCTCCAGATCGAAGCCGCCCCGCTGGTCCTGCGCCTTCAGAACGGTCAGCGCCGCCTGGCCTACGCCGTGGTGAACGCCATCAACAACACCGCCAAACGGATCCAGGCCGTCGAACGCCAGCACATCGAACAGGAGTTTACGGTCCGCAAGAAGGACTTCGTTCTGCGCCAGGCCGCGGTCATCAAGCCGTTTGCCAGCGTGATGCAGGGCCACCCCTACGCCGAGATTGGGGTGGGCCAGAAGCCCCGCCTCCTCCTCTCCGCGTTCGAGCGCGGAGGTGAGCGTAAGCCGTTCACGCCCGGCGCTAGGCGCGTCGCCGAGCCCGTCGTCGGCGGACCCGCCCGCCCGCGGTTCGCACAGCCAGTTGTGCCCGAGCTGCGAGCAGGCAAGCTGCGCTTCGACCTCACCAAGGCGGGACGACGGCGCGCCAGCGCGGTGCGCACCAAGACCTACCTCGTGCCCGAGGTCGGGATCTTCCAGCGCACTGGCCCCACGACTACCCGCCTCGTCTACGCCTTCACGCGCGGCAAGAAGCTCGAGCCGCGACTGCGGTTCGTCGAGACGGCCGAGAAGGAAGCCGACCGCTGGTTCCGCGAGGAGATGGAGAAGGAAGTGCTGAGTGCGATCGCGAGGGCGAAGGGCGTGGGTCTGTGAAAGAAGGGAATGAAGGTGATCCTCCACCCCTGTCGGGTGAGCGATTCGTAACTGTCGTGGTCGTAGGTACTTCCGGCGGCACCCCGAGCGGGTGCCGGCGACCTCGGTTCTCATAGCGTGGGAGAGTCATGAAACAAGTTACCACCGACACCAAACGTTCCAGCCCTGGGAGGTCCCAAGGCGCCCAAAACGCGCCCGAAACGGCCGCTACGGGCGATTCCGCGGGTCCGGATTCCCCCGTCCGCCTGCCCGGAAAACTGGAACACTGGAACATCGACCGGCTCCGTCCCTACGAGCGGAACCCGCGGACCCACAGCCCCGAACAGATCACCAAGATCGCCGCCAGCCTGCTCGAGTTCGGCTGGACCAATCCGATCCTGGTCGACGGCGACGCCGGCATCATCGCTGGCCACGGCCGACTGTTGGCCGCCCGCGAGTTGGGCATAACCACCGTCCCAGTGATCGAACTCACCCACCTGACCGAGGCCCAGAAGCGCGCCTACGTCATCGCCGACAACCGCCTCGCGCTGGACGCCGGCTGGGAC
The DNA here is from genome assembly GCA_022710935.1 of Verrucomicrobiota bacterium. Lineage (GTDB taxonomy): Bacteria > Verrucomicrobiota > Verrucomicrobiia > Limisphaerales > J093 > MWFF01. The sequence goes on from JAKLFY010000155.1 coordinate 10,148, forward strand.
GAGGACCTGCTGACGGAGGAACTGAAGGCTCTCGAAGGCCTCGACTTCAACCTCGAGCTGACCGGATTCGGCCTGGACGAATTGCACGATCTCCTCGAGGACGAATCCGCCGAGGAGGTGCCCGCACCCGAACCACCCGAAGATCCCGTCAGCCAGCCGGGCGACCTCTGGGTCCTGGGCAACCACCGCCTGCTGTGCGGTGATAGCTGCGACCCGGCATCCGTCGATCGGCTGCTGGGTGGCGCCAAGATCCACCTGGTGAACACCGACCCGCCCTACAACGTGAAGGTCGAGCCCCGGTCCAACAACGCGATCGCCGCCGGCCTGTCCAGCTTCCCGCCGTCCACCAAGAGCGCCGTCGAGGCCTCCGACTCCCGCGGTATGCACCACCAGGGATTCGACCTCGCGCGGCACAAGACCAAGTCGAAGGCCACGGGGAAGATGCGCCCCAAGGACCGGCCCCTGGCCAACGACTTCGTTTCGGACGAGGCTTTCGACGAGATGCTCATGGCTTGGTTCGGGAACATCGCCCGCGTCCTGCAGCCCGGGCACTCGTTCTACATCTGGGGCGGCTACGCCAACTGCGCCAACTACCCGCCGGTGCTGAAGGCCTGCGGCCTGTACTTCAGCCAGGCCGTCATCTGGGTGAAGGAGCATCCCGTGCTCACTCGCAAGGACTTCATGGGCAACCACGAGTGGGCGTTCTACGGTTGGCGCGAAGGGGCGGGCCACAACTTCTACGGCCCGACCAATGCCGTCGACGTCTGGGCGGTCAAGAAGGTCAACCCGCA
>JAKLFY010000156.1 GCA_022710935.1 Verrucomicrobiota bacterium
TCCCGCCCGGATGCAAAAACAGTCAGGACTGCTCGTGCTGAGGGGCCAATCCAACCCGCTTTGTTGATAGGACGCTGAAAGCGGGCCAGAGGCCCGCGCGCCGGCGGGTTGCCCTTCCCTACAACCTCCCAATCCCGCCCGGGTGCAAAAACAGTCAGAACTGCTATATGTCATTTCCGCCCCGGCGCGCGGGCCTCCGGCCCGCTTTCAATGTTCTACAATCAGCAGCGGGACTACAGTCTGTAGTCCAGCGAATTGTCCTTCCCCACAACCTCCCAATCCCGCCCGGATGCAAAAACAGTCAGGACTGCTCGTGCTGAGGGGCCAATCCAACCCGCTTTGTTGATAGGACGCTGAAAGCGGGCCAGAGGCCCGCGCGCCGGCGGGTTGCTCTTGCAGTGCTTGCTTCCGGCGGGCGCTGTCAATCAGGATACGGCGCATCGCTTCGGTGACGGCAGCGAAAAAATGGGCGCGGTTCTGGTAGTTTGTATGCCCCGGGCCACTCACGCGCAGCCACGCCTCATGCACCAGTGCGGTCGGCTGGAGGGTCTGGCCGGGCAGTTCGCGTACCATCTTCGCTGCCGCGAGCTTGCGCAGCTCCGTATAGACCCGCGGCAGCAGTTGCGTGGCCGCTTGCGGATCGCCCCGTTGGGCCGCCTCCAGCACCCGGGCAATGTCACCCTTGCCCGGTTCCTCACAGCAAGTACTTGGGATCGTAATTCACACCGTGCCTGGCCAGGAGTGCTTTCAACTCCTCCTTAAAGTTCCGCTTCCGATGATGCTCCTCCTGGCGCTCGATGTACCGGCTCACCGTCTCGCGCAAACTCGCGCTCACCGTGAAAAGCGAATACCCCTCCTGCCATTCAAATGCACGCTCGTGCTGCGCTGCCGCCCAGACCGAAGTCGCCTTCTTGAGTTCGCGCACGAAGTCGGAAAAACAATGTGTGGGCTTCAGTCCGATCAGCGCGTGGACATGGTCCTGGACGCCGCCGATCTTCAACGGCACGCCCTCCAGTCCGCGCACGGTGCCGCCCAGATATTCGTGAAGGCGCGGGCGCCACTCCGGCCGAATGAACGGCCGGCGTTCCTTGGTGGAGCAGACCCAGTGATAATGCAGGCTATGATAAGTGGAACCCATATCCGGACACTACTCACCCCGCGTTCCCAGGCAAGCGGTTTCAGCCCGCAGGGCTGACAGACGGTAGCCGGTGGTCGGTTCGGGATACAGGGACCGACCACCGGACCCCGGGTGCACGAAATCCGCGCACCCCAAAGGGGTGCCAGAACTCTTCAAACAAACCCACATTAAGCAAAACCATCGCCCGGCCCATTGGAGGCTCCGTCATTACCGGCCGCGGACTCATCCGCACCCGGCACGCTGGCACCCCTCTGGGGTGCATCCCTCCTCGCCCGCCGCTTCCCGGAGGTCGCCCCCCCTCCCTCGCGACCTCCGGCTATCGTCTATCAACCCTCCGGGTTGAACTCCAATCGCCTGCTTCTTCTCCGATGCCTCGCGCCTCAATCGCCTCACCCCGCGTTTCCAAGCAAGCGGTTTCAGCCCGCAGGGCTGACAGACGGTAGCCGGTGGTCGGTTCGGGCAACAGGGACCGACCACCGGGCCCCGGGCGCACGCAATCCGCGCACCCCAAAGGGGTGCCAGAACTCTTCAACCAGGCCCACATTGAGCAAAATCATCGCCCGGCCCATTGGAGCTCCGTCATTACCGGACGCGGGCTCATTCGCACCCGGCACGCTGGCACCCCTCTGGGGTGCATCCCACCTCGCGCCGCCGCTTCCCGGAGGTCGCCCCCCCTCCCCGCGACCTCCGGCTATCGTCTGCCAACCCTCCGGGTTGAACTCCCATATTATCCCGCTGAAAGGGTTGTTAAGGGTGAAGGGGATGTCCCTGCCCGCGCCGTTGGGCACCCATCCTGTTCTGTGGCGGCCTCTCGGCGCTCGGGATAGACCGGGAAACTTACGGGGGTAATGTGTGCATAAAGAGTTTGCGGCCCAGGCTTGTTCTTAATACGTTCGCCGCATGCTGGGTGAGACCCAAAAACTAATTCTACCTCACCGGCGCGGCGCTTCGCGGCTGCGGGCGCGCCCCAGGCAACCTTTTATTCACAGCTAATGAAAGACGCGTCCCAGGCCGGTTGCCAGGCGGCGGGGTTGTCGCGGGCCTGGTATGAAGCGCCCGTGGCGGAGTTTCGACGCCACGAGCCGGACTTTATAATTGGGCGACTGACGCGCAATAATTGTCCCCTTGAAAGGGTTGGTTTAGGGGAGCAAGCCCTTTGGATGCCAGCCATCAGCGGCAACGGCCTTTAGCGGCTGGCGACCGGCGAAAACCGCCTTTCAACTGCCTGCCGTTTATGCCATCAATCGGTTATGAGGAAGACGAACCGGCAAGGATAGTTGCGAATGCGGGATCGGCTGACAAAAGCGCGGCGCAGTTGGAATATGAGCCGCATCCGGGGGAAGGATACGATGCCTGAGCGGGTTGTCCGGTCGGCGCTTCACCGCCTGGGCTACCGATTCCGGCTGCACAGCCGGAAATTGCCCGGGCGCCCGGATATTGTTCTGCCCCGGCACCGCCTGGCCGTGTTTGTGCATGGCTGCTTCTGGCATCGGCACCGGGGTTGCCGAAATTGCACCACCCCAACCAACAACCGGCGGTTCTGGGTGGCCAAACTTGAAGGCAACGCCGCCCGCGACCGGATGCACATGCGAACCCTCCGAAAACTGGGCTGGCGCGTGGTCGTTGTCTGGGAGTGCGAAACTGAAAAAAAGGGGTTTGCTCAACAGTTGAAGAGGCGCATTGCCAAGTCAACGGGCAACCGGCCTCCCCTGGGAAAGGGACAGGGCGTGGCGCAGCGGTCTGGCTTGCGGCAGGTCAGCCCTGGGCGGCGATCGCAAACATCTCAACCAGGGCACGAATCTTCCTGAGTCCGAGTCCGGAACGCAGTCTTAGTTGATCCCAAGTCAAAACTGCGTAGGAAGAAACCAGTTCACGGCGACGGTTGCGAACCCACTCACAGCCTGTGCGAATTTCGAGTTCCCCGAGGGTTCGAGGGTCGCCCAGGAATTGGTGACGAAGCTGTTCCCAAGCGGCGGAAAGGGCTTCTTCTTCGGTTCGCGGTGTGATGAAGGCAGTTTGCGCGAGTTCGGCCTGCCAAGCGCTATTGAGGGCAATGTCTTTCTTACGAAAGGCTTCCCAACATTCTGCCTTCTTGGAGGCCTCGCCAGTGTTCCCTTGTTGGTGGTCGAGGTGTTCCCAAGCCTCTTTACAGACCGCTTTTAGGGCCTCGCAGAGCGCTTGCGACAGTCGCTGTTCTGACCAGATCCGATTGAGGTCGATGCAGCGCCCGGATTTTTCGGCAAGCCACGCTACGGCGTAGGCGACACTGTTGGCTCGGTAGCCCTCCAACTCATGGGTATCGAACAACTTCTCCGCGGTCCGCCAGAGGATGGCCTTGGCCACCGTGTGGCGGAAATAGTCGAGGTTGACTTTCGGCTCACCGTCGTCTTCCATGCGTTCTGCGAAGCGGACGAAGTTCTTTTCCGCACCGAGGCAGACCAGGTGGGGAAGCCCCATCCAGGCGTGTTCGTACTTTGCGAGGTCGGTCTTGGTGAATTTCTGATTCGGCGGGTTTTGCATCTCCCAGTCACGGCGCCGCGCAGGCGTGCCCTGGCGCGCCCTATCGTCCAGGTAGGAGCCGCGGGCGCGCTCGTAGTACCAATGGGTCCGGACCTGGAGGCCGGTGATGGCAGGTGCGATCACTTCTCGCGACTGCGTTTCCAGGTCGCGGTGAAAGGTTCCGTTGGCTGCCAAGTCGGCCGCGTTCACTTTGTTCTGGCTGTTGGCGTATCTGGCGATGAGCGGCACCAGTTCGCCAATGTGATGCGGTTCCCTCAGGAGGGTGAGCTTGACTTGCACTACCACAGCCGAGATGTCCAACTGCTCCACCCTCGCCGCATGGTAGATGCTGGCGGTGGTCTGGCCGCCGTTGACAATCTGGAAATCGCGAACCCAGGCGAGGCCCGTCTGGCCGTCTTTCCGCTGTTGCAGGCGAACTTCGGCGGCAGTGCAACACAGGCCATTGTTATAAGCGAGAAAGCGATGCGGGGTCTCGCGCAACGTCTGCTGCAGGCCTTTGTTGACTTTGCCCTTTACTTGAAGGAACGCCCTTACGTTCCGCTCCAGGAGCCGCTGGCCGTATTCACCGTAAATGCGTGACAGGACTCGGCCGGGCATGAATGCAAGGTAGGTCTGATATTCATTGGTGTTATTGACGCCGGCGAGACAGGGGATCGCGCCGCCGAATTTATTTTCAAAATCAAGGTCGATGACTTTACGCTCTCCAACTCGCAACTGGCTCAGTTTCTTGAGATCCCAAAGAACATAGCGAAGCTCCAAGCCAGCAAGCCTCCTCTCTATGATGTTCCCGGCTCGTGCCACCCCGTTCGTGAGGAAAAACAGGCGGACAGTAGTGAGAGTATCCCTGGCTTCGTGGATTTGGCGTGCGACGTCGAATACGTCACGGCGATCGTTAACTTGAGTGTGAAAGCCCTGGAGTGCGCGGCGAAGGAAGCCCCGCAGGAGTTCGAAATGGCGGCGCGTCTCGGTGCTTCCGACGGTTGGGACCTCGTCTTTGGCCTGGTACAGGGCGACGAATAGATCGAGTGTCGCGGCATCGCCGGACAGAGCCCAGGCATTCAGCTTGGCTGCGGGCCAGCGGCCGCGGCTTACTGCACGGAAGTTGACGATTTCGGTGCCGTTGACCTCATTGTATTCGGCCAACTGTTCGAGAACCCACTCCGTGAACCCGCTTTCCAGTTCGTCGGTGTGTGCGTCGGCGGCGCACCGACGGCGGACCTCCTCTCGAACGTCCTGCGCAAATTGTTCAAGTGGGGTTAGTGGCTCTGGTTGTTCAAGTGGGGTTAGTGGCTCTGGTTGTTCAAGTGGGGTTAGTGGCTCTGGTCGTTGTTCTGGCATGTTGTATCTCCGGTTTTACTGGTTGTGAGCGGAAAAGGCGGCTGCGGCCTCCAGAAGTTGGAGAAGGCGGCTGCGCTTGTGGCTGCTCAGCCCTTGTGCCTTCAGCTTCTTCCAGGGAAGTTTTGCGTAGCTGGCGACTTTTTCCCGGCGGCGTGATTGGTCCCAGTCCAATCCCGTTACCGCCTCCAAGTCGCCGATTGCACGGGTGTCCATGGCGAACACCTTGCGGACTTTGTCCCAACGGGATTGTTCGGACTGGTCCCGGCCCTCGGGCGGGGTGGAGTCGCCGTTCTCATGCTTCGGCGCCGTCCCTCTACCTTTTGGCCTCCGGTCCGGAAGGCGGCTCAACTGCTGGATTTTCCCTGCGACTCTCTTCCTCACGGGGGCGTGCGGATCGGGCTTCCAATCCTGAGCCTGCTTCAGGAAGTTCTCGTCGCCAAGGTCCGTATAGATCAGGTCTTCGTCCATGCGAATGCGGGCGAGGAGTGGAAATCGAACGGCCTGGCCGCTAATGATGCCCTGTCCAGGTCCGAAGCCGGGCAGCATCCGGGCGTCCTGCTCGCTCAGGTTTTCCATGATTTGTTTCACGAAGTTCTGATCGCGCGGATTCACGAGACGCAGAATGAGGAAGGAGTTGCACTGCGAGAGGATCGTTTCATCCACGCGGCTGGGGCGCTGGCTGATCAGGACGAGCCCGGTGCCGAACTTGCGGCCTTCCGTGATAAGTTTGCGGATTGTCTCCAGGGAGGGCACGTCGGATGCGCCTTCACGTGAGGAGGGGATGAACGTGTGGGCCTCCTCGATGACCGCGAGGAATGGCGGGATGCGGTTCGAAAGGTTGGCGCGGTGCTCGTAGATCGCCTCCAGCAGAATGGAGGCTATGGTCGTTTGAGTCAGGTGGTCGTAGCCGCCGAGGTAGAGGATGGAAATCGTCCTGGGGGAGATGATGGCTTCGGGACAACCCTGGGGATCCGGCATTTGCTCGAATTTCAGGTGGCGCAGACGCTGACGCATTCGTTCGTTTGTGAGTTCCATTCGTTCAAGGCGGTTTTCCACAACGCCGAGTTGGCGACGGCATACTGAGAGCGTGGGCAGTTTGCGCCTGTCAGACACCCGGCTGGCTTTGCGTGCGATGGTGTCCCTAAGGCGTTTGATATATCGCAGGACCGACTCTCCCTCCTCGGGATCAACCTCCGAGAGGCACTCGGAAAGGACCTCCCGCTGTGGTTCGGTTAGTCCCTCGGTCATCTTGTTGATGAGAATCTCGACGATATGCCGATTCTGCTCGGTCATGGCAATGTGGGGGTATAAGAGGCGGACGGTCGAGCCTTGAAACAACTCGCGCTTTTGCCACAGGCCGAGGTAGTCCCCGTGGGGATCGAGGATGAGGAGGGGATAGCCCAAATCAATTAACTCACGCAGGATTCGGCGGGCCGCGACGGTTTTGCCTCCCCCCGTCATGGCCAGGATTGCCATGTGCCGGGCCACAACCCGATCCACGGAAATGGAAATGTCAACGTCCTGACGGGCGATGAGTGTGCCGATACGCATCGGGGTGTGACCCGGGATGCCGCCCGCCAGCAATTCCTTGATGGCTTTCGCCGGGGGATACAGGACCTCTGCTGCCGGTTGGACCGGGTACGTGAGCGGGTAGAGGTTCTTGAAGTTACCGTCGGCGGCGGTGCAGCCAAGGATCAGGACGCCAGCTTCGAGTTGATCGCGGCTGTTGGAGAGTATGGTGTCTTGGAGCGAAAGGCCTTCGTTAGACAGTTCCTGCGCGGCCTCGTAGGGAAAGAACGGGTTGAAGCGGTTGATGGTGACGACCCGGCCCCACACGTAAATGGATTGCTTGCCTTGACGCGCCTCGTCCGGGACCTCCATTTGGACTGCGACCAAGTCGCCCACCCGTGATTTGAAGCTCTTGAGGATGAATGAGAACTCACTTGTCGTTGCATTGCCGACGACGGTGCCGATGGGGGTCCATGTGTTGTTTGCGGTCATGTTTCCTTTCGTGTTAGCCTTTGAAATCCGGACGGAATAACCAGTCGCGTTTTGTGCCACACAGCATTCGCTTTGCGGCTTCGATGATCCTGGGGTTGCCGTTGTCTATGGCGTTTTTCAGGAGTTGAACTGCCATGGTGGAATTGATGGGGCGGCTCATCCAGTTGGGAACTTTGGCGAACTTGTCTACGATGTCCAGGCCGGCCGGGAAGGCGTAATTGGGCATGAGGCGGCAGGCATGAATGACCAGGCGGATGCAGGTTTCATAGCCGGCGGGCGGCGGGTCGAAGAATTCGACGCGAAGCGGCTGGACAAAGTGGCCGACCCCGACGTAGGTGACTTTGGGCAGGGGGTACAGGCCGATAATATCAAAGGAGTATTGAGGGCGCTTCGACTCAACATTGCGATCAACGGCAACGGGGGTGATGTATTCGCCTTCATTGAGAATTGCATGGAAAAGCAATGAGTCGGGGATGCGGAAGTCACGAATGCGGCGCACTGCCGCCTCGAGATCGGTAGCGCCTGGGGAAACCGGAAATTTGTTGAGGTCCCGCAGGAGGGTGGTGCTGACCAGCATTGATGCTGAGGCACGCTCGACGACGGAGGCGACATTGGCGCCGGAACGGGCGAGGGCCTCCAGCATATAGAGATAAACGCATACGAAAGTGGCTTCACGGCCCTTGCGGTTGCGTTCTTGCGGTGGCAGGAGAATGTCGATGCCCCGCTGTGAGAAAGCGGGGAAGTACTGATCGGCGTAGGCTGAGACCGGATTGACCAACGCGCCATGGAGGAAGAGGAATTCCGGCTTTGGATGGCGCTCAAGACACTGCACCGCCGCGGAGGTTTCGAGGCAGAATCGGGCGGCGTCGCGTAATTTGGAGGGGTCCTCGAACAGGTCATCGAAGATGCCCTTCGAGCTGCTGGTATCGAACAACTCGGCTACAAGCTGCTTCTCCATGTTGAAGGTCTCGCGGTCCTCGCCGGCGTTGCCCGGGGTTACGGTGTAGCTGCCGACGCGAACGGCAATGGGTTCGGTGCCAAGACTGGTAACGTTTGCCATGCCGCCGTCAACGAAGCTAATGGGCTTGCCGGCGACTTCCGCCCACATCCTTCGGTGGTCAATTTCGACGGCGTGGATCAATCCTGCGTTCTCCAGCATGTCGCGGATCGCGCCTGCCAGCCCCTCAAGCACCTGAAGAAATTCCTTCTGTGATGCGGAGGACTGGTTTAGGGAGAGTTTCACCATCTCGGCCAGGATATGCGGCTCGCGGAGACGTTCCTTGACCGTGAGCTTCTTGCGTCCGGTATTGAGGGGTGAGTCTGGCATCAGGCTTGTCCTCCATTCTTCAATCGGCGTGCCCCAGCCATCTGGGCATCCGAGCAATAAAACTCCTCCTCGCGGAGGAGGCCGCTGTCAAATCTGCGGAGTGCTTCTTTGGCAACGGGCACAAGTTTCACCGGCCAGCCGCTTTGGGCAAAGACCGGGGAGATGGCGTCCGGGGCAAGGCGGGCGACCAGTGGCATTTCAGTTTGCCCTGCAAGCTGACGTTTGCCGTTTTCAGCGGCACTGTCCGGATGGAGTCTGCTGTGAATGAATCCGATTGAGAACCAGCCGCGCTTGAATTCGGGATCGGACAACCTTCCGAGGGTATTATTACTGACGGCTCCCAATAAGGGCAGCAACCATTCCACCGCCTGACGTTCGTCGCGGGGGAGAGGTCGGAGTTTTCCTTTACGGACCGCGGCACGACGCGCGTCAGCCAGATAGCAACGAACAGCATGTCCCACCGCTTCGCCGAGGAGTGGTGGCACGGCGTTTCCGATCAGGCGAAACTGATGGGTGAACGCCACCGGGAACTCAAACCAGTCCGGAAAAGACTGGATTCGCGCGGCTTCGCGGGGGGTGAGCGAGCGAACCTGGGTTGGGTGTATAAACATGAGCCCGTCTTTGCTCATGTGGGCCACAATTGTGGAGCAAAGCCGGTTTCGGTGCTGCCGCGTATATCGATCCTTAAAATGCTCCTTGCTGTATGGCCATTCGAATTGGAGATGACGCTCCCGCATTGCGACGGCTGAACTTTCGCCTTCCCGGAGCCGTTGAAAATCACGCAGATCGCGGTCACTATGGAACCGGGCACAGTGGGCGGTCAGTTTCCTGGCACGATGAACCTGGAGAACGCTTTCTAAATAGCGCCCGGTGTAGCGGGCGAGGTGGAACCGCCGGCGCCGGAAGTCGTATCGGCGGTGTTCCTGCATATCACCGGCGGCAAGTGGGGGCAGGTCCCCAATAGCTTCCCAAAGGGTAACCGGCAGCGGCAGAACTGCCTCTGACTCATCCTCTGAAGCCGCGAACCAGGGGGGCATATACCGGCGGGTGGTGAAGATGGGGAGATCGAAGCGCGTGCCAATAATAAGCTGCCGAATGCGTTTCTGCGGGACGCCGTAGCGCCAGGCGTGGACTCGCTCCCCATGCACGCGATAGCCGAGCGCCCGCGCTTCCGCTTGCACTCGCGTAAAAAATTCACCGCCAGCGGCACTCTTGATGCCCTGGACGTTTTCCATGACGAAGACCTTCGGCTGATAGTAAGCCACGTAGCCGAGAAATTCCTGATAAAGTTCGCGCCGGGCGTCCGTAATGACGCGGGGGCCATGATTGGCACCGTCGCGGCGGCGGGCGGGCGAAAATCCCTGGCACGGAGGCCCTCCGATTATGAGGTCGACACGCGCGTTATGGATCAAGGCATCCAGGTGTTCCGGTTTAAACACGGTGAGGTCTTTTTCCAACACGTGAGCGATGTGGGGGAAGTTATGGCGATGAACCGCGATTGCCTGGGGATTGGAGTCGATCGCAGCGAGTGTATGAAGCCCGGCGCGCTCCATGCCAAGGGTAAACCCGCCGCATCCGCAGAAGAGATCAATAACGCTGAGCTTGGGATCCGTGGATGAGGAGAACCGCCAGGGCGGTGCGCCTTTGGGAAGCGGGAATTCGTCGGTCTTGCGACGGCTCATTGCTCGATTCCGCAGGTAAGCCGGGAGATGGTTGTGCGAAGCGCTTTGGCGAGCCGGGCCACATTTTTTATTCCCGGGTTGCGCAGGCCGCGTTCGATGCCGCTGATGTAGGTGGGGTCAAGGCCCGCCAGCCCGGCCAGCGTCTCTTGCGTCAGGCCCTGGGCTTCGCGCTGCGTGCGGACGGCGCGGCCCAGGGCTGACAGCAACGGATCTCGTTTTGGCATGTGCACCAGTTCACGCCAAAACCGGGCAAACGTCTATGGACTATCCGTCAAGTCAGACGGGGCGGCGCGCGGGCGGGGGGAGGGGGTCAGGCCGGGGCGGGGGCGGGGTGGGTGTAGCGGCGGGCGAGTTCGCGGGTGGTGGAAAGGAGGCGCTGGCGCAGTTCGGGCGGGGCCAGGACGGTGGCGTGCGCGCCCCAGCTCAGGATGTATTGCTCGATTTCTTCGAGGCCGCTCAGGCGGAGGCGGAGCTGGGAGCGGCCATCGGGGAATTCCTTGATTTGCTGGCTGG
>JAKLFY010000157.1 GCA_022710935.1 Verrucomicrobiota bacterium
TCGAAAACCAACCGAAGTCATCCTGACAACGCCCCCGTTAGACGTTACCGTAACCAAGAGGCGATGAAACCCGCGTTCCCTTCACAATCCCTGCTGAAAAACCCTACGCCCTTCACCAGAATCAACTCTTTAGATGCGACCCCATTGGCTTGCGCTGCTTTTTCCATTGGTGGCGCGCGTCCTGGGGCGTAGGATTCGGGGCGCGTGCGACACGTCATTCTCGCGACCGCCGGTCACGTCGACCACGGCAAGAGCGCGCTGGTCAAAGCCCTGACCGGCACCGATCCCGATCGCCTCCCCGAGGAGAAGGCGCGCGGCATCACAATCGATCTCGGGTTCGCGCACATGGAATTGTCCGCGCCGGACGAGCCCTTGCCGGGGCTGTCCGTGGGCATCGTGGACGTGCCGGGCCACGAGGACTTCGTCAAGACGATGGTCGCGGGCGTCGGGTCGATCGATGTTGCGCTGCTGGTGGTGGCGGCGGACGACGGCTGGATGCCCCAGACCGAGGAGCACCTGCAGATCCTCGATTACCTCGGCGTCACGCGCGCCGTGGTGGCGCTGACAAAGATCGATCTGGCCGGGCGCCTCGAGTCCGAGGCGGTGGCCGCGGTCGCCGAACAACTTCGCCGCAGCCCGTTTGCCCAGGCGCCCATCGTTCCGACGTCGGTCGTCACCGGACGCGGCCTCGATGGGCTCAAGACGGCTCTTGCGCGCGCCCTTGCCCACGCACCGGTTCAGCCAGACCTCGGCAAACCGCGGCTGCCAGTGGATCGTGTGTTCACACTCAAGGGCATCGGCACGGTCGTTACGGGGACGCTCACCGGGGGGCGGCTCACGCGCGGACAGGCCGCGGTTCTTCAGCCGGGCGGGGTGGCATGCCGCATCCGGTCGCTGCAGAACCACAAGACCGAGATCGAGGCCGGCGAGCCGGGCATGCGCACCGCCGTGAACCTGGCCGACGTCGAGCCGCGATCGGACGCGCATCCGGAGGGCGTGGGGCGGGGAGACGTATTGACGCCGAGCGGGCTGGGCGCATCGAGTGCCACGGCGGATGTGTGGATCCAACGCTCGTCCCGGCTGGCAGCCGGCGCCTCTCCCGCATCCCGTCCGTTGAAGGATCGCACCCGGGTGCGCATCCATTTCGGCAGCGCGAATGCGGCGGCGACACTTTTTTTCCAGGGCGGACACGATCTTCTGGCGGGCCAGAGCGTGCTGGCCCAGGCGCGCTTCGAGTCGCCGGTGTTCATGATGCTGGGCGATCGGTTCATTGTGCGCGACTGGTCCGAGCAGGCGACGCTGGCCGGCGGCCTGGTGCTCGATCCGGACGGAGACCGCAAACGCTGGCAGGCCAAATCGCGCGTCGCCCTGCTCGAGGCCCGCGTCTCCGCCCCGGCCGATGTCGGGGTTTGGTTGGCCACGCAACTCGAACGCGATCATCTCCTGCGCCGGGACGCCCTCTTGAGGAAGGCTCGATGCAGCGATGCCGAGGTCGCCGTCGCTCTTGGTCGGCTGGCCCAGGATGGCGCCGTCACACTCTTCGACGAACTGGCTGCTCACACCGCGTGGTGGACCGATCTGAAGCGGCGCGCGGCGGAACGAATCGACCTCGAGCATCGGGTCCGGCCCGAGCGGGTCGGTCTGGCGCTGAGCGAATTGGCCGCGGCCCTCGAAGACGACCTTCTCCTGCCCGGCGCGTTCGAAGTTCTGCTGGCGGATCTGGCACCGGGCGAGTTCCGACGGGTCGGCACAGTTATTCAGCGGCGCACCCATCGGCCCGAGCTGCCGCAAAGGCTCAAGGCCGCCGGCGCGTTCGTGCGGCGGGCGCTCGCCGAAAAGCCACTCGAACCGCCCTCGCGAAAACACATCGCATCCGATCAGCCCTTGCAGCAGGCCCTGCGGTTCCTGCTCGACACCGGACAGGCGGTCGAGATCAGCGCGGACATCGTGCTATCGGCGGAGGGGTATGCGGATGCCGTGGCGCGGATCAAGGAGCACTTGGGGCGAACTGGCGCGGCGACAGTCAGCGACTTGCGACAGGCGCTTGGATCGAGCCGACGCATCATGGTGCCGTTGCTCGAGAAACTCGATCGCGACGGCGTGACGCTGCGCCAGGGCGATCTCCGGCGGCTCGGGCCGAAGGCGTAAGCCGGGCGTTCACGGGAGACAGCCTGTTCCTTTTTGAACTGCTCAGCGAACATGAACTTGAAGCGGCGGGAAAAGACGCTCCGCGAGTCTCGAGGCGACACGGGAAGACGCGCCCGCGTTTGGACTTCAGTGCTTCAGCACCGCTTTTCATGTCGGGGTTGACGCAGCGCAGGGGTTGGCCTTAGATAGCGGTCGTTGCATAAGCAAATAACAATCATTAGAAAGATAGAAGATCAATCCGGCCCCCGCCGGCCCGCGGCTTGGGTGCGGACGCGTCCTTGCGGGGCGCACGCGCCGGGCGGGGCGAGCCGCACGGGGCTGTTGGCATCAAGGCCATGAAACTGCTGCCGCAGCTCTTTCATTCCTCGCTGGGGAAGAAGTACATCATGGCGATCACGGGGCTGGGGATGCTGGCGTTCGCGGCGGTGCACCTGGCGGGCAATTTGCGGCTCTTCCTGGGGCCCGAGGTCTTGAACTCCTACGCCCACGGCCTGCATCGGGCGGAGGAGTCTTTGTGGATGATTCGGGTGTGTTTGCTGGTTTTGATCGGACTTCACGTCTCGATGGCGGTCGTGTTGACACATGAGAATCGGGCGGCGCGTCCGATCCTGTACGAACGATCGAGGCTGCCCGGCGCGTCGCACGCCTCGCGCACGATGATCTGGAGCGGTCTGATGGTGGCGGTGTTCGTGGCGTACCACCTTCTGCACCACAGCGCGAAGGCGCAGGTGAGCCTGACAGGCCACGACTTTGCGGCGTTCCGGACCACGCTGGCTGACGGAACAGCGTGTCATGACGTGTTCCGGATGGTTGTGGCCGGCTTCTCGCAGCCGGTTGTGTCCGGGTTTTACATCGTTGGCGTCGGCCTGCTCTCCCATCATTTGAGCCACGGGATCGAGGCTGCTTTCCAATCGCTGGGATTGCGAAACCGCGCGTGGGACGCCGCGGTGCGAAGGCTGGCGTCGGGCGCGGCCTGGCTCCTGTTCGTGGGCTATGCGTCCATCCCCGTGGCGGTTTTGTGCGGGTACGGAAGGGAGGCGCTTCAGTAAAATGCCGATCGACGCGCATATTCCGTCGGGCCCGCTCGAGCGCAAGTGGGAGCGGCACAAGTCGGATCTCGAACTCGTGCATCCGCGCAACAAACGGAAGTACGACGTCCTGGTGGTCGGATCGGGCCTGTCGGGGGCGGCGGCGGCGGCGACGCTGGCGGAACTGGGCTACCGGGTGAAGTGCTTCTGTTTCCAGGACAGCGCGCGACGCGCCCACAGCATCGCCGCGCAGGGGGGCATCAACGCCGCCAAGAACTGCTGCAACGACGGCGACAGCGTGTCGCGTCTGTTTCGGGACACGATCAAGGGGGGGGATTTTCGGTCGCGCGAGGCGAACGTGTATCGGCTGGCGCAGATCAGCGTGGACATTATAGACCAGTGCGTGGCGCAGGGTGTGCCTTTCGCCCGCGAGTACGGGGGGCTGCTCCAGAACCGGTCCTTTGGGGGGGCGCAGGTTTCGCGCACGTTTTACGCGCGGGGCCAGACTGGCCAGCAGTTGCTGCTCGGGGCCTACCAGGCGTTGAGCCGGCAGATCAGCCTGGGCAACGCGCGCATGTTTTCGCGGACCGAGATGCTCGATTTGGTGGTGATCGACGGTCAGGCCAAGGGGATTGTGGTGCGCGACCTGGTGTCGGGGGAGATTGCATCGCACGCCGGGGACGCCGTGGTGCTGGCGACGGGGGGCTATGCGAACATGTTCTACCTGTCGACCAACGCGAAGGGCTGCAATGCGACGGCGGCCTGGCGGGCCTACAGGCGGGGCGCCTTTTTCGCGAATCCGTGCTTCACGCAGATTCATCCGACGTGCATTCCGGTCGGCGGGGAGCATCAATCCAAGCTCACCTTGATGTCGGAGTCGCTCCGCAACGACGGGCGCGTCTGGGTCCCACGGCGCAGGGAAGACTGCGCGAAGGCGCCGGGGTCGATCCCGGAGGAGGATCGCGACTACTATCTGGAACGGAAGTATCCGAGCTTCGGCAACCTGGCCCCGCGTGACATTGCGTCGCGCGCGACCAAGGAGGTGTGCGATGCGGGCCGGGGGGTGGGTCCGGGCGGGCTGGGTGTGTATCTGGATTTCGGCGACGCGATCCGGCAAATGGGGATCGAGACGATGCGGGAGCGGTACGGGAACCTGTTCGAGATGTACGAGCGCATTCGGGGCGAGAATGCGTACGAGGTGCCCATGCGGATGTATCCGGCGATGCATTATACGATGGGCGGGCTCTGGGTGGACTACCACCTCATGAGCAACCTGCCGGGCCTGTTTGTCATTGGGGAGGCGAACTTCTCCGATCACGGGGCGAACCGGTTGGGGGCGAGCGGACTGATGCAGGGCCTTGCGGACGGGTATTTCATCCTGCCGTACACGATCGGCCATTACTTCGCATCCGGTCGCCCGTCCAAGACCCCGGCCGATCACCCGGGCTTTGCCGCGGCCGAAGCCGGGGTGAAGGCGCGGCTGGCGCGCCTGCTGTCGGTGCAAGGCAAACGCACCGTCACCTCGTTTCACCGGGAACTCGGGCGGCTGCTGTGGAACGACTGCGGCATGACGCGAAGCGAGGCGGGTCTGCGCGAGGCCCTGGGCCGCATTCCGGAGTTGCGCGCGGAGTTCTGGGGCGACGTCAGGGTGAGCGGGAGTGGGGGCGAGATGAATGCGGATCTCGAGCGGGCGAATCAGGTGGCGGATTATCTCGAGCTGAGCGAATTGGTGTGTCGCGACGCGCTGATGCGGGGCGAGTCGTGCGGCGGCCATTTCCGCACGGAATCGGTGACCGAGGATGGCGAGGCCAGGCGGGACGATGCGCAGTTTGCGTTTGTGGCGGCGTGGGAGTGCCGGGGGGCGGACCGGGAACCGATGTTGCACAAGGAGCCGCTGGTGTACGAGGAGGCGCGGATGAGCACGAGGAGCTACAGGTGATGCATCTGAGCTTGAGAGTCTGGCGCCAGAAGAGCGCTTCGGCTCCGGGGCGTTTCGAGACCTATGAGGCGCGCCATGTCTCTCCCGACATGTCGCTGCTCGAGGCGCTCGACGGGGTCAATGAGGATTTGATCGCCAGCGGCGGCGACCCGATCGCGTTCGATTCGGATTGTCGGGAGGGGATTTGCGGGGCGTGTTCGGTGGTGATCGACGGAATCCCGCACGGCAGCCGCCACGGGACAACGGCGTGCCAGCTTCACCTCCGCCACTTCAGGGACGGCGCCACGATCACGCTCGAACCGTGGCGGGCCCGTCCGTTCCCGCTGATCAAAGACCTGGTGGTCGATCGGCACGCCTTTGACCGCATCATCGAGGCCGGCGGGTATGTCTCCGTGAAAACCGGAGGCGCGCCGGATGGCAACGCCATCCCGATTCCCAAAACGAACGTCGATCGGGCGATGGACGCCGCAGTGTGCATCGGGTGCGGGGCGTGCGTGGCAGCGTGCAAGAACGCGTCGGCCATGCTCTTTGTGGCTTCGAAGGTGTCTCATCTGAGCCTCCTGCCGCAGGGGCGAGTCGAGCGCGAGCGGCGTGTCCTGGCGATGGTGCGCGCGATGGATGATGCCGGGTTCGGCGGCTGCACGGTGACGGGATCGTGCGAGGCGGTTTGCCCGAAGAACATCCGGATTGACGTCATCGCCCGGATGAATCGCGAGTACGGTCGCGCCCTGTTGAAGGGCGGGTCCCCCGAGCTGGCGCTCTGAAAGCAGTCAGGACGAGAACTGCCGCCGCCTCGGGCACGGGACGCTTGCCAAGGCCCGAACGGCTTGCGCAAGATGCGCGCGCGCATGCCAGAACAACCGGACAGTTCGTCGGCGCCCCGCCGGGCCTGGGTTCGGCTTTTCGAGGTCAAGCCCCTCGCACAGCTTCTGAGCGAAACGGAACGCCCCGGTCTGCAGCTCAAGCGCACGCTCGGCCCGGTGCAACTGACGGCGCTGGGCATCGGCGCGATTGTGGGCGCGGGCATCTTCTCGACGGTGGGCACCGCGGCGGCGGGCGGCGCCAACCATCTCGGCGCCGGACCGGCTCTGTCACTTTCGTTCCTGATCGTGGCGGTGGCGTGTTGTTTCTCGGCCCTCTGCTACGCGGAGTTTGCATCGCTGGCGCCGGTTTCCGGCTCGGCCTACACATACGCGTACGCGACGCTGGGCGAACTTGTCGCCTGGATTATCGGATGGGACCTGATCCTCGAATACGCGATCGGGAACGTGGCGGTTGCCATTTCGTGGTCGGCCTACTTCCAGGAGTTGCTGCGCGGGTTCGGTTTTTTATGGCCCGAGTGGCTGGGCACGGATTACCGGACTGCCGCGGAGGCCTCGGCCCTCGTGGCCCAAGCCCATGCGGCGGGCCAGGACATCGGCGCGCTGGGCGAGTCGGTCCTGCACGAGGCGCGCGCGTTCACGCTGGCGCCGCGCCCACTCGGTTTCCCCGTCATTTTCAACCTGCCCGCCGTCCTTGTGGTCGCGGCGATCACGTGGGTTCTGGTGCGGGGGATCCGGGAGAGCGCGCGCTTCAACACGACGATGGTCGTGCTGAAGCTGGGCGTCATTCTGTTTTTCCTGGCGGTGGGCGCGTTCTATGTCAAGCCCGACAACTGGACTCCGTTCGCCCCGCACGGCACAGAGGGGGTTCTGGTGGCGGCGGCGATCATTTTCTTCGCCTACATCGGGTTCGACGCCGTCTCGACCGCGGCGGAGGAGGCGCGCAACCCGCAACGCGACCTGCCGATCGCCATTATCGCGAGTCTGGTGGCCTGCACGGTGGTGTACGTGGCCGTGGCGATCGTGCTTACGGGCCTTGCACCCTCCAAGACGCTGGGGACGGCGGACCCGCTCGCGTCGGCCTTCTCCTCGGTCGGCCTGAGCCCGCGCGCGCTTTCGTGGGTTGCAGGCGTGATTTCGGCCGGCGCGCTCTGCGCGAACACGTCGGTCCTCATCGCGTTTCAGCTTGGCCAACCCCGCATCTTCTTCGCGATGGCCCGCGACGGCCTGCTGCCGCGCTGGGCCGCGCGCGTTCACCCGCGCTTTCGCACGCCGCACATCACGACCATCATCACCGGTGTTTTTGTGGCGTTCTTTGCCGGCATCACCAACATCAAGGAGATGGTGGAATTGACCAACATCGGCACGCTGTTCGCCTTCATCCTGGTTGCGGTCGGCATCCTGGTGCTGCGCCGCAAGGACCCCGATCGGGCGCGTCCCTTCCGCACGCCGTGGGTGCCGTGGGTGCCTTTGGCCGCCATCGCGTGTTGCGCGGTGCTGATGGCGATGTTGCCGGGAGTCACCTGGGGCCGGTTCGGCCTCTGGATGGCGGCGGGCCTGGCGCTATACCACATCTACAGCTTCCGCCAGAGCCGATTGCGGTGCCTGCAAGTCGGAGGCGTGCAGGCCGCGCAGCGGCGGGGTCCCATCTAGTGTGCGCGGTTCCCCTCGACCGTTAGCCCGCATTTCTCACCAGGTTGTGATGTCATCTGACCGGTCAGCGTCACATTTCACCTGAAATGCGGGCTCATCAGAAACCCGCGCCCCAAACCGATGGACCCAATCTCGACCACTACGTCCGCGTGCCCGCGTCACCCAAGGGGCTGGGGCGCGTCCCGGCGTTGCTGAACCGATGAGCCGATTCTCCTTGCTGGGCGCGGGTTTCACAGACCCGGAAATCTCACCCACCGACCGTCAGGAATGCCGCGACCGCCCCACTTGGTGAGATTTCCGGGTTAGGGCCGCCAGGGCAGGGCGCCGGCGTGCACGCCCCAGTCGGGATGGCTCTGGCTGCCGACCGCGTAGTACACCACCAGGACGGCCCCGTCTTTTAACGCAACCGCGCTCGGGTAGCCGCAATCGCCATTGGTCAGACGATCGACAAGCACGCGGTGCGCCGCCCATTCGAACCCGCCCCGCGCGTCACCCACGATGCCGACCACCCCGAATGGATTTCTCCGGTCGCCGGCCACCAAAGCGAGCCGCCCGTCCTGCAACACCACCAGGTCCGCCGGATGCACGCGGTCCGGCGTCAGCGAGATCGGGGCTGACCATGTCAGGCCGTTGTCCTTGCTCAGTGCAATCCACACGTTCTCGCCCGGGCCGCCCGCCGCCCCGTCGTGTCGCAGCGCGGCCGCCAGCGTGCCGTCGTTCAACCGGGCGAGGCTGGTCTCGTTGAAGCCGTCCGCCGCAATGACACTATGCCGGGTCCAGGTCTTGCCGTGGTCTTTCGAGCGAAACAGCAGGCTCGAGTCGTGCCTGCCTCCCTCCATGACGCCGTAGATGTTCATCAACATCGTCTCGTCCGGCATGGTCAGAATGCGCCCGTAAGGGCTGCCGAACTTGAGCCCCGGGAGATCGATCGGCTCGGGTTTGGTCCATGTCCTGCCGCCGTCCGTCGAGCGGGTGGCGAGTGTCCGCGCCCTGGCGCTCGGCGCGTTGGGCGCCCACTGCCCGGCCGCGTCGTAGTAGCCGCATTCCCAATAGCCCAGCACCAGGGAACCGTCCGCCGCCTGCCCGAAGGCGGGGTTCCGATCGTCCAACGGGCCGTCCACAACGAGCGATGGCGCGGTCCAGGTCCGGCCATCATCCGTCGAGAACACGATGTCCAGGCGACCTGCCAGACCGATGTGGGGCGCTCCGCCGCGCAGCACGGCCGCCAGCCGCCCATCCGCCAAGCGCAAGGCAACCGGGAAGAAGCCCTGGTTCCTGACGACGAGGACGGCGGTCTCTGGTGTTGGCGCTGCGCCTGGCGCGGACGGCTTCGATTCGCCGGCAAACAGATTTCCCGGCACCGTGCAGATCAGAGCGAGCGCCAGGGCTGCATAAGACGATTGGATTTTCATGGACAGGAACATAGCGATCGAAGGATGACCAGTCACGACATTCGCCCCGGTCTGTTGGGAGCGGCTTGTTTCCATGAGCCGTTTGGGGCGCATGGACCGGTCATTTCACCGCGAAGTGAAGCGCATGAAGAAAAGGCCGTGACTGGATTGGTCCCTTGAACCGCTGAGGGCATGTCGCGCGCGTTAAGCCGGCTGCAAGCCGGCGCTGGAGTTTGGACATTTTTATGGTTGTCGATGTGGTTGGAGGGCCTTCGTCGCACACTTCGTCGAACACTTCATCGTTCGGCAGGCTCTGTTCGATCAGCCCGAGCCCGAACTCCAGGGCGCCGACTCACGTCGGCGGCTACCGAACCACGGTTCATGGAGATCCTCGTTTGGCCCGGGCAGCCAGTTGATCGGCCAGACGCGTCGGCTCGGGCAAGCGAAAGCGGAGGGCGCACGCCAGAACGATCTCCTGCGCGCTTGCGAGGTCGATGCGATGACCGACGCTGACATAGACGGGGCGCGTCCCGGGCCGGGTTCTCAAGACCGAGCCAACGATCTCGAGGTTGTGCAGCAACGGGACCGAGGCGCCGCGCCTGCGAGCGGGTTCGGCGTGTTCGCCCACGAGCCGGCTCTTGGCGCAACCGATCGCAGGCAGGTCGCAGAGAACTCCCAGATGACATGCAATGCCAAAGCGGCGCGGATGGGCCAGTCCGTGACCATCGCACATGAGCAAGTCGGGCGCCGTGTTGAGCCGACGCAGCGCTTCGAGCAAGGCCGGCGCCTCGCGAAAGGAGAGCAACCCGGGCACATACGGAAACTGCAGCCGGCGCCGCGCCACGCGCTCTTCCGCCACGCGCCGCTCCGTCATGTCCCACAGGACGACCGCCCCCAGACAGAAGGCATGGTCGGCCGAGAATGCCGCATCGAGACCGGCGATGAAGCGGGGTTCTCCCCTCAACGGTTCGACCTGGACACGGGCGGCGAGGCGCTGTTGAACGGCGATCGCGCGGCGGGGTGAGAGCCGCCAGCGATGCAGTGGGGGGGGAAGTTTCACGGGAACGGATGAGCCGCGATGAAGTGCGTGTTCAACGGGCAACCTGGCAAGGCGTGGCTTGCACAGGAAGCAGCAGGGGCGAATCGGCAGAGATGTTGCGGAGTTCCGCGGAGGCGGGAGCGTGCGGTGGTTTACCGCCGCTCTTCGATGACTGTCCTCGATCACGTCCCGCACAAAGCGGTGCTGAAGCACCGCACTCGTGCGCCTGTGGAGGCGTACACACAGCAGGGTGAAAGTCCCTGTCAGGCGGAACGTTCACCCGCCTGTAAGCGAAGGCTACTGCGTCGTGGTAACACGAGG
>JAKLFY010000158.1 GCA_022710935.1 Verrucomicrobiota bacterium
AGAACCTCTGCGAGCAGTGGCTCGAAGTCGTGATCCCCTAGCCCCCATCCGATTCATTCGCTGACCCCAGGGCCTGCGCTCCCACCTCGTTCCCGCTTAGCTTGACCCGTATTGACGAGCCGTCCCCACTCCAACGTTCGGTTCATGGAGAGCGGTTTATCTTCGTGCCCTTCGTGTCTTCGTGGTGAATCCCCCTTGATTCACACGCGCGGGGAGGCTCCTACCTTGTCTTCACTCCCCCCGCCTTCGCCCACTTCGATTCCGCCGCCGCCACCTCTTCGGGCGAGGCCCGACGGGGCCAGACCATGTCGCGTCCCAACTGCAATCCGCGGACCTCGTCCTGTGGATTCCGGCTGTCGCCGCCGTCATCCACTCCATCCGAACCCACCGAATGCAACTCGTACGTCCCGCCCGCACCTGGTCGATAGCGCATGGGCGCATCGGCGAACCAATCGCGTGGGACGGCAGCGAGAAACTCCGGAACCAGGGCATCGAGCGTTGGCGGCAGCCGTCCGTGCCGAAGCCGATGGCGCTTGAGGGCGATCGCCGTGACAATCTGCTCGCGCATCACGTCCAGCCGCGCGGCCTTGGCCAGTGCGGTGTCCCAGGCCGTCAGCGTCTCCAGAGCCAGCCAGAACCTCATTCGATCGTACCGGCTCAGTTTCCCGAACAGACCGCTCCCCGCGAACACCTGCCACTCCTCATCGGGCGGAACGGCGGCCTTGGCCTTCCACCGTCGATCGTGCGCCGCGCGCCGGGCGGTCTCGATCTGCTTCTGCACCTCGCGGTGATGAAACAACTGGTCCTGCTTCGCCCAGGCGAACCGCCAACAGACCAGGTGTATCACCTGCCTGCCCCGTCGCCCAAAATCGATCACAGGCTGGAACAACTGCGCGAGTTCGCCTTGCGGCGCGCTCGCCGGAGGACCTCCCGAAAGGCCGAGGCTCAGCAGGTTGTCGGTCAGTTCGACCAGCTTCCGCAACGAGTAGCGTTTCGGATCGTAAACCAGCGCCGCCAACGCGCGCTCGCCTTCGAGCGCCCGGCCCATCGGCGCCATGAACTCCTGTTCTTCCCAGCGCCCCTGGAGCGCCTCGAGTTGGGCGTCCGTCCAACCCTCCGCCTCGAGCGCCTCCCAAACACCGCCCTGGATGATCGCCGCGTCCGCGATGCGCACCAACTGCGAGATCAGAAGACGCTCCTCCTCGAGTAGATCGAGGAGAAACGTCGCCGCCATCAGATTCTCCCAGACCTCATCCAACCGCCCCTCGTGAAGCGCATGGATCGCGTCCGCGTTCAACGCCTGCATGGCCGACTTCGCAGCCGCCAGGTGCGGCAGCACCATCTCGAACCCCTCCTCGAAATCGAGCCGGATGAACATCGCGCGGTTGGTCAGGATCAGACGCAGATCGGAAAGCGGCTCCCGCAACGACTCGAACTCGGATGCCAAATCCCGCCACGCGTTCGTGCGCCCGTCGCTGTCGATCCACTGCCCGGCGGCCGAAACCAACCGCGCCTTCCCCGGCGCAACCATCTGCATCGCCGTCGGCAGGGTTGCCGGGGCGCGCGGCCCGGCCAGCAGCCCTTGGGCCTCGAACGCGTTCACGATGCGCACCGCGGCGTTTGTCGGCAAAAGACGGGCCAACTCCTGGACGGTGATCTTCTCGCCCCGACCGCGCATCTCGCGCTGCCAGGCGGAGAGCGCCAAGGCACCCCGCACCCGTTCCTCGATCAGGAACAAAGCTGCCAAACTGGCAAGACCGGCCGCGACAAACAGCATGCGACGCGTCACTCGAGTCATCCGAACCAGTCTGACACGCCGCGTCACCGATCGTCACGCCCAGATCGTGATTGACAGGCGACTGGCAAAGAAAGCAGCATGCCACCCGACAACCCAACAGAACCCACTCAAACAGCCAGAAGGCATTGGGTATCGAACCGTGCGATCCTGTCATCCTCTGCACTCCATGAAACTGCACTCATTCATAAACAACATTGCTTCGCTGTGCACGCCAACAATGGCCCGCGCCCGGGCCAACCGCCTCCGCCCCGGGTTTGTGTGCGGACTTCTTGCGCTTGGCCTGGCCGGATCGGCCCAGGCCGCCAACATCGCACTCGAGGGATCGGGCACGATGGGATTCAACGACGCGATCGATACGGACGCCGGGACCCAGTATTTTCAGGCGGGCGTGCTCGCACACATCAACGACGGCCTGCTGGGCACACGGGTTGACAACTGGTCCAATGGTGCCGACGGCGGACAGAATATCAGTTTCGTCGGCGTGCTTTGGCCAAGCCCACGCTTCGAACAGGTCACCAAACTCACCTTGACGCTGGCCACCTTCTGGGATGGCGGTTGGTTCGGATACTCCTATTACGGTCCGGGCTCTGGCGGCAGCATCTATGCCGTCAGCGACCTGCTCGAACCGACTGTCCAGATCACCACCGACGGCGGCGCCACATGGACGACCATCGACCACACCTCCGATTACATGACCGCCCTCGACGGCCACGGCATCGGCGGCACCGGCGGCGTCAACCCGACTTCGGCGACCGCCGTCTTCACCCTGGCCGCGCCAGCCACCCAGATCAACGGCATCCGCATCATCGGCGAGAACGGCGGCAGTGCCGGGGCCGACGCCAACGGCTTCCTCGGCGTGTTCGAGTTGATCGTGGAAGGCGTGGCCGGCGACTCCGACGGCGACGGCATGCCCGACGACTGGGAACTGGCCAACGGCCTGACGGTCGGCGTCAACGACGCCGATGGCGACCTCGACGGCGACGGCCTGTCGAACATCGATGAGTTCGAGGCGAACACGAAGGCGAACCAAGGCGACACCGACGCCGACGGTCTGAGCGACGGGCACGAAGTGAAGACCTCCCTGACCAACCCGCTCGAGGCCGACACCGACGGCGACGGCCTCAGCGACGGCGCGGAAGTGACCACGCACAAGACCAATCCGCTGCTGGCCGACACCGACGCCGACGGGCTCAGCGACGGCGCAGAGGTCAACACCCACAACACCAAGCCACTGGTGAAAGACACGGATGCCGACGGCTTTTCGGACGGCATCGAAGTGGGCCAAGGCACGGACCCGAGAAACCCGGCCAGCTACCCGAGCAACGCCGCCCTCATCGGTACCGGCATCATGGGCGTCAACGATGCCATCGACACGGACGCCGGCACGCCGCGTTTCAACGCGGGTGTGGCGGCCTACATCAACGACGGCAACCTCGCCACGCGGGTGGATACCTGGTTTGGCGGAAACGATCAGATCTGCAGCTTCGTCGGCGTCACCTGGCCCATCGCACTCGGCACCCAGATCAAGAGCGTCACCTTGACCCTCGCCACGTTCACCGACGGCGGCTGGTTCGGCCCGAACGGTTGGGGGCCCGGCGCCGGCGGTTTCCTGGACGGGGCTTTGCTGCTCGAACCCACAATCCAAGTCCTGACCGCGGGCAGCACGGAGTGGACGACCGTCAGTGCCACTTCGGACTATCTGCTGGCGCTGGACGGCCATGGCATTGGCGGAGGCGCCAATCCCAATCCGAGCTCGGTCACGGCCGACTTCACGCTCGACACCCCGATCGCCGGCGCGACCGGCATCCGCATCATCGGCGAGAACGGCGGCAACGCCGGATCCGACGCCAATGGCTTCATCGGCATCTTCGAAATGGTGGTCACGGCCGGGATCGCCAACGACTCCGACAACGACGGCATGGACGACGATTGGGAGCGGCTCCACGGCCTGCAGGTCGGCGTCAACGACAGCACCGCCGATCCCGACGCCGATGCCCTGTCCAACATCCAGGAGTTTGCCGCGAATACCAATCCGAAGAAGGCCGACACGGATGACGACGGGTTGACGGACGGCGAAGAGATGGGGACGCACAATACCAATCCCCTGGTGGCCGACACCGACGGCGACGGATTGACCGACGGACGCGAGGTCAAGACGGTCGGCAGCAACCCGCTTGTGGCCGACACCGACGGCGACGGCCTCACCGACGGCCAGGAAGCGGATGTCCACCACTGCGATCCGACCAAGCCGGACACCGACGGCGACGGCTACAACGACGGAATCGAGGTTGCACTCGGAAGCGATCCCAACTCGGCGGCCAGCCAGCCTCGCGAGGTGGCCGTTCTCGGCCAGGCGATCCTCGGAGTCAAGGAGCCGGGCGACGGCGGTCTCGAAACCCCCTATGCCAACTCGGGCGTGTTCGCCAACATCAACGACGGCAATCTCCTCACGCGCGTCGACACCTACGGCGGCGGCTCGGCGCCCACCGCCAGCTACGTTGGCATCCTCTGGAACCAGCCCGTCACGGCCCCGGTCACGCGCCTCAAGCTGAGCCTGGCCGTCTTCTTCGATGGCGGCTGGTTCGGCCCCAACAACGTCGGGCCCGGCAGCGGCGGCGTCTTGTCGCCCAATTACCTCCTCGAGCCCGCGGTGCAGGTCTCGACCGATCATGGCGCCACCTGGACCACCGTCGCGCACACGTCCGATTACCTGACTGGGCTCGATGGACACCCGCTGCCGGCTGTCGACTTCGGAGCACCCACCACAGCCCAGGCCACATTCACCCTCACCGAGCCGCGGTCCAATATCAATGGCATCCGGCTCCTGGGAAGCGAGGGTGGCACGGCGAGCCTCGGCTTCCTGGGCGTCTTCGAACTGAGCGTCGAAGTCGAGCGCCCGGCCGCAGGGGTCACGATCGTCTCAGTCGCGAAAACGGGCGGCCAGTTCCGATTCGAGTTCGACACGCAGGCCGGGGCAAATTACGTGGTCGAGTTCAGGGACTCGATCGCGACCGGCGCCTGGCAGAAGCTCACAACCGTCGCTGGCGACGGCACACGCAAACAAGTGACCGACGCCGCCGGCGCGACGCAACGCTTCTATCGAGTGGCAACGCAGTAGGCAGACAGAGGAATCCGCAGGATGCTCGACACCGTCACCCTCACCCATCCCGCCACGGCGGGATACCCTCTCCCATCGGATGGGAGAGGGCCGGGGTGAGGGTTGTCCGTCGCGTGTCCTGCAGACCCGTCAGCAATGTCGGATCGGACGCTTTGACTCAATGATACACAACAAAACGAAGGTTATGAAAATGAGTATACCGACGGTGGCAAAACTCCTGGGGTGCGGTGTGGCGGTCTTCCTGGTTGCGGACGCCCAGGCGCAGTTGCTCTTCAAGACCAAGTTCTCCGCCCTCGAGGGCTACACGGACGGCTGGATCATCGGCCAGCCGTCGACCGGCGCCAAGTGGGAGAACGCCAATGCCGATTGGGATTGGTGCGCCGCCAACGAGCCCGAGTACGTCAAGCTGAACAACGGCAAGAGCTGGATGCCCGAGGGAGAGACCGAGCCGTACCACATCGTCACAGCCACCAACACCACCGCGCTGGGCGGCGGACAGATGATGGTGGCTTCGGACGGGAACTACGGAACCAACGCACAGACCTACTTCTGGAAGATCGATTTCCCGAAGCAGATGACCGGGCCGATCACCGTCACCTGGGACTGGCAGTTCCATTGCACCAATGAAATCCCGGCGGACTACGACCCCACCAACAACAACTACAACGCGCAACTGCCCGGTTACGACCACGGATTCGGCCTCGCCGATTACGCCAATCGCACCGCCGACGGCGACTATGGCAATCCGAACTGGGTGTACAGCGAGCTCTGTACCGGCGTGCGCCTCAGCTCGCGCCAGGACTGCCGCTATAACGGCCTGAGCGCCTGCGGCGGTGCCGGAAGCTGGTTCGATCGGGGCCCCGAGTTCAAAGACGGCAAGGTGCTCCACATGAAGACCATCATGTACGTCGCCAACGGGGTGAACGGCGATCTGACATACATGAACACCTACGACAATTTCGCCCAGAGAGACGGCGAAAACGTCTGGCAAACCGCAAAGTACGACGGAGACCCCTTCTACACCGACCAACTGGGCGAGAAATACATGTCCGAGTTCGGGATGCGGCGCTGCCCGGGTGAGGTCGATCCCGAGAGCGGGATCAACTGCATCATGTGCTGGATGAACGGCAACCAGTACTCGCGCTATGTCCTGGTCTCGAACATCCGCGTCTGGGGACCCGATGGAATCCCCAAGCCCACCCTCCGCATCGACCCGGCGCCTCCGAACAAGATCAAGCTGACGTTCACAGGCTGGCTCCAGGCGGCAGACGATATCGAAGGACCTTGGCAGGACGTCGCCCTCCCAAGCGCAAGTCCCATGACCATCGACGCCGCGAGCGCGGCGAAGTTCTATCGGGCGGAGAATTGACCTGCACGCCGAACCCCTCAGCCCGGACATTCCGCAGCGCTACAGGCAATCGGATGTCCGGGCTCTGGTCAGCAATTCTCAGTTGCGCAACGTTCAGAGCGCCGGGTCCGGGGACCCGGCCTGCAACCGCTGCTGCAGCCTGCGGGCATGGAGGCCGGGTGTCCTCACCTGGAGGCAAGGCCATGGACCCAGAATGAGAACCGTTGGGCTGTGGTCTAACCACGCCCTATAAGGGCACCGGGAACGTCCTTTTTGGGGCAGAGCGACTTGCCTTCGGCCAGTTGTCGCGAGAAGGGGAGCAAACAGAAGGTGGTGGCTGGACCCAGAATTGAACTGGGGACACAAGGATTTTCAGTCCTCTGCTCTACCAACTGAGCTATCCAGCCTAACCCGACCCACAACGCAGGTTCAAGTTCGCGGGGATATTACGCACTCCTCAAAAGGGGAGGCAAGCAGTTTCGGCGATCACTGAAAACCGGGGACCGTCAACTCGCAACCAGACGCCTCATGGAGTTGCGCCAGCAGTTCACGAATCTGACGCTCTCCGAGGAAAGCAATGCAGGCTTCGATGAGGTGGCAAGACAGTGGCTCGACAGCGTCCGCCACACGATGAAGCCTGCCTCGATCTTACGCCGGGAAGCCAGTATCCAATGGACTGATCGCCTGGGTGGGCGTGGGCCTTTGTTTCACCAAGGACCGCGTACGGCCCCCTGACTCGGCGACAGTAGTCTCTTCCCGCCCGGTGGCGAAGGCGTGAGGGCTTTCGCTTACGGCCTGATCGTGACGTTTCGCACGAATGCGTTGGTGCTGACGTCACGCGCCACCAGCGGCCGACCGTTCACGACCACGTCCTCGAACCCGACCTGTTCCACGACGTGCGTCTCGTCGAAACCCTTCAGTTCAATGCGCAGTGGGTTCGCCGTCGCCCGGATATTGCGGAAAGTCACACCTTCGATGTGACCGCGCTGATCGTCCCGAGTCCAAACCGCCGTCCCGATCCAGAGCGATATGAGTCGCGGTGACTCTTCAATGCGGAGGTTCTCGAAGCGCACGTTGCGGATGCGCGCGGAGTCGCAGTGGTACACCCGCAACGTCCACTCGCGTCCCAGGTCATGAATCACGTCGCAGTCGGTGAACCGTACGTCCGCGACATCCTCGCGCAGCTCCGCGCCGATGCTCAGGGCGTGGGCCACTTCGTTCCAGAGCACGCAGCCCTTCGCCACAATGCCGCGGGCCTCGCCCTGGCCTCGGTCGGTCTTCACGACGATCAGATCGTCGAGGGTGCGGATGAAGCAGCCCTCGACGGTCACCTCTCGACTGTTGCAGATGTCGATGCCGTCGGAGTTGGCGCGGTAGCCGAGCAGTTTCACGTTCCGAACCTGGACCCGGTCCGACTGCCGGATCGGAATCGTCCATGTGCTGGAATCGCGCAGGATCACCCCTTCGAGGGTGATGTCCTGGCCTTGCACGAAAACCAAGTGCCGGGCGTGGGTGGTGCTGAGGCTGCCGTCCACGATGCCGCGCCCGCGGAACGTGATGTTGGTGCCCCGCAGCACGAAGGTCGGGGAGTACGTGCGCAACCCGCTGTAGCTGCTGATCTGGAACTTCTCTTCCGGCCGAATCACGCCCCGCACCACCGCCCCGCCGGCGACATACACCGTCTGGTTGTTCGTCACCACCAGGTGGCTCACTTCGTGGATGCCGGGGCCATAATACAGGACATTCGGGTCGCCGGGTTGGGGAGGATCGACTTCCAGCGGATTGGCGAACAGGTGCAACGCTCCCGTCCACTTGCCGTTCACTTCGATGGTCAAAGGTCTGGGTTCCTTGAGCGTCAGGCGCAACCGCCTGCCTTCCACGGTCGGGTCGATGTTGAATGAGGACGGCAAGACCCTCGCCGATTGGATGGTTTCCGGACAGGCCACCGTCACCGTCACCGCGCCCGACACGTCGAAGGAGGCGAAGGAGGCCAACTCGAAGTAATCAGCAGAGTTCGCTTTGTCGTCCATCGCCTTCCAGCGCCGTGCCGGATCCGCGGGGGCGACCTTGGCCAGATAGACCGGCACCGGCTGGTCTTCGACGGTCACGCGGAAGTCCTTGGACAGGGTTTCGCCCTCGGGCGCAGGGTGGACGCGCACATTGGCGGTCCAGGCAGACGGAGCGGTGGCGAGGGCGGTGGCGAGGGGAAACAGGGCGAAGAGAGCCTTCATGCTGGGGGGAACATGGCAGGCCGCGGCGCGGATTCAAGTCGTGCCATCATCGTGGCAGCAAGAGATCCGCGAACAAAGCGAAGCAGAGAAGGTGAATGGTTCTCATCTGAAGCGACTGGGTTGGTAGGGAGAGTGGTTGAGATGGTCAGGTCGAGAGTGAAGCGATCGCCCTCAAGTCGATCGCGCTGTCGGCGGCCAAAGGCGGGTAAGCTCTGAATCTTGCGGCGGTTGCCCCCGACGGGTTCGGCGGGTCAAACGCTCACTTCGAGCCGGCGCCGCCAATTTGCGGCGGGCGAATGGGCATCGAGTGAGCGTGCTCGGCGTGGTAGATCCTCAGAGGACTGCACTCGTCAGAACGTTTCCCCGTTCCAACCCCAGAGGTGAGCGGGCACATCGGCGAAGTTGATGTAAAGCCTCCGCCGGGCGACGCCCAGTTCGGACTCGGTCAATTCGCAGATGAGCCGAGACAACTCCCGGGTCTTGGCGGTTGGCAACCCGATCCCTTTCAATTCCACGAAGGCTGTGGGCTCGCTGCTGCCTGCGAACGTCATGGGGACACCCCCTTCCAAGGTGACCATCATGTACTGTTCCGGTTTGCCAAGCGCCGCTGCGATCTGCTGCGACGCGTGTTTCATGAGCGACTGTCGCTTCTGATCGTCAGCCGTGGCGTTGGTTTGGATTCTGAGTAATGGCATGGTGTTTGTTTCTAAATGTTCCATGCTGGCGAGAAAAGGCGATTTGACGGTGACGAGACGGGACTGAACCCGCAAACTTCAGGAAAGGCAATAGGGTCAGATCCGTATTATTGACATATGGGATCTGGCTGGAGCAGCTCCGGGGAATGGCGCGACCGTTGAGGATCGTGGTGGCGGGCGCGTGGACCCGGAGGCGGAGCCGGCGCCTCGATGGGTCAGTAGACCGATTATCAGTTCGTGACATTGGCATACTCAAGACAGGCGCGCCGTCGGGGGGTCATGGCGCGCAAACCGCGAATCGACTTTTCTGGCAGAGTTCATCTTCGGTAGAGCGAATGAGGATCAGCCGTTTTGGATTGATCGAGCGTTCATTCATCAATAGGTTGACCGCCACATCGCCCAACATCGCGCACAGCGCCCATGAAACCACTGCTTCGCCTCGTGGCCCTGGCCGCCACGCTCATGCACCCTGGCCTCGCCCTGGCGCAGGAACCGGCGCGGCTCCTCACGCAAGCCCAAGCGGAGGTGGTCGAGATGGGTGCGCATCATCGGGTGTGGAGCCGCGCCGAATTGGTCCCGGATGGGATGGGGGGATGGTGCGCGGAAGAGCGACGGGTGAGGGAGCTGGCCACCGGTTTGGGGCGATGGGATGAAGGCCAGCGGGCCTACGTTGGTGCCCGGGCTGCGTTCGAGGTCACCGGGAGCGGGCACGTCATCGCCCGAGAGACGGCGCATCAACTGATCCTGCCGCCCGAGTTGACCGAGAGCGCAGTGGACATGCTGGCGCCCGACGGCGCGCGTTTGAGGTGGCAACTGATTGGGCTGGCGATCATCGACCGCGCCAGCGGGCAGAGCGTCCTGTTGGGTGAAGCGCAACCTTCGGCTG
>JAKLFY010000159.1 GCA_022710935.1 Verrucomicrobiota bacterium
GGCCATAGAGTTCCACCCACGGCGTCAGAATAGGGCGTCTGCGCCATGTTGAATTCCTGGGCTGCTCAACTCGGTCTACTCCGGTTCAGGACGCTTTGACTCTGGTGTCGATTGTGCCGCACAAACAGTCCCCGACGTTTCAGAAGGGCGGCAGAAACGCCAGAGGAGCAAATGTTTACGAGGGCCAAGCGCACGTTGCCTATCTCCGACGTCTGAGCCGTGGGGACCGCTGGGAGCACAGCTTCCACGAGGAGGAATCGCTGCGCCCCGGGGAAGTTGGAATTGGCGGCACGTTTAAGCTCTGAGGGCGTCGAGTGGGAACTCCCAGGCTTTGGCCTGGCGCATCATGTCGGTCCAGGTGACTTCGCTCTTGGTGTAGGCGGCGGTGCGCCCGAGGATGGTCGTGAGGTTGCTGCGCACGCTGGGGGCGACGGTGGGGTTGGAGAAGTCGCCCTGGACGATGCTGGCGTGGAAGGCCTTGACGTTGTTCTCGACCCCCTCGGCGTAGATGCGGCTGGTCTGGCCGCCGTTGTACTTGTCGTCGCAATGCACCACCACGGGGCCGCCGTAATGCGTGTCGATTGTGCCTTCCGTCCCGTAGATGCGGCACTGGATGTCGTCCCAGTCGCGTCCGACCTGTTTCGAGGAGAAACTGATGAGCACGTCGTTGGGGAACCAGAACACCACGGCGAAATGATCCCAACAGTCCCCGGCAAACGGGCGCGCTCGTCCGCCGGTGCCGAAGGCGCGCACGGGGGCGGCATCGAGGATCCAGGTGCAGACGTCGAGGGAATGGATGTTCTGCTCGGTGATGACGTCGCCGCTCAGCACGCGGTCGACTGCCCAGGCGCGGACGCGCGCCTCGGGATTGCCAACGTTCTTCCTGTATTCATCGTCCATGCCCTGGAAATAGAGGCTGCATTGGTAGGTGGACTCGCCGCTGATGAGCTTGCCGATGGCGCCTGCATGCACGCGCTTCACAGCCTCGATGTAGGCTGGCTGGGCGCGTGTCTGAAAATCCACCAGGAACGCCCGCCGGTTGGCGGTGGATTGGCGTCCGCTCTCGGCAATGGACAGGCAGCCGGGCACGTCCACGGCCGCCGGCTTGGCCAGGTAAACGTGTTTGCCCGCCGCGACGGCGTCGGCGGCCTGCATCGGGTGGAAGAACGGCGGCGATTGGATGGCGACCGCGTCGACCGTGTCCAGCATGCGTCGGTACCCATAGAGTCCGCTGAAACGCATCGCCTCCGGGATGCCGTGCTTGGCCCCCGCCGCATCGGCCTTGTCCTGGAAGTAGTCGGCGCAGGCCACCACGTCGAATCCGCCGTGTTTCTTGAAATAATCCAGGATCCACGTCCCGCGGCCCCCGCAGCCGATCAGGCCCAGTTTGATCTTCGGGTCGGCGTCCGCCCCGCTTACCAACCGCGGGCTGAGCACGCCGAATCCCAGCGCGGTGGCGCCGGCACCGGCGCCGGCCAGAAACTGGCGGCGGTTCAAGGGGGTGGATGATGGCTGTGGAGCGGATGGGTGAGCAGACATGGCGTTCTCCGGTTTGAATGGTCTCATGACAGTGCGCGGGCGGCGCGCATGGCGCGCCCATGCAATCCGCCGTCCCGACGGGCCGAACAATGGCCGTCGCCGGGGCGCGGCGCAAGCCGCATGTGCGATCCGGGGCGTGCGAAGTCTGCTTGGCACGGCGGGGAAAGGGGCGTATGGTGTCGGTATCGTGAAAGGCAGAGATCTCGCGTTTATGGGCCGGGGGTGCTCAGCCCGGTTGTTTCACAGAGCTTCGCGGAGTCTGACATCCGGGCTGGCGATTATGGGATTGTGTGCCTCGCTGGTCGGGCAGGAGGTCGCCGGGCAATGGCCGAGGCAGGTCGAGACGCCCCAAGGGCAGTGCATGATTTTCCAGCCGCAGCCGGCGGCGATCGAGGGCGATCGGCTGAGCGCCCGCGCGGCGCTGGCTGTGACGCCGGCAGGATCGACCAACGTCGTGTTTGGCATCGCCCAACTCGAGGCGCGCGCCGTGCAGGACTCGAGCGGGACGGAGACCGTCATTTCCGAGGTCGCATTGACCCAGCTCAGCTTTGCCCCGGCCAATGCGGCTGCGATGGCCGGCCTGGCTGACGCGCTCAAACCCGACCTGTCCAAAGTGACTTGGTCCATGCCCTCGGATACATTGCGGGCTGGTCTGGACGCGGTCGAGGGGCAGCGTGCAGCCGCGCGGGGTCTTGCGGCCAACGCGCCCCGTATCCTGTACAGCCAGAAGCCGGCGGCGCTGATCGTGCTCGATGGCCCTCCACAGCTCCGTCAGATCCCAGACTCGACCATGCAGCGTGTGGTCAACACGCCATACGCGATGCTGTTCGATCCTGCGTCACAACGTTATTGGCTGCGCGGCTCGTTCGAGTGGTTTTCCGCCGCGGATTGGCGGGGCGAATGGACTCCGGCCGCTCAGCCGCCGTCCGAGGTCGCCGCGGCCTTGCCGGCCGAGGCCGCCGGCGAGGCTCCCGCCGTTGGACGCCTCACCACGGTGTCCCCGCGAATTCTGATATCGACCGAGCCGGCCGAACTGATCGTGACGCAGGGCGAGGCCGCCTATGCGCCGGTTGCGGGGAGTGACCTGTTGTACGTGAGCAACAGCGAACAACTGCTGTTTTTCACGCTCGATACCAAGGAGTACTACGTTGCCTTGTCGGGCCGATGGTATCGGGGTCCCGCCCTGACTGGTCCGTGGGATGCGGTGGCGGCGGATGCCTTGCCGCCGGCCTTCGCCAAGATCACTCCAGGATCGCCCAAGTCCGAGGCGCTGACGTATGTGGCGGGAACGGTGGAAGCGCAGGATGCTGTGGTGCAGGCCGCCATTCCGCAGATCACCGCCGTCGACCGCGGTCCGGCGGACGTCGAGGTCAAGTATGAGGGCACGGCCCAATTCCAGCCGGTGGAAGGCACCGCTGTGCAGTACGCCGCCAATACCGTCGATGCCGTCTTCCTGGTCGGAGGGAACTACTACATGTGCCGGGACGCCGTCTGGTACACCGGTCCTGGCCCGGACGGGCCGTGGTCCGTGGCCACGTTCGTGCCTTCAGAGATCCAGTCGTTGCCCCCGAGCAATCCGCACTACAACGTCAAGTACGTCTACGTGTACGGTGTGACGCCCCAGGAGGTCTATGTCGGGTACGAGCCTGGGTATTCTGGGTCTTACGTGTACGGGCCGACCGTGGTCTACGGCACCGGGTGGTGGTATCCAGGGTACTACGGGCCGTCGTACTATTGGGCGTATCCGGCGACGTTCGGATTTGGCTTCTGCTACAATTCGTGGTCCGGATGGAGCGTCGGTTTCGGCTGGGGTTACAGTTGGCTCGGCTGCGGATACCGATGGGGATGGGGCGGGTGTTATCCGTGGGGGTGGTGGGGGCCGAGAGGCGCCTACTGGGCATGCGCGCCCCGGTATCCGTGCTATGAGGGATACCATCATGGGCGGGGTGGCCATGGTGGCCACGGTGGCTACGGTGGCTACGGACGTGGCGGTTCACCAGTCCGGAGCGGAGATAACGCCGGAGTGCGGCCGGGGTCGAGGCCCGATCGGCCATCGGGCGGGATGCGACCGGACGTTCCCGGTCCGAACGACCGGGCGAACAATGCGCAACGCCGCAGTCTTCCGCCCTACGCGCGCACGGCCAGGGCGCCTTATCAGCAACCGACTGCGCTGAGGCCGGCGGAGGGCGCTGCATCGAGATCAGGTGTCGGGGGTGGTCCGAGCCGGTTGGCGCAGTCCACCCGGTCGCAAGTGCCGACCAGCCCGGGCTCGATGGCTCAGCGGTCGCCTCAGGCCCGTCCCGGAGACGCCGGTTCGCCGAGCCGCTCGACTGTAGGGCGCGCACCGGACGCAGTTGCGAACCCCGCCGCGCGGAGAGAAGGAATTCAGCCGGAACGTTCGTTTGCCGGTTCGAGCGCGAGCTCGCCTGCCCGAACCGCGCCGGCACGGAACCAGACCGTTGCCAGCCGACAACCGGCGGGCGTCGCGGGAGGGGTGCCGGGAGGTTCATCCGCCGCGCCGAATCGCGTCACGGTCGAGAGGGCGAGCCGTCCGGCGGCTGCTGGACCCGTCTCGCGTCCGAACACGATCAGTTCGGGGCCTTCCGTGCGCTCGTCCGCGCCCGCGGTCCGCAGTTTCTCGCCACCCGCACGCTCGATGCCGTCGCAACCGCCGGTCTCGATGCGCGGCGGATCGTGGCCCGGTTCCAGGCCGACTTATGCGCCATCGGCTCCCCAGACCGTCACCCGGTCACCGTCGATCGGGGGTGGGTCGGTTTATCGCTCGGCGCCGTCGCGCGCTCCCGCGCCCTCCTATGGCACGATGAGCCGCACTCCCTCGATGCGAGCGCCTGTCGCGGCCCCATCGGCACCCACTCGAGGAAGTTACTCGTCGCGATCGAGTGCGCCGATGGGATCGGGGCCGACCCGTTCCTCGGGGGGATTCTACGGGGGGGCGCCGAGCCGGGGCGGTTCCTCGCGGGGCCGATGAGTTAGGGAGATTCGGCCTGAAGGCGCGCGTGCCAGACGGTGTCGATCCATTCGCCGCGCTGGAATCTGGCTTTCAAGCACTCGCCTTCCTGGCGCAATCCGGCCCTGTCGAGCGTTTTGCGGCCGGCGACGTTGCGGCGGTCGGTAACAGTCGCAATGCGATGCAGGTTCAATCCGCGGAAGGCGAAGTCCAGGATTGCGCCCACCGTCTCGGCGCCCAGTCCTCGGCAGCGGTGATTCGGGTGAATGAGAATCTGGAAACCGAGTTGCCGGAGATCATCCTCGATGAAATGGAGCGAGGCGACGCCGATCAGTTTGGGGTTTTCGCGCAGGACGAGGCCCAAGTTGAGCGTTACGCCAGTCTGGGTGAAGCTGACGGACTGGTCTTTCTCGATCCACTCGATGACGCCGGCTTCATCCATCGGGTTCCAATCGAGATAACGAAACGACTCCTCGTCGGACATGAGTTCGAGCAGGTCCTTCCAGTCGCCGGGCGCGAAGCGTCTTAAGACCAGCCGTTGCGTATTGAGGGGGAGGGGCAGCAGCAGGCCGTACTCCTGGCTTTGTGCGGGGATCACCACGACCGCGAAACAGAGCGGACACTCCTGGGGAAGACCCGCGCGGTGGTCTGGAAATGAGATCGCACGACTGCAGTGAGGGCACTTGAAGTCGATGAAGACCGGTTCAGGCGTTTCTGGTGTCATAATCGCAAGATGCCGCGAGGATAACGCCGGGTCCGCGCCAAAGCACTTCAAAAAGACGCTTCGAAAAGACGCTTGTTCCGAGGTCGTGGAATCAGCAGCATTCTGCCTCTTATGAACCCCACCACTATCTTCTGGCTGACAGCACTTCTTGCCGTGCCCCTCACGTCACGACCGGACGATCTGGCTTTGGCGTTGGATGCCCCTGAATTGGCGTTCGCATCCACATCCCCTGGCTGGGTGCCGCAACGTGAAATCACGCACGACGGCTTCGACGCCGTCTGGAGCCAACTGCCAGGCGATGCGTCCTTGGTGACCGCCGTGACCGGCCCCGCTGCCATTCGTTTCTGGTGGTTCATCTCCTCCTGTACAAACCAGTCGAGCCTCGCGCTCTCGATTGGTGGCGCCTTCCAGACAGCAATCTCGGGCGAGGTGGGCTGGGAAGAACGGACCTTCTTTGTGCCGCCAGGGCCGCAGGAAGTGAGTTGGCGGTGTTCGGGGGGGTGCACGTCGACGGGGGCCCGGAATGTGGGGTGTATCGATCAGGTTTCCGTCGTCCTCCCCGAGGCGCCTCGTGTCATCGAGCAACCGGCCAGCCAATCACTCGCGGCGGGGGAGACAGTGACACTGAGGGCCGGCGTCGATGGAACCGAGCCGATTCTTCTTCAGTGGCGCCGAGGCGACGTCGATTTGCCGGGAGCCAATGGATTGTGGCTCGCGCTGACGAACGTGCAATCGGTGAACGACGCCTGGTACACGCTCGTGGCGAGCAACCCGCTCGGCGTGGTCACGAGCCAGGTTGCGACCATTACCGTCGTGCCCGCCGCGCCGCAGTGGACGCAGACGCCTCAGGACCGGCGGGTGTCGTTGGGCGTCGGCACCTCCTTCGCCGCGGCAGCCAAGGGTAGCGAACCGATGAGTTGGCAATGGTACCACGGCGGTGAACCGATCGCCGGGGCGACCAGTCCGGTGCTGGTCATCGAGAACGCACAGGCCGCCGACGCGGGTCTTTACAGCGTGGTCGTCATGAACAGTGTCGGCCAGACGGCGAGCCAACCGGCCGCTCTGACGGTTCTCGATGCGCCTATCTTCACGCGCCAACCCGCGTCGCAAGGGGGGGCGCTTGGCGCTTCGGTTCGGTTCACGACGGCTGCCGAGGGACCGGGCAGTCTGGGTTGGCAGTGGTACTTCGAACGCGACATGCTCCCGGACGCCACCAACGCCGTGCTGCTGCTGAGCAACGTCACTCCGTCGCTGCACGGTGCTTATTGGGCGGTCGTCAGCAATGCCTACGGCAGGGCGACCAGCCAGGTCGCGAGGCTGAGCGATTCGCCGCTGCTGGCCTGGGGAGTGGTCGGTGGCTTCCACGATGCGGGCCAATTCGAAGTGCCGCCCAGCGCCACCAACCTCCTGGCGCTCGCCGCTGGCGATTCGCACGGTCTGGCGCTGCGACGGGACGGTTCAGTCCTGGCTTGGGGATTCAATGCCTTTGGTCAGACCGACGTGCCTCCCGAGGCCACGAATGTGGTGGCTGTCAGCGGGGGAAGCGACCATTCCCTGGCGCTGCGCGCCGATGGCATTCCCGTGCTGTGGGGCTATGTGCTTGGGAGTGACTACGGCGGCCTCAACGCCGTACCGCCCGAGGCGACCAACGTGGTGGCGCTAGCGCTGGGTCCGGGGGCTCAGCATGTCCTGGCGCTCCGCGCCGACGGCACCGTCGTGGAGTGGGGGCATCCGGGTTACGGGCTGCCGGACGTGCCGGACGCCGCGACGAATGTCATTGCGGTTTCGGCTGGTGCCTATCATTCGCTCGCCTTGCGGGCGGACGGTGCGCTCATCGCCTGGGGTGACAACTCCTATGGCCAACAGCGAGTGCCGACCGCCGCCACCAATGTCGTTGCGATTGCGTCCGGCTGGTTCCACAACCTGGCATTGCGGGCCGATGGGACCAGGGTCAGTTGGGGAACCGACAATTATATCTACGAGTCGAATCCGGACACCGTGAGCATCGCGAGCGGCGCTTACCAGAATCTCGGCCTGCGCAGCGATGGGTCGGTGTTCCTCGCCGGGGGCACGGGGTCATCCGAGGAACCCCCTGTGGTGCCGTGGGCCACCAACTGCGCGGCGATCGGGCGCGGCTCTTACCTATGCCTCGCCTTGCGTGGCGAAGACGCACCGGCATTCGCCACTCAGCCGCGTTCGTGCACCGCGCTGGAAGGGGATACCATCCGGTTCGTCGCCGGGGCGGTCGGAGAACTTCCGCTTTCCTACCAATGGTACAAGGGAAACGCGCTGTTGACGGGGAAGACGCAGCCCTGGTTGATCCTGCCGGACGTCCGCGAGGCAGACGCCGGCGAGTATTCTGTGGTCGCCAGCAACCGCCTGGGGTTGGCTGTCAGCCGGACTGCCTCGCTCGTTGAAGTCACTCCCTCTTTGCCGCATGCCTTGAACGTGCCCAGCAGCATCGAAGCCGCGGCCGGGAGCAGTGTCTTGATCTCGGCGCAAGCTGTCGGGACCGTTCCCCTGCGCTACCAGTGGCGGCGCTACGGCACGAACCTCTTGGATGACGGCCATTTCGCTCAGACACAGGATGCGGCCCTTCTCATTACGGGCTTCCAGGCGGACGACATGGGGGCCTACGACGTGGTTGTGGCCAACGATTTCGGGGCTGTCACCAGCGCGGTGGTCTCGGTGCGGATGCCGGTGACATCCGCCTTGATCAGAGAGGCGCTGGATGCTCCGGACCAGACCTGGGGCCCCGGCAAGTGGGGGGTGGACCCAGTGCATGCGCGCGTCGGCAACCTCTCCGCTTGGGCGATTGGAGCCGCAGAAATGACGACTCGGGTCACGGGGCCGACCGTTGTTTCATTCTGGTGGAAGGTTTCCACGACCACCAATCTGGTGAAGCTCCGATTCACCCTCAGCGGCTATCGGCCGGTCGAAATCTCCGGGGATGTGGATTGGGGACTGAAGTCGTTCGTGGTTCCGCCGGGACAACAAACGCTCCGGTGGATGCTCAGCCAAGCCTCCGGCGCTCAACCGGTGGGCGACCAGTGGGCCTGGGTAGACGGCTTCGCCCTCGGGTCCGGCCTGCCGCCCGCGATCACGCGCGAGCCGCTCGGCGGCACGGTCGCAACGGGAATGCCTTGCCTGCTCAGCGCCGCCGTGTCGGGGACGGAACTGCTGACCTATCAGTGGTATTTCAAAGGGGACCCCTTGGTGGCTGCCAATCAACCGTTGCTGACAATCCCTCAGGCCCTGCCTGCGCACGCAGGCGACTACTGGCTCAAGGTCACCAATGCCTTTGGCGAGACCTCCAGCCGGACTGTGCGTCTCGACGTGCTGCCAGACCAGTTGTCCGTGCGGGTCACCAGCCAGGGCACCATCGAGATTGACTGGCCAGGCGGCACACTCGAAGCAGCGCCGGATGTGGACGGCCCCTGGACACCTGTGCCCTCGGTGACTTCACCCCACACGCTCCACGCCGCGGACGCCGCTCAGTTCTTTCGCACTCGCCGGTAAGGTGATCTTCTCGGCGTGAGGCGATGGCTTTGAGTGCTTCCGTGTTAGAGACGTGCGTGGTTTCGAGCCAGATTTCGTCGTTGACCCTTTCGTTCGACCCAATATGTCATTCCACCTCTGAACGGTCATTGCCTATGAACGAAACTGAGCAGATTGTCCATGAGGTTAACGGCTTCCTTTGCGCGCTCGGTGACGAACCTCTCCAATTCCCGGTGCAGACTCCA
The DNA here is from genome assembly GCA_022710935.1 of Verrucomicrobiota bacterium. Classification (GTDB taxonomy): domain Bacteria; phylum Verrucomicrobiota; class Verrucomicrobiia; order Limisphaerales; family J093; genus MWFF01. Next base: position 8,975 of record JAKLFY010000159.1, read on the forward strand.
CTGTCTGAACTCGACTTGCTGCTCGCCGTGAAGACGGAGTACACGGCGCGGCTGCGCGCGAAGGTGCCGGCTTACCGATCACTCCCCTCGGACACCGCCATTCCCGACCTGTTCCTCGAAGCTCTGAGGAGTCGCGAGGCGGAGTTAGAAGGACGTCTCCACTGACAGGATCGGCCAACCGATCGAGGCACGGCGACCCGACCCCATCCGACCGGTGTGCGGGCGGCCACAAGGGATTTGCGCGTTGCCTTCGATTCGTGTGTTTCGTGCGAATCGTGGTCCAGTTCCCGCGTGGGGAGAGGAGAACCACGAATGACACGAATGACACGAATGGCAGAGCTGGAGTCGGTGGTTTTTCGGGTGTTTGTGGTCGTGGTGCCTCAGTGCCAAGCCTGCGGCGGCGCATCGATGTGCGGCTCGCACGGAAGAGGAGGCGGCGACTGCTGACCACCGACCCCCATTCAAGCTGAATTCGTCCGTGCTGATTTCACGACGCCGCCCAATCACGAGAATGAACCTCCTCGACACCGTCGGTTTCGCTGGTTCGATAGTAACCGGATCAATCGACAAATCCGTCGTTTTACCCGAGCTGCACTTCCTGGTTGCACCTCATCGCACAGGCCTTCTTAACCGCCGTTGCGCGATAAGCTGCTCTATCCTTGACGCGTCAAGGGAGAAGTGTTCCAGTGCACCCGTGAATCCCGTCAACGTGAAGGTTCACGAAGCCTTCCGGATAAACCGACAAAGTTGACGCTTATTGGCATTGTCGGCCATGTCAAGAGAACACGAGAGCCAGCTTGGCAATAGCTTTTGAAATCCACTGAGCCTGGACTGCATGAAGACAGCATGTTGTTTGTCATTCCTGGCAGAAGACAATGGGGTCGCATCTATATAGTTGATTCTGGTGAAGGGCGTAGGGTTTTTCAGCAGGGATTGTGAAGGGAACGCGGGTTTCATCGCCTCTTGGTTACGGTAACGTCTAACGGGGGCGTTGTCAGGATGACTTCGGTTGGTTTTC
>JAKLFY010000016.1 GCA_022710935.1 Verrucomicrobiota bacterium
GCTGATCTTCCGGGATGACAGAAGTTAGACGCGGGTCAGGTGGCGGTTGCGGCGCGGTGACGTCTGCGCCGCGCTGCGGGGTCTGTGGATCATCTGCTGTCCTGGCAGCGCCCAGGGGGGAGGGAGATAATATGACATAGTCAAGAACTGACCCGTATTCGTACATGTCAAGTCAAAGGCGAGTTTATCTGCCGCTACGGGGCGGGTTCTTGACCGGTGAACCTCCTTTTAGGCAAGTCAAGTTTCTGGGCTTCGTTGAACGGGTCAAGGAGTCTCTGGCGCCGCCACGCAGAACAGGTGACTGTCGCCGCGGAGCAGAAGGCGATTGGCCACGGGCACGGGGGAGGCGACGATGCGTTCGCCCATGGGGTTCGCGCCCAACAACTCGAAGCGTTCTTCCACCCGGACCGCGAAAACCACGCCGTCCTCGCGGGCGGCGTAGAGAATCCCGTTGGCGATGATCGGCGACGCGTAGTAGGGGGACTTGTCCTCGGGCAAAGCGTTGCTCCAAACGGTCTTGCCAGTGGCGGGGTCCAGGCACACAACACCGCCCCGATGGCGCAGGAGGTAGATTCGGCCTTTGTAGACCGCCGGGCTGCTTACAAACACGCCGAGGTCTTCGCGTTTCCAGAGGCGATGGGTGGCCGTCACGTCGCCTTCACCGCCGAGCTTGATTCCATGCACGCGCGATTGTCCGTTCCGATCATCGCGTCCGACCGGGACGACCGCCAGGTCCCCCACAATCACCGGTGTGGCGATCGCAGGCCAATAGCCCGTGGCGTCCGGATTGAAGCCGCCGCAGGACCAGAGTGTCTGGCCGTTGGCGGCGTCGTGGGCGGTGAGGTGATCGGCGCCCCACCCTAGAAGGGTTGGTTTACCGGCGTGCCGGTGCAGCACCGGCGTGTTGTAGGCGTTGTTGTTCTCGACGGGCGTCTCGAAATTCCGGGTTTGCCGCCACCGCGGTTCCCCGGTGGCCTTGTCGAAGCCGGCGAGCCACGAGTCGCCTCCGTGCAGGCGGACCATGACCACTTCCTTGTCCGTGACCACCGGTGAGGAGCCCTGGTCCCAAAAGAGCTGGTCTCGACCGAACTGTTCCACGAGGTTGAGTTTCCAGCGCACGGTCCCATCCAACTCGAGGGCTGCAAAGGTGCCGCTGCGGAAGTAGACGAAGAGTCCCTTTCCATCCGTCACCGGCGAGGCATTGGCGCTGGATCCCAACGTCCGGTGCTTCGGGCGGCTCTCAGCGCCGAGCTGCGTTTGCCACAACGGTGCGCCGTCGAGGTCGAACGCCAACAGCGTGTCTTGTCCGTCGGCAGGCGCCGTCACGTAAATGCGTCGTTCAAGCGCAATGGGCGTCGAGCTGCCCTTGCCGGGCAACACCGCTTTCCAGAGAACATTGGTCGCGTCCCACCGGGTGGGGTACGTCCCTGTTTCAATGCTGCCATTGCCGTTAGGTCCGCGCCAGTTTGGCCAATCAAGCGGGCTGGCTGTCAGCCCCAGTGTGACGGCGAGCCCGACGAGAGCGGCCATAAGACACATGCACCGCTCGCCACTCACCGCGCGTGTCACCACTGGTTTCATTTCGTTCATGGGCTGTAACACGGCGGCAAACGTAGTCCGCTTGGCCCTATCCGCCAAACGAAAACACGGTGTCGTCTTGGTCGCGAATCCATGGAACATGCGGGAATTCTCGACCAGTGAAACATGTTGCGGGCACGTCAAGTTGTTGCGCCGCGCAGCGGCGCCTCTTCGCGAGGCGTCGAGTGCCGGTGACATTTGTGGTCGCCCGGCCTTGACGAGCTGTTCATACGTCGTGTCGGCCTGAGGCGAAGCCTCGCTAAAGATCGATCGGGGACTTCAGCACCAGCTTGGCGTCGAAGCTGAACGTGCCGGTGGTGTCGTCTCGGCGCATTCGGCCCGTGAGACGCGTGCCATTGGTGCCGGCAGCCAGGAATGGGCTGGCCTGCAACTGCTTGAGAAGTGCATACGCCAGTTCCGTGTCCGCTGTGGGCGACACTCGATTCCAGCTTACGGCGCGGCAGGTGAGCTGAACGGTGCTGACTCTGTTTGTGGCTTGCGCGTCCGGTCTGGTCGTGGACCCTGCGGGCCCGATGCGGCTTGGCGCGCCTTGGCCGGCGACAGACTCCCAATCCGGGGACAATCCTGTCGGCTTTCCAAAGTAACGCTTCCACAGTCGCGGGTCGAAAGGAGGTCGCGGCGCCGCCTCTTCGAGAGCCGGTTCTTCCGGAAGATCGGGCCTCATGGCCTCGATCCATATGCCAGTGCGAATGCCGCCTCGCGGGGTGGCGGACTCGGTCGTTTCGAGCGCGCGGCGCAGGTCGGTGAGCAGATCCGCCCAGTAAAAGCGATGGGTCATCCAGGCAGCGAGCTGCTCGGCCGCGCGCGCAGTGCCGTTGCGTTGGGCCAGGGCGATTTCGAATGCGTGCCGGCGCGCGGATAGCCTCTCAGACAATCGGCTGACGGCATCGCGTGTCTGGCGCTGCTCAGCGGCCAATTGCTCGTAGAACAGCCCGACAGTGCAGAAGGCCGCAATCCCGGCGGCTGCGGCGGCGGCGATGTACACGCCGGAACGCCGGAGCTGGCGGCGTCGAAAGACGCTGGCGGGGGTCAGGTTCATCTCGATCGGGCAGCGCATCGGCGCGCGAAGCGCGACCCCGACGGCGCATCCCAGTGCAGACGCCATTCCGGCCAGGCCCGTGCGGTCGATGGCCGGGTCGGTCCGAATCCGGCGGAACGGGTTGAACGACTCGGCTGGGATCTCGAGTTTCTCTTCAAAGAACCGGGCGGTGAAGGGGAGCATCGAGCCACCGCCGGCCAGGTAGAGCCGGCTCGGGGGTGAACCGCCCTTCTGGCCGCGGTAGAAATGGACTGTCTGAAGCACCTGCGCGGACAGACGCGTCATGAATTGGCGGGTGATCCTGGCGAGCATCGGCTCATGCCCGCTGCCTGGGGCCTCGCACCCGCCGCTCAGGTCAACCATGGCCTCTCGAATCTTCCGTTGCTCGGCTTCTTCTGGCGGCAAACCGGCCTCTTTCGAAAACTCGAGCGTGATCGCGTTTCCGCCCAGGTTAACTGTGCGAAAGAAGCACTTTCCATCCTCGAACAGGTAAACGGTGGATGTGCGCGAGCCGATATCGAGCAGCAGGCTGCATCCCGGCAACTCGCCATAGTTGTAAAGAAAGGCATTCGCCAGCGCCGCCGGTCCGGCATCGAGAACGTCGACCCGGCGTCCCGCGGATTCGGCCGCTTTGAGCCATCGCTCGGCCGTGGCGGATTTGACCGCAGTGAGAAGGGTATCGACCTGGCTCGTTCCCTGCGGTTCGAGCACCTGGTGATCCCAGGTCAGGGCATCGAGGGGGACTGGGAAATGCTCCTTGAGCTCGAATTCCAGGACCTGGCGAAGCCGGGTCTGATCCATTGCAGGGAACCTGAGGAACCGGGTGAAGAGGTGCGAAGCCGACGCGCACAAGCAGCAGTGGGAAGCGCCGGGGCAATCGTCCGCCAGCAAGCGGCGCAACGGCTCGGTGGCCAGCGAGCCCAGGTCGACGTCGGCTGTCCCGGAATCGTGAACGGGGCTGATCCCGTAGTCGGTGAGAACGGGCGAGTTGGTGTCGTCGACTGCGAACCTTGCCCACTTCAGACTGGCGGTGCCGAGATCAACGCAGAGAACAGACTTGTCAGTCATGGCTGATCCTCCGGTTTGACGGGTTCTTGTCTCGAGACATCCTGGCGCCATGCCCGGTTGTGAAGAGAAACGAACAAGGCGGTTGTGGCGGCGGGTCCGCCACCCTCGATTCCGTTCATTGTCTTTCCGCACTCTCATGGGCGTCGGCTGAGTAATTATTCAGCACTTCCCATGCCGGGCGGGCATCCTGCCCGTGGGAAGCATGCAAAGTGTTTGTAAGCTCAGAGAGGCGCGCCTGCACCGGGTGCGGACTTCCGCCGGAGGGGCGACGGCCTCGTCGCCCGCAAACAGGGTCCGCGGCTGCGATCGTGGGGGGACGAGGACGTCCCCGCTCCTGCGCCTTCGTGTGTGCGAGCAGAGCGCCGGAGAGGCGACGGCCTCGTCGCCCGCAAACAGGGTCCGCGGCTGCGTTCGTCGGGGACGAGGACGTCCCCGCTCCTGCGCCTTCGTGTGTGCGAGCAGAGCGCCTGAGGGGCGACGTCCTCGCCGCCCGCAAACAGGGTCCGCGGCTGCGTTCGTCGGGGACGAGGACGTCCCCGCTCCTGCGCCTTCGTGTGTGCGAGCAGAGCGCCGGAGAGGCGACGGCCTCGTCGCCCGCAAACAGGGTCCGCGGCTGCGTTCGTCGGGGCCGAGGACGTCCCCGCTCCTGCGCCTTCGTGTGTGCGAGCAGAGCGCCGGAGGGGCGACGGCCTCGTCGCCCGCAAACAGGGTCCGCGGCTGCGTTCGTCGGGGACGAGGACGTCCCCGCTCCTGCGCCTTCGTGTGTGCGAGCAGAGCGCCGGAGGGGCGACGGCCTCGTCGCCCGCAAACAGGGTCCGCGGCTGCGTTCGTCGGGGACGAGGACGTCCCTGCTCCTGCGCCTTCGTGTGTGCGAGCAGAGCGCCGGAGGGGCGACGGCCTCGCCGCCCGCAAACCGTGTCTGCGACGCAGCGCGCGATCGATCGCGTGTCGATCGCGATTGAAGCGGGAGGGCTAGGCGGATAGTCTGCCGCAGGAACTGGAGACGAACCATGCAATCCAAAGTTGAAGTGCTGAATCGGATCAAGACGACAGGAGTCGTTGCGGTGATTCGAGCGGAGCGTCCGGACGATCTGATCGACGTGTCGCGCGCGTTGGTCCAAGGCGGCGTCTGTTGCGTCGAAATCACTCTCACCGTGCCGGGCGCGATTCGAGTCATCGAAGAGGCGTCGTTGGCTCTTGGAGATGACGTGGTGATCGGCGCGGGGACCGTTCTTGATGCCGAGACGGCGCGCGCCGCGATTCTTGCCGGGGCGGGGTTTGTCGTATCCCCGGCGTTCCGACCGGCCGTGGTGGAAGTCTGCCGGCGTTATTCGATTGCGTGCATGCCCGGGGCGATGACCCCGACAGAAATCCTGGCCGCATGGGAGGCGGGTGCGGACGTGGTCAAGGTCTTCCCGGCGGGTGTGGGCGGGCCCCGGTTTTTCAAGGACATCAAGGGGCCGTTTCCGGAGATCGAGCTGATGCCCACCGGGGCAGTCAATCTCGATACGGCGCCCCAGTTCATCAGGGCAGGGGCGTGTGCCGTGGGGGTGGGGGGTGAACTGGCAGGCAAAGCCGTCATCGCCGCCCGCGATTTCGAACGCATCTCGAAATCGGCCCGCGCGTTCGTTGAGGTGGTGCGCAAGGCGCGCGGGCTTCTGACGTGACCGGTCAGGCTGAGCCGTGGTCCTCCGCCTTTTGCTGACCGGGTTTTGCTTGACCCGGAGGATTGCGGCGTGTTTGGTTTCAGCTCGGAAATTCACTGTGAATCGTGCTGTGCCATTGCGCGGGCCGCTGTCTGATTCGGGGTCGTCTTGCAACGCCCAGATCCCTCACATTTCCCGGAGCGGGAGCGTGCACATCACCCGATGAGAAGCGCGCTTCAATCATGGGTGCCGGTGGCATTTATCGCTTCTGCGGCTGTTTTGGTGTTTGATCCGCTGCCCCCGCACGTGCCGATCAGCCCGCCCACGCCCGTGCCGTCATGGGCGGCGGACCCGACCCCGGTGCGCCAGCCCACGATGCGTCCGATCTATCGCTTGGCCGGGTACACGTACGAGTGCATGGAGTGCCATCGGATCATTCCGTCGCCGGAGGAGACGCTGCGTCCCTTGACTCAGCACACGGAGATCGAGTTCAATCACGGCATCAACACGCGCTGTTTCAACTGCCACCATCGCCAGAATCGCAACGCCTTTGTGGACGATTTTGGCGCGGAGATAGCCTGGGGACAGCCGCAGCTCCTGTGCGCGAAGTGTCACGGACCTGTCTACCGCGACTGGCAGGCCGGATCGCACGGCCGGAGCAACGGCTATTGGGACACCGCCCAGGGTGAGCGGGTGCGCCTGCGGTGCATCGAGTGCCACGATCCCCATGCGCCGCCTTTTGGCTCGATGGCGCCCGCGCCGGGCCCGAACACGCTCCGGATGGGCGTGCCGGCGCCGCCTGCGCACGGCGGAAAGCGCGATCCGCTGCGGGTCTACTCCGGCGCTGAAGGGGCGGGCGATTCCCACGGACACTGATTATGGCCCAAGCCGACACGCCGCGCCGACCGAATCCCGCCTCCGCGGGGGACGGGGCGGTGTCGCGTCGGGGGTTCCTGGGCAAGAGCGCGGCTGCGGCTGCCGGGTTGGCGGCGCTGGCCGCGGCGATGTCGCCGCTGCGGCATCTCAAGGAGGGCGATCTGCCGTCCGTCGAGGAGTTTCTCCAGAAGCACTACAAGGAGATGACGGCTGCCCAGAAGGCGCGGGCGCTCGAGCGGATTCGCGAGCGGGTGCGCACGCGACATCGGGTCGACGCCGTCGTCACGGATCCGCCGCCGATGGACGGGGTCGAATACGTGTACGGCCTGAACATCAGCCGGTGCATCGGGTGTCGCAAGTGCGTGCATGCGTGTGTGGCCGAGAACAACCAGTCGCGCGCACCCGAACTCCAGTACATCCGGGTGCTCGAGATGGAGAAGGGGAGCATCGATGTCGAGACGGCCAATCACCATTACGATCCGCCGTCGGTGCCGCGTCCCGACAAGTGGTACATGCCCGTCCAGTGCCATCAGTGCGCCAATCCGCCCTGTGTGAAGGTGTGTCCGGTCGAGGCGACGTGGCAGGAGCCGGACGGCATCACGGTGATCGACTATGACTGGTGCATCGGGTGCCGGTATTGCGAGGCGGCGTGCCCCTACTGGGCGCGGCGATTCAACTTCGCGGAGCCGCGGATCCCCGGGGACGCGATCAATCCGGAGATTTCCTATCTGTCGAATCGTCCGCGGGAAAAGGGTGTGATGGAGAAATGCACCTTCTGCCTGCACCGGACGCGAGTCGGGCGCCTGCCGGCCTGCCTCGAGGTTTGCCCGACCGGGTCGCGCAAGTTCGGCAACGTGCTCGATCCGAACAGCGAGGTGCACTACATTCTCAAGCACAAACGCGTCTTCGTGCTGAAGGCTGATGTGGGCACCCTGCCCAGGTTCTTTTACTACTTCGACGAGCGGGGCAGCCGCTATCACGATCCGATCGAGCCTGGACGCCCGGGGCAGGCGGCGGGGGAGGGCGCATGAAACGGTACCTGACGTTTCTCTGGGATTGTTTCCGACTGAGCTTTGTCGGCGACTGGCGCTACCACGCGTGGATGACGGCGCTGACCCTCGTGGCGCTGGGCGGTGTGTACGCCTATTGTCATCAATTTGTGCATGGTCTCGCGGTCTCGGGCATGACGGACCAGGTGTCGTGGGGGATGTACATCGCGAACTTCACCTACCTGGTCGGCCTGGCGGCGGCGGCGGCGATGCTCGTCATTCCGGTCTATGTCTACCGCAACCTGCACCTGCACGACGTGGTCATCTTCGGCGAACTGCTGGCCGTGTCGGTGATCGTGATGTGCCTCCTGTTTGTAATGGTCGATCTGGGGCGTCCGGATCGGTTCCATCACCTCCTGCTGCGGTTCAACTTTCCGATGTCGATGCTCACGTGGGACGTGATTGCGCTCAATGGTTACCTGCTGTTGAATCTGCACATTTGCGGATACCTGATTTACTGTGCGTACTGCGGCCGCAATCCGTCGAAGAAGTTCTACATACCCTTCGTGTTCATTGCGATCGCCTGGGCCATTAGCATCCACACCGTCACGGCGTTCCTCTATGTCGGTCTGGGGGGCCGCCCGTTCTGGAACTCGGCGATCATCGCGCCTCGGTTTCTCGCCAGCGCGTTTGCCGCCGGACCGGCGTTCATCATCCTGACCCTCCAGATCGTCCGGCACTTTACCTCGCACAAGGTGAGCGACGACGCGTTGTTCACCCTGCGCCGGATCGTCCAGGTGGCGTTGATCATCAATCTGTTCCTGCTGCTGTGCGAGCTGTTCACCGAGTTCTACGCGGACACCCATCATATCGCCTCCGCCCAGTATCTTTTTCTGGGTCTGCACGGATACAACGCCCTGGTCCCCTGGATCTGGACGGCCGTCGCCATGAACGTGGTGGCGACGACCCTGTTCATGCTGCCCTTGTCTCGGGCGCTCAAAACTCTCAATATTGCCTGCGTGCTCGCCATCGTCGGAATCTGGATCGAGAAGGGGATGGGGCTGATCGTCCCCGCATTCATTCCGTCGCCGCTCGGCGAGATCGTCGAGTACAGCCCCACGCCGCATGAGACCATGATTTGCCTGGGGATTTGGGCTTTCGGTCTCCTCGTTTACACCATCCTGGTCCGCGTGTCCGTCCCGGTCCTTGCGGGACAGGTCACCTACGCCCCTCGTTGGAGCCGCTCACGTCAAGAACCTGTGGCGCCGGTTGCGGCGCCCGTTCCGGAGAACACTTGAACACCATGAACACGAACCATGCCCGAATTCTGATCGGCCTGCTGAGCGTCGCGGCCGCCGCTGCGGTTGGGCCCCTGGCGCGCGGGCAGGCCTGGGGATTGCCTGCGCTGTCGAAGGAGACCCAGGCGTGCCTGGAATGCCACCGGCAGGACAACGCCGGCATTTACCAGCAATGGGGCGCCAGCAAGCATTACCGCGCCAACGTCGGCTGCTTCGAGTGCCACATGGCCGCCGAGAACGATCCCGACGGCTACGCGCACGAAGGCCAGCGCATCGCGACCGTCGTGTCACCCAAGGACTGCGCCCGGTGCCATAGCGCCGAGACGGAGGAATTCGCCCAATCCCATCACTCGAAGGGCGCCCGCATCCTGGGATCGCTCGACAACACACTGGCCGAGGTGGTCGAGGGCAACCGGGGAATGCGGACCACGGCGTATCCGGAGGGCGTCAGTGCCGCGGCGGTCAACGGCTGCTGGCAGTGCCATGGGAGCGAGATCAAGGTCCTGCCCAACGGCAAGCTCGACGCCGCCACATGGCCCAACACCGGCATCGGGCGCATCAACCCGGACGGCTCCGAGGGTTCCTGCTCCGCGTGTCACAGTCGACACTCGTTCTCGGCCGAGCAGGCGCGCAACCCGGACAACTGCGGCAAGTGCCACATGGGGCCCGATCATCCCCAGATGGAGATCTACAACGAATCCAAACACGGCATCGCCTTCCGCGCATTCAAGGACAAGTTGAACCTCGATTCCGCAAAATGGATCGTCGGCGAGGATTACAACCTCGCGCCCACCTGCGCCACCTGCCACATGAGCGCCACCCCGGGTCGTGCCGCCGGGGCGAACCGGCCGGCCTTGCCGGCCCTGCGGGTGTCCCACGACGTCGGCATGCGGATCAGTTGGAACAATCGTCCGGAGATCTCGATTCGTCCTGAAGCGAGCGACCGGAAGATGGGGTTGCCGGGGGCGGAGGTGAACTGGGAGACGCGCCGCAACACCATGAAGAACGTGTGCAGCAACTGCCACGAGGATCAATGGGTCAACAACTTCTATGTCCAATACGACAGCCTGATTGACCTGTATCACCAGAAGTTCGCCGAGCCGGGCCTGGAACTCTACAAGCTGGCCAAGCCGCTCATGGCGCCGGTCCAGTTCGCCAACAAGCTGGATTGGACCTGGTACGAGCTGTGGCACCACGAGGGCCGCCGCGCCCGCCATGGCGCCTCGATGATGGGGCCCGATTACACCCATTGGCACGGCACCTACGAGGTCGCCAAACATTTCTACGGCAAGATGCTGCCCGAACTCGAGGAATTGACCCAGAAAGGCCGCGCGTCCGGAGATCCGAAGAAGACCGAAGCCGCCGACGCGCTGGCCAAGAAGATCGAGACCGTGCTCAACACGGCCAATCACAGTTGGCACATCGACAAGATGGATCCAGCCGAGAAGGCCGAGCGCGAACGGCGCCAGCAGGAGTTCCAAAAGCGCTACGCCAAATAGCGGCGCGCAGTCCTCCACCAGGCCGAGCCTGCAGGCGGGGCTGAATACTGGCATCACGTGTTCGGGTTGCTGTCGGTGCCAATGTTGCCCCGGCGTCGTTTCGACGAATGAACACGTTTTCACCGAGTCTGGACCTCGCAGCCTTGCTCGATGCGGGGATCAAGCTGGAGGAGGCGCTGGCGGCCGCCCAGGCGCTCTATCGCGACCAGTTCAATCCAATGATCAGTCTGAAGGCTTTGACCTACTTCGGTGATGGTGACCTGCCGCGACTGCCCAAGGCGATTCAGAACCAGCTTTGCCAACAGGCGGCAAACGTCAGGAAAATTACGCCTGCGGCACGCTCTTCAGACTGCATCAGCGAGAGCGGTTGGTCTTGACGCTTGCGCTTGCCACAGTCATCGAGGCGGGATCAACCACCGGTGCACACGGCGCAGGAAACACGGTGCGGCGCCCTGCACCACGCGATGAGAACTGAGCGTGCAACAGAGGGCAGCGAGGGGATGCCGACTCCCGATTTCGTCTCACGCAAACGGGAGATCCAGCGCGGGCTGGTGCGGAGCAACACGGCGACGGGTGTGGTGTTGGTGGTGACGCTGTTGCTCGCGGTTGCCGCGGTGTTCTATGCGCTGACCGCGGAGAAGCACGCGGAGGCGGCGCGCGTCGCCACGCGGCAAACGCGGGCGGAGTTGTGGAAGGCCCAGTTGGCGCAGGCGACCGCGTGGCGCCTGAGCAGCCGGGCGGGGCGTCGGAGCCGCGGTCTCGAAGCCATCGCCAACGCGGCTCGACTTCGACCTTCACTCGAACTGCGCAACGAGGCACTTTCCACTTTGCCGCTGATCGACACCCAGCCGGGGCCGCCCGGATTGGCCCTGCGCGAGACTGACATCGCCTGCGCTTTCGCGCCGGGCCGCGGCTTGCGGGCCTGGGGGGACCCGCGGGGGCGTGTGACTGTGGGGCGACTCGAGGGCACGAACGCAGTGGCGACAGTCGTCCTTCCCGGCCGCATCATGGCCCTGGTTTTCAGTCCGGACGAGCGTTGGCTTGCAGCCTACTCGCACCGAGGCGGACTGTTCGCGGGAGACCCGCTGGCCGAGCGTCCGGCGCTGCGGTTGTCCCTGCCCGCGGGCGAATTCAATCAGCACGCCCTCAATTTCCATCCCGACAGCTCCCTGCTTGCAGTCTGCGCGCCGCAAGAACAGGTCCGATTCATCCGCCTCGATTCGGGTGTGGAACTGCCGCCTTTGGCCCCCGGGGGGCCACCGGGGGCAGCCGTTTTCGACGCTGCCGGCGAGCGCCTGGCCGTGGTCTCGGGCGACCGCATCCGCATTTTTGACTTCGGCACGCGCGCGCTGGTGCAGACCATTGAACTTCCGGCCTACGCGTTGGATCTGGCGTGGCATCCGGAGGGGCGCCATCTGGCGGCGGCGTGCAGCGACGGCAAGATTCTGTTGGTGGCGGCGAATGGCCAGGCCACGTTCGCTCTGCGCGGCCACACGGGCTTGGCCACCCGCGTGATCTTCGATCCGACCGGGGCGGTGTTGGTCTCGACCGCGTGGGACGGCACCACGCGCTTTTGGGGCGCCTCCTCCGGGTGGCCCCTGCTCGTCGAGGACTCGGGTTACGCCCGGCAGTTCGACAGTTCGGGTCGACGCCTTTTCCATCACAAGGAGGGTACGGGGTTGGGGGAATGGCACTTCGTGCCCCCGATCGGGCTGGAGACTCTGTCGACGCCCGTCGACGGACCCCGCACGGTCCACGCGCTCGATTTCAGCCCCGATGGAGCCTGCCTGGCCGGCGTGACCAGCGGTGGCGTGTGCCTCTGGGACAGCCACGCCGGCCGCCTCGAAGCCACGCTGGCCATCCCGGGCGCATTGGGCGTCGCGATCGCCGCCAACGGACAGGCCGTGTTGGTCGCGGGGCGGGCCGGCTTGCAGCAAACGGCGATCGAGCGGACGGATGAGGGGAGACTGATGTTCGGCGGCTCGCTGCAACCGGTCGAAGGTTGGGACGGCGCCGCGTTGAGCTGGGGCTTCGTCGTCCACGGACCATCCGACCGTTTTGTCAGCGGCGACGGGGCGCGGATTGTGGTGGCCGACCTCGCGCCGGGAGGAAGTGTTCGCACTCTCGATGTCCCGGGCGCGTTCACCTCGCTGGCCTTGAGTCCGGACGGACGGTGGCTGGTCACGAGTTTTTGGAAAGGCAACGGCACGCGTGTCTGGAATGTCGAAACGGGGCAGCTCGATCGACGGTTGGAAGACGAGGGCGGCATGACCGCCTTCAGCCCCGATGGCAGCCGGTTGGCGGTGGGGACTGCCCGCGAGTTCGTTCTCTACGACACATCGGACTGGACTCGGGCCCGGCGCATCGAGCGGGACGCAGCCAGCGCGCTCAGCGGCCTCGTGGCCTTCAGTCCGAACGGAGAGTTTCTGGCACTCACTCCCGCGTTGCGCCAGGTGCGGCTGATTTCCGCCTCCGACTGGGAGGAATTGGCCACGCTGGAAGGCCCCGTCCCGGATCGGATCAACGCCCTCTCCTTCAGTCCGGACAGCCGGCGTCTGGCCGCCGCCACCGACAACGGGGCGGTCCAGGTTTGGGACCTGCCGGTCTTGCGACAGGAACTGGCCGCCCTGAGTCTGGACTGGGCGGGCGAACAGCAGCCTGCGACGGCGCCGTCGTCGGTTGCCGCAGTTGCCGGCCGGACGGGATTCCCGGATGAGGCGTCGGGAGTCGAGACCTGGACGCGGCGGCGATCGCTGCGGACCGGGGCGCTTTGGCTTTCGGGGACCGGAGCGGCGTTGGGCGTACTGTTGGGGCTCTACAGTCTGCGGCATCAGCGCCGCCTGGTGGCGGCCTACGACACTCTTGATGCCCTGGCCCAGCGTCGGCGGCAGGCCCTTGAATCGGCCCAGGCCCAGTTGGTTCACAGCCAGAAGATGACCGCGCTCGGCACCCTCGCGGCCGGGGTGGCGCATGACTTCAACAACCTCCTCTCGATCATTCGAATGGCGGGCCAATTGGTCCGGCGCCAACTTCGTCCCACAGGCGGCGCACTCGAGAATCTCGACGCGATCGAACAGGCGGTCGAGCAGGGCAAGAGCATCGCGCATTCGATCCTCGGCTACAGCCGGCGCCCGGGCGATCCCAACCAGCTCTACCGCGTCAGCGAGGTCATGAGCGAGACGCTGTCCATGCTCAACAAGCAATACCTCAGCGGCATCGTGCTCACCCTCGAACAGGATCCCGAGGCGCCTTCGGTGCGGGGCGACAAGAACCGGTTCGAGCAAGTGCTGCTCAACCTGATCGTCAACGCGGTCGAGGCGATGCAGGCACACGGCAAACTGACGTTAAGAGTCCGCGGAAGAACCCAGGGCAGCACTGGCGGCGTTCTTCCGGCCAGGCCAGCGGGCCGGTACGTCGAGGTGACCGTGAGCGACACAGGCGCGGGCATTGCGTCGGAGCTGCGCACCCGGATCTTCGAGCCGTTCTTCACGACCAAACAGAGCGGCGGCGAGCACGGGACAGGCCTCGGTCTCACAACGGTCTACACCATCGCCCGCGACGAGGGTTGGGGCCTCGACCTCGACACCGAGCCGGGTCGAGGGACGACTTTCTGTGTCCTGGTGCCCGCCGCGGACGGCGCCCCGGTCGAACCGGGTGGGCGCGACTTGCCCATTCCCCCCGGAGCCGACGCGGCACAGACTGGGCGCGAGGTTCCATGAACGAACGTTCCAAAGGGACGATCCTGGTTGTCGAGGACGACCCGCGGCAGATTCGACTTTACGCGCAGGTGCTCGAGCGCTACCGGTTGGTCTGTGTCAGCACCGGGTCCGCCGCAGTCGCCGCTTTGGCGGAACGCGTTCCGGATCTGATCCTGCTCGATCACGTGCTCGCCCAGGGCGAATTGGGCCTGGCCTTCCTGCCGCAACTCAAGAAGGTGGCAGCGCACGTGCCGATTATCGTCGTGTCCGGCACGCTCGATATCGCAGGCCAACTGGCGGCACTCCAAGGCCCGCTCTCCGCCGATTACGTCATCGAGAAACCGGTGGACATCTTCAAACTGGAACAGACCGTCGAGACGGCGCTCAACGAATGCGGGCTGGGCGAGGCGGTGCGCACCCTGCGCTCACTCGAACAGGCTGAACTGGTCGAGGACAGCGATCGCGAGCGCCTTTTCACCGAGCGTCTCGCCCGGCAGCATGAGCTGCTCAAACGCCTTCGCGGCGCCGCCACGCACGCGAATGTGTCCGAATTGGCCGGGGAATTCGGCGTGGACCGCAAGACCATCCGGCGCGACCTGCGCGATCTGGTCCAGCGCGGCCAACTCCCCGCCGCGGTTCTGCCGCAGAGCCCGGACGATGTGTGAGCGCCGGCTGGGAGAGGCGAGCAGTCTATTGCATTTGAAGGATTTGACTGATCCGACGGTGTCTGTTTGTCCTCGATGGTGTAATGCGCGCGTGGACCGTGAACTCTGACCTCTGACCTCTGACCTCTGACCTCTGAACTCTCCGGGGGGGTGGGCGTCACTTGCCCATCGGCAGGCGCAAGGGTTCTGCCAGCATCGCGGCAATTACAACCCATGATGACCATGAGTCCTTCGTCGCGTCGCTTGGTTTCGCGTGTCTCGCGTTCATTCATCGGCTCTCTCCGTGTCCCCCGGATCAGTTGCGTCGTGCTGCTCGGCCTGCTGTTGAGGGCGCCCGCCCTGGCCCAGGCCCTGCCCGGCGGGCCGATGACGCTGTCCGAGTTGCGCGCGTTGAGCGCCAGCGACGGCACCACCAACGCGTACTTCGGCTATGCGGTGTCGGTCAGCGGCAACCTGGCGGCCGTGGGAGCGTACGGCGCCGACTCGGGTCGAGGCGCCGTGTACCTTTTCGCCCAGAACCAGGGCGGCGCCGACCAGTGGCAACAGGTGCGCAAGATCATGGCGCCGGACGGCCAGCCCGGACGCGTTCGGCACCGCGCTGGCCATCCACGGCTCCTGGGTACTGGTGGGGGCGCCCCGCGCGGATGGCGGGGGCGGCCCGTTCGGACGGGCCTATCTGTACGAGCGCAACCAGAACGGGGCTGACGGGTGGGGCCTGGTGAAGACGCTGAATCCCGCCGGGGCGACGGGCACGCCGCGGTTCGGGTGTGCGGTGGCGCTGGACGCGCACCGGGCGGTGGTCGGAGCGAGGGATGACACGGAGTACGGCGCCGCGGTAGGGACGCTGCACGTGTACGCGCGGGACGCGGGCGGTTGGGGGAACTGGGGTCAAATCCAGCGCGTGGTGGGACAGGACTCGGCCGCGGAAGACTATTTCGGCGCGGCGGTGGCCATGGACGGCGACTCCGTGGTGGTGGGCATGCACGGCGACGATCCGCAGGGAGAAAGCTCCGGCACGGCGCGGTTGCTGACCTGGTCGGGGAACCGCTGGTATTTCGAGCAGAAGCTGATCCATGTCAATCCGGAGTACTCCGGACGGGGCGACGCCTTTGGTGGTTCAGTATCGTTGAAAAGCGATCGGTTGGCAGCAGGATCTTACCGCTATGTGAGGACCGCCGGCGGGAATTCGACCGCCGTGATTTATGAACGCCTCCCGTCTGCTCCGAGCCTGCCCTGGAGCCCCCAGACCCAGTTTCAGGGTTTGACCTCGTTAATTATCAAGAACGAGTACTCCTATCGGCTTGGCGACGGCTTCGGACGGGCGGTTGGGGTGGATGGCGAGGAGTTGGCCGTGGGCGCTCCCCTGGAGGGTCCATGGGAGGTTGACGACGGCGAGCGCGGGATGACGTACTTCTATGGACGGAACAAAGGGGAAGCGACCGAATGGGGACGGGTGGGCCGGGCAGACCAGCACACCCGACACGCCCTGGAGGAGGTCGGGGACAGTCTGGCGATCGACCATTTCTCGACGGTTCTGGGGTCGCGCAGGCCCATCCGGTTCGCCGATCAATTCGGCGGAAAAGGGGGCAATGCCTACCTCTATTGCCGTGACATCGGCGGGCTTTCGAGCGCTTGGACTTACCTGAGGCGATTCGAGTTGTGGGAGTTTGAAGGCGTGGTGGTGGCGCTCTCAGGGAACTTGCTGGCGATCGGGGTTGCAGTGGACAACGTGGTCTATTTGCACGCCCGCAACCAGGGGGGCAAAGACCAATGGGGGTTGGTGGCGACGCTGCGCTCACCCTCGAGCACCTACGTCGGCGATTTCGGCGGGCGGGTGGCCATCTCGGGTGACACCGTAGCCGTCGGGCCCGTGCCCTTTCATCACCTCGGCGCATCTGTCTTCATTTTCCGGCGCAACGAGGGGGGCGCTGACCAGTGGGGAGTGGTCAGAGAAATTCCCGGCGAGCCTTGGACGAATTTCGGCTGCGACCTGGCGCTGGACGGCAATACACTCGTCGTGGGCGCGAACCGCACCGACTTCGACACTGGCGCGGTCTATGTTTACCAACGAAATGAGGGCTGGGCGGACCATTGGGGTCAGGTGGCCCGCATCACGGCGCCCGATGCAAAACCGAATTCGTGGTTTGGGAGCCACGTCAGCGTCAGCGGCGGCCTCCTGGCCGTTGGCGCGCCCGGCGACGACGAGTACGACCAGGACGCCGGTGCCGTCTACACCTTCGTGCTGCGTGACAACCGCGCGCCTGCGATGGGCGCCATCAGCGGGTCGGACTTCACCCGGTCAACCGAGGATGAACCGCTCGAAACCATTCCCACCGCGCGCGCCGGCAGTGTTGTCGCCCTGGCGCAAGCCAGCGACCCCGACGGCGATCCCTGCGGCATGGCCGTGATCGGCCTCGAAGGCGCCGGGGGCACATGGCAGTTCTCCGGCGACGGCGAGCATTGGAACGACTTCGGTGGCGCTTCCTCGGTCAATGCCCGCCTGCTGGGTCCATCGGCCCGCATCCGCTTTGTCGCGGACGCCGATTTCAGTGGCGCGGTCCGGCCCGGGATCACCTTCCGGGCGTGGGACCAGACCACCGGCTTCTCGACGGGGATCGGCGATGCCCGGCAGTTCGGCGGCGCCACCGCGTTTAGCGAACAGAGCGAGACCTGGGGTTGGGAGGTGACTCCGGTCAACGACCGTCCGTTCGTCAGACCGGTCGGTTTCCCGCGTCTGCCCGACATCTGGGGGAACATCCTCGACCAGTACAACCGGGGCCAGTCCGTCTCGAACCTGCTCGAGGGCGTGGTGACCGACGTTGACGGCGACCCATGCGGCCTGGCCGTGATCGGCGTTTCCGAGACCTCCGGACGCTGGCAATACTCGACCGATGCCGGCACGACCTGGCGGCCCCTGACCGCGTTGAGCGCGCTCGATGCCCGCCTGCTCGGTCCAGCCGCCCGCATCCGGTTCGTCCCCAATTACAACTACAGCGGAACCGTCTCCGCCGGACTGCTGTTCATGGCGTGGGACCAGACGACCGGGAGCAACGGCGGCCTGGGCAACACGCAGGCCGGCACCGCCTTCAGCACCGGAACCCAGACCTTCAGCATCACGGTCACGCCCGTGGTCAATCACGCGCCCCTGCTGGATGCGTTCGGCGAGCCGGTCCTGCCCACCATCCCCCGCAACGCGACGTTCAACGCCGGAGTCCCCGTGTCGGACCTGCTCGGCGAATGGGTCGAGGACGTCGATGGCGACGCGTGCGGCATGGCGTTGACCCAGACCGACACCGCCCACGGCACCTGGCAGTACTCGCGCAACGAGGGCATGACCTGGTCGGAGGTTGGGGCGGTCTCGCTCTCCTCGGCGCTGCTGCTCGGACCCGACGCCCTCATTCGATTCGTGCCCGCGTTGAACTACACCGGCACGGTTCTGGCAGCCATCCAGTACCGGGCCTGGGACCAGACCTCGGGCAACGAGGGAACGCGTGTGGATGCGCGCAATGGCGGCGGGGAGCTGGCTTACAGCCTGGTGATCGAGCCGGCGCCGATCACGGTGTCGAGCGAGGCCAATCACGCGCCGGTGCTGGTGGTCAACAACCTCCAGCTCTGGCTGCCCGACGTCCAGGAGGACGACACCAATCCGGCGGGCGACACGGTGGGCGGTTTGCTGGCCAACGGGTACACCGATCAGGACGGCAATCTCTGCGGGATTGCGGTGTATGCCCAGGACGCAGGCCACGGTGTCTGGCAGTATCGGGGGCCCAAGGAGGTGGCCTGGCTGCCGATGGGGACGGTCTCGGCCAGCGCGGCGCGGCTCTTGGGGCCGACCACGCAGGTGCGGTTCGTGCCCGATGCCGGGTATACTGGGACGGTGTTGAGCGGGCTGAGCTTCCGGGCCTGGGACCGGAGCGCGGGGACCAACGGGAGTCTGGCGAACCTCTCGCCCAACGGCGGGGCGACGCCCTACAGCACGCGCACGGGCCTGATTGGCGCGCGGGTCGTGGCGGTCAACGACGCGCCGGTGTTGCTGGCGACCGGGAGCCTCGCCTTCGCTCCCCTCACCGAGAACGACTTCAACCACCCCGGCACGCTGGTGTCGGACCTGATCAACCGGCTGGTGACCGATGCGGACCGGGACGTCTGCGGCATCGCCGTGATCGGACTCAACGAAGCCAATGGCGTGTGGCAATACTCGATGGACGCCGGCGCGCACTGGACCCCGTTTGGGGCCTTTCGCGCCAACTATGGGCGCCTGCTGGGGCCGACGGCCCGGGTGCGGCTGGTGCCTGACGTGGACTTTCACGGGAAGGTGCTCGAGGGGGTGCGGTTGCGGGCCTGGGACCAGACCAGCGGCACCAACCGGGGGTTGGGCCTGATCGTGCAGCCGGGCGGGCGCTCGGCGTACAGCGAGCGGGACCGCTGGGCCAGTATCGAGGTAAAGGAACTCAATCGGCCTCCAGTTGACCTGGCGTTGGACAACGCCAGCGTGCTCGAGAACCAGCCGGCGGGGACGCGGGTGGGCGGGTTGAGCGCCACCGATCCCAACGCGGGCGACACGCCGACGTTCGCGCTGGTGGCGGGCGATGGCAGTGAGGACAACGGGCTGTTCGCGATTCAAGGCAACGAACTGCGCACGGCGGCGGTGCTGGACCGGGAAGTGCAGGCGACGCGGACGGTTTGCGTCGAGGCGCGGGACGGGGCGGGGAACACGTTGGCCCGGGCCTTGGTCATTGCCGTGACGGACCAGAGCGACACGGCCCCGAGCGACCTGGTGCTTTGGCCGGGCGTGGTGGCGGAGAACCTGGCGGCGGGGGCGGTGGTGGGGCAGTTGGCCGCGGTGGATGCGGACGCGGGGGACACGCACACCTTCGCGCTGGTGGCTGGGGATGGGAGTGAGGACAACGGGTCGTTTGTGATCCAGGGCAACACGGTCAAGACGGCGGCGGTGTTCGATTACGAGACCAAGGCCGTGTACAGCGTGCGCATCCAGGCCGACGACGGCCACGGGGGGCGCTATGCGCGGTCGCTGGCGATCATGGTGTTGGACGAAGACGACAACGAGGCGCCCTGGAACATCGCCCTGAACTCGACCTGTCTGCCGGACCCGGCGCCGGCGGGACGGGCGGTGGGGGTGTTGAGCGCGTACGATCTGAACCGGGCCGACGTGCACACCTTCGCGCTGGTGAGCGGCGAGGGGGACACGGACAACGCGTCGTTCCGGATCGACGGGCGGCGGCTCTACACGGACGCGCTCCTGGACTTCGCGGCGCACGGGCCGTACCGGGCCCGGGTCCAGGCCGACGATGGCCACGGGGGCCGGTTCCAGCGGACCTTCACCATCGTCGAGGCGGAGGTGCTGTGGTACGACACCTTCGAGTCGGGGTTGGGCGAATGGACCCACAGCGCCAGCCTGGGCGCGGACACCTGGGACCTCCGCGAGGAAGCGTCGCGCTCGCCCACCCACGCGCTGACGGCCACCGGGACCAGCGCGCCTTCGGACGCCAGCGCGGTGTCGCCGTGGGTGGCGATACCGGAGGACGCCCAACAGGTGCGCTTTCAGTTCTTCCAGCGACGCGAGTGGGGCGAGTTCAACCCGGCGTTGGTGGACGGTGGGGTGCTCGAATACCGGCGGGAGGGGGAAGGCTGGTGGGACATCCTGGCGGGAGACACGGGCAACAGTTGGGTGATTGGGGAGTACGACACCGAGGTGCCGGGGCCGCTGGGGGAACCGTTGGCGGAGCGGCTGATCTGGAGCGGGGTGACCGCCGGACACTTCGAGCAGGTGACGCTGGCGTTGGATGCGGGGTATCTGGCGGGTCGGAGCGTGCAGTTTCGGTGGCGGCAGGTGGTGAACTCGGGAGTGATCGAGCGGCGGTGGCACGTGGACGACGTGTTGCTGGTGGTCGAGCGGCCGTCTCATCCGCCGTTGGTGCTCGAGGTCGATTTGACAGCGGTGGCGGAGCAACTGGAACTGGAGTGGGCCAGCGTGCCGGGCCGGCAATACGTGATCGAATGGTGCGCGGACCTGGGGACACTGAGGTGGGTGCCGGTGAGTGGGCCGGTGATGGGCGCGGCGGGGGCGGCCACAACCTCCGTGCTGGTGGACCTGCGGACGCTGCCCGGCCATCCCCAGACCCAACTCTACTTCCGCCTCAAGGCGCCGTAGTCCGGCCCGAGGCGGATTCGAGATTCATCGGTTGAATGCGCGCGGGGACCGTGTCGCCAGTTGCCAATCGTCCTCCGAATCGCGAGAGTGGAGGCACGCATGACGTTTCTCCCCGTCGTCGAGCGCGAGTTGCGCGTCGCGTCCCGCCGGCCCGGCACCTATTGGGGACGGGCGGCGGCGGCGTTGGTGGCGATTGTGCTGGGGGCTCATACCTTTGCCTTGAGCGGCGGCATGCCTTCGGTCCGGGTCGGCGGCCTCCTGTTCGGCACGTTCTCCTGGTTGGCATTTTTCTGGTGCGTTTTCACGGGCGCGCGGCACACCGCGGCGTGCATCAGTGCCGAGCGGCGCGACGGCACGCTCGGTCTGTTGTTTCTGACTGACCTGAGGGGCTACGACATCGTCCTGGGCAAACTGGCGGCCAGTTCGATCGCGGCTTTCCAGGGGTTGCTGGCCTTTCTCCCCGTGATTGCCGTTCCGCTGCTCCTGGGCGGCGTGCTGGCGGCCCAGTATGTCCGGGTTGCCGCCGCGCTTGTGGCGACTGTGTTCTACTCGCTGGCGTTGGGCATGTTTGTGTCAACATGGTGCACGAACGACCGTCGCGCGACGACTCTGACTGGGCTTCTGCTTGCGACAGTGACGGCGGGGCCGTGGATCGCTGCGAGTGTCTGGGCCACGATGCAGATGGGGGCCAACCCACCGGCCTACCTCCTTTGGCTGAGTCCGGCCTATATCCACCTGCTGGGCGTGCATGGCAGCTTCCCCGGAAGCGGCTGGGGCCATTACGGACTGGCGCTTGGCATCCTGATTGCCGAGGGCATTGCGCTGCTGGCGTTGACCAGCGCGCTGCTGCCGCGCCTGTGCCACGAGCGCGTCGCCTCCGCCCGGGGCGCGCGCTGGCGGGCTTTCTGGCGCAGGTGGTGTGAAGGATCGTCCGAGGCGCGCGTTCGCCACCGGACCCAGTTGCTCGAAATGAATCCGTTTCTCTGGCTGGCGGCGCGGGGACGGGGCGGACCGGCGTACGTCTGGCTGTTCCTGGCGCTGACCTGTCTCGCGTTTGTGTGCATCTGGGTCTTTTTGACGGAGCTATGGTTGGAACTGGATCTGGCGCGCTACTTCATCCTGTCGACCTTTCTGCATGCCACGCTGCGGTGTTGGATTGCATTTGCCGCAACCCGGCAACTGGCGGAAGACCGGCGGACGAGTGCGCTCGAACTGTTGCTCTCAACACCGCTCGATGTCCCCCGCATTCTCGATGGGCAGTCCAAGGCTCTGGGACGCCAGTTCGCCAAACCGATCGTGGCTGTGCTCGTGCTCGACGCATTGCTCTGCTGGCGCATGTTCGGGCTGATGCCCTCGGAGACGGACTGGAATCTGACGATTCTGTTCTTCTCGGCGCGCGCCGTGATCCTCGTCGGAGACGCCTTTGCGCTGGGGTGGTTTGGGATGTGGCGGGCGATGACGGCGCGCTCGGCGACCGACGCGGCGACTTCGACCCTGTTCCGCATCCTGGTGGTTCCGTGGATTGTTCTGATCGCTCTGGGCGTGTTGCTAGCGACCACGAAGCCGTACCTGAACAGCGAGGACGTTTTTCAGTTGGCCGTGGTCGTCTGGTGTATGATCGGTCTGATCACGGATCTGATTTCGTTGAAAGAGGCGCGGCGGGGATTATCCGCGCGGTTTCGCCTGGCGGCGAGCGAACCACGCAAGCGGCCATGGTGGCATGGCCTTTCGAGCATCGCCTAGCCCGCATGTTTACACCCCGTCCGTGCGCAGGGGATCAGATTTCGCATGATGTCTGCTATGCGGGCTAGGAAAGCAAAACCGCGCCCGAGTTGAGGGATGGAACCGGGCAACAGAGTGTCGCCGCACTCGCGAGGTTTCGGAAACGCTCCGAACCTCGTTTTTCCCTGTGCGGGCGCGGTTTTGCCACAGCCCGGACATCCGATCACGCGCAGCCCTGTAAATGTCCGGGCTGGGGCCGCGATTGAATCCGGGCGCAAGCGGGAATGGACCGTTTGGGGTGTGGCCAACGCCCGTTGCTATTCAGGCCGGTTTGGGCGGCTTGCGTGGCGAGCGGCGCAGGCCGTTCTGCAGCCAGAGCCGCCAGACCATCCAGAGCGCTTCGCGGACGATATGGGACGACATCTTGGACGTTCCCTGGAAGCGGTCGGTGAAGGTGATGGGGACCTCGGCGACGCGCAGGCCCTGGCGCCAGATCTTGTGAGTCAGTTCGATCTGGAAGCTGTATCCGTTCGAGTGGATGTTTTGCAGGTCGATGGCCTCGAGCGCCTCGCGACGGAAGCACTTGAACCCGCCCGTCGGATCGGAGAACGGCATGCCCGTGATCAACTGCACGTATCGGGCCGCGCTGAGGCTCAAAAGCAGCCGGCCCAGGGGCCAGTTGATGACGCGAATCCCCTGGGCGTAACGCGAGCCCAGGACCAAGTCCGCATGGACAGCCGCTTCGAGGAATCGGGGAATATCGTCCGGATTGTGGGACAAATCGCCATCCATCTCGAAGAGGAACTGGTACGACCGTTGCAGACCCCAGGCAAACCCGGCGCAATAGGCGCGTCCCAACCCCTCTTTGCCGGGCCGATGGAGCACATGCATCTGGGGGTTGCGGCCGGCGAATTCGTCCGCCATCTGCCCGGTGCCGTCGGGAGAATTGTCGTCCACAATCAATAACTCGACCTGGACTGGCAGGGAAAAAACCCGATGAACGAGCCGGGGCAGATTGTCGCGCTCGTTGTAGGTCGGCACAATGACCAGAGTCTCTGGGCGCAGTTCGAGCATCCGTGCGACTCAGGCTAGCATCAAGGATGCCAATGACAAGGCCGATCCGGGCGTGTTTGCTGTTGTGTCGATCCGGGACAAGGCTAAACTCCGCCGCGGTCGCCCGACACAATTCAACGAGAGAGATTGAGCTATGAAACATACTTTTACACGGCGGGGATTCATCCGGAGCGCGGCTGCGGGATCGGCGGCCTTGACGTGGTTGAGCGCGCAGAAGGCGCCGATGGCGTATGCGGCCGAGGCGGACAAGCCGGCCGTGCTGGGCGGCACGCCCGCGCACGGGGGCGGTTGGCCGGGCTGGCCAATCTGGCGTGAGGCATGGGAACCGGCGGTGATCGAGGTGCTGCGGAGCGGACGATGGTTTCGGGGGGCGGGGGAGCACGTCGAGGAATTCGAGCAGGCGTATGCGCGGCTGCTGGGGGCCAAACGGTGTCTGGGCACCGCGAGTGGCACGACGTCCCTGATGGTTGCGATGCACGTCATGGGCGTGGATGCCGGCGACGAAGTGATCACGTCGCCCTTCACATTCATCGCCACATACAACGCCATTCTGAGCATGAAGGCCCTCCCGGTCTTGGCCGACACGGACCCGGCCACGCTGACCATGGATCCGGCGTCGATCGAAAGCCGCATTACCGAGCGCACGCGCGCGATCATGCCCGTGCACATTTATGGGCTGCCATGCGACATGGATCCGATCAATGCGATTGCGCGCAAGCACAAGCTCGCGGTCATCGAGGACGCCTGTCAGGCCTGGCTGGCCGAGTACAAGGGCCGGAAATGCGGTGTTCTTGGCGACCTGGGGTGTTTCAGTTTCCAAAACTCCAAGCACATCCCTGCGGGCGAGGGCGGCGCGGTGACCGGCAACAGCGACGATCTGCTCGATCGCTGTCAGGCCTACCACAACTGCGGGCGCGCCTATGGCGGTTTCAAGGGCAACACGCCGTACTTCACGCGCGGCGGCAACTTCCGAATGCAGCAGTTCCAGGCGGTGATCCTGTTGCAGCAGTTCGAGAAGCTGGTGAAGGAGACGGAGCATCGGGGCGAGAACGGCGATTACCTGAGCGCCCAACTCAAGCAGATTCCCGGCATCGAGCCCGTCCGCCTGCCCGAGAACAGCTACCCGGTGTGGCATCTGTACCCGTTCCGTTATGATGCGCGGCAGTTCAACGGATTGACCCGCGACCAGTTCACCCGGGCGATGAACGCCGAGGGCATTCCCTGCGGAGGCGGCTATCACGAACAGTATTTCGACGGACTTCTGGAGGAAACGACTGCGTCGAGGGGATTCCAGCGGCTCTTCAGCGCCGAGCGGATCAAGGCGTACCACGAGAGTCTCCAGGAGTTGAAAGGCAACCGGCAGGTTTGCGCCACAACGGTCGGCATGTATCAGAGCGTCCTCTTGGCCGAACGGGCGGACATGGACCGGATTGTCGAGGCGGCTCGGAAGATCCAGTTCCACAGCGCCGCGATCAAGAAGTCGATGAGCTAACCGACCTTGGCCAGGGCCGCCGCGAGCGTGTCGAGGTGGCGTTGGACCGTGAATCGCTTCTCGAACGCCGCGCGGTGTGGGGCGCCGTCCTCGGTCAGGGCGCTCACGAGAGCGGCAGCCACTTGATCCGGAGAGCGCGGCTCGACCAGGCCGGTGTAGTTCTCGGGCAGCAGTTCCGGGATGGCCCTCCAGCGGGTCGTCACAACGGGGAGTCCGAATGCCATGGCTTCGATGACATTGGCGGGTTGGCCTTCCCAGGCGAAGTAGGTCGGGAAACAGAAGAGATCCGCCTCCCGGAACGCGCTCCATTTGGCATCGTCGCTTGCCCGTCCCAGGTACTCGATGCATTCGCGCCGGCCCGGCGCCTCGAGGATGCGCTCGAACTCGATCCGGGTGTCGGCGTCGACGTAGCCGCCAATGACTGTCAGGTGGAAACGGAGGGGGGAGCCTTGGGCGGCGAGCTGACGGTTGGCGGCCTCGACCCCCGTAACGGCGTCAAACAGACCCTTGTCCCGCGAGCAATGCCCCAGGAACAGGACGCGGCACCGCTCTGGATCGCCGCCGGCCCGCGCGCAATCGGGTTCGGATAGGGAGTGCCCCAGCCGCAGTTGGCGGCGTGCTTCCACCCGGGCCATGCGGCGCGGAGCGATGGCCTGGGCGAAATCGGGACACGGATCGGCAATGCCGTTGGCCACGACCTCGACTGCCCGTGGATGGAACCGGGCGGCGTCGGGTTGGTTGTAACGCGACAGGACGATGGCCAGGTCGGCGCGGTCGAAGAGCCAGTGCGTCGCCGCGCGTTCGAGGGCCGTGGCGTTGTTCTCGACCCATTCGCCGAGCCCGACAGCATGCCAGTGAAAGACCAGGCGCGGATAGGCCCAACGGCAGAGCAGGAGGATCGCCCAGTCGCGGTAAAGCGAGGAGCGCCGAGGCGGGCAGGGGACATAATAGAGGGTGCGGACGCCATATCGGAATCGCAACCACAGCGCCTTGGCGCAGTATTTGAAGAGGACGACTGCCTTTGTGAAACGAACAGCGCCGAGATCCTCGAGGTCGCGCGAGAAGCGGGCATCGATGTGGTAGCACTCGATATCCGGACGCGACTCGGTGCGAGTCTCGACCCGGGTGGCTGAGCCGGGTCCGGGCGCGCTCTGTTTTGCCCGATCGCCTCCGAAGCCATCGAGCATGCGCTTGATGCTGAGGCTTTGGCCGTGGGCAGGCGGGGGGATATGGGCAAACACCGCGAGCTTCATGAAAACGTGGCTTGCATCTTCGCGGGCAAACCCTGCGCCCATCGGAAGAGCAAACGCAACACATTTGGCGGCTTTGTCTTGCGCGACGAAACGAACATCGGTATGCCTGCCGGAGTCTATGGATGTGCTGTCGCTGTCGCGCCTGCAGTTCGCCCTTACGGCGGGATTCCACTACCTTTATCCGCCGCTGAGCATCGGGTTGGGGGTCGGGCTCGTGGTGATCGAGGGGCTTTGGCTCAAGACCGGACTCCCGATCTACCACCAGATGGCCAGGTTCTGGACGAAGGTGTTTGCGCTGACGTTCGCGATTGGCGTGGCGACGGGCATTGTGCTCGAGTTCGAGTTCGGCACGAACTGGGCCACCTACTCGCGCTTTGTGGGCGACGTGTTCGGGAGCGCATTGGCGGCGGAGGGCATTTTCGCGTTCTTCCTCGAGTCCGGTTTTCTGGCGGTCCTCCTGTTCGGCTGGGACAAAGTCAGCCGCGGCATGCATTTCTTTGCGACCTGCATGGTCTGTCTCGGGGCGCATTTCAGCGCCGTCTGGATCGTCGTGGCCAACTCGTGGCAGCAGACGCCGGCGGGCTACATGATCGAGCAGACGCCGCTGGGGCCGCGGGCGGTCATCACCGATTTCTGGGCTATGGTGTTCAATCCGTCATCGATGGAACGGCTCAGCCACGTGGTGTGCGGGGCGTGGCAGGCGGGGGCGTTCCTGATCATCAGCGTGAGCGCCTTCTACCTTTTGCGGCGCAAGCACGAGGAGTTTGCAAAGGCCTCGATCAAGGTCGGCTTGGGCGCGGCCGTCGTGGCTTCGATCCTCCAGATCGTCACCGGGCATGAGAGCGCCCTGGGTGTGATCCGGAACCAGCCGGCAAAAATGGCCGCGTTCGAGGGGCATTACCAGACGGGGGAACTGCCGATCTACGCGTTCGGGTGGGTGGATGAAGCGTCCGAAGCCGTCCGGGGCCTTGCAGTTCCGCGCGCCGTGAGCCGGGCGATGTTGGGGGAGGCCGGATCGACTGTGAAGGGGTTGCGGGAATTCCCGCCGCAGGATCGTCCGCGCGTGAACCTCAATTTCCAATTCTATCATCTCATGGTCGGAGTCGGGATGGGTTTGATGACGGTGGCGCTGGCCGGTTCGTTCCTCTGCTGGCGGGGGGCGTTGTCGCGATCCCGCTGGCTGCTGTGGATCATGGTCTTCTCGGTCCTGGGGCCGCAGATTGCGAATCAGACCGGATGGTTTGCCGCGGAGATGGGGCGGCAGCCCTGGGTTGTCTACGGGCTGCTGCGGACCTCGGACGGCCTTTCGGCCGTGGTCAAGGCCGATGCCGTGCTGACCTCGCTCCTTCTGTTCACACTCGTTTACCTCCTGCTGTTTGCCGTGTTCGTGTACCTGTTGAACGAGAAAATCCAGCATGGGCCCGACCCGGCGGATTTGAAGCCCGGTGGCAAGCTGGCGTCCGGGGGGAGGGCCGACCTATGAACTTCCCGGACTGGCTGGATCTCAACCTGGTATGGTTTGTCCTGGTGGGCGTGCTGTTCACCGGGTACGCGTTGCTCGACGGCTTCGATCTGGGGGTGGGCGCGCTGCACCTGTTCACGCGCACCGACGCGCACCGGCGGCTCATGCTCAACTCGATCGGGCCGGTCTGGGACGGCAACGAGGTGTGGCTGGTGACGGGGGGCGGGGCGTTGTTTGCGGCGTTTCCGGTGGTCTATGCGACGGTGTTCAGCGGGTTCTATTTTGCATTGATCCTGTTGCTGGTCGCGCTGATCTTCCGGGCGGTCGCCATCGAGTTTCGAAGCAAGCAGCCGATGGTCTGGTGGCGCCAGATGTGGGATGTGGGCTTTGCGGCGGGCAGCGTCCTGTCCAGTTTCCTGCTCGGGGTGGCGATGGGCAACATCGCCTGGGGAGTGCCGATCGATGAGCGGGCCGAGTTCGCCGGCACGTTCCTTGGTCTGTTGCATCCGTACGCGCTCCTGGTCGGAGTGACCGCGGTGGCGCTGTTCATGATGCACGGCGCGATTTACGTGGTGATGAAGACCGAGGGGGACATGCAGGCCCAGGCGCGGCAGTGGATCCGGCCCACAATGATCTTCTTCATTCTCTGCTACGCGGTGACGACGCTGGCCACGCTGCTGTATGCGCCGCACATGGCGGCCCGGATGCGAGACAATCCGTGGCTGTTTACCATCGCCCTGGCCAATGTGCTCGCCATCGCCAACATCCCGCGCGAGATCCATCACGGACGCGATTTCCGGGCCTTTCTCTCGTCCGGTTGCGCTATGATTGCACTGATGATGCTGTTCGGCCTGGGGCTGTTTCCGAACCTGGTCCTGAGCAATCCAAATCCGGCTCTGAGTCTGACGGCTTACAATGCGTCGTCGTCGCCCAAGACCTTGGGCATCATGCTCACCATTGCGATCATCGGTGTGCCGGTCGTCCTGGCCTACACCGTCAGCATCTATTGGATCTTCCGAGGCAAGGTGAAGCTCGACCGGATGAGCTATTAGGAATTCGGATCTGACCCTATTGCCTTTCAACCGGATCTCACTGGCCCCGGAGCGACGATCACGCGCGGATTGGTGAGGTGGCTTGCAATTCTCCAATAGTTGGCTAGTGTCTCGACATGGGTTACGCACTGGCCAAGGAACAACAACGCTATATCGCCCGGCTCGTCAAGGCCGGGCGCTTCAATAACCAGAGCGAGGCCGTCCGCGAGGCCATTCGGCGCATGCAACGGGAGGAAACCGCCTATCTTACCCCATCACCGTTGACGCCGGCCCAAGTCGAAGCCATCTACGGGACGACGGACCCCCAGGCTGATCAGGTCGGGCGCGCCGCATTCGCAGCGTTGCGCGCGGCGGTGCGCAAGGGAGCGCGCCTGTGAACGCGTGGGAAGTGTACGAGGCTGACCTGGGCTGGGGCGCTCACCCGGTTGTGATCGTCTCTCATCCGGCCCGAGCCGCTCGCAAGCAGTTCGTCGAAATCCTCGATTGCGCATCCCAGCGTGCCGACCGCCCGGCACGGGATCACGAGGTGCTCCTGGACGACGCTGACGGTTTGGATTGGCCAACCTTCTGCAAGTGCGACTGCATCTACGCGGTGCCCCGGACCGAGTTGGGCCGGCGGCGAGGTGCGGTGACATACGAGCGCCGGCGCCAGATTGTTCGTGCCATGATCGCCGCTCACGGTTGGAACGTTCTTTGAGCCGCAACGGCGAGACCGGAGTGCCAGAACGAAGGGGTCACACTATAACAATGACTGTTCACTCTGCAGCTCTCGTTTCCGTTTCAAGCTGTGCAGCCGGGTGCTGGCACTCCTCCAACTGCCCAGGTCCAGCCGCCGGGCAATCTCTCCCATCGTCAGTGTCGTTTCCCGGCGTAAACGTGCCGCCAGTTCCAACTTCTCCTGGTACCGCTCCTCGTACACCGCCTCGAAGGCCTCGGCTGAGCTCGGCCGAAGCCCTCCGAGTGGAAGCGCTCGACCAGACGGTAAAATGGCGATCCCGCGGTCGCGTATACGCGTCAACCTTAGCGAGGCTCAGATGCGGAGCTTGCACGGAAGCTGCCTGGGGACGAGCACGTCCGAAAACGCGAAGTCCCGCCGCCGCGCATACGCGTCAACCTTAGGGCGGTTGAGATGCGTACCCTGCATGGAAGCCGCCCCGGCACGAACGTGTCCGACAACGCGAAGTCCCGCGGCCGCGGGAGAGTGCGTGTGCTTCAGCACCGCTTTGATATGGTCTGGGAATGCACGGAGAACCGTCCTCGAAAAGCGGCGGTAAACCGCCGCACTCTCCCGCAATGCGGGACTCCGGGACCTCGACGCCGAACCGAGCATTGGCGACTGCCACAACGAACGCCGGCCCAAAGACTTAGACAACCACGACAGCGCTGCTTCGCGCGTTGACGAAACGCTGCAGTCTGGACCTCTCCGCCATCAAGACCCACCAGCAAGTCAACCGGATGCATACGCGTTGCCCGGGCAAGTTCTTCGATCTCAAGGCGGTCCTCGGCGCGCGGCGTCGGGCCTGAACCGGGCGCCGCCGTCAGCAGTTCCGAATCAGGGGCTCACCCTAAGCCGATAGAACCGGGAGGTGTTGGGGGCAACTGTGAGAGCCACCGTCTTGGTCGATCCGTCTCCGAGGTGGCCCGGTCCAGCGTTGGACCAGGAGGCGGGGGCGAGGCGATCGGTTTGTTCCAACTGGTAAAGCAGGCTGTCAGGAGCAGTGTGCCAGCTAATGTGGCAGGTCTGGTTCGAGAGGCCAGGTTGGAGGAGAGGCTGAGTTGGGGGAGCGATCTTCCAGGCATGAATGAGGCCGTACACCATTTCGGGATCGCCGTTGTGTTCGAGGTAGAACAGCGTTTGCAGGCCTGGCGCGAACGCGATGGCGCCGGATTCGGGAGGCTCAGCCGAGAGACGCCGGGAGAACTGCTGCGTGTCGAACACGACGTAAGGCTGAGGCTCCCAACTGGCCTTCTTCCCCTGCGCGACGGCAGCGAGGTCGTCCGGATTGTAAAACATCAGGCCGTTGCGCCATTCGGTGCAACTGCCGCCCTTGTAGCCAAACGGGGGCTCGGGGATGTCATAAGCCGAATGGCTGTTGCCCAGGGAATCGCCATACCAGACATCGCCCACCGTGCGGCGGTAGGAAACCGCGAGGGCGGCCTTGCCGCCGCACGAAATCCAGGCAGGGCCCTCGGCGGTTTCGTCGAGACGCCAGTTGATGACGCGATTCGAGACCTGTCCGATAGGACTGTAGCGCAGGAGCAGTGTAGTCGGCAGCACCCCCCCGCTCGGCGGCAGACTGCCGGATTCCCAGGGAGCGAAGGCGAAAAGCGTCGGGCCGTTGTAGTTCTCTATTCCCCCACTCAGAATCGTGTTGCCGGCCAGCAGTGAACGTCCGCCCAGATGGGTCGCTGCCCAATCGGCAGGAGCCGCCAGGAGATAGCGGGAGATGGCGCCGGGAAAGACGTTGTCGGGCGGCGGCGCGTCCAGGAACCATGCACCGTGGCCCTCGGTGAGATCGAGATCGAACCAGCCAAGCGAGGGTGCCGAAGGATCGGTGCCATAGTAGTTGCACACACTGTAGTAAAGCCGCTCGGCCACACCGTTGGCGGCAGGATGGTAGGCCAACGCAGCCACTTTGATGTCGGTGCCGCCAGCGGGTGTGGTGGAACCGCCGTAAATGGCTGGCCAAAGGTCCGCCGCGGGCTGAAGCGTGCGTGCCGTCGGCCACTCGGCGGGATTGTCTGACAGGGCGGGGATCGGGATGTTGATCTCCGCGACCCCCGAACGCACATAGGCGAATCCGTAAAGTGAACCCGGCAGTTCGCGCTCCGTGTCGTAGCCAGGGTTG
Source organism: Verrucomicrobiota bacterium (assembly GCA_022710935.1). Lineage (GTDB taxonomy): Bacteria > Verrucomicrobiota > Verrucomicrobiia > Limisphaerales > J093 > MWFF01. Next base: position 31,454 of record JAKLFY010000016.1, read on the forward strand.
CCCGACGGGTAATACGCCAAGCCCTCGGCCGCGTAGGCCCACTCTTCCGCTGGCGTCCACGGGAGCCGGATGCCGCCACGATAGCAGAAATCGGTCCAGGGATTGAGCAGGCGGGCCGAGCCCCAAGGCGGCGTTTGGAGGACAGCGGGAGCGGACAGTGGGCTTTCATTGCCAAACCGGGAGTGCAGTCGCGTGCCTTGCGGATACAGGCCGTAGGGAGCGCGGTCGATGGCACTCACCCGGTACTCATAACTGGTTGCCGGAGCCACGTTGAGGTCGATGTAGTGCAGATTCGTTCCCAGAAACGCCGTCACGGCGGGGTCCACCAGGTCGTAGAGCGCACCGTCGCGGTAGACAAAATAGCGGCTGATTCCCGTGCTGTTCGTGGGATTGTCGGCAGAAGGTTCCCAACTCAGGCGGACCAGGTTCCGCTCGGCGCCGGCGGTGACGCCAAAGGACTCGGCCCGCAGGTGGCGTGGTGCCGTGGGTGGATGCCGATCGCATTCGTCCGACAGATCGATCTTGGTCAGCACCAACTGCGTGTCGTTGTAGGGCAAACTGACGTTGATCAGGAAGTGACTGCCTTGGGCGGGCGGACCGTTGATGGCATTTACCATGTTCGAATCGGACACGTAGTAGGAAAGGTCGAATACCGTGTGAGGTTCTACCCAGGTGCCTTCCGGTTCGTAATCCAGGTTGAAAAGGGTGTACCAGGGCCGGTCCGGTTCGGCTGCGTCTGGTGCATCGGCGTCAGTGAAGCTGAAACGCGCTGCCGGATAGACGTATTGGTCGGACCGGTTGTAGAACGTGACTACGATCTTCTGCCCCGGACGGAACATGATCGGCATCGTCCCGCGCACGCCGAAAAACGCCGTCTCCCCTTCCGGAATCCCTTCTGTCGGCGAAATGCCAGTGTGGGCAGGATCGCCGTCGGGGCTGACATAGCGCGTGTAAGTCGGATGCCTCAGGACTTGGGTCCAGCCCGGATACGGAGTGAGGTTGGACGCGTCGTTGGTGCCGAACTCGATCAGCGTCCAGCCCGCCGCGAGGGGTCCTGGGGAACCGACCAGCGCCGCCAGGCTGCCGAGACAGACGAATAGCAATAGCCCGGGTATTTCACGAGGCTTGGCAGGATTTGGTGTCCGGGCTGTGCGGAGGAACCTGTGGTCGGCCAATCTGGCCCTATTTCTGCATTTCATAGCAGAGTCTGCTTTTTCGACGCGGCTGGGTTGCTGGATCGTGGCTGGCCAGAAGGCGTGATTCAAGGCGAAACGCGGCAGAATTGTCGCCGCTGGCAGATGCCTGGTCGGCCTTCGGGGCTGCGGGGCGGACGCCCGCCAGCCCCGAAGGCGGGCGTAGCCTCCAGCAAGGCCGCTCAGGGCACCATAGTGGCTGGAAACGGTGTCGGCGCTGAACGTACGGCCGTGTATTCCCTATGGGATCTTCCGACACGTTGGACGTTCAAACCTCTAAACAGGCCACCGTGTCATCGATCCACCGTTTCATTCGCTCTGCCTTTCGCAAAGAAGCGCCGGTACGTCAGCGCGAATCCCGTCCACACGAGGAGGACGCCCGCGGCGAACGCGATGCCGGCGATGGTCTGGCCGGCGACGCCATAATACTCCCCGGTATGGACAGAGCGCATCCAGATGCGCGCCCGCATCCCCGGATCCATGCCGTCATACCCTTCAGTGCGGACTGATCTTGGTCTGAGGCGCGCCTCGCTAGGCATGCACCTCGAACCCCGTCTTCTGGCACGCCTCCGCCAGGGTCTTGATCCCGCGTGGCGGGACTGCCGGTCAACGTCATCCTTGAAGATGTCCTCCCGGCGATCCCCGCGGCTCATCACGCTAGTCCCGCCGTAGCCCCCGGCGAAGGCGGATGATAGATCGCCCCGGGAAACTCAACTCGCAGTTTGCGTGGCACGCGCGAACCTTGAGAGGCGCAACCTCTTCAGTCAAGACAACGTCATGGTTTGACCCCTATCTTTGCGCCACCGTCGTGAAGCCGTTCACCCCGTCGGCAATCGTCAACCCGTCCTTCGCAAAGGTCGCGTCCCCGTACCGTGACGCCGCCACACCGTTCACCGTCACGCTCGTCGCGTTGGTGGTCGTCATGCCCGCCACCGTCAGCTTCCCGCTCCGCGTCACGCTGGTCAGTTGGTTGAGGCTGTTGCCGATCGAGAAGGTCTGCAGCAGCGGTTCCGCCGCCGCGAAGTCGTTGGGACGCTGCGCCAGATTCCCCGCCGCCTCGTAGCCGTAGGACTGCGTCCAAGGCGATGCGTTGGGCTCGAGCAACGTCAACCCGCTGCGCGGCCCGGCGTACTGGCAACTGTAGCTCACGGTGTCTTCGGCCCACGGGCCGTTCATCTCGCTCAGGCCGGGCATCAGCCGGTCGAGTGAAGTCCACGTCATAGGAGCGGACTTCGAGTTGCTGCGTCCAGACCGGTGTGTTGGAGGCAGGCGTGCTCATGCGGGGGTGAAGTGGAACAACTGGGCGGCGTGCGGGGGGGCATCGAGATAGAGTCCTTGGTTGTGGAGGTCCTCGCCGACCCGCGCGTAGTCTTCGGTGCCGAGCAGATCGCGCATGCGCCAGTTGTAGCGCGCGAGCTGGGGCACGACGAGCGGGACGTAGCATTGGCTGCGATGCGACGCCAGGTTCACCACCGCCAGATCGAACCTTCGGGGCAAGGCCTGCCATTGAACCGCCACGACGTTTTGCCAGGTCGGGTTGTCGGGCCACGCGGGGCGGGGCGCCAGCAGATGGGCCTCGCCCGTGCCGACCGCGCCGCGGCGCAGGGCCGCCAGCAGCTCCGCATAGGCGGACTGAACCTGAGGTTGGATCGCCTCCTGCCATCGGCGGCCGAGTTGGACGGGCGTGCGGAGGCAAAAGCCCTGCATCTGCCCGTCGTGGATCAGGCGCAGCCCGGGCAAGGCAAGCGTGAGCCAGGCGGCGCACCGGTGTTCCGACGGCGACAGGAGCGTGGCGACGCGGATTTCGTCGTGGTTTTCGAGGAAATGCGCCGATGACGCGGTGAAGCTGGGGGCCTGGGACGCCAGATGCCGCTGAACACCCGGGTTGTCACGGGCCACAACGCGGTCGTACAGGCGCTTGTCGTACGTGTAGTCGAAGCCCAGGTTCTGCATCCGCTCTTCGAGATCCCAGTAGACCTCCGCCAGGAACAGGGATTCGGGATGCCGTTGTTTGCACCGGGCAATCGCCTCGGCCCAGAACTCCCGTGCGGGCGCGGGTTCGGGGCACGGGAACTGGCTCCAGGTCCGCTCGAACACGTCGTTCAACACCAGCATCGCCATGTCGCATCGCACCCCGTCGCACCGCGCCAGGACCGACAGCAACTCGTCGGCCATCGCGGCCCGCGTCTCCGCGCGGCGGTAGTCCAACTGGGCGGTGTCGTTCCACGGCGGGAAATTGGGGTCGCGACCGTGGGCCAGCCAGCGCTGCGGCTTGGCGCTGTCTGCGCGGAAGGTCCCCGGGGCGGGCGCCGGGCTTTGGACGAAGCGGTGCGGATGCGAGGGGATCCAGGGATGATCGAGGCCGGTGTGGTTGGGCACGAAATCGAGAACCAGCCCGAGACCGCGTCGATTCAACTGGCGCCGGAACCTCTTGAGGCCGGAGGCGCCTCCCAAGTCGCGGGGCACCTTGTACCGAGCTATGGCGAAGGGTGAACCGGACAGATCGTCGATCTGGAAATCCGGCAGAGCTTCGCGGCAGAGTTCGTGCAGGGCATGGTTCTGGCGGGCGGCCTGGCGGGCAAGCGGGCCGATCTCCCAGACCCCCATGAGCCAGACGTGTGAAAAGCCAAGCCGCTCCCAGGTCTTGATCTCGGCCTCGGGCACCGAGTCGAGTGTAACGGGCTTGCCGATCCGGGTTGAAAGCTCGCGCAACCAATGCCGCGCGTTCAGTTCGTAGACAAGTGGGTGAGCCATGGGGGTGGGCGATAGGGGGTAAGCGGCAAGGGGCAAGGGCTATTGACTATTGGCTGAGGACGGCTGGGTCGGTTGTGGCGGTTGCGACTGCAACATCCGGATTCCGTCCCGGACGTATTGGATGCCGGAGACGGCGGTGCAGGCGGTTGCCGCTGCCGCGAGATAGACGAGCCAGACGACATCGAGTTTGAGCAGGGCCCAAAGCACACACGCCATCTGCAGCACGGTCGCGACCTTGCCGGTCCAGCGCGGTCGCACGGTTCGGCGCCCGACGAGATAGGACACCAGCACGAGCATGAGGAGCAGGATCACATCCCGGCAGAGCACCGTGCCGGTCAGCCAGAGCGGGATGCGATCCAGGCGCGGGCTGTGCTGGAGGCTGAGCACGACCAGGCCGAGGACGAGCAGGAGTTTGTCGGCGAGAGGGTCCAGGAGGGCCCCCATCTCGGTCCGTTGATCGAAACGCCGGGCGACGTAACCGTCGACGCCGTCGCCGGCCGCTGCGAGGACGAAGACGGCAAAAGCGATCCAGCGGTAGGCCTCCCCGCCCGAGCCGGTGTAGCGCAACAGAGCCACCACGAAGACCGGAACCATGAGAATCCGGGCGATCGTGATCTTGTTCGCGGTGGTCATCGTCATCGCCCCCGCAGTCTGAACGCACCGGGACGGCTCGTCAATGTGCAGCCGATTAAGCACGTGACACTGGAGACGGGGCGGTCATTCTGTCGGGCATGAATCGTGATGAAGCACTCGAAGCCCTGGCGAAGGTCGAGCAGCAGTTGTGCGCGAAGATCCCCGCGGACGCGCCCTCATGGGGCCGGCGGCATCTGAGGCATGTGATCGAGGAACATGTGGGCGCGGCGCGGTTTCATATCGCCCTGATCTACGACGCGGGGTGCGCCCTGGGCGACGACCTCACGCCGCTGAGCGCTCACGGCGTGCATCCGAAGTACGCGTTCTGGGCCGAGGGTGTCCGGCGCCACCTCGAGATCTGCGCGGCGAGCATCGAGAACAAACCCGAGGCGGGATCGTAACCGGATCGTGAGAGCCGCGGACCAACCCGCCTGTTGCCGGTGGTCGCGATGGGTCGTGGCGGCTTTGCTGTCGGTTCTCGTGCTGTCCTTCAACGGGTGCACGACGCCGATCCGCGCCGACCGGACGACGGCCCGGGCCGCCTACCGGGAATTGACGAAGACGGCTCTCGATGGGCAGTGCAGCCACGATGCGCGCACCGTGCTCCACCGGCACGATTTGGAGGACCAGTTCCGCAAGAGCCCCGTCGAGTGTCTGCGTCGGCTGCACGAGCAGGCATGTCTGGATGACCGCGGCGACCTGCTCTACGCGCTGGCCGAGCTCAATTATCTTCATGGCGAGCGGTTGACGCGAAGCGTGAAGGCGGGCGACGTTCGCGCGGCGCGCGATTTTCACCTTGCGGCTGCGATCTACGCCTGGTTCTTCCTCACCGGCCAGGGTTCGGCGGCATCCCCCGATCCGTTTGACCGCAGATTTCGGGTTGCGTGCGACCTGTACAATCGGGCGGTGGCCCTTGGTTTTGCCGAGGGCACGCGGCCCCATACCGTGGTGCGATGGTCGCGTGGAGCGCGCGCGTTGGTCCCGGGCACCGTTCGGATCGAGTGCCGGGAGCCCGCGGGCGATTGGACACTCAATGACATCGAGAAGTTCCTGCCGGCGGATGAGTACATCCTGCGCGGGTTGACCGTGCGGGATCGGCAGTCCGGATTGGGCGCGCCGCTCATTGGCGTCGGCAAGACGATCGAGCCCAGGCGGTACGGGCGTCGTGTGCCAGCGACCCTGGTGCTCCGGGCCGGCGGCGATGCGCGGGCGTGGAGCGCCGGCGAACTGGTGGTGTCACTCGAGGTGTATTCGACCTATGAATCGGACTCGATCGAGCTGGACGGGCGGACGATCCCGCTCGAGACGGACACGACGGCGCCGCTAGCCTACAGCCTCAACGACACCACGGTCTGGAGACTCGGCACGGTGCAGTTCTTCTCCCCTGAGGAGCGCATCAGGACGGACATCTACCCCACCCAGCCGTATCGACCGGGGCGGATCCCGGTTGTGTTCGTGCATGGCACCCTGAGCAGTCCGGCGTGGTGGGCGGAGATGTGGAACACGCTGCGGGCGGATCGGAGCCTGCGCGAGCGCTGCCAGTTCTGGTATTATCTCTACAACACCGGCAACCCGGTCACCTATTCGGCCGCCAACTTGCGCGACGCCATCGAGCGGACGGTGCGGCGGTTCGATCCGGAGGGCCGGGACCCCGCCTTGCGCCAGATGGTCCTGGTCGGTCACAGCCAGGGGGGGCTTCTGGCGAAGCTGACGGCGGTGGAGACGGGCGACCGGCTGTGGCGCGCCGTCTCGGACCAGCCGTTCGATTCCCTCGCGCTACGGGCAGGCGATCGCGAGCCGCTTCGTCGGAACTACTTCTTCAATCCCTTGCCCTCCGTCAAACGGGTGGTCTTCATCTCGACGCCCCATCGTGGAACGGATCTGGCGACTTCTTTCGTCGGGTCCGTGGCGCGCCGCTTTGTCCGGCTGCCGGCCGAAGTGGTCCGGATGTCACGGTCGCTCGTATCGACGGCGCACGCTCCGGCGGTGCCGGGCAAAGTCCGTCGGACGGTGCCGACGAGCCTGGACAGCATGTCGCCGAGGAACAAGGTCCTGCTGGCCCTGGCCGACATCCCGCTTGCGCCTGGCGTGACGGGACATTCGATCATCGCGGTCAAAGGGACCAAGCCGGTCGAGACCGGCGGCGACGGCGTGGTCGAGTACTCGAGTGCTCATCTCGAGGGCGTCGCATCCGAGCTGATCGTGCGCTGTGGGCACACTTGTCAGGACAAGCCGGAGACGATCGAGGAAGTCCGACGCATCCTCCTCGAACACCTGGCCGCGTGCGGCCTCGGCTCGGATCGGCCCGGCTTAGGGCATTCGCTGCAGAAACGCCCGGAGCTCGGCGAGCTTGTCGGTGTTGATCAGGTCAACCCCGGCGGCCTGATGGACGCGCCAGACGGGCTCGATATCCGGACCGCCCCAGAAGCGGATGCGCCGGCCCTGCGCGTGGGCGCGTTGGACAAGGTCAGCCAGCCTCTGCGCCTCCCCGGGCGGCATCTCCCCCTGGCCGCGCCAGGAGAAGCGGGCGCGCCAGTTCTCGCTGATCCAGGGAACGAGGCGCGCGCTCGCCGCTCCATCCAGGTCCGGCAGGCGTCCGTCGATGGCGGCCCGGCGGCGGGCCAAGCCGGCGAGCGCTGAACGGGGAGAGTTGCCGCTCAAGACGATCGTGACCGCGTTGGTCTCGGTGCTGTCCGCCGCGAAGACCGTGAGCATCTCGGCGTATTCGTCGAGCACGGGCGCCAGCGCCGACCACGTCGCGTCGGCCGGCGTCTTGAAATCGATCAGGAGGAAGAACTCGGGTCCGCCTGGAAAGACGCGCCCATGGTTGGACCGGACGCGGTCTCGCAAGGGGTCGAGATAGAGGGCCTGGAGGGTTCGTTTGGGATCGACCCGGGCGCGGTCATGGGCCACGAGCAACTGCCCGTCGATCGCGTAGATGTCGGCCTCGACACTGCAGAATCCATGCTCGAGGGCATCGAGCAGGGGGCGCGGATGCTCGTAGTCGTTGTGGCTGTGGGCGCGGGGGAGGGGAGGCGCAGCGGGCTTGTCGGCCGCGTTCGTCCAGAACAAACCGCCTGCCAGCAATGCGGGGAGAAGCGAATTCACGGGGCGAATGATCTCGCGGACGGGCTTGGGAGTCGATCCTCGAGTTTCGAGTTCCGAGTGCGGGCACGATCGAGGCGCCGGAGACGCGATTGAAGGGCCGAGCCTCGCGAGGCCCGGTTCAGGTCGAGGCGATTGTCTCAACCCAGGGACTCGCCGGCAGCCGCGGAGTTTGTCTGCCCGCGTGTTTTGAGCGGACGTTTGGCTGAGCTTCCGTGGGCGAAGATTTTTGTGGCGCTTTGCGGTTTGTCTGATACATTCACGCGCCTTTCGCCGGGAACCGCGGGTGCCGGCGTGAGTTAACCAATTGCGAATCATCACTTTGACCGATTCTTTGGCGTGACTGCGAAAAAGCGTACGAAGAAGAAGACTGCAGCGCCGGCCAGCAGCAAAGGCCGAGCGGTGGGCACAGCCAGCGCGGCATCGATCCTGGGGATCAAGCCGGTCGTACAGACCGGGAAGGGTCTTCTTGGGGTTCGGCCCGAGTGGCAGAAGTACTACAGCCACCTGATCGATTTGCGGGATCGTCTGCGCCGGCAGATGAGCGGGCTCGCCAAGGAATCCGCCGAGGAAATGGACAGCTTCAGTCTGCACATGGCGGATTCGGGGACGGACAATTTCGACCGGGATTTTGCCTTGAGCCTGCTCTCGTCGGATCAGGATGCCGTGTACGAGATCGAGGAGGCGCTCAAGCGCATCCAGCGGGGAACGTACGGGGTCTGCGAGCTGACGGGAAAGACCATTCCGAAGGCGCGGCTCGAGGCGATTCCCTGGACTCGCTTCACGGTCGAGGCCCAAGCCCAGCTCGAACGCGAGGGCGCCCTGCGCCAGCGGCGACTTGGGGCTCTGGGCACGATCGACACGGTCGGACCCGCCGAGATCGAAGAGGAAGCCGACGAGGAAGAGAAGTCGGCAAAAGAGAAGGAATAGCTGACGTATATGCCGCGAGAACTTGTCACAATCGAGTGCACCGAAGCGCGAAAAGAGGGGAAGCCCCCGTCCCGTTACACCACCACCCGGAACAAGAAGACGCAGACTGAGAAGGTCGAGCTGAAGAAGTACAATCGCTTTCTCAGGCGCCACACCCTGCACCGGGAAATCAAGTGAGATCTTAATATGCCACGCAAGACACATCTCGAGCGGCCTTCAGGCGGACGCGGCGGACGCGGCGGACGCACGCGCGGCGGGACGCGCGAGGCGCGGGTTCCGCGCCCCAAGCCGAAGATCGATTTCACTGCCGACTCTCTGGACTACCGCAACGTCAACCTGTTGAAGCAGTTTGTGACGGATGCCGGGCGCATCTTGCCGCGCAAGTACACGGGGCTGCCGGCGCACTATCAGCGCCGACTCACCCTCTCGATCAAGCGGGCTCGACAGATGCTGCTGATGAAGTAGATGGAAGGCCTGCCGGGATGGTCCCGGGCTGTCTTTCGGGTGTGTCTCCCCGCGGCGTGTTGCGATGTGTCCGGGCACGGTGCGGTTGGATCGGGAAGGGGCGGCTTGCGCGGGTCCTGGGGAGGGGCTGACCGCGGCGCTGGCGGCAGCGTGCGTGCCGGCCCTGGGGTGTGGATACGACAGCGGCGTGGAAGCGATTTCATCGTGTCCGGATTCAGGTGGACAAGAGCGGGCGCTCCTCTTTGAACGATGCATTTCGCCGGGCAGTCGCCCGCGGAACAGACCGAGTGAGCCATGAGCAACGGCAAGAGTAGAGCGGCGGCGGGTGGCGGAAAGCCGTCGCAAGCGCCCGTCAATTCGGGCGGGTCCAAGGACCGCCCGGCGTCGATTCCTCCTCGATCGTCACTTTTCCGGAGAGTGGACTGGGTGACGTTCGGGGTGACGACGCTGATCACGCTGCTGGCGTATCTTTGCACGCTGGCGCCGGATCTGACGCTCGAGGACTCGGGCGAGCTGGCGGTTGGATCCTTCTACGCGGGCGTGCCGCACGCCCCCGGCTATCCGATCTGGACGATTTACTCGTGGCTGTTCACGGTCCTGCTGCCGTTTTCCAACGTGGCATGGCGGGTGGCGGTGTCTTCGGCTGTGGCGGCGGCGTTTGCCAACGGGCTGCTGGGGCTGATCGTCTCGCGGGGCAGCAGCATGATGATCGAGAGCATCGAGGAGTTGCGGAGCATCGAGCGCCGCTGGGAGAACGCCCTCTGCCTGGTTTCCGGATTCACCGCCGCGATTCTGATCGGCTTCAACGGCTTCATGTGGAGCCAGGCGGTGATTGTCGAGGTGTACACGCTGAGCGTTTTGTCGCTCATGGGAGTGCTGGTCTGCCTGCTGCACTGGACCTACGCGCCCGACCAGCGGCGCTACCTCTACATCGCGTCCTTCCTGTTCGGCATCTGTTTCAACAATCACCAGACGCTGATCGTGGCGGCGATGGGCTTCGAGGTCGCGATTGCGGCGATCAACCCCAAGCTGGGGCGGGACGCCTTTTTCATCAACGTGGTTTTCTTCCTGGTCGGCCTGGTGCTCAAGAGCATGGGCGTGTTGACGAGCTTTGATCAGAACGCGCCCCTGTACTTCATCTACATCGCGGTCGGCGTGGGCTCGATCGCCGCGTGGGTCTACCTGACCTACCAGACCAACTCGATGTTGACCGAGTGGAAGTCCGTGCTCATCACCCTGGGCGCGTGGCTGCTCGGCGCGGCGTTTTACTTCTACATGCCGATCGCGTCGGCGACCAACCCGCCGATGAACTGGGGCTACCCGCGCACGTTCGACGGGTTCATCCACGCCTTCACCCGCGGCCAGTACGAGAAGACGAATCCCAGCAACATTTTTGCCGATCCGTTCCGTTTTCTGCTGCAGTTGAAGATGTATTTCGAGGGAGCGATTGACGAGTTCCATCTGGTGTATCTGTTGCTGGCGCTCGTGCCCTTCGTCTTCTTCGTCCGGATGCAGAAGCGCGAGCGGGCGTGGATTGTGGGCAACACGGCCGTGTACGCCTGCCTTGCCTTTCTGCTGTTGATCCTGCTCAATCCCCTGGTCGACCGTCAGAGCCGCGATCTGACGCGCGTCTTCTTCACGGCGTCTCACGTCACCATTGCCATGTTTCTGGGGTACGGACTGACCCTCTTGGGCGCGTATCTGGTGACCCACTATCAACAAACCCGCCCCTATGCTCTGTATGGCGCGGCGGTGGCGGCGGCGGTCGGCCTCTATTCACTGGCCGCCCGGGTGCAGGAGGTGTACGGGCATCTGGCCGGCGAGCATAGCGGGATCGGCTTGCTGTTTCATGGGCTGGGCCAGGCCTTTCGCCACCCCAGTTTCACTGCGCCCGTGCACGCCATCTATGCGGCGCTGTTTGTCCTGGTCGTGGCGTTGGTGTTCTTGGGCGGCGTCCTGCTGCACCGCACCCGACTGCGTCCTGAATTCGCGCTGGCCTGTTTCGCGGTGATGCCGTTTTTCGCCCCTCTGTCGCACTGGGCCGCCAACGAGCAGCGCGGACACCTGTTCGGGTACTGGTTTGGGCATGACATGTTCGAGCCGCCGTTCGGGGTCTACCCGTCGATGACTCACAACGCCGTGCTGTACGGGGGAACGGATCCCGGGCGCTTCTGCCCGACCTACATGATTTTCTGCGAGAGCTTCATCAAGCCCGAGCAGCGGAGGAATCCGGCATTCGACCGGCGCGACGTCTATATCATCACACAGAACGCTCTCGCCGACGGCACCTACCTCAACTACATCCGGGCGCATTACAACCGGAGCGCCCAGGTCGATCCGCCCTTCCTGCGCGACGCGGTTCTCTATTTGCAGACCATTGCGATGGGCAAGAGGGAGGCGGAGAAGCGGTTGAACGGGCAGGTGTACCGCATGAACGGGCTTGCCAGGAGCGTCGGCAGCCTCACCAATCTCGTGGCCCCATTCGACCGGCTGATTATGAACTTCGGGCGGAAAGTCGAAGAACGCCGGCGCCGGGAGGGCGTGTATCCGCCCAAGGAGATTCAGAGCGCGACGGTCGAGGATTCGCAGAAGGCATTCCAGGATTACATTGTGGATGCGCAGCGGCGCTACTATCACGACGCTCAATACCCGAACGAGCCCAAGCAGATCCGCCCCGGTGAGATTGTGAATTTCACGCCCGACGGCCGGGTGCAGGTGGCGGGGCAGGTCGCCGTGATGGCGATCAACGGTTTGCTCACCAAGGTCATTTTCGACAAGAACCCGACCAACGAGTTTTACGTCGAAGAGAGTTTCCCGCTCGAGTGGATGTTCCCTCACCTGACCCCTTACGGGATCATCATGAAGATCAACCGGCAACCGGTGCCGGAGCTGACGGAGGAGATGCTCGAGACGGACCACAAGTTCTGGTCGCAGTACGCCGACCGGCTGTGCGGCAACTGGATTACCTACGACACGCCCGTCCGGGAGATCTGCGAGTATGCGGAGCGGGTCTACTTGCGGGGGAATCTGCGGGGGTTCACGGGAGACCCCCGGTTCGTCCGGGACAACGACGCGCAGAAGGCCTTCTCGAAACTGCGCAACTCGATCGCCGGCCTCTATGCGTGGCGCCTTGGCCCGGAGTGTCCCGAGCATCTTCGCCCGACGACCGCCGCCGCGCGCGACCGCGTGATCAAGGAAGTCGACTTCGCGTTCAAACAGGCGTTTGCGTTTTGTCCGTACAGTCCGGAGACCGTCACTCGCTACGCCACGCTGCTGGCCAGCCTCGGCCGGGTGGACGAGGCCCTGCTTGTCGCCGAGACGTCGCGGCAATTCGACCCGGAGAGTCCGTTCTCGGCGAGTCTGGTCAACCAACTGCGCCAGATGAAGGAAGGCCTGTCGTCCCTGAGCCAGCTCCAGGGCCAGATTGACATCCTCGAGGCGCAGTACCGGACCAACACGAACAGCATCCAGGCGGCGTTCAATCTGGTGGCCGCACGCCTCCAGCTCCAGCAAACCAATGTGGCGTTCAGCGTCCTGGATGACATCGCCGCCCGCCCCAACGCCGACGTCGGGGCGCTGCTCTCGGTGGCCCGCGCCTACGTCGAGATCGGTCAGTACGCCCGGGCGGAACCGTCGCTCCAGCGGCTGGTCATGCAAATGCCCGATTCGCCCGAGATCTGGTACGATCTGGCCGGGGCCCAGACTGCGCTCGGGAAGAACACCGAGGCTATTCAATCGCTGGCCAGGGCGCTTCAACTCAGCGCCGTCCGCCTGACGTCCGATCCCAAGGCGTCGAATCTACAGGCCCTCGCCGTCACTGATCCCCGCTTCCAAAGTCTGCGGGGCATCCCCGAGTTCCAGAAACTGGTCGCGCCCAAGTAGGGCGGGCGGGCGGGCTCGATGGGCCGGCCCGTTGACGCGAACCCGTATCGAGGACTCGATGAGCGTCCCTTCAGATCTCGAAGCGCAGTTCGCCGGACATCCGGGGCAGCCATTCCTGGCGGGGGCGGGGGGGGGGGGCGGGGCGCCAGTCGAACGCCTGGTTTGCCACACGGTGCATCTGTTGGAACCACCAGGCGGCCCGTGTGAGGCGCCGTTCGCCCGGCGCCGGGCCCAGGCCTGGGGGCGTCCCGCCGAAAGCCAGTTCGAGTTGTCCCATTCCGTTTGCCATGTCGATTGTTGTCGTCATGGCGCACAGAATACGGGATGGGGTGGGGCAAATACGGTCCCACCCCTAAAAAAAAAGACTTGGGTTGATCAGGAGCGGGATCAGGGTCCGGCTCGCAGCCGATAGAAGCTGGTTGCTCCGCTCATTGGCAACACATGCCGGTGCTCACGAACCCCCGGTAACTCCTGCCAGGAAGCGGGCCCGAAACCCGCGGAACTTTCGAGCTTCCAGCCCGGCAGTGCGAGTTTCCGAGGCGGGGCCAATTGCGGCCCGCTACCGTTGGCTTCGAGAACAACCAGGGCCGGGGTGGGGGCCGAGTCTGGAAGTCTACGGATCGGTCTTCGAGGCCTCGGCCTTGTTGACGGTCCACGAACCGCCCATGGAATTGTCGTTGTTCCACCGGCGGTGCCAGACGTCGTTGGCCGGATCGATGACCAGGTTGCGGATGGCGCTTTCGGCGTGTCCGTCGCAGAACATGACGACGGTGCGCTTGTTGTGGCGGTTCGAGGGCCACTCAGCCTGGGTGGTGGGGTCGATATTGCCGTCAAACAGTCCGTACCTGGGTTTGGCGCTGCTGCCGTCTCCCGGCTTGCTGTCGGCGAGCATGATCATCTCGGCGGGGTGTTTGACGGCGGCCTCGCCGACTTCATAGGCCGTGTTGTCGACGTCCCCCCCGAGGCCCTTGTCGCTGAACGCGGGGAAGGCGCCCCAGTCGTTGTAACCGATCGAGAAGAGGGCCGTCTCGCTCACGCCCCAGGGGTCGCGTCCGCTCCCGGTCATGTAGGGCGCGCCCAGGGATCTGTTGATATTTGTGTCCCAGCGGCTGTCGGGTCTGGCGGAGGGGCAACTGAACACGGCGCGATTGGTGCCCATTTGGCTGAAGAGGCGCAGGGGCCAGACGTAGCGGAAGCCGCCCGAGGCGAAGAGGCAGCCGGGATACTTGCCGTTTTCCTGGACGTACATGACGGTGGCGATTCCCAACTGGCGCATGTTGTTGAGGCAGGCCGTCATGTTGGCCTTGCTCTTGGCCCGGGCCAGGGCCGGCAGCAGCATGCCGGCGAGGATGGCGATGATGGCGATGACCACGAGCAACTCGATGAGCGTGAAGGCAAGGCCCCGACGGCAGCGCGGGTCGGGGGTGCCGGGGCAGGGTGCGGAAGGCGGGCCGGCGTGCGAAACACTGGAACGGCTCGGCAAGATGGACGTAGCGGCGTTCATGATCGTCTCTTGTGTGAGTATTTGCTCGGCCCAGTTTACGGTGTTGGACGTGGCAGTTCCAGTGTTTTAAGCGGCAACTCCACGATTGCCCTCGACGCGGGCTTTGCGCAATATCCGCGGCTTATGTCGATGGTCCGCAGACAGTATCCGTTTCATCTCATCGAGCCCAGATGGCAGCGGTTCTGGGAAGAGCGACAGAGCTTCCGCGCGTGGAACCCCGGCGAGACGCTGCCGTCCGAACATCCTTTCGCCCGGCGGCATGGACTCGGGGGGCGCGTGTCGAGCGCGGAGGATTTGCCGCCCAAGTGCTTCATTCTGGACATGTTTCCGTATCCCTCGGGTGCGGGTCTGCACGTCGGCCATCCGGAAGGGTACACGGCCACCGACATCCTTGCGCGGTACCGGCGGGCACAGGGCTGGCACGTGTTGCACCCGATGGGGTGGGACGCCTTCGGCCTGCCGGCCGAGCAGTATGCGATCAAGACCGGGCAGCATCCGCGAATCACATCGAAGCGGAACATCGCCACCTTCAAGCGCCAGATCCAGGCGCTCGGGTTCAGTTACGACTGGTCGCGGGAGGTGGACACGACCGACCCGGGTTATTTCCGGTGGACCCAGTGGATTTTCCTGCAGCTTTACAACAGCTATTTCGATCCCGAGTGGAACAAGGCGACCCCGATCGCGCTCCTCGAGGACGCGCTGTCGGATGCGCCGCGGCGGGAATCGGAGTGGCGCGGCAACCCCTTTCTGAGCGGCACGCACAAGGCGTGGGCCGAGATGCCGTCCGAACAGAAACCCAGGCTGAGGCGGCACCTTCTCGATCGCTGGCGTCTGGCCTACGTGGCTGAGGCCCCGGTGTGGTGGTGCGAGGCCCTGGGCACCGTGTTGGCGAACGAGGATGTCGTGGACGGCAAGAGCGAGGTGGGCGGCCATCCGGTGGTGCGCCGGCCGATGCGCCAGTGGATGCTTCGGATCACGGCGTATGCCGAGCGGTTGTTGGCCGATCTGGACACCATTGACTGGAGCCCGTCGCTCAAAGACATGCAGCGAAACTGGATCGGGCGGAGCGACGGGGCCGAAATCGACTTCGTCGTCGCCTCATCGGGCGGCGAGGCGCCGGGGGGCGCCGCTCGAATCCGCGTGTTTACGACACGTCCGGACACCTTGTTTGGCGCGACGTACATGGTGTTGTCACCCGAGCACAAGCTGGTGGACAAGGTCACCACCCAGGCCCAGAGCGCGGCGGTGCTCGAGTACCAGGCCCGCACCGCCGCGAAGAGCGATCTGGATCGCACCGATTTGTCCAAGGAAAAGACCGGAGTGTTCACGGGCGGGCATGCCATCAACCCGGCGACCGCTCAGCGCATCCCGATCTGGATTGCCGACTACGTGCTGGCCAGCTACGGGACAGGCGCCATCATGGCCGTGCCCGCGCACGACACCCGCGATTACGAGTTTGCGCAGAAGTTCAATCTGCCGATTGTCCAGGTGGTGGAACCTCCAGCCGGGACGGACTGGCGGGGGTATGTGGACGACGGCGTGGCTGTGAACTCGGAGGCGGGGGATTTGAGCTTGAATGGGCTTGCGACAGTTCAGGCCAAGGCGCGGATGACCGAGTGGCTCGAAGCGAAGGGGTTGGGCGTCCGGACGGTGAACTACAAGCTGCGCGATTGGCTCTTCAGCCGCCAGCGTTACTGGGGCGAGCCCTTCCCGATCCTCTGGAGGCAGGACGCTTCCGGCAACTGGTTCCACGAGGCCTTGCCCGAATCGGCGCTGCCTCTGCTCCCCCCGGCGTTGGACGACTACAAGCCGACTTCCGAAGGCGAGCCCCCGTTGGCTCGGGCCCGCGAGTGGGTTCACCTGGGTGAGGGCCTTCGGCGCGAAACCAACACGATGCCGCAGTGGGCGGGCAGTTGCTGGTATTACCTGCGCTTCCTGGACGCCCGCAACGACGCCGTGTTCGTGGGCCAGGCCGCGGAGCGATACTGGATGGGAACAAGCGACGGCAGGCCGCGGAGCGTGGATGCCAAATCCGGCACGGCCGTTCCCGGGTCGTCGCGCGCCGCTGCCGACGCCGCGCCGAGGCCCGGCGTGGACCTGTACGTGGGCGGCACGGAGCATGCTGTTTTGCATCTGCTTTACGCCCGTTTTTGGCACAAGGTGCTCTATGACCTGGGGCATGTGTCGACGCCCGAGCCGTTCTATCGCCTGGTCAACCAGGGGCTCATCCTGGGCGAAGACGGCCAGAAGATGAGCAAGAGCCGGGGGAACGTCGTCAATCCGGACGCGATCCTGGACGAGTACGGGGCCGATGCGTTCCGTCTGTACGAGATGTTCATGGGGCCCCTTCAGGACAGCAAGCCCTGGAGCACCAAGGGCGTTGAAGGCGTCTACCGCTTCCTGGGACGCGTCTGGCGCCTGTTCGTTGACGAGCGCAGCGAGACCGAATTCGAGCAGAATTGCGCGGCCGAGCCCGGACGCGCCGCGGAGCACCTCGCCGCGATCCGTCTGAGCCCAAAGATCGAAGAGGCGGCGCCCGCGCCGGCCCAACTGAAGGCGCTGCACGCGTGCATTCAGAAGGTGACCGAGGATCTCGATGGACTGCGGTTCAACACCGCCATTTCGGCCATGATGGTGTTTGTGAACGAGGCGATGGCATGGCCCAACAGGCCGGTCTCGGTGTTGCGCGACCTCCTGATCCTGCTGCAGCCCTTTGCGCCGCATCTGGCCGAGGAACTCGCCTCGAGACTCCCGCCGGCGGGCGAGGGCGGGGCGCGGGGTTTGGACCTGGCCTATCAGCCGTGGCCCCGGTTCGATCCGGCGTTGTTGATCGAGGAGACGCTCGAGATTCCCGTGCAGGTGAACGGGAAACTCCGCGACGTGGTGCGGGTGGCCGCGACAGCGACAGCTCCGGAGTTCGAGCGGGCGGCCCTGGCGGCCCCCAAGGTGCGGCCGTTCCTCGAGGGCAAGACGGTCAAGAAAGTGATCGTCGTGCCGAAGAAGCTGGTGAATATTGCGCTGGGTTGAGACTGTGATTCATTTGACCAAACAAGAGCAGACCGTGCTGTGGGTGGTGCTGGCGCTGTTGCTGACCGGCCTGGCCGTGAAGACGTATCGCGCAAAATCCGCGGGCCAATCCCCGCCAAAGCCGGCCGCCATTCAGTCCGATTCCCCCCACAACCCACCTGGCAGCGTTGGAGACTATGCGGACAGAGGACATTGACGAGATCCTGGATCGGGTGACCGCGGCGGACCCGCGCTATCGGCCGGAGGCCTATCACTTCCTGCGCGAGGCGTTGGACTATACCCAGCGGGCCATCAGCAAATCGAATCGGGGCAAGCTGCGGCACATCACCGGGCAGGAGTTGCTGGCGGGCATCCGGGCCTATGCCCTGGCGCAATACGGGCCGATGGCCCTGACCCTGTTCCACGAGTGGGGCGTGCGCTCGTGCGCCGATTTCGGCGAATTGGTATTCAACCTGGTCGACCAGAACGTCCTCGGGAAGACCGAGACGGACAGCCGGGCGGATTTTCAGGATGGCTACGATTTTGAAGAGGCGTTCCTCAAGCCGTTCCGTCCCCGCTCGCGTCCGAACTCCCGCGTTTCGCCGCGGTCGTAAGGCGACCGCGCCGCTCCTCATGACATGACAGGACCTGTTCATCCTTTTCGTCCGTCTCCGGAGCCCGCGCTCGAGATTCCCCTGCTGCCGGATGGCGTCCGACTGCGGACGTTGTCCAACGGGCTGGTGGTGATCGTGCGCGAGGATTTCAGCGCCCCCGTGGTGGCGGCGCAGGCCTGGTGCAAGGCCGGCAGCATCGACGAGGGCCGATGGCTGGGCGCGGGGCTGTCGCACGTGCTCGAGCACATGCTTTTCAAGGGGACCGCCACTCGGCAGGTGGGGCGGATCGACCAGGAAGTGCAGGCCGCGGGCGGCAGTCTCAATGCGTTCACGTCTTTCGACCGAACGGTCTACTGGATCAACACGCCCGACAGCGGGTCGACCGTCGCGCTCGAGATTCTGTGCGACATCATGCAGAACGCCAGCCTGCCCGGGGGCGAACTCGATAAGGAGATGGAGGTCATCCGGCGCGAGATGGACATGTGCCATGACGATCCGGGCCGGCGCGCGAGCCAGCGGCTGTTCGAGACGGCGTATACGCATAGCCCGTACCGCTACACGGTGATTGGCTACCCCGACATCTTCAGCCGCCTCCAACGCGATGATGTGGTTGCCTACTACCGCGAGAAGTACGTGCCGAACAATCTCTTTCTCGTGGTGGTCGGCGCGGTCGAGGCCGACGCGGTCTTCAGCCGGGTCGAGGCCGGTTTCGCGGCGTCCAAGGCCCGGCCTCTTCCCGTCGCGCCGTTCCCGGTCGAGCCGCGGCAGGTGGCGCCGCGCGAGGCGATCGAGGAGGCGCCGATCGAACTGGGCCATGCGCATTGGAGCTGGCATATCCCCGATGTCCGCCATCCGGATGTGCCGCTCCTGGATGTCCTGGCGACTCTCTTGGGCAGCGGGCGCAGTTCCCGGTTGTTCCAGGCGGTGCGGGAGTGCCGGGGCCTGGTCACGTCGGTCGACGCCTGGACCTACAGCCCGGGCCAGGCCGGGCTGCTGGGCGTCAGCGCCACGGTCGAAGGCGCCAAGTTCGCGGCGGCGCGCGAGGCGGTCCTGAGCGAGATCGAGCGGGTGTGCGGCGAGGAGGTCAGCGAGGCCGAGCTGGCCAAGGCGGTCAAGCAATTCACCGCGGCGTTCCTGGCGACGCGCAAGACGATGCAGGGCCAGGCCCAGGATCTGGGTGGAAACTGGATTGCGACGGGCGATTTGAGTTTTTCGGAGCGTTACCTGCGCGCGGTGAAGGGGGCGACCCCGAGCGACTTGCGCCGGGTGGCGCGCGCCTATCTGACGACCGAGAACCGCTCCCAATACGCCCTGCTGCCTGTTTGCGCCAGGAGTGCGCCGGCGGGCGCCATCGTCCGGCGCGAGGCCGCGCCGGTGCGGCCGTTCACCCTGGGCAACGGACTGCGTCTGCTGGTCAAGGAGGATCGCCGCCTGCCGTTTGTCGAGATCCGCATGGTTCTGGGCGGCGGGGTTCTGGCGGAGACGCCGGCTCAGAACGGCATCACCCAGTTGTTCGCGCGCATGCTCATGCAGGGGACCGAACTGCGCGACGCCGTCCGCGTGGCCAGTGAGATCGAGTCGGTCGGCGGCCATCTCGACACGTACGGCGGCCACAACAGTTTCGGGGTCACGGCGGAGGTGCTGCGGGAGGATTTGGCCCTGGGACTCGAACTGACGGCCGATGTGCTGTTGCGTCCGGCGCTGCCTCTCGATGCCCTGGAACGGGAACGCCAAAACCAGATCGCCGCGATCCGGGCTCGCGGAGATCACGTGCTCCAGAGCGCGTTTCGCGCGATGCGGCGGGCGCTGTTTGGCGTGCAGGGATACGGCCTCGACCTGCTCGGCGAAGAGGAAAGCGTGGGGCGACTCGGTGTCGAGCAGTTGCGGGACTTTCACCGGCGCCTGGCGGCGCCCCGCAATGCGGTGTTGGCTGTGTACGGCGACATCGATGCCGGGGAGGTCCGGGCGCGGGTTGAAGGGGTGCTCGGGCCGTGGACCGGCGAAGGACCGGATCCGACTGTGTCCCGGGGGGCGCCCGAAGCGCTGGGCGCGGCGCCGGCGCGCGTCGAGGAGATCCGCGACAAGAAGCAGGCCGTGGTGGTGACGTCTTTTCCCGGGGGCACGCTGTTTGATGCGGAGCGATTTGCGCTCGAAGTGTTGCAGGAGGTCTGCAGCGACCTGGGATCGCGGCTTTTTATGCGCATCCGAGAGAAGCTCGGTCTGGCCTACTATGTGGGCGCCCAGAACTTCCTCGGGCTGGCGCCGGGCTACTTCGCCTTCTATGCGGGCACCGCGCCCGACGCAGCCGCTCGCGTCGAGGCTGAACTCCTGGACGAAGCGGCCCTGCTACGCGCCGAAGGGGTGTCCGAGGACGAACTCGATCGGGCCAAGGCGAAGATCATCGGCCAGAAAAAGATTGCGCGTCAGGATCTGGGCGGGTGCGCCCTGGCGGCTGCGCTGGATGAGCTGTTCGGGCTGGGCTACGCCTATGGCGACACGGAGGACGCGCAGTTCGAGGCCGTGACTCGAGAGCAGGTGCAGGCGGCGGCCGTGCGACATCTCACCCCGGATCGGCACGTCATCGCCGTTGTCAGACCCAACGGAGCGTGAGAGTGCGGGACGATGGAATCCCACGGCCATTCTCCATTGCGCGCGGATGGGCCGAGCCCGGCGCGTCTGGACGTGGAGGCCTCGGGGGACGGGAGTCTGGTGGTCCGGCTTTCCGGCGACTGGCTTCTGGGGTCGGGCGTGCCGGCTTTGACCGAAGTCGAACGGTCGCTCCGTTCGGGCTCGGCGCGGCGATTGGAGTTCGAGGCGGCGGCGTTGGGGCGGTGGAACAGCGCATTGATGGTCTTTCTGTCGAAGTGCGCGGACCTGTGCCGGGACTGCGGGGTCGAGATGGGCACGTCGGGCTTGCCACCGGGCGCGGCCAATCTGCTGCGGCTGGCCCGGACGGCTGCCGACAAACAGGCGCCTGCGTCTGGGGCGCTCTCTGCGACCTGGCTTGAGCGTGTGGGCGGGAGGGTGCTGGCGTTCGCGGGCGGCGCGGGTGGTTTTCTGACATTCCTGGGCGAATGCGTGGTGGCCTTGTTTCGATTGTTGCGCGGGCGGGCGCAGTTCAGGTGGACGGACACGTTCCTGGTCATGCAGGAGTGCGGTCCCCAGGCCCTGGGCATTGTCGCCCTGATCAACTTCATCGTCGGGCTGATCCTTGCGTTCGTCGGCACTCTGCAACTGGCGCGGTTCGGCGCCACGATCTACAGCGCCGATCTCGTGGCCATTGCGACGGTCCGGGAGATGGCATGCCTGATGACCGGTGTCATCATGTGCGGGCGCACCGGCGCAGCCTTCGCCGCGCAGTTGGGGACCATGCGGGTGAATCAGGAAATCGACGCGTTTCAGGCCTGCGGGATTTCGCCGATCGAGTTTCTGGTCCTGCCGCGGCTGATGGCTTTGATCCTGATGATGCCGCTGCTGTGCGTGTTCGCCGCTGCGATTGCGATTGCCGGCGGCTTCGCGGTATCGACACTGATGCTCGACGTGGCGCCGACCGTTTACGTGCGCCGGACGATCGACGCTGTGACCCTCGTCTCG
Source organism: Verrucomicrobiota bacterium (assembly GCA_022710935.1). Lineage (GTDB taxonomy): Bacteria > Verrucomicrobiota > Verrucomicrobiia > Limisphaerales > J093 > MWFF01. The sequence goes on from JAKLFY010000016.1 coordinate 53,134, forward strand.
TTTCTGCTGGGGATTGGGAAGGGGACGATCTTCGGCGTGCTGGTGGCGTTGACCGGATGCCACCGCGGCATTCAGTGCGGGACCAATGCGGCCGCGGTCGGGCGGGCCACCACGACGGCCGTGGTCACCGGCATCACGGCGATTATTGTGTCGGACGGCGTGTTTGCGGTGGTCTGCAGCGCCCTGAACATCTAGTGCGTCGACTCGGAAGTCATGAAACAACAACGACCAGACCGTGGCTCGCTCAGCACTCGTCCCGTGACACCGCCTGCGAATATGCCCGCGCGCTTCGACAAGATCGAGATCCGGGATGTCACGCTCGCCTACGGCTCGTTTGTGGTGCTGCGCGACATCCGGGCGCGGATCCGGCCGGGCGCGGTGTTCGTGATCATGGGGGGCAGCGGCTGCGGCAAGAGCACGCTCTTGCGGGCCCTGATCGGGCTGCGTGCGCCGACTGACGGCGAGGTTCTTTACGACGGCATCCCGTTCTGGGGCTCCGGATCCGAAGCCCGGCAGGAGCGGCTGCGGTCGTTTGGCGTGTTGTTCCAGAATGGCGCACTCTGGAGTTCGATGACCTTGGCCGAGAACATCGGGCTGGTGCTGGGTGAGTTCACCGACCTGACGCCCGCCGAGATCCGGGACGTCTCCCGGCTCAAGTTGTCCCTGGTGGGGCTGCGCGGCTTCGAGGACTTTTATCCGTCTGAAGTGTCCGGCGGCATGGCCAAACGCGCCGGTCTGGCGCGCGCCCTCGCTTTGGATCCGGACATCCTCTTTCTCGACGAGCCCTCCGCCGGGCTCGATCCGATCACGTCCCGGAACCTGGACGAGCTGGTTCTGCAGTTGCGCGACAGCCTGGGGGCGACCTTTGTGGTCGTGACGCACGAACTCGCCAGCATCTTCGCCATCGCCGACGAATGCCTTTTCCTGGACGGGTCCACACGCACGATGCGCGCGCAGGGATCGCCGCGCGCGTTGTTGGAGACAACGGACGATCCGGCGGTGCGCGCCTTTCTCACGCGCGGCGCGTCCGGCGCCGAGGCAGCCGGACCGGCGCACGCGGTCTCCGGCAACCTGTTGACGGCATGAGCACTCGAGTCAAACCGGCCACCATCGGGGTCTTCGTCGTCTGCGGCTTGGCGCTCGCAGTGGCGGGAATCGTCTTGTTCAGCTCCTCGAGATGGTTTTCGCGCACCGAGGAATGCATCGCCTATTTCGACGGTTCGCTCAACGGACTGGACAACGGGGCGCCGGTTAAGTACCGCGGTGTGCCGATCGGATACGTCAAACGGGTGATGGTCCGGTACAACCAGGCGCCGTCCGACAACGCCATGCCTGTGCTCATGGAAATCCACGAGCGGCTGATTGTCGACCGCCTCGGCCCGGAGGCCGCCGCGCATGTCCCGTCGGGACTCTTCGCGTGGTTGACCGAGAACACCCGGGCCACGCTCGAAGCCGAGAGCCTCCTGACCGGCGTGCTCTACGTGAATATCGAGGCCAAGTCCAATCCCGCCGCGCCCGTCTTCCACCAACTCGACGAGATCTACCCGGAGATTCCGACCGAACCGACCCGAATCCAGCAAATCCTCGCCCAGTTGACGAAGGTCGATCTGGCCGGCCTGACCGATCGCCTCACGGCTCTCATCACCCGCCTGGACAGCAAGGTGGGGGAGATCAAGACCGCGGAGATGAGCGATGGACTGACCAACCTGATCGCGTCGCTCGATGGACTCATCCGTTCGCCGGAACTCACGAACACCCTCGAGTCGGCGCGTGCGACTCTGGACGAATACCGGTCTGTCGGGAAGAGGGTGGGCGCCCGTGTTGACCCGTTGGCCGATGGCCTTCACGAGACGCTCGCACAGGCGCGGGAAACACTGGTCGAGATCCAAGGCGCCGCCGCGAATCTCGAGACGGTCCTGGGCGGCAACGCCCCGCTCTGGCATGACCTTGGTCTCACGCTCGACCAACTGGCGACCGCAGCCCAGTCGATTTCCGCGCTGGCCGATTTCTTAAAGGCCCATCCAAACGCCCTCATCAGCGGGCGCCGCACTCTTCGAGGCTCTCTCGATCGCGGGAGAGCCGCGGATTGACCGCGGAACTCCCCCCTCCGAAACTGGTCCCTCCGAGAACCCCATGGTCCCGTGCACATGAAACCCTCGAATGTCAACACTCCCCGTGAACCGGGAAAAAGGCCCACATTCGCACGCCGTTCCATCTCGGCCGGGCTGACCCTGGCGCTCTGTCTTGGATTCACCGGCTGCTCGGCTCTCAGGCCGGTCGAGGTCGTGGAACGACACTTTGTTCTGAGCCCCTTGCCGGACGAGGCGGCGGCTCCGGCCGCATCTGTGTCGCCTCGAGGCCCGACGGTGGGTGTCGGGCCGCTGCGCGTCGCGGCCTACCTGTCGCGCGATGCGTTCGTTGTGCGTCGCGGCCGCCATGAAATCCAGTACCTCGAGTCGATGCGCTGGGCCGAACGCGTGGACAGAGGGGTCCAGCGAGTGTTCGAGGCGAACCTGGGCATGTTGCTTCCCGACGCCGTGATTCGCTCGACATCCTGGAGGCCCGGCGATGTCGCGGTCGAAGTGCAGATCCAGTTGGAGCAGCTCGATGTCGACTTGGCTGGCAACGGCGTGTTGGAGGCCGCCTGGCGCATCATCGCGCACGATCGGGAGGGCGCCGTGCGCCACGGTCGGAGCCGTCACACCGTGTCGGGACCGCGGCCGTCTGTCGATCCGGACGGCGCGGTTGCGACATTGAGCCTGTTGGTTGGCACTCTGAGCCGGGATGTGGCGGCGGCTGTGCTGGGAGACGCGCGGTTCGAGCCCGACGGTTCGGGGCGCGCCGGGCGAGCGGATCTTCCCTGAATCCAATGGCCGCGGGGCTCGTCTACAAAGAGCATTTGCATCGCGGCAGCGGCAGACTAGTGTTGACGCTCTGATTGTCATGAAGAAGTGGATCATTTGGATACTTGTGCTGGGCGCGCTCGGTTACATGGGCTACGGGCCGTGGAAGGCCTGGCGCGCCAGAGCGCGGGAAGCCGATGAGAGCAAACGGCCGAGCACCGCCTCGGTCATTCAGACCAACATCAGCTTTGCGGTGAACGCCGCGGGCGAGATCAGCCCGGCGGAGCAGGTGTCCGTTCGTCCGGAAATCAACGGGAAGATCGAGGTGTTGCCGGTGGACATTGGCGATCAGGTGGAGAAGGGCTCGCTGTTGTTCAAACTGGACGACAAGGAACTGCAGCAGCAACGGGCGTCGAACCTGACCGCCATCGAGCGGGCCAGGCTCGAGTTGGCCAAGGCCGAGCGGGACTACAAACGCGCGGACGAGATGCTTGCGGATCACCTGATTTCCCAGGAATTGCATGACAACACGCAGACCACGTTCGAGCTCGCCAAGAACTCGCTCGACCGCGCCCAGAAGGAACTGGCCATCATCGAGGAACGTCTGACGAAGACGGAAGTGCGCGCCCCCTTCGACTGCACCGTGCTCACACGGCCCATCTCGGCCGGACAGGCGGTGTCCGGGTCGGGCGGATTCAACAGCGGAACGGAGGTCCTGTCCATTGCCGATTTGGACTCGATGGTGATCAATGCGCACGTCAACCAGGCCGACGTGCCTCGATTGGGCGTCAATCAAACGGTCGAGGTCTCCGTCGAGGCCGTGCCCGGTCTCCTGGTGACGGGCGTGGTCGAGCGCATCGCTCCGCAGGCGACCATCCGGAACAACATCAAAGGCTTCGCGGCGCGCATCCTGCTCAAGAACGTCGACCGGCGGGTGCGACCGGGCATGACGGCAAACGTCAAGATTCCGGTGGCCTCGGTCGAGAACGTGCTCGCGGTTCCCCTCGCCGCGGTGTTCACGGAACTGAACCCCGAGACAGGCCAGATGGAACGTTTCGCCTATGTGCAGAACCCGACCGGCTTCGAGAGGCGCCCGGTGCGGATTGGCGTCTCGGATTTCTTCTATGCCGAGATCCAGGACGGCCTCGCGCCGGGTGAGACCGTCTCCATCGAGCTTCCGAAGGACCAGCGCGACAAGCCGTCGAAGAACCTCGCTGGCGCGCCACCCGGTCCCGGGCGGGTCGTCGCTGCCGCCCGCGCCACCGGCGCCCCGCCGGCGACGGCTTCCGCCCCGCGTCCGGCCGAGGGGGCGGGCGCCGGCGGTGTTGCTGTGCCTGCAGCGGGAGCTTCGAACGCGCCGCCGGCATCCAAGATCGAGACGACTGCCACGAGCGGGACGGCGGCGACGAGCGGAGCGGCGGGCGGCGCCGGCCGGTAGCCGACGTTCCACGGCGTCTTCGAGGCCCGGATCAGAACCTGTATGGCCCTTGTCGAACTGCGCAACGTCAGCAAGATCTACCAGTTGGGCGGCGAAGAGATTCGAGCCCTCGATGACGTGTCGTTTGACATCGACGAGGGCGAGTTCATCTCGATCATCGGCCCGTCGGGGAGCGGCAAGTCGACGCTGATGCACATTCTGGGATGCCTCGACTCGCCAAGTCGCGGCACGATCCAGCTCGACGGGATGATGATTCAGGATGCCTCGGCGCGCGAGTTGGCGGCGATTCGCAATCGGAAGATCGGCTTTGTTTTCCAATTCTTCAACCTGTTGCCCAAACTCAATGTCGTCCAGAACGTCGAGCTCCCAATGATCTACAGCGGCGTCTCGGCAAGCGAGCGCCGCCGCCGGGCAATGGCCGCCCTCGCGTCGGTCGACCTGGCGAATCGAAGCCGGCATCGTCCCAGCCAGCTCTCCGGCGGCCAGCAGCAGCGCGTGGCTGTCGCTCGAGCGCTGGTGAACGACCCGCGGATCATCTTTGCCGACGAACCGACGGGCAATCTCGATTCCCACACCGGCGAGGCCATCCTGGGCCTGTTCCGCCGCCTCAGCGTCGAGGGGCGCACCATTGTTCTTGTCACACACGACCCGGAGATCGCCGCCGTCACGCCCCGCCGGATCGAAATCCGGGATGGGCGAATCGCCGAGAAGATCGACCTCACGCTGGCGGGGCTGGATCGGGAGGCCCCAACCATCCCGCGGAGGCCAGCCGGCGGGGGGACAGGAGTGACGCAATGAGCCGTGATGATTTGAAGGCGGGCCGGGGGCGCGATGGAGAGACGGGCGGGCCGCCGCATGCGGGCGGGGACCTCTCCCTCCGGCATTCGTCTGTCAACCTCAACACGACGATCAGCGTGGGGCTGCGTGAGATCTGGGCGCACAAGTTCCGATCTGCGCTTACGATGCTGGGGATCGTGCTGGGCGTATCGAGTCTGGTGGCGATGTCGGCGCTGGTCAAGGGCATGGAAAAAGGCGCCAAGGAGGCGCTGATCGCGGTGGGCGGGCTCGAAAAGGTGCGGGTCGAGTCGCAACCCGTGCCGATCGAGCAGCGGCATTTGGCGGAGCAGGCCGTGGGCATGACGATGAACGACGTCCACGCGCTCCAGACCAGCGCGCCCCTGGTCAGGCGCCTCTCGCCCGAAATGCGCGTGCCTGCGATCGCATCGGCCAACGGCAACACATTCCGGAGCTGGATGTGCATGGGCGTCTGGCCGGTCGCGCTCGAGATGATGGAACATACCCTGGCGCATGGCCGGATGTTCAACGAGATCGACGATGAAATGGCCCGGAGCGTGTGCGTGATTGGCACCGGCGTGCGCGATGAACTTTGGGGGGAACCGGACACGACCGGCCAGGAGGTCATACCGATCGGCGAGACGATCTTCCTCAACGGCGTGCCCTTCACCGTCATCGGCATGTTCCAGCATTACGAAAGCGAACAGGACCGCAAGACCCGCGAGCTGGCCCGACGCGAGGCCGAGACGGGCGGCGCTGCGCAGACGCCCGCTCCAGGCTTGCGACGCGATCGGGGGCATAGTCATCGGTCCGGCGGCTGGGCGTTTTGGATTAAGAACGCGACCATCTACATGCCGCTCAACACGGCCTACATGAAATTCCGCACGGGCGTGAGCGTCAGCAGCTTCGGCCCCGGCGGCGGGGGCGGGATGTCGGGAACCACGGGCGATCCAAGGCTGACCGGTTTGGAACTTAAGATCGAAAGCGTGGATCGATTGCCCGAATCGCTCCAGCAGGTCCGCAACGTGCTGATGAGCACGCACAAGGGCGTCGAGGATTTCACGTTCCGGACGCAGGAGGACTGGGCCGAGAACATCGAGACCTTCGTTCGCAACACGCGGATGAGCGGCGGGCTGATTGCGGGGATGAGTCTGCTCGTGGGCGGGATCGGCATCATGAACATCATGCTGGCGAGCATCTCGGAGCGCGTTCGGGAGATCGGCATCCGCAAGTCCGTCGGGGCCACCACAGCCGACGTCTTCATTCAGATTCTGATCGAGAGTCTGGTGATCGCGATTCTTGGCGGGTTGGCGGGCCTGGTGACCTCTTTCGGGTTGACGCGTCTAATCAGCACGTTCTCGCCGACGGACAACGCGCCGATCGTGACGCTGACCGCCATGCTGGTCGCCTTCGGGTTCAGCGTGGCCATCGGCATCCTGGCAGGGCTGGTCCCGGCCTTCCGGGCCTCCCGGCTCAATCCCATCCAGGCCTTGCGGTATGAGTGACCTGCGACAAACGGACTTGCGACCCCGCCCCGCCGCCCGGTTTCCATGAACCTCTTCAACACCATCCTGGTCGGCCTGAAGGAAGTCTGGACGCACAAGTTCCGGTCGGTGTTGACCATGCTTGGGATCATCCTGGGCGTTGCCAGCCTGGTCGGCATGGCGGCGGTCATCAAGGGGATGGAGAACGGCATGAAGGAGGCCATGATCGCCATGGGAGGGGCCGACAAGGTCTTGTTGCAGGAGGAGGAAGTGCCTTCGCATCAGCAACACCTGGCCGATCAGGCGCCCGGCCGGACGATGGTGGACGTCGAGGCCCTGAGACGAAGCGCGCCGCTTCTGCGCGTGGTCTCGCCCGAAATGAGGGTTTCCGGCGTCGTGGCGACCCGCGGCGAGAAGATGGCCATGCCCTCCGAGCTGTGCGGCGTCTGGCCCGCGGTCGTCGACATGAACCTGCACACGCTGGCGCACGGGCGTTTCTTCACCGAACTGGACGAGGAGAACGCGCACGCGGTGTGCGTCATTGGGACCGGCATACGCGACGAACTGTTCGGAGCCCCGGAAGACGTCGGGCGGGAGATCATCCCGATCGGCGAGTTGGTGAACCTGAACGGACAGCCCTTCACCATCGTGGGCATGTTCGCCCACTATGAGAGCGAGCAGGAAAAAAAGATGCGCGAGCTGGCCAGGTCCAAGCCGCCTGAGACCAGAGCGGGCCCCGCGCGGCAGCGTGGCTTCGGGCGGGGCAACTGGGCGTTCTGGCGCAAGAACTACACGATGTACATCCCGCTCAACACGGCCTGGATCCGGTTTCGGGCGGCGTCCGGACTCGACAACATACCGGATCCGCGACTGTCGGACATCGATCTCAAGGTGGGGAGCATCGAGCGAGTCGATGTGGCGCTGCAGCAGGCGCGCAACGTCCTGATGATGACCCACCGCGGGATCGAGGATTTCAGCTTCCGCACGCAGGAGAACAATCTCGAGAGCATCAACAAACAGATCCGCAATGCGCGGCTGAGCGGCGGCTTCATCGCGGCGATCAGCCTTCTGGTGGGTGGGATCGGGATCGTGAACATCATGCTCGCCAGCATCAACGAGCGCATCCGCGAGATTGGAATCTGCAAGGCCGTCGGCGCCAGCGGCCTGGCCATCTTCGCCCAGATTCTCATCGAGAGCGTCGTCATCGCGCTGTTGGGCGCCGCTTTGGGCGTTGGGGCGTCGTACGGCCTGGTGGCGATACTTGCCCTGATCAGTCCGTCGGCCAATGCGCCACTCATCACGCCTCTGGCCATGGCCATCGCCGTGGCTTTCAGCGCCCTGGTCGGCGTCTCGGCCGGCCTGTTCCCCGCATGGAAAGCCGCCCGCCTCAATCCGATCCAGGCGCTTCGAAACGAATAGCGGCCGCGCGCGCCGTCCAACCCGCATGGCAGACATCATGCGAAATCTGATCGCCCTGTGCACGGACGGGCTAGGAAAAATGCGGGTTACAGGATCGGCGTCAGGAGCCGCGCAACGCCGTCGCGAAGCCGCACGGGCAGACTGCGGGCGTCGACTTGGGAGAGCGTGATCGGCCGCGCCTGGCGCTGGCGTTCCTCGAACCAGGCGGCCAGTGTCCGGGCTAGGGCGGGGTCGTAGCATTCGACGTTGAACTCGAAATTGAGGCGGAGGCTGCGGGGATCCCAGTTTGTCGAGCCCAGGAGGGTCCAGCAATCGTCCACAAGAAGCAGCTTCGAGTGGTCAAACGGCGGCGGTGACAGCCAGAGCCGGCATCCGCGCTCGAGGACCTGCCACCAGTGGGCCGCCGACGCCCACTGCACGAAGGGCAGGTTGCTCCTCCCCGGCAGCAGGATGTCCACCGACACACCGCGGAGCGCCGCCAGATTCAGCGCGGCGATCAACGGCGCGTTTGGCAGGAAATACGGTGTCATGACACGCACGGTCGAGCGCGCCGCCCCCACGGCCCCCAGCAGAGTCCACTGCAGCACCTCGAAATCCTCGTCGGGACCGTCCGCCAGACCCCGCGCGAAGACGGCGCCGGCCCCTTCGAGCGGCGGAAACCAGCGTTCCCCGCGCAGGCGTTCGCCCGTGGTGAACAGCCAGTCCTCGGCGAAGACCTCCTGCAGGTGGGCCACCACCGGTCCCCGGAGCCGGAACTGGAGATCCTTCACCGGGTGCGCCGGTTTGCGTGCCAGGCAATGACCGACCCGCAGGTTCATGCCGCCCGTGAACCCCTCGCGTCCATCCACTACAAGCAGCTTGCGATGGTTGCGCAGGTTGATCGACACCAGTTGCCCGCGGGGGAATGCCGGGAGAAACCGGGCATAGCGAACGCCTTCCCGTCGAAGCACACCCAGAATGGACGGCCACGAATAGCGCGTGCCGGTGGCGTCGATGAGCACCCGCACCTGGACGCCCCGCCTCCGGGCGTCGCCCAGCGCGCGGGCAAACGCGATCCCGACCTCGTCGCGGTCGAAAATGTATGTCGAGAGCGTCACGGAATGCCGGGCGGCGGCGATGGCCTCGAGCATGGCCGGGAACGCGGCGTCGCCGTCGATGAGGAGGTCGACCTGATTGCCCGGCACCAGCGGACGCACGACGACTTCGTCCACCAGCGCGGCGAGCGTGACAAGGTGACGGCTCTCGGGAGGCAGATGCTGTTCAAGCGTTTCGGGCGCACAGGCAGGTTCGAGCCCGGGCGATCGGTAATGGTCTTCCTCTCCGCGCAGCAGCAGGGCCCGCCGCCGAATGCGGTTGACGCCCAGCATGAAGTAGAGCACCGCGCCCCCGAGCGGGAGCATCCAGATCAGGCCGGCCCAAAGCAGGGCGGAGCGCGGGTCGCGCTTGAAGAGAATGGCGTGAGCCGAGGCCAGCGTGGAAAACAGGACAGTGAAGCCGGCCAGAGCATACGGCCCAACATCGAGCAGCGCATCGAGTATCCCTGCAGTCGTCATCGGCCCGCCCCAGACATACCCGATCAATCCCTGCGCGCAACTCGGAAACTCAGCCAGCATCACTGAGTTCGTTGCATCGGATTGTTGTCGGTCTTCTGTCGCCCGGTGAGGGCACCGGGCCTGCAACGGATCGGGACTTCCGCTGTAGGCCGCCTGCCCCCAGGCGGCGCAAACTCGATTCCCACCGACAACCTCCAGATACACTGCACTGAGTTCAGGAAAGCAGTTTGGGATCGAGATTACGATTGCGATTGCGAGAGGTCGGGAAGGCTGAAAAACCTGAGATGCGCACCCGCTGCAGGCTAGGAATGCAATTCGACTGGCTTTTCCTGCGGCCCGCAGCCTATGCTGCGCCCCGTTTTTCGTATGACGTCCGTTGAAATCCGACAGTCTTTTCTCGACTTCTTCAGGTCGAAGCAGCACACCCTCGTGCCCTCCTCGACCCTGATGCCCGACGCGCCGAACCTGCTGTTCACCAACGCCGGCATGAACCAGTTTGTGCCGATCTTCCTGGGGCAAAAGGCGCCGGACGTGAGCCGGTGGGCCGGCGCTGTTCCCGGGCTCGACACGCGCGCCGCCGACACACAGAAGTGCATCCGGGCGGGCGGGAAGCACAATGACCTCGAAGACGTCGGCCTGGACACCTACCACCACACGTTCTTCGAGATGCTGGGGAACTGGAGTTTCGGGGATTACTTCAAGGAGGAGGCCATTGCGTGGGCGTGGGAGCTGGTGACGGGCGTTTGGAAGTTCCCCAAGAACCGGCTCTACGCCACGGTGTACAAGCCCGGGCCAGGCGATCCGAGCGAATTCGACCTCGAAGCCTACAAGCATTGGGAACGCCTGTTTGTCACCGCCGGTCTCGATCCGAAGGTGCATATCTGCACCGGCGGCAAACAGGACAATTTCTGGATGATGGGCGAGACGGGCCCCTGCGGCCCGTGCTCCGAACTGCACGTCGATCTGACGCCGGACGGCGACACCCAGGGTGCGCTGGTGAACAAGGGCAGCGCACGATGCATCGAGATCTGGAACCTGGTGTTCATCCAGTTCAACGCGAACCCCGACGGCACATTCTCGCCGCTCCCGGCCCGGCACGTCGATACCGGCATGGGCTTCGAGCGGGTGACGGCGATCATTCAGAATACCCGTGGATTCACCGATTTCAGCCGCGTGATCTCGAACTACGAGACGGACATCTTCCGCCCCCTCTTCGACCGGCTCGAACAGGTGAGCGGCCAGCGCTATGGGTCGACGCTGCCTCCGGCAGGATCTCAGATCTCAGATTTGGAACCTCAAATCGCCGCGGATGTGGCTTTCCGGGTGATCGCGGATCATATCCGGACACTGAGCTTCTCGATTGCGGATGGAATCCAGCCGGGGAACACCGACCGCCAGTACGTGCTGCGCCGCATCCTTCGACGCGCGGTGCGGTATGGGCGCTCGCTCGGCCTGCATGAACCGTTCTTCTACAGGCTCGTCGACGTGCTGGCGGACACAATGGGCGGCGTGTTCCCCGAGATCCGGGCCAGGCAGCGCCATATCGAGGAGGTCATCCGCGTCGAGGAGGAGGCGTTCAACAAGACCCTCGACCGGGGAATCGATCTGTTCGGTCAGGAGGTGGGGCGCCTCGAGGAAAGCGCCAAGGCTCGTTGCGCCCCGCGGCAGGTGCCCGGCGAATTCGCCTTCACCCTCTACGACACGTACGGATTTCCACTCGACTTGACCGAGCTCATGGCGCGCGAGCGCGGCCTCACTGTCGACATCGACGGCTTCAATCGCCTGATGGACGAGCAGCGGGACCGGGCGCGCAAGGCGCAGAAGAAGCAGGTGATCGAGCTCTCGCAGCTCGAAACCGAGGCGCCGACCCGTTTTGTCGGGTACGACACTCTCGAGACGCCGGCCAGGGTGCTGGAAGTGGTGCAAGTGAAGGACAAGACGGCGGTCGTGCTCGATGCCAGCGTCTGCTACGCGGAGATGGGGGGGCAGGTGGGAGACAGGGGCGAACTCAAGCACGGCGGCCGACTCTGGCGCGTTGCCGACACGCAGAAGAGCGGTCATACCTGGCTGCACCTGCTCGACCGCGCGGGCGACACGGAGAGCGGCGAGCCCGACGCCCTCCTGCCCGGTCTCGATGTGGTCGTGGCCGTCGAGACGCGCCGCCGGGAGGCGATCCAGCGCCATCACACCGTGACGCACCTGCTGCATTGGGCCTTGCACGAGGTCGTCAGCCGGGACGCGTCCCAGAAAGGGTCGTTCGTCGGGCCCGACAAGCTCACCTTCGACTTCAACTGCCCCCCTCTGACCCCGCAACAGGTCGCCGACGTCGAGAAGTTGGTCAACGAGCGGATTCTCGAAAACGCGCCCGTGAGTTGGACCGAGGTGAAGTACAATCACGTCAAGGATCGCCAGGACATCATGCAGTTCTTCGGCGACAAGTACGGCGAATGGGTGCGCGTGGTTCAGATTGGCGGCGCGCCCACCGGCCTGGACGGCTACTCGATGGAACTTTGCGGCGGGACGCATTGTCGGGCGGTTGGCGAGATCGGCCTGTTCCGAATCGTGGCCGAGAACGCGATTGCCGCGGGGGTGCGGCGCATCGAGGCGGTGGCCGGCCTCGAAGCCTGGAAACGCGCCGTCGAGGAGGCGGCCCTCCTCAGGGCCGTGGCCGACAAGGTCAACGCGCCGTGGACGGAACTGGACAAGCGGATCGATAACCTGCTGGCCCAGCAGAAGGAGATCGAGCGCCAGTTGCGGGCTCTGGCGCAGCAACAGGCCGCGGGGCAGGCCAAGGCCCTGGCCAACCGTGCTCAGGCCATCAACGGAGTGCCGGCGATCATCGAGAACTTGGGAGCGGCCGACGGCGACACGTTGCAGGGAATGGCCAACGAGTTGCGCGGCCTCTTCGAGGGTGTGGTCGTCCTGGCGGGCGTGGCGAACGGCGCCGTTGCGCTGGTCGCGTCCGTGTCGCCGCAGTTCACCGCCAAGGCCCAAGCCGGCAAGCTCATTCAGGCCATCGCGCCGGTTGTGGGCGGGCGCGGGGGCGGCAAGCCCGACAACGCCCGCGGCGGGGGCAAGGACGTCGGCAAGGTGGACGAGGCGCTCGCGAAGGCGCGCGCGTTGATCGGAGAGTAACAAACGCTCCCTTCGTTGGGTTGGAAGCCAACTGTGGCCAAAGAAGAACCAATCGAACTCGTGGGAACGGTGAGCCAGGTTCTGCCCGGGACCATGTTCCGGGTCACCTTGCCCAACAAGCATGAGGTTCTGGCCCACATCTCAGGCAAGATGCGGAAGAACTTCATCCGCATCAGCGTCGGCGACCGCGTCAATGTCCAGATGTCCCCTTACGATCTGAACAAGGCGCGCATCACCTACCGCCACCCGTAGCCGAAAAGCGCATCGGCGTCCCGAAGGCTCCGCCCAACCGGTTCAAAAGCTTGAACAGACGGGCAGGGTGAACCTACTTTGCCCCCCGTGGCCAAAGTCACCGACATCCGCGTCCAGTCCGCCGAACTCTTCTTCCTTCCCATCGCCACCCGGGTGCCGCTCAAATTCGGCCCGGAAACGCTCACGTCCGTCACCTGCGCCCGCGCCCGCGTTCGGGTGGAGGATCGACATGGGCGCAGCGCGGTGGGGTGGGGCGAGACGCCTTTGAGCGTGCAATGGGTCTGGCCCAGCGCGCTCCCCTACGAAGAACGCCACGAGGCCCTCAAGCGCTTTTGCGTCCAAGTGGCCGAAGCCTGGACGCGTTTCGAGGCGGACGGACACCCGATCGAGGTCGGTCACGCCTTTCAGGAACACCGGTTGGGCGCATTGCTCGAAGCCTTCAACGCCGAACGCGGACCGACGGTCGAACCGATGCCCTGGCTGGCCGCTCTGGTCTGCTGTTCCGTGTTCGACCAGGCGATCCACGACGCCTATGGCCACAGGCTCGAACGCCCGACCTACACGACCTACGGCGCGGATTGCCTCAACCGCGATCTCGCGCATTTTCTCGCCCCGGCCGCCGGTGCCACCCCCGATTTCCGGGGCCGCTATCCGGACGCGTTTCTAGCATCCGAGCCTGAGCGCACCCTCGAGGCCTGGCACCTGGTGGGCGGACTCGATCCGCTCGATTCTTCCGAACTGACCGGACTCGAGCCGCAGGACGGGTATCCGGTGCTGTTGGAGGACTGGATTCGCGCGGACGGATTGACGTGTCTGAAGGTGAAGCTGCGCGGCAACGACGCGCCTTGGGACTATCAGCGGCTGGTGCGGGCGGGCGAGATCGGCCTGGCGCACGGCGTCGAGCGGCTCAGCGCCGATTTCAACTGCACCGTGACCGACCCGGCCTACGTCAACGCGATTCTCGATCGTTTCCGTGCCGAGCATCCGTGCCTGGACCGCATGCTCCTCTATGTCGAGCAGCCTTTCCCCTATGACCTCGAGCGGCATCGGATCGATGTCCGCGGCGTATCGGCGCGCAAGCCGATCTTCCTCGACGAGAGCGCGCACGACTGGAAGCTGATTCGACTTGGGCGGGAACTGGGCTGGTCGGGCGTCGCGCTGAAGACCTGCAAAACCCAGACCGGCGCGGTGCTCAGCGCGTGCTGGGCCAAGGCGCACGGCATGGCTCTGATGGTGCAGGATCTGAGCAATCCGATGCTGGCCCAGATCCCGCATCTGCTGCTGGCGGCGCACGTCGGCACCATCATGGGGGTCGAGACCAACGGCATGCAGTTCTATCCGGCGGCCTCCGCACCGGAAGCGCAAGTGCACCCGGGGGTGTACCGGCGCCGCCACGGGCACGTCGACCTGAACACGGTGCGCGGCCCCGGGTTCGGCTATCGCCTCGACGAGATCAGGCGCACTCTCCCGGCACCGGCTGCGGCATTCGGGAGGTGACAGAGCCCGGATGTGAGACTCCGCGAAGCTTGATGAAACATCCGGGCTAACCCGCATTTCAGGTGGAATGTGACGGTGACCGGTCAGATGACATCAACAGTTGGTGAGAAATGCGGGTTAAGCCTCCTGCGAAGCCGCTCGAAGCCTGCTGCTCCAGACCCGCCGAAGCCGGGCCGTGCGCTCGGCGGGAGGGGGATGGGAACTGAAGTACTGGCCGAGCGGTGTTTGATCGCCGTGCAAGTGTTGAAGACGCTCGAGCAGGCGAATGCTCGCCAGGGGGTGGTGCCCCGCGGCCTGGGCCAGGCGCGAGCCGAATTCGTCCGCCTCGAATTCGCATTCCTGCGAGTAGGCGCTGGATAACAACTGAAGCGTGGTGTCCTTGACGAGGCCGCCGAGCGGAGTCGCGCGTCCGAGTCGGCTCGCCAGCGCTTTCATGAACGATTCCTGGAGGAAATGGTCGGTGGCATGGCCGCGGATGACGTGGGCCATTTCGTGTCCGAGGACGAACGCGATCTCGTCTTCGTAGCGGTGGCAGAGATCCAACAGCGACACGCTGATGAAGATGTACCCGCCGGGCAATGCGAGAGCCGAGGGCTCCGGCAGTTGGATCGCATCGATTCGAAAGCGGAGTTGCCGGTTTCTGAGCCGCGCGGCCAGCGCGTCTCCGATTCGACGCACGAGCTTGAGATCCGCGGCGGCGGCGGGGGCAGTGGACGACGAGCGGATCTTCAACGCCAGAGTGCCGCCCAGCTCCTGCTCGGCCTTCAGGCGATCCTCTTCCGAGCCGGCCAGGCTCTGCCAGGCCCACTTGGCCTTGTGGAAGGCCGGCATGCTCAGCCGGCCCACCGCACGGCCCCAATTCTCGAACATGCTCCCCATGCAGTCTGTGTGTTGCGAGCGACACGGGCGCACACCAGCGCGCCCGCGCACTCTGCCTCGTACTGTTGAGCGCGAATCCCGGAAACGCAAGCGGACTCGTCAGCAGCAGTTGAGAGCGCCGGGCCCGGGGACCCGGCCTACCATACGCAGTTGTTGCTCATGTTGTAGGCCGGGTGCCCTCACCCGGCGCCGAGCCCTTGCGCGTGAAATGAGAACTGACTCGTCAGCGTGTTGGCCAGCGGCAGAGGGCTGCGGGCAGGAAGATCAGGACCCCGCCCAGGCCGCCCAGGAAGGCGGCTGCCGACAACAGGCCGAAGTGGACGACGGGGGGGAAGGACGAGCACCAGAACACCGCGAACACCGTGATCAGCACCGCGCCTGCCCAGACGATCGGGCGTCCTTTGACTTGCAGCGCGCGCTCCGCGGCAGTCGCCGGACTCGCGCCGGTCTGCCTTTCCGTTCGCCAGTGCGCGATGAAATGGATGGCGTTGTCCACGGCCACGCCCAACGCGATGGCGGCGACCATCACCGTGATCGAGTTGAGCGGCACACGGAGGAATCCGGCCAGCGCGATCACCGTCGCCACCGGCAGCGCGTTGGCGAGGAGGGCCGCCAGGGCGAGGCCGGGCGAGCGCCACACCAACGCGAGCACCAGCCCGATGACACCGAAGGTCAGGCCAGCACTGCCCAGTTGACTGCGCACGATGCGGCGGTCCGCTTCGAGAATCGAATGGAGCCCTTGCGCGGCCGAAACCGCAACGCCCGGAGGGCGGTGGGCTTCGGCGAATCGGACCACACCGCGGATCAGATCGAGGTAGCGGTCGGCAGGCAGATCGCTCGTGCGCAACACCAGGTAGGCGGTCTGTTGCGCGGGGTCGGCCAGCCCGCTCAGGAATGGGAAGTTGGAGCTGCGCAGCGCCAGGACGAACAACTGCACGAGCCACGGGTTCTCGGGCAGGCGGAGCGTTCCCGGGCGTTCGCCTTCCCAGATCTGGTTCATCATGGCGAGCAACTGGGCGTAGGAATACACCCCGGTGAACTCCGGGCGCGACTCGGCTTCCCGATGCACGGCATCGAGATAGCGCAGCATGGCAAGCTCGTTGATGCCGCCCGGCTTGCCCGTGTCGAACTCGATCTGGACCACGTTGATGCCCCCGTACACGCGGTCGAAATGCTCGATCGCCCGCCGCGCGGAACTGGCCGGGTCGAGAAACTCGACGGCCCGGATGTCCGTGCGGACCGAGCGGATGCCGATCGCCGTGATCACGATCACAGCGACACCGGCGGCCAGCAACCGCCCGCCGCGGTCGCGCGCCCAACCCATCAGCCGCCGGGGCCACCGCGATTTTGCCATGCGAGTCCCGCGTCTTCTGGACGCCCCGGCCATCTCCTCGCGCCAGCCGGGTCCTCGTTCCAACGCGAGTTTCAACAGGGCCAGGCCCGGTCCGAAGGTCAGGCTGTGCATCAGGCACAGGCCCAGGGCGGCCATCAGACCGAACTCGGCGGCCGGGCGGACCCCGCCGACCATCAGGGACAACAGGCCGATGATCGTCGTGAGGGAGGCGAACAGGGCCGGTTTGGCCACGAGTCGCAAGGCCTGGATCAGGGCGGCGTCCGGTTCGGCTCCGTCCGCCAAGGCGCGCTGCAGAGCCGAGAACAGGTGGGTGAGGAGGGTCAGTTGAATGCCGGTCAACAGGGGCACGAGGATGACGGAGAAGAGATTGAGCCGAAACCCGGCGAGTTGGATTGCCCCCGGCAGCAGCAGCAGCAGGACCGCCTGGTTGATCACCACCAGCAGCAGCAGGCGCCACGAGCGAAAGGCCATCCAGAGAATCGCCAGCAGCAGGCCCAACGCCGCCGGCACGAACCGCCGCAGGTCCGCCCCGAGTGTTCGACGGATCTCCTCCTCGACCAGGGGTAGGGCCAGCACGGTGAAGCGGAGTCCCTCAGCCCGGAACGGCTCGAGCACGGTGTCGATCCCGGCGCGCAGCGCGCGCTGCTCGTCGGCGGACTGCGGCGCGCGGGGCACGGTGGCCGTGATCAGGGTGTGTCGTCCGTCGGCCGAGACCATGAGGTTGCGGACCAGCGGGTGGGTGAGCGAGAACTCCTTCAATCGGGCCAGCGTGTTCGAGTCGAGCGGATCGTCCGGCACGAAGGGCACCATCTCGAAGCTCAGACCTTTCCGCACCGGTCTGACCGAGTGCGTGAGACTCTTCACGTCCGAGACGCGCGGCTGTTGCTCGAAGGCGTCGCTGACCCGCCGCACGGCATCCAGCCCGCGTTTGGTGAAGAGCGCGTCGTGTTCGAGGCTCACCAGAACCAGCTCCGTCCCCGCGAGCACATCGCGGACCTTCTCGTAGCTGGACAGGTTGCGCTCGTCTCCGGCTAGAAGCGCGCGGGTCTCGGCGCTCACGCCGAAGCGGGCCCATTGGAAGAGCAGCGGCAATGCCAGCACCGCCGTCACCGCCAGTGCGATCCGCGGGTGGCGGAGAAACGGGTTCTGCCCTGCGTGCAGCACCGGTGTTGTTTAGCAGAAGGGGGCGGCGCAACCAATGCCAATCCGGTTGCGTGGAGACGCGACCGTGCATCTGGAGGTTGTCGATGTGAATCGGGTAGGCGAGCCCTGGCCGCGGCTCAGGCCTCGTCGGGGACGGGGCAGGGCGGGGTGTTCCAGATTTCGTGGGCGTACTCGGAGATCACCCGGTCACTCGAGAATCGTCCGGAGGCGGCGATGTTGAGGACGGCCTTGCGTGCCCAGGCCTCCGGGTCGGCGTAGAGCTGTCCAATGCGTTCGTGCGCCTCGCCGTACGATTTGAGATCGGCCAGGTGAAGGTAGTAATCGCCGTGGTTCAGAAGGGCGTCGCGGAGACCCTCGATCACTCCGGCGTCGGCGGAACCGAAGTGGCCGGAGAAGATTCGGTCGAGGGCGTCGCGGGTCTCTGGTTCGTTTTGGTAATGCCAGTGCGGACTGTACCAGCCGCGGCTTTGGGCTGCCTGCTCGGCGGTGAGGCCGAAAAGGAACAGGTTCTCTTCGCCGGCCGCCTCGGCCATTTCGATGGTGGCGCCATCGCGCGTGCCGATGGTGAGGGCGCCGTTCATCATGAACTTCATGTTGCTCGTGCCGCTGGCCTCGTAGCCGGCGGTCGAGATCTGCTCGGACACTTCGCTGGCCGGGATCAGGCGTTCGGCCAGCGAGACGCAATAGTCGGGGAGAAACAGGACCTTCAAGCGCCCGCGGACCGCGGGGTCGCGGTCGATGGTTGCGGCGATGTCGTTGATGAACTTGATGGTCAGCTTGGCCAGCCGGTATGCGGGCGCCGCTTTGCCGGCGAACAGGAACGTGCGCGGGGGCGCGTCGCAGTGCGGGTTGTTGCGCAGCCGGTTGTACAGCACCACGATGTGGAGGGCGTTGAGGAGCTGGCGCTTGTACTCGTGGATGCGCTTGATTTGGGAGTCGAAGAGCGTTTCGGTGTTGATCTCTTGTCCCAGGGCGTTCCTCGTCCACGCGGCAAAACTCTCCTTGGCGGCCCTCTTGGCCTGCCGAAAGGCAGCGCGGAAACCGGCATCGTCGGCGAGCGGGCGCAGCCTCTCGAGTTGCGCGAGGTCGGTGATCCAGGCGTCGCCGATGGCTTCTGTGATCGCGCGGGCCAGCGGCGGGTTGGCCTGCAGGAGCCAGCGGCGGGGCGTGACTCCGTTGGTCTTGTTGTTGAAGCGGTCGGGGAACAGGGCGGCGAAATCGGGAACCACGCGGCTCTTGAGCAACCGGGTATGGATTGCCGCAACGCCGTTGGTGCTATGGGTGCCGACGATGGCCAGGTGGGCCATGCGCACTTTGCGCTCGGCGCCTTCCTCGATCAGGCTGACGCGCCGGACACGGGCGTCGTCGCCGGGATGGTGTGAGCGGACATGGTCAAGGAAGCGGCGATTGATTTCGTAAATGAGTTCGAGGTGGCGTGGAAGGAGCGCTTCGAGCCATCGGACCGGCCATTTCTCGAGGGCTTCGGGCAGGAGGGTATGGTTGGTGTAGGCCAGCGTGGCCTGTGTGATTTGCCAGGCGTCGTCCCAGCCCAGTTTGGCTTCATCGAGCAGGAGCCGCAGCAGCTCGGGCACAGCCAGAGCGGGGTGGGTGTCGTTGAGCTGGACGGCCGCCTTGTTGGGGAGGTCCGCCCAGTCGGTGTTGCTCTTGCGGAAACGGCGGATCATGTCGGCCAGAGAGCAGGCGACAAGGAAGTACTCCTGCAGAAACCGGAGACCCTGGCCCACGGTGGTCGAGTCGTCGGGATAGAGAACCCGGGTGAGGGTTTCGGCCGTGAGGGACTCCGCCAGGGCGCCCACGAAATCGCCGCTGCTGAACTGCTGGAAATCGAAGTAATCCGGCGTGCCGGCCGCCCAGAGCCGCAGTGTATTGATGGTTTTGCCGCCGTAGCCGACGACCGGGCGGTCATAGGGGATGCCGATGAGCGTCGAGGGGCATCCGGGAAGGACCCTGAGGGCGCCGCTGCGCGTCTCGAACGAGCAGTTGAGCTTGACCTCGACCGACTCCTGGGGACGCGCGACTTCCCAGGGATCGGGGTAACGCAGCCAGTTGTCGGGCTGTTCGTTCTGCCAGCCGTTGGCCAGCCCTTGTCGGAAGATGCCGTACTCGTAACGCAGGCCGTATCCGAAGGCGGGGATTTCGAGAGTGGCGAGGGACTCGATGAAGCAGGCCGCCAGGCGTCCCAGACCGCCATTGCCGAGGCCGGCATCGGGTTCCTCGTCGAACACGGCGCGCCAGTCACGCTGGTCGGACTGGAGATCCTCGGCCACCCAGCGTTCGACGCCGAGGTTGAGGATATTCGAGGCCAGGGCGCGCCCGATGAGGAACTCCATCGAGACGTAATACACGCGCTTTGCGTTGCGCCGATCGTGGGTCTGCTGAGTTCGGATCCAGCGTTGGGTGAGCAGGTCGCGCACCGAGCAGGCCACCGCTTCGTAACGCTGCCGCGGCGAGGCTTCAGGGATGTCGACCGCATGATCGAACATCAGGTGGCGGTCATAATAATCCTTGTGCGAGAAGGTGAACGGGCCGCATTCGTAGCGGCTCAGCGCGGGAGAGGTCCGGGCAGGCGGGCGGCCCGGTGTCGTGGTGTTATTCGTATTCATGGGCCTCCTTTCAGATTGCGATGGTCTGTTCGAGCTTCGGAAGAAGCGCTTCGATCCGATGCGCCTGCTGGATCTTCCGGGCCAGGGCCCGGCGCGGCTCGTCTTCACCGTGGGTCAGGACCACCCGCGGGCGGCTGGGAGCGAGCGCCGCGAACCAGTTGAGCAGGTCGGTCTGGCCGGCGTGCGCGCTGAATCCGCCGAGGGTGTGCACCTTGCCTTTCACGGCGATTTTCTCGCCGTGGATGCTGACCCGCTGTTCTCCTTCGACGAGAAGGCGGCCCAGGGAGCCATGCGCCTGGTATCCGACGATCACCACGTGGGTCTCCGGCCTCCAGAGATTCTGTTTCAGGTGATGGAGTATACGTCCGGCGTTGCACATGCCGGCGCCTGCCATCACGACGCAGGGTCCCGACACGTCGTTGATCTTCCTGGATTCATCTGCGGTGGCTGTCAACTCGAGTGTGGCCAGGTCGCGCTCGATCGATCCTTCGCGCAGGAACTCGAGCATCTCGTCGTCGAACAGTTCGAGATGGCGCTCGTAGATCCTCGATGCCTCGATGGCCATTGGACTGTCGAGAAAGACCGGGAACGGCTTGACCAGCCCCTTCCGAAACACCGAGGCCAGAAGCAGGGTCAGGACCTGGGCGCGTCCGACGGCAAACGTGGGCACCAGCACCTTGCCGCGGTCGGCCACGGCTTGTTTGAGGACATCGACAAACTGGTCGACCGTCTCGCGGAAGGGACGGTGATCGCGGTTGCCATACGTGGACTCGAGCACGACGGCATCCGCGCGGCAGAACGGTTCGTAGTCCCGCAGGATCGGGGCGCCCAGGGGGCCCAGATCGCCGGAGAACACCACCGCGCGCTCGCGTCCATCATCCTCGAACAGCAGTTGAAGGCTCACCGAGCCCAGCATATGGCCCGCCTCGACCATGCGGGCCCGGATGCCCGCCGCGACCGGGAACGGATCGTGATAGGGCGTGGGGCGCAGGTGTTCGAGGAGACGCTCGACATCGTCGTGGGTGTAGAGCGGGGCCAGCGGCGGCTCTCCCGCCCGGGCCCGCTTGCGGTTGTGCCGCTCGAGATCCTGGGCTTGGACCTTGGCGGAATCGCGCAGGATCAACCCCGTCATTTCGATCGTCGCCGGCGTGGCGTAAACCGGTCCCTTGAAGCCGGCCAGCGTGAGCAGCGGCAGGCGTCCGGTGTGATCCAGATGCCCGTGCGTCAGCAGCACGGCATCAAGGTCTCGCGTCCGGGGCACGACCGGCGACTGGTTCTTCGCGTCCGCCTCCTTCCCACCCTGAAACAGCCCGCAATCGACCAGGACCTTGGCTTGGGGAGTTTCGACCAGGTACGCGGACCCGGTGACATCGCCGCCCGCGGCACCGTAGGGAGTGATTTTCATTGTTCTGGCCGGGACCATACTTGGATGCGACCGGGTTCGCAAAGGGGATTTGGGCGAGGCCGCGTAGAATGGGCATCGTCAGCTTGGAGGCCGGGTCGCCTGACCCGGCGTCCGCGCCGATGTCTGTCCTTGCGCCGCGTGGGGGCACGCGGCCTACAGAACGGGCATCATCGGCTTGTAGGCCCGGTGCCCTCACCGGGCGAGTGAAGACCGACAACAACCGGATCCACCTGTCACGCTGGCTGAAACCGCCGATCGCGGGTAGAGTTGCGGCGATTCGATGATTGTGCCGATTCCGCATGAACTGGCGACCGTGATCGGGACGCTCCCCGAGTTGGGGCAGGCTTACCTTGTCGGCGGCTGCGTGCGCGATGCGCTTCTCGGCGTTCCCGTGAAGGATTACGACGTCGAGGTGTTCGGCGTGAGCTACGAACAACTGGCTGCCGCACTCGAACGCCATGGACGCGTCGATCTCGTCGGGCGCTCGTTCGGGGTCGTCAAGTTCACCATGCCGGGCGGGCGCACTTTCGACTTCAGCCTGCCCCGGCGCGACTCGAAGATCCGGTCCGGTCACAAGGGATTCCGAATCGCCACGGATCCCGGGATGACGCCCGCGGATGCGGCGGCGCGCCGCGATTTCACCATCAACGCGTTGATGTTCGATCCGCGCCGCAACGAGGTGCTCGATTTCTTCAGCGGCCGGCGGGATCTCGACGAGCGCGTGTTGCGACACACGAGCCCGGCGTTTGCCGAGGATCCGCTGCGCGTGCTGCGCGGCATGCAATTGGCCGCGCGCTTGGATTTGCGGCCCGCGCCCGAGACGGTGGCGCTCTGCCGCACAATCAAGGGAGCGTGCGGGGAACTGGCCGCCGAGCGGGTGCGCGAGGAGTGGTTCAAATGGGCATCGCAGAGCGTTCGCCCTTCAGTCGGACTGCGACTACTCGAAGCGACGGAGTGGCTCGGGCACTTCCCCGAGATCGATGCCTTGCGCGGCACGCCCCAGGATCCGGAGTGGCACCCCGAGGGCGACGTCTTCACGCACACGTGCCATTGCCTGGATGCGCTGGTCCAACTCGCCGAATGGCGGGCGGCGGATCCCCAGACCCGCATCGTGTACAGCCTGGCTGTGCTGGGGCACGACTTCGGAAAGCCCCAAACAACGCAGAGCGTGTTCCGCGAGGGACGATGGCGCGTGGTGTCGCCCGGGCACGAAGACGCGGGCGGGCCGGTCGTCGAGGCGTTTCTCGCGCGGTTTCGAGCGCCGGAAGCCATTCGGCGGCGTGTCGTGCCGCTGGTGACCAATCACATGGCTCATCTGCAGACTGCGACCGACCGCTCAGTGCGGCGGCTGGCCCGGCGACTCGAGCCGGAGACGATTCAGACGTTGAGCGTCGTGATCACCGCGGATGCCTTTGGACGTCCGCCCAGACCATGGGAGACGCCGTCCGGGCTGCGCGCTCTCCGGGAGAAGGCCGCGCAGCTCGAACTGCAGGAGTCCGCGCCGAAGCCGATTCTCAAGGGCCGTCATCTCTGTGCTCTTGGCGTGCCGCAGGGCAAGGCGATGGGATCGCTGCTGGCGGCTGCGTTCGAGGCTCAGCTCGAGGGCCGGTTCGCCGACCTCGAGGGGGCGCGGCAATGGGCCCGCGATGAGGTTCTTCGGGCTAGCCCGGATCGATCCCAAGCTTCGCGCGATATCTGATCCGGGCTAGCCCGCAGTGGTCCGCATTTCGGAGGTTTCGGCTTCGCCGTGGTCACCACTCCATACACCCTGCGGGCTAGCCCGGATCGATCACAAAGCTGCGCGCTGAACCGGATCCGCGGCCAAGATGCATGCACTTGCGGCCATCCCATTCGCGGGCAAGGGCTGGCGTGCGGAAGGAGAACAGCCTTTGTCGAAACGGCAGTGGAGCTGGGACGGCCTCGTCCCCGGCGGATGAGATCGCACAGTACATTCGTGGGCGACGAGGACGTCGCCCCTCCAGACGCTTGGCGTCGTCGAGAAACCTCCCGCCCAAGCAGATCTGCAGGATCTGTGCATCTCAGCCGGC
This sequence comes from Verrucomicrobiota bacterium, assembly GCA_022710935.1. GTDB lineage: Bacteria > Verrucomicrobiota > Verrucomicrobiia > Limisphaerales > J093 > MWFF01. Next base: position 77,024 of record JAKLFY010000016.1, read on the forward strand.
CTTGGGCTGACGCCTATGCGCAGCCGCGGGATCGTTCCTCCGATCTTTGAGAGCGGGTGAGCCGCATTCGAAGATCTGCGACTACTTTAAGCAGCTCGATCGTTCCTGGATCCAGGCCACGTCCGGGTTGTTCGGCGACGGCACGTTCAGGGGGATCGCCGTGCCTTTCTTCACGGGCGGCGTGGTGCGGGGATCCCGCCAGCGCTTGATCTCGGCATGGCCGTCGGCAAACAGGATGCCCGCCGCGCCGCCATGATAGCTGGCCGGGTAATCCACAATCCGCGCCGCCGGGCCGCGGGATTTCAGGTCGGTCTGGAACAACGCGTCATTGATGCTGTCCTCGCGTTCGTCGATCAGGATCCAGGTCATCGATGGACCCGGATTCACGATATCGGAGTACTTTCGGTAGATGACGTACTTGTCCTGACCGATATCGACATTGAGGATGTAATTCATCCAGCAGCTCATCGACATGCTCCGGACGCGCGGGTAGGACTTGGCGCCGAACGGGGCCATGCTGCGGTCCGCGGGACAACGGTAGATCGCGGGGGTTTGGACGTAGGGTCCGATCTGGGAGAAGCGGACGTCGGTCAGGTAGAGCGTGTTGGTGTTGTCGGGGTTGTTGCTGCTGAAATCGAGCCAACCGGACGCCCAGGTATTCGAGCCCGCGAACGAGCCACCGGTGACGCCGGGGAGCTGGTCCTGGTTGTCCTGGACGTACATGAACCAGGCCACCTGGAGCTGCTTGAGGTTGTTCATGCAGCCGATGCCCTGGGCCTTGGCCTTCGCTCGTCCCAGCGCAGGCAACAACATGCCGGCCAGGATGGCGATGATGGCAATGACAACCAACAGTTCGATGAGAGTGAATGCGCGTTGTCTACAGGGCCTCGCGCTCCGGGTGAGGACAGGCCGCAGCCCTCGAGGCTGTTGTTGTGCCCCAGCTCCGTCAGTTCGACACGGAGTGCAGGATGGAACCGGTGTTGACGACTCGAACGCGCGCATCACGGATCAGAGTGTGGCCCCGCCTCGCGTTCCTTTCAAGCCGTGAAAACGAGGCGGCCCGAGTCACTGGGGAACCGCATTCGCTAAAACAGGAAAAGACCCTGCCGTGTCCTTGACAGTGCACCTGTACGTTGTCGGCGGGAATCGAGTTTGCGCCGCGTGGGGGCACGCGGCCTACAACAGCAGCAACACTTTGTTGGCCGGGTCCCCCGACGCGGCGTTTGTACCGATGTCTGTCCTTGCGCCGCGTGGGGGCACGCGGCCTACACCGACAATCTCCGTCCGTTGTAGGCCCGGTGCCCTCACCGGGCGACGTAATGCCGACAACAACCAGGTGAACCGCCCATCATCGGCGGCTGCGATCGGCGTTTGACGAACCGCGCCGGATGCCTCAGTCTCCGCCTCTCATGAACCGCGCACGCTGGATTCTTGTGGCAATGACGGTCGCCTGGGTTGCCGGGCCGATCCGGGCGGCGGAGAGCCGCCCGATCTCTTTGGAGGAGTGCATTTCGCTGGCGTTGGAGCACAACCTGGACTTGCAGATCGAGCGGCTCAACCCGAGCATGCGGAACCTGGATTTGTGGGGATCCTATTCGGCCTACGACCCGACCTTCACCGGCCGCTACGGTCATCGGTACAACATGGGCATCGGCGGCTACGACACCTCGATCAACACCTTGACCGTGGGCACCGAAGATAACACCGATTCGGGCAGCTTGGGCCTCGGCGGGCTGCTGCCGACCGGCGGTCGATACGAACTGATTGCCAACGGCAGTCATACGGTCGGCACCCAGCCGGCTCCGACGGCGCTGGACCCTTCGGGGCGGGCGCCCTATCGCACCAGCGACGCGAATGCGGCGGCGGCGACGTTGACGCAGCCTTTGTTGAAGAATTTCTGGATCGACGCGGCGCGTTACAACATCACCTTGCGCAAGAAGGAACTGCAGTCCTCGGAATTCGCGCTGCAAAGCCGGATCATGCAGACGGTGACGTCCGTCGAGACGGCCTACTACGGTCTGATCGCCGCGGTCGAGCAGGTCAAAGTGCAGAAGCAAGCCCTCGAGGAAGCGGACCAGCAACTGCGCGAAAACCGGAAGCGGGTCGAGGTGGGGGTAATGGCGCCGCTGGACGAGAAGGACGCCGAGTCGCAGGTCGCGGCCAGCCGGGCCAACCTGTTGGCGGCGCAGAAGGATCTGATCTTGAGGCAGAATGCCTTGAAGGCGCTTGTGACCGACCAGTATGGGGAATGGGCGGAGGTGGATCTGGCGCCGACCGAATCGCTTTCGGCCGTGCCGGTGACGTTCAGCCGATCGGACAGTTGGGCGAAGGCCCTGAGTTTGCGTCCGGACCTGCTCGGCATGAAGGTCGAGCTCGAGAAGCGCCAACTCACGCTGCGGTACGACCGAAACCAGTTGTATCCGCAGTTGGACATCGTGGGCAGTTACGGGCAGTCGGGACGGCGCAGCACGTTCTGGGATGCGCTCGACGACATGCGGGAAGGCGTGGGCAACTCGTACAGTTACGGGGTGGTTCTCTCGGTGCCGCTCAGCAACCGGCAGGCCCGCTACAATTACCGGATGTCGAAGCAGGAGATCGAGCAGGCCCTGCTGCAACTCAAGAGGCAGGAGCAGCAGATCATGCACGAGGTCGAGGACGCAATCGCCGAGGCCCGGAGCAGCTACGAACAGATCGAAGCCCGGCGGCAGGCGAGCGAATTCGCCCAGGCGGCCTATGAAGCCGAGCAGAAGAAGCTCGAGAACGGCAAGAGCACCAGCTTCCAGGTCCTCGTCCTCCAGCGCCAACTCACGCTGCGCCGGTACGAGGAAATCAGCGCCCTGAGCACCTACAACCGGGCCCTCGCCGATCTTGCGCTCAAGGAGGGGACCACTCTGGATCGGCTGGGCATTGTGCTCACGGTGAAACCGTAGCGTCGGACGGCTCTTGGCCGCCGATCCGGGCAAAGGCCGCACGCGGATCGCTCTGGAAATCCGACAGCATCGGCCCCACCGCCCGTTCGTCGATCGGCATGTACTTGCCCGAGCCGGACGCCATGAGCGTGCCGGACGGATCCCGCAACTCCGCCTCGGCCAGCAGGAGGCGGTTGCGCCGGTTCTCCTTGAGTCTTCCGATGAGTTCGTAGGCTGTGCCCGGCCGCACAGGTTTGAGGAAGCGCACGATCAGTTCGGCGCAGTAGGTGAAACGGCCCGTCGCCGCCCCGCAAGCCCAGACCATGGTTTCGTCCAGGACGGTCGAAGTGAGCCCGCCGTGGACGGTGTCCTGGAACCCGGCGTGTTCGCGCCGCGGCTCGAAGCGGGCTCGGACGCACCCGGGTTCGGCGCTGAATTCGAGTTTCAGCCCGAGCGGATTCTCCGTTCCGCACACGAAGCAGGACCGGGATCTTGGTAGTGTGATCGCCATGCGGGGAGTGTACCGGGGAGCCCATGGATCGGGAATCCCAAATGGGGGCAGAAACTCGCTTCCCTGTTGCAGTCTGGACATGGGGCGGTAGGCTAGGGCCCATGCGTTTCATTGGCAGCATCATCGAGAAGCTGCAGCGGCATCCGAAGCGGATTGTTTTCCCTGAGGGAACCGAACCGCGGGTGCTGCAGGCGGCGCGGCAGTATTATTGCCTGCGGCTGGGCGCTCCGATTCTGCTCGGAGACCGCGCCCGGATCAAGGCGGTGGCCGCGAGTCTGAATCTTTCGCTCGAGGGGGTGCGGCTGATCAACCCGGCGGACAGCGAAGACCTCGATGCGTTCGTGCAGCGCTTTCTTCTGCTGCGGCGTTCGAAGGGGGTCGAGGAGCCCGAAGCCCGGCAGATCATGACCAAGCCCAACCATTTTGGCGCGATGATGGTTGCCATGCATCAGGCCGACGGCCTGGTGTCGGGGGCGGACGAAATCACGGGCAGCGTGCTGCGCCCGCTCTTTCAGATCATCAAGCTGGCGCCTCAGACCAAGACGGCTTCGAGCTGCATGGTGATGGAGGTCGAGGACTCGAAGTTTGGCGAAGGCGGCGTGCTCTGCATGGCGGACTGCGGGGTGATTCCCGATCCGACAGTGGACCAACTGGCCGACATCGGGGTCGCGACCGCCCGGCTGGCGCATCACCTGTTGAACGTCCGGCCCCGGGTTGCGTTCCTGTCGTATTCGACCAAGGGAAGCGCCACGCACCCGACGATCGGCAAGGTGCAGGCGGCGACGGCTCTCGCCCAGCAGCGGGCTGACCAGCAGATGTTGGAAGCCGATTTCGACGGCGAGCTGCAGCTCGATGCCGCACTGGTGGCGGAGATCGCCCGCCGCAAAGTGCCGGACAGCCGGGTGGCCGGGCGCGCCAATGTCCTGGTCTTTCCCGATCTGAACTCGGGCAATATCGGCAGCAAATTGCTGCGCCATGTCGCTCGCGCGAACGCCTACGGCCAGATCCTGCTCGGTCTCGACCGGCCCGCGGCGGACATGTCGCGCGGATCGAGCGCGCACGACATTCTGGGCGTGGCCGCCATTGTGGGCGTGCAGGCGGTCAACTATCAGCTCCTCTACCCCGGCGCGGGCGAGCGGCTGCCGGGCGAATAGGGTGTCCGGCCGATCTCTGCCTTCATGAACACCACCACGCCACGTTTGTTTATCGCGGCCACGCGCCAGAACGAGGGGAAGACGACGATCTCGTTGGGGCTGGCCTCGACCTTGCAGCGCTTTTACCCGCGGATCGGCTACATCAAACCTGTCGGGCAGCGGTTTGTGAATGTGGCCGAGCAGAAGATCGACGAAGACATCATCCTGATGGACCGGGTGTATGGTTTGAACTGCCCGCTGGCGGACATGAGCCCGATCGCGGTCGCGCCGGACTTCACCCGCCAGTATCTCGAGTCGTCGAATCACGAGATGCTGGTGCGCCGGATTCGGGAGGCGTTCGACCGGGTCGCTTGGGAGAAGCAGTTTGTGCTGTGCGAAGGCTCGGGTCATGCGGGGGTGGGATCCGTGTTCGACCTGTCGAACGCGCGCGTGGCAAAGGTGCTGGGCGCCAAGGTGATCATTGTGTCGCAGGGCGGGATCGGGAAACCGATTGACGAGGTGTGCGTGAACCACGCCTTGTTCCAGCGCGAGGGCGTCGAGATCATCGGCGTCATCCTGAACAAGGTGTTGCCCGAGAAGCTCAGCCACGTCGAGAAGTTTGCCGGCAAAGGATTCCGGCGGCAGGGCTTGGAGTTGTTGGGGGTGCTGCCGCATCAGCATATCCTGACCAGCCCGACGCTCGGGCTGATTCGCGAGGAACTGGGGGCCGAGTCGCTCAACCCGAGCCCGCAGGACTCCAACCTGGTCGAGGAAGTGGTGGTCGGCGCGATGAGCGTCCGGCAGGCGCTGAGCTCGTTCAAAAAGGGCGTGCTGGTCATCACGCCCGGCGATCGCGAGGACATCGTGCTGGCGGCCGCCACAACGCTCTTCGGGCAGGGGACCGACGGCCTGGCCGGCATTCTCCTGACCGACAACCAGCGCCCCTCCTCGAGCGTGATGCGCGTCATTGCGGCTCTGCCCTTCCCGGTCCTCCTCACGAAGGAGGAGAGCTACCGGGTCGCGTCCCGGGTCCACGATCTCACGGTGAAGACGCGTCCGGACGACACCGCCAAGATCCTGCTCATTCGCGATTTGATTGCGCAACACGTCAATGTGCAGAAGATTCTCAAATCGATTTGAGCAGACACAGTCCAACGATCCTATGAATGCATCGGCTTCCCTCCTCTTGAATCCCAACCTCGAGCATTTGCCCGTCTATCAGCCGGGGCGGCCGATCGACGAAGTGGCGCGCGAGTTGGGGCTGCCGCCTGACGACGTCATCAAGCTCGCATCGAACGAGAACCCGCTGGGTCCTTCGCCCAAGGCACAGGCCGCGATGCGGCAGAGTCTGCGATCGCTGCATCTCTATCCCGACGGCAACGCCTTCTACCTGAAACGGCATCTGGCCGACAAGCTGGGCGTCGCTCCGGAAAACCTCATTCTGGGCAACGGCTCGAACGAAGTGCTCGAGTTTGTGGGCCACGCCCTCATCCTGCCCGGATCGGAAGTGGTGGTCTCCGAGTACTGTTTCGCGGTCTACCCGATCGTGACGCATCTGTGCGGGGGCAAGCTTGTCTCCGTGCCGGCGCGCGACTATGGCCATGACCTGCCCGCGATGCTTCGGGCCATCACGCCGCGCACCGCGGTGGTTTTCGCGGCCAATCCCAACAATCCCACCGGCACGCTCGCCTCGGACGACGAGGTTCTCGAACTGATTCAGGAGGCGCCGCCTCATGTGCTGGTGGTCCTTGACGAGGCGTACATCGAGTTTCGAGATCGGCCGCTCGATTTGCTCGAACTGGTCCGGTCGGGCGCGAAGCCGAACCTTCTAATCACGCGGACATTCTCGAAGATCCATGGTCTGGCCGGACTGCGGCTGGGCTACGGGATCGGGGGCGCGGAGATCATCTCCGCCTGCGAGAAGGTGCGGCAGCCGTTCAACATCAATACGATGGCGCAGGTGGCGGCCCTGGCGGCGCTCGACGACGAAGACCATCAGCGCCGGACCAGGGAGAACAACGCCGTCGGACTGCGGTTTTTCGAAGAGGCGTTTGGCGCGTTGGGGCTGTCGTTCGTGCGATCGCACGCCAATTTCGTCCTGGTCAGGGTGGGCGATGGCCAGCGCGTGTTCAATGATCTGCAGCGGCAGGGCGTCATTGTGCGGCCCATGGGCGGCTACCGTCTGCCCGAGTGGATCCGAATCTCCGTCGGCACGCCCGCGGAGAACCAGCGTTGCCTTGCGGCATTGAAGCAGTCCCTTGGACGTCCGTGAGCGCGGTCTAGCCCGGATCAGGTTCGCCGCGGAGCGTGTGAACCCGAGCCAGGCTCAGGCGCTGCCTTGGTCGTGATCTTTGTCGAAACCCTTGTCCACTCCCGGCGTGTCGAGCGGCAAAGCGAGAAGGTGGCGCCAAAGCGGTCGCGACGAAGCGAAACGTCTTACGCATCAAGAACTGACACCCGCCCTCGTGCCTGACCCGTTTGGGGGCCGTGCGGAATTCTTGCAGGGATAGGCCGTCTCTGGCATACGGGGCGCATGCAAACTCGGCTTGACCCAGACCGGGCCGCGCCGGGCGGTTTCACCCGCCTCGAACTGTTGGTTGTGCTCCTCATGCTCGCCTTGCTGACCCTGGTGGCTCGCCCGGTCCGCGGCGCCGGCGGATCGGTCAAGACGGCCGTCTGCATGGAGAATCTGCGGCGCCTGACGGCCGCTTGGTTGCTCTATGCCCAGGACAACAACGGCCGTATGGCCGGCAATTACAGCGGCATGTTCGTTCCCGCGCCTGGCGCCGCCGAACGGCCCTGGGCCACGGGCTGGCTCGATTGGACCTCGGCCTCGGACAACACAAACACTGTCTACCTCACCGACCCCCGCTACGCCGTCCTGACCACCTACACCGGCCGCGACGCCTCCCTCTACCCCTGCCCCGGGGACGGCTACGTCAGCACCCAACAGCTCAGCCGGGGCTGGCTGCGCCGGGTCCGATCCTACGCGATGAACTGTTATGTGGGAGAAGGCAATGCCGCCAACGGCCCGATCGACGCCAGCTATCCCATCGTGACGAAGCTCACCGGGTTCGGCTCGCTGCCGCCTCAGAACACATTCGTGTTTACCGAGGAACACCCCGACAGCATCAACGATCCCATGCTCTACACGAGCATGAGTGCCTGGCAGTGGATCGATCTCCCAGCCGCCTTCCACGAGGGCGCGGGCAGCTTCGCCTTTGCCGACGGGCACCACGAGATCCATGCCTGGCGCAACGCCACCACGCTCAAGCCTGTCACCCTGGGCACCTTCGCCATGGTGCCCCTCACGCCCAATGACGTCGACCTCGCCTGGGTGCGCGCCCGGACTGCCGCCCGCTAAACCGCGCCCCGTCTCGCTGCAGGACCTCACAGATTGGCACACGGAGAGGACGAAGAAGATCATGATGCCTCGTGAAGCTGCTGGGTGCGCCGGCACCCCTGCCGGAGCGCGGATTTCCAATCCGCAGAGTCGAAGACCGGGCTCCGGTATGCCTGGCGCGGGCCGCGCAGATTCCGGCGCCGCGCACTGCAAGTCCGCGCTCCGGATCGCCACCCCAAAACTCGACTCATTGCTTGCAGATCTCATCAGGGGAGCAACTCTGGCGGCGACGGTCTGCCTGTCGGCCGCGTGCCTTCGTGCCGGCGATCCGACGCCGCTTGTGCTCGGCCTCCCCACGCCCGGCGCGGATGCCCCGCCGCCGTTCGAGCTGACCCAGCTCAATGCGGTGTCCAACGACGGCCGCTGGTTCCTGCTCACCTCGACCAGCGACCGCCTCGTCACAAACGACCTCAACGCCAGCGCGGACGTGTTCCTCTTCGACCGCATGACCCGCCGCGCGACGCTCGTCAGCGTTGCGCCGGACGGCAGGGCCGGCAACGGCGCCTCCCTCGCTCCCGCCATGACACCCGAGGCGAGCCGCGTCGTGTTCCAAAGCCGCGCCTCGGACCTGGCGCCGAAGGACACCAATAATACCTGGGACGTATTCGCGCGCGACCTGGCCGCCGGCACGACCTTCCTGGCGAGCGTGGCCACGAATGGCGCAAGCGGCGCCTTGGCTTCAACCGACCCCGCCGTCTCCGCGGACGGTCGGTACGTGCTCTTCTCCAGCGAGGCCTACAACCTCGCATCCCGGACCGGGGTCGTGTTGCGAGCGCTCTATCGTCGGGACCTGCTGCAGAACAAGACGGTCTGGGTGAGTCAACAACTCACTGGCCTCGGCACCCTCCCGGTTCGGACCTACGACGCCGCGCTCTCGCCCAGCGGCCAGTTCGCAGCCTTTGTCGCCGCTGGCTCGACCAACCAACTGTTCCTGCGCGACATCGACTCGGCTGGCACCTTGCGCCTCACTGGCATGTCCGCGTTTGACCCGCCCGGATTGCGGAATGCGTCCCTCTACTCCCTTTGGCCCGTGCTGAGCGACGACGGCGCCTTCGCCGCGTGTCGGTTCGGGCTCGGCGCCACCAATGGTTGCCTGTGGTTCGACACGGCCTCTTCCTCGGCCAGGGCGTTCGGCCTGGGCACCAATGGGCTGCCTGCCCGCATGCCCCTCGAACTCCTCGGGCCCGCCCTCAGTCGCGACGGACAGTTTCTGGCCTACGCCCAGCCGGTGCGCGTGGCGGGCAAGCCCGAGCCGATCCTGCAGATCTATCGCGGGCAGGGCTCCGGGGGGACTCCGATTCTGGTGAGCGCGCGTCAGGGAACCGCCGAGTTCAGCGACACCCACGCGTTCGCCCCGCGGATCACGCCGGATGGCCGGTTCGTGGCGTTCCTGAGCTACGCCTCGGACCTGGCCTCCGACGACTGCAACCGAATGGTGGACCTCTTCAAGGTCGATATCGTCACGGACCCCGAGCTGCTGATGGCGATCCGCCGCAACCTCGATACCGGTCGCACCGAGTTGCTCTGGAACGGCCAGCCCGGCAAGACCTACCGCCTCGAGTCCAAAGACGATTTGCCGGCCGCGGATTGGACTGCCATGCCCGGCGAGTTCGCGGGGGACGCGCCGATCGAGCTCGACACCAACGCGAGCGCCGCCCGGTTCTTCCGCGTGCGTGAGCTGTGACGCGGACCTTGCTATCCGCACCAGGCGCGCGGACGTGACTGAGCGGCGGCAATGGCGCGGCGTGCGATGCGGACGTCCTCGGCGACCTGGAAGTCGAACATGCCGACACAGAGGAAGTCGGCCCCGTTCTCGTAGGCGTAGCGAAAGCCCTGGTCGGGGTGGATGGCTCCCGCGCCCAGGACCTTGTATGCGATCCACGGGGTGTCGACGCCGGCCATGAAGTCGCGGGTCTGCTCCGGGGTTTCCTCCCACACGCTGTCGTTGCGGGGCATCGGGCCCGCCGACCAGTAGCGCTTGCTGTTGAAGGTTTTCATGTAGAAGTCCGGTCGCAGGCCCGCCTCCTCGCAGGCCCGGTGCACAGCGAGGTCGTGTCCCGCGATGCCCGCGGCCACGCCTTGTTTCCCGATGCAATTCACGGCGTCGCCCAACAGGTCGACGCGCCCCTCCGCCGCGCAACGGTCCCCCTCGCCTCCGTGGACATAGCACCCCACGGCGCCAGCATCCACGGCGCGGTGAATCTCGGTCCAGGGATCGTTGGTGGGCAGTTTGACCTGGGCGATCCATTGCAGGGAGCCGCCCCGGGCGCGGAATTTGCGGACAATGCGGCAGGTGTCATCGTCGACGCGCAGGATCATTGTGTTGAGGCCATGAGCGGCGCAGAGTTCGAGCGTTTCGAGCACTTTGTCGTCGGTGAAGTAATGCTTGAGCAGGGGAGAGACGTAAATCAGGTCGCGGCTGTGGGCGAAGCCGCTGATCAAATTGCCGCCGCAGATCAGGCGCGAGACGGTCAGCTTGCCGATCGTTCCAGCGGGGAAGGGCGGGGCGGTTTCAGTCGGCGTCGCCGGTTCGGGCCGTGGCTCCTGTTGAGCCAGGAGCGTCGTCTCCTCGAAATGCCAGGTCAGGGCGGCGCCGCACGAAGTCGTCAGGGCGGCGCGTGCGAGGAACCTCCTCCGGCTGTATGGTTTGTGCATGTGTCGGCCTTTCCCGTGCGGTGTTGCCTGCTCGACGTGACCCGGAGTTTATTGGTTGGGTCGGGTTATGGCAAGCACGCGCGCAGCATGCGCGTACACGGCCAGCTCTGGGGCTCGGTGCAGCGTCGCGTTGCGGGGCGGACGCCCGCCGTGCCGGGAAATTCCCGCTGGCCATTTCCGGGAGCACGGCTATGATCGAGTCGTGAGTTTGGTCTGTGTCCAGAAAGGTCCCAACGTTCTCGCCCATGCCCGCGGCAGCGGGTTCGTGAATCAGGAGGCGGCGGGATACGGGGGGGATATCCGGCTCTGAGAGGCCTGGGACAGGCGCTGGCTGGTTGAACCTGCTGGGGGCAGACACTTCTTCTCGGGACATCCATTTTCCACCATGACAGAGGATTTACAGATCAACGAGCGTGTGATGCGCCGCCGTCCACGGAGTCGGCTGGAGCCGCTGCCGGTCAACATTCGAGAGCTGGCGCTCGAGGACATTTCAGACGTCTTCGAGCTGGGGCAGAAGCTGTTCACGCCGGAGAAGCTGCCGACCCTGTATCGGGCCTGGGACGAGGATGAAGTCCTGCAGCTCTACACGGCGGCCCGCGAGACGTGCCTTGTGGCGGCTTCGAGCGATCGGATTCTGGGGTTTGCCCTGGGACGGATCATGGAGAAGCCGCGGAGCGCGTGGAAGTACGGCTGGCTGCTGTGGCTGGGCGTGGATCGCGCCACCAAACGTCGAGGCATCGCCACCCGCCTGCTGCGCCAGCTCACCAGCCGGTTCATCGAGCGGGAGGCCAGGATCATGCTGGTGGATACCGACGAGCACAACCGACAGGCCCTCACGTTTTTCCGGAAGCATGGTTTTGGACAGGAAGTCCGGCACGTCTATCTTTCCCAGAACCTCGATGCGCATCCCGAGGCGCTGGCGCGGAGGGAGGAAGCCGAGCGGGAGGAGTGAACTGGCGCGCATATTTCACCCCGTCAGTGCACAGGCGATCAGATTTCGCATGATGTCTGCTCTGGGGGCTAGAAAGGCAAAACCGCGCCAGGCTTGCGAGACAGGGAAATGCAATACACTGTTCCTATGGAAGAACGCCTTCACGACCGACAGAATGGTCCTGGTTCCATTTCTGGGCGCGGTTTGGGCGCGGTTTTGCCACAGCCCGGATTTCTTTGTCATCTTCCCGGTGGTGAAAAACCCGGGCTTGGCCTTCAGTTCCCGCGGGGACTGGGGAGCGCCGATTCGGGATTGACAAGAGTGGGTGGTGCGAAGCATTGAAACAGGCGGCAAATCGTCACAGCATGGAAAGGCAAGCAATGAACACAACATCGAGTCGACGCGCGTTTCTGCGGCAAACCGCCCTGGCGACAGCGGTCGTGGGCGTTTCCCCGCGCTTGTGGGGGCAGGTGGCCGGCGCCAGCAGCGACATCCGTGTGGCGGTGGTTGGATTCGGGGGGCGCGGGGGTTCGCACATCAGCGCGTTCAGCAAGATGCCCGGAGTCCGTTTGGTGGCGCTGTGCGACTGCGACGAGAAGATCCTCGGGGCCGGGGTCAAGAAGTGTGCGGATCAGGGCAAGCCGGTGAAGGGGTATCGGGATTACCGCCAGGTTTTGGAGGCCAAGGATGTGGACGTGATTGCGAGCGCGACCCCGAACCACTGGCACTCGCTCAACGTGGTCTGGGCCTGCCAGGCGGGGAAAGACGTGTACATCGAGAAACCGATCTCGCACAACGTGTGGGAGGGGCGCCAGGCGGTCGAGGCGGCGCGCAAGTACCGGCGGATTGTGCAGAGCGGCACTCAGAGCCGGTCCTCCCGCACCGGCATTGCGGCGGCTGTCGAGTGGGTTCGGGCTGGCAACCTGGGGAAGATCAAGGTCTCTCGCGCTCTCTGTTACAAGCGCCGCGCGAGCATCGGCAAGGTGGACGGTCCGCAGCCGATTCCCTCCGAAATCGACTACGACCTCTGGTGCGGGCCCGCGGAGAAGCTTCCGCTGATGCGCAAGCGTCTGCATTACGATTGGCACTGGGTCTGGAACACAGGCAACGGCGACCTTGGAAACCAGGGCATCCACGAAATGGATGTGGCCCGGTGGTTTCTGGGCGTCATGGAGCTGTCGCCGCGGGTGTTGAGCGTGGGTGGGCGGTTGGGTTATGTGGATGACGGCGAGACCCCCAACACCATGGCCATTCTGCACGATTACCCGGGCGCGCCGTTGATCTTCGAGGTGCGCGGATTGCCCAGCGGCAAGGATTCGCAGTCGATGGACAAGTACAAGGGCGCCGGGATCGGGATTGTGATCGAGTGCGAGGGGGGCCAGGTCACCGTGCCGAGCTACAGTTCGGCGACGGCGTACGACAAGGAGGGCCGGACGATCCAGAAATGGAGCGGAGAAGAGGATCACTACGCCAACTTCATCAAGGCCGTTCGAAGCCGCAGGACTGAGGATTTGAATGCGGATATCCTCGAGGGGCATCTGTCGAGCGCGCTCTGTCACACGGGCAACATCTCGTATCGGCTGGGCGCCAAACAGGATCCTGGCGCGATCAAGGACGCGATCCGGGCGGACTCGGGACTGGCGGAGGCCTGCGATCGGATGGCCGAGCATTTGGGGCTCAACGGGGTGGATCTGAGCGCCGAGCGCGCGACGCTCGGCGTGCCGCTGCGGATGGATCCGAAGACCGAGCGGTTTGTCGGGAACGACGCGGCCAACGCGCTTGTGACACGCGCCTATCGGGCGCCGTTTGTGGTGCCCGAGAAGGTCTAGCGACCCATCCTTTGGGAGACTAGCATGCCACCAGATTGATGCAATTTCGACGGGGGCCAGGCCGTGGCTCGACCTGGCTTTCCGGAGGACTTCCCCGTGGCAAGGGAAGCAGGCTTTGGTGTCTGAATCCGTGTGCGGCGCCAAAGCCTTTTTCTTTGCCTCTTCTTTTTTTGCTCGCCCCGCACCGCGCCGGGTCCTACTGTGGCCGCAATTCAGCCCAAGAGTGATGTTATTATGGACCTGACATTTCATTGTCCGCACTGCAAGCAGGAGCTGGCGGTGGACGCCTCTGCGGCGGGGCAGACGATTCAATGCCCGACGTGCAATGCGGAGATTGCGGTTCCGCATGCCGATATCACCAACATCCATGCCAACCCGATCGCATCGTCGGCGGCGGCCAAGATCGAGCGGCATTTCTCGGTTCCGGTGCGCGACGCTCCGGCGGAGATCCTGATCACCAAGACGAAGGAAGCGGAGGAGACGGTCGTGACGGAGGGGCCGAAGAAGATGAAGCTGCGGGTCATTCGGCACACCGACTGCATTGAGCTTGGCCGCGACCGGTACGAGGAGATGGTGGGCAGTTTCCTCAACCGCGTCGGCGAGGAGAACATCATCAGCATCACGCCGGTCAACTACACGCACATCGACATCGCGACGCAGAAGATTCTCACCGATTATGCCGTCCAGGTGATCTACCGCGGGTGATTTCGCATGATCGCTCTTGGCACCTAGGGCGCATTTGACTAGCTTCCCGCGCGTCATGTTGGCATTCACGAAAATGAATGGCGCGGGGAATGACTTCGTTGTCGTGGACAACCGGGACGGCACGGTGCGTCTGACGCGCGAGCAGGTCGTCCGGATCTGCGATCGGCGGCGGGGGGTGGGCGCAGACGGTCTCCTGATGCTGGCGCGGTCCGTCTCGGGCCGAGCTCCGTGGGCGTGGGAGTTTTACAATTGCGACGGAAGTCCCGCGGACATGTGCGGCAACGGCGCGCGCTGCTTTGCCAGGTTTGTGCAACGCCTGACCGCGGCGGATGGCGACGTGATGTTCGAGACGGGGGCGGGGGTGATCACCGCGCGCTTCGAGGGGGCCGACGTGACCGTGAACCTGACCGTCCCGCGGGAGATGCGCCTCAACGAGAGCGTGGCCCTGGAGACTGGAGCGCAGATCGTGCATTCGGTGAACACTGGCGTTCCGCACGCGGTGGTGCTGGTGCCTGATGCCGAGTCCGCAATGGTCCAATCGTTGGGTGCGGCCATCCGCTACCATCCCCACTTCGCCCCGCGCGGCACCAACGTCAACTTCGTCCAGATTCTCGAGCCGGGGTCGATTCGCGTACGCACGTACGAGCGGGGGGTCGAGGGGGAGACTCTGGCCTGCGGCACCGGGGTGACGGCGGCGGCGCTGGTGTGCGCGCGATTGCGGAGTTTCGCACCTCCGGTCAGGGTGTTGGTTCAGGGAGGGGACACCTTGCGGGTGAGTTTCGAGGACGCGGGGGGAGGTTTTCGAGATGTGCGGTTGAGCGGCCCGGCCGATTTTGTATTCGATGGGCGTCTCTGCGATTAGAACTGTGCTTTTCGAATCTGGTCATTACGTGATGACACGTCCGGGTGATTGAACGGGGGAGAGCAGCAGAGCCAGCGCATGAACTTATTCCGACGCAAAGAAGTGGCCGACCTTCAGCGGGAGGCGGCGAGCGATGTGAGGCTGCATCGGGCACTCGGGCCGATGAACCTGACGATGCTCGGGATCGGGGCGATTGTCGGCACGGGGATATTCGTGTTGACCGGCACCGTGGCGGCGCAGAACGCGGGGCCCGCGGTCGTGCTTTCGTTCGTGCTGGCGGGTTTGGCCTCAGTCTTCGCGGCTTTGTGTTACAGCGAGTTCGCATCGCTGGTGCCGATGGCAGGCAGCGCCTACACCTACGGGTACGCGACCTTGGGCGAGTTTTTTGCCTGGATCATCGGTTGGGATTTGATCCTGGAATATGCTGTTGGCGCGGTGACCGTGGCGGTGGGGTGGTCGGGGTACCTGGTATCGTTTCTCAAGAGCGTGGTCGAGTTGCTCGAGCGCTTCGGCGCGTCCAACCTGGCGGCGACGCTCACCCAGGCGGGGGTGGCCCTCGCGCCGTTCTCGGCCGCCCACGGCGTCGATGTGGCGTTGCCCGACGGAACGACGGTGACCGCTCTGTTCAATCTTCCGGCGGTGATCATCGTGGCGATCGTCACATTCCTGCTGGTGGTGGGAATCAAGGAGTCCGCTCGGTTCAACAACGTGATTGTCATTGTGAAGCTGGCGGTTGTCCTGCTTTTCATCGTCGGGGCGGCCAAGGCGATTCAGACCGCCAATTGGCATCCGTTCATTCCGCCCAACACGGGCCAGGCCGGCCATTTCGGGATCTCGGGTGTGCTGATGGGAGCCGGGGTGGTATTCTTCGCGTACATCGGTTTCGACGCGGTGAGCACCGCGGCCCAGGAGGCGAAGAACCCGCAGCGGGACATGCCCATCGGGATCATCGGGTCGCTGCTGATCTGCACGTTGCTCTACATTGTGGTTTCCGCGGTGGCGACGGGCGTTGTGCCCTATGCGGAGTTGGACGTGCCGGATCCGATTGCGAAGGCGGCCGATCGGGCCCAGTTGGGTTGGATGGCGGTGCTGATCAAGGTGGGAGCGCTGGCGGGCCTCTCATCGGTGATTCTGGTGATGCTTTACGGCCAATCCCGCGTCTTCTTCGCGATGTCCCGGGACGGTTTGCTTCCGCCGTTTGTCAACCTTGTCCACCCTCGGTACCAGACGCCCTGGCTGACATCGATCGTGACGGGAATCGGCGTCGCGTTCTTTGCCGCGTTGTTTTCGGTGCGCGAGGCCGGCAGCCTCTGCTCGATCGGAACGCTCCTGGCCTTTGTGATTGTGTCGGTGGGGATCATGATTCTTCGGGTGCGGCATCCCGAGCTGCGGCCGCGGTTTCGCACCCCCTGGGTCTGGGTGGTGGCCCCGTGCGGCGCCATATCGGCGCTGGTTCTGATGTTTTCGCTGCCGTGGCCGACGTGGGAGCGGTTGATCGTCTGGTTCGCCATCGGAATGGTGGTGTTTTTCGCCTACGGCGTTTACCACTCGAAGCTGGGATCAGGGGGCATCCCGGGCGAGACCTCCTGGTCGCGCGCGCTCAAGGTGGTCGGCTTGTCCTGGATGATCCTGGGGTCGCTGGTCGCGATTATCTGGATTGCGCGGTATCGGGAGGCCTGCGCGGCCGTCCTGCCCGGGGCAAGCGGGTGGCTGGTCGGCATCCTCGGGATGGCGGTGGCGGTGAGCATCGGCATTGTCTTGAACCTCCTGGCCCAGGTTTCGGACCACGTGCGCGCCCGGCGCGAGCGTCCGGTTGAATAGCGCCAAGCGCGTTCCTGCGTTGGGACCGCCGCAAGGAACACGCACGGTGAGCAAACTGCCAGGCAACCCGCTAGTTTCATCGAGTTGTGACCACCGCGACGCCGGAGACTCCAGGATGTGGGCCAATGCGGGCTGGGAGAGCCAGACCCGCACACGGTCCGGGCGGAGCCGTGCCGGGGCGCCCCCAGGGGCATCGCTTCCAAGGAGTCTTGCGTCGGTTGGCTGGGCAGGGGGTGTTTGCGGGGGTCTTGGCGTTGGCGTGCCTGGCTTCCGTGCTGCCGAATGAGGAGGTTATGGGTGTGGCGCGGCTGCCCACTTCGCGGATTCCAGCCGAGCCGGACGATCTCTTTGAAGACATTGGTCCCAGCGCCGGGATTCGGTTCGTCCATCAGTTTTGTCACCGCAAGATCGCGAGTATTCTCCTCTCGAACGGGTCGGGCGGTGCGGTTCTCGATTACGACCGAGACGGCTGGATGGACTTGTATCTGGTGAACTGGGGACCCCTCGAAGGGGTGACGGCGAAGGAATTCGGGACGCGCCGTGAGCCGAATCGCCTCTATCGGAATCGCGGGGACGGGACATTCGAGGATGCCACCGAGCGGGCGGGTCTGGCGGGCCGTGGTTTTTCGAGCGCGGTCGCGGCTGGCGATTACGACAACGACGGCCACACCGACCTGTACGTCGTGAATGTCGGGCCCAACGCGCTCTATCGGAATCGCGGGGACGGGACATTCGAGGATGTGACAGCCCGGGCGGGGGTTGCGGACGCTGGCACTGGGATTTCGGCGGTGTTTTTGGATGCCGATCGGGACGGACGGTTGGATCTGTTTGTGGCCAACTACCTGACGTTCGATCCAAGCACCGTCTCCGAGCAGAACCCGGGGGCCTACCCGGGGCCCCTGGCGTATCCGGGCGAGGCCAACGTTCTGTACCGGAATCGGGGTGACGGCACCTTCGAAGACGTGACCCGTGCGTCCGGCCTGCACGCGCCCGGACACAGGGCGATGTCGGTGTCGGCATTCGATTGCGACAGGGACGGCGACACGGATCTGTACGTGAGCAACGACGACACTCCCAATGCGCTCTGGCTCAATGACGGCGCGGGCCGCTTCCGGGACGCCGCAATCGAGTCGGGTGTGGCGTTCAACGCCATCGGGGAGGCCCCGGGCTCGATGAACGCCGCGTTCGGAGATGCGAATGGGGATGGACTGATGGACATGTACGTCACCCGGCTCGGGTACGGATCGCTCTACATGCGCAATGCCCTGGACCGATACGACGACCGGATGTGGGCCTCCGGCCTGGGCCGGTTGACGCAAAAGTACGTCGGCTGGGGCGGCATCTTCCTCGATTTCGACAACGACACCGACGCGGACCTTTTCATCGCGAATGGCGACGCTTTCACCCTCGAGGGGACGCACACGCTGCTGCTCGAGAACGACGGCGCAGGACGGTTCTCCGACGCTTCGATCCGCGGGGGCGCGTTCTTCCGGAAGGCGATCAACGGACGCGGGGCGGCGGTTGCGGATTTCGACAACGACGGGCGCCTGGACGTGGTGCTGACGGCGCTGGCGGACCGGGTCTTTGTCCTCCGCAACCGTGGATCGAGCGGGAATCACTGGCTGAAGCTCTCGTTCGAAGGGACCCGGAGCAGCCGGGACGGATTTGGCGCCCTGGTGACGGTGAGCGCCGGGGATCGGACCTGGCATGGGGAGGCGCTCTGTCCCGTCGGTTTTCTGATGCAGGGGGACAAGCGGGTGCACTTCGGTCTTGGCGGCGTGACGCGGGTGGACCGGGTCAGCGTGCGATGGCCGAGCGGGCGGCGACAGGAACTGACGGATGTGGCGGTGGACCGCGTCGTGCATCTTCGAGAGCCCTTCGAGGGATCGAGCGAGTGAACGCGCGTTTGTTGTGTTTGGAGGGTCCATGAAGATCATGCGCAAGAGGCTTGCGGTCGGGGCGGTCGCGGCGGTCGGGGTGGCCCTGGCGGCGATTTGTCAGACCACCCAGAAGACGCACAAGATCACCACGATCAGCACGCGGAAGATGGCCGATTCGCTCCATGCGGTGATCGCGGCGGATCGTGAGGCCTACGCGCGGCTGGTCGTGCAGCGGCTTGCGTTCGACACGACGCGCCTTGATGTCTCGGAGCAGTGGAAGGAGCGGGATTGTCTGCCGACGCACGCCCAGGTGTTGCGCGAGGCGGGGACGAGCATCCAGAAACGCGGGGCGGAGTTTTCGTACGCGCTGCGTTCGCTCTGGCCCATCAACCCGAGTCACGGTCCGCAGACCGAGGCGGAACAGACCGGGCTCGAGTTCGTTGCCCGCAACCCGGGGCAGCGCTACGCGACCGAGGAAACGCTTGGAGGCCGCAGTTACTTCACCGCGGTCTACGCCGACGTGGCGAACCTGTCGTCATGTGTCGAGTGCCACAATCGGCATCCGCGGAGCCCCCGACGGGATTTCAGAGTGGGGGAAGTGATGGGCGCGATCGTGGTGCGCGTGCCGCTCGAGTTCTAGCCCGGACATTTACAGGCTGCGCGTGATCTGATGTCCGGGCTGTGGCAAAACCGCGCCCGGAAAGGAAACCAAGAGTCTCCTGGCGGTTCTGAAGGCGTTCTACCATTGGAACAGTGTGTTGCATTTCTCGATCTCTCGAACCCGGCGCGGTTTTGCTTTCTAGCCCGCAGCGGTCCGCATGTTGGAGTTCTCAGCTTCGCCGTGGTCACAAATCCATGAAACATGCGGGCTAGCGGGCTGCCGGTTCGGGCTGCCAGCCGCCGCCGAGGACGGCGTAGAGCCTGACCTCATTGGCGAGCCTGGCCAGGCGGAGGAAGACCAGGGCCTGTTGGGAGGCAAAGAGAGAGCGTTGGGCGTCGAGAACGCCGAGGTAGCTGTCAATCCCCTTTTCGTAACGCGAGTTGGCCAGGCGATAGGTCTGGGCCTGGGCCTGGACCAGGGACTCCTGGGCCGCGACTTCAAGGTCCATTGTGCCCTGCACCGAGAGCGCGTCGGCCACGTCGCGAAAAGCAGCCTGAATCGCTTGTTCGTACTGGGTGAGGGCCATTTGCCTTTGCACCTTGCTGGCCTTGAGCGCGGACCAGGTGCGCGCGTCGAAGATGGGCATCACGATTTGCGGCGCGTAGCTCCAGGCGCCGGAGCCGGACTTGAAAAGGCCGGAGAGTTCGCTGCTGGCCGTGCCGATCGCGGCGGTCAGCGAGATGCGGGGGAAGAAGGTGGCCCGGGCGGCGCCGATGTCGGCGTACGCGGCGCGGAGCATGTCCTCGGCCTGGACGACATCGGGCCGTCGGAGGAGCACGTCCGAGGGCGTGCCGGGTGCGAGTCGCCGCGGGGGTGTGATCTGGGAGAGTCCGGTTGGCAGAAGGTCGTCCGGCACGGGTGCGCCGATCATGAGGTTCAGCGCATTCAGGTCCTGGGCTGCCTGTTGCGTATAGATGGCTACGTCGCGTCGGGCGACCTCCAGGGGGATTTGCGCGCGGTAGAGGTCCAGCTCGGGGATCAGTCCCAGATCATGGCGCCGTTTAACCAGGTCGTAGGCGTTCTGCTGGGCGGTGAGGGTGGTTTGGGACAGTTCGAGATTCTCCCGGTCGGCTGCGAGCGCGAGATAGGTGTTGGCCACCGAGGAGACGAGCAGGATCTGGGCGCCGCGGCGGGCCTGTTCGGTCGCCATGAATTCGAGCAACGCGCGCTCCTTGAAGCTGCGGATGCGCCCGAAGAAATCGATCTCCCAGGAGGCGAGTCCGAGATTGACATCGTAACGTTCGCTGGTGTACCGGCGGCCGGAGGGCGAGAGGTCGGACGGCAAGCGCGCCCTGCTGCCGCTGCCGGCGGCATTGAGCACGGGATAGAGTTCGGCGCGCTGGATGCCGTACATGGCGCGTGCCCGCTCGACATTCAAGGTGGCCAGCCGCAAGTCGCGGTTGTTGGCAAGGGCCGCGGCGATGACCTGTTGGAGTTTCTGGTCCTGGAAGAACTCTCGCCACGCCAGATCCCGGGCTTCAGGGGCGGCGGTCGCTGTCGCGGTATCCTTGTAGGCCGCGCCCTGGGGCCACTCGGTTGGGATTGGGGCGGGCGGGCGGGCGTACTTGGGCGCCAACGTGCAGCCGGCCAGGGCGATCAGAAGGCCCGGCGATGCGCGCCTGAGGGCGATCAACACTCTGTGAGACATGCGGGCTGGCACGAATCGTTCGAAAGCGCTGCGGGGGACCCTAGCCAGTCGAGCTGGAATGAGTGCATTCAGGTTCATGTTAGTGGTTCTCCGGCGCTGTCGGCGTGGGACCGGGGATCGTGTTTGCCGTGCGCTTCCTGCCGAACGTCTTCTCGATCAGGACGAAGAAGAGCGGCGCGAACAGGATGACGAGAGCCGTGCCGGTGATCATGCCGCCGAGGACGGAGGTGCCGATGGCGTTCATGGCGCCGGCGCCGGCGCCGGTGGCCAGAGCCAGCGGGAGGACGCCAAAGCCGAAGGCGAGCGAGGTCATGACGATGGGGCGAAAACGGAGGCGCGTGCCTTCGAGGGCGGCGTCGATCAGTCCCATGCCCTGCTCGACGCGCGCCTTGGCGAACTGGACGATGAGAATGGCGTTCTTGGTGGTCAGGCCCAGCGTCGTGAGCAGACCGATCTGGAAGTAGACGTCGTTGGGCAGCCCGCGCACCGTGGAGGCGATGACGCCGCCGAGCGCGCCCAGTGGCAGCACCAGGAGGATCGAGATGGGGATGGGCCAGCTTTCGTAGAGGGCGGCCATGCACAGGAAGATGACGAGGATGGAAAAGGCATAGAGCGGCGCGCTCTGGGCGCTGGCCATACGTTCCTGATACGAGGCGCCTGTGTAGTCAAAAGCGACGCCCGAGGGCAGTCGGGACACGATGGCCTCGAAGGCGCTCATGGCTTCACCGGTGCTGCGGCCTGGGACTGGCTCGCCCTGAATGTTCAGACTCGGAAACCCGTTGAACCGTTCCAGGCGGGGCGACCCCGAGTCCCAACGCGTCGAGGCGAAAGAGGCGAAGGGGACCATCTGGCCGGTGGCGTTGCGCACGTAGATCTTGTTCAGGTCGCTCGGGAGCCGGCGGTAGGGGGCGTCGGCCTGGACGTACACGCGCTTGACGCGTCCGCCTTGGACGAAGTTGTTGACGTAGGCGCTGCCGAAGGCTGCCGCGAGTGTGTTGTGGATCGAGTTCAGGGGCAGGCCCAGCATTCCCGCCTTTTCCCAATCCACGTCCACGCGGAACTGCGGCACATCCTCCATGCCGTTGGGCCGGACATTGACCAGGTGCGGATCCTGCATGGCCATGCCGAGGAACTGGTTGCGCGCGTCCATGAACGCGGCATGCCCGATGCCGCCGGCGTCAATCAACTGGAAGTCGACACCGCGGGCCGAGCCCAACTCGACGACGGGCGGCGGCGCGAAGGCGAACACCATGGCGTTGCGGATGCGGGAGAAGCCCATCATGGCGCGGCCGGCGACTGCCTTGAGGCGCAGATCCGGACGATCGCGCAGGTCCCAGTCCTTGAGCTTGACGAAGACCATGCCGTTGTTCTGGGCGCGGCCGGCGAAGCCCATTCCGGCGATGGTCATGCAGGACTCGACCGCTTCCTTTTCGGTCTCCATGAAGTGGCGTCGCACATCATCGGCGATGACCTGGGTCTGTTCGAGAGTGCTGCCGGTGGGCAGCATGACCTGGCACATCAGAATGCCCTGATCCTCATCGGGCAGGAACGACGTGGGCATCCGCATGAAAAGAGAACCCAATCCCGCCACAATCAGGAGAAACACCGCGATGTAGCGCAACCGGCTGGCCAGGGCATGGCCGACCAGTCTGACCGAAGCGGTCCGGACGGCGAAGAAGACGCGGTCGAACCAGAGCAGGAACGGGCGCAGGAACCAGATTGCGTTCTCGGA
>JAKLFY010000160.1 GCA_022710935.1 Verrucomicrobiota bacterium
TGTGGCTGCCAACACCACCCGCAAGGAACATCGCCATTCCCTTTGTGGCCGATTCCACCTCGCGCTGCCAACAGCCGGGGTAATCGCCGCTGAACTCCATGTTGCCTCCCGAGAGCACGGTGGCGTGCGCTGCGTGGCTCCCCAGGACCGCGCTGGAACCTTCTGCCTGTTTGAACACAGCGAAGCTCAGTTCGGGGTCCACTTCCCCCTGGGTGCCGACCAGCCGGTTGCGGACGAATTCCGGCGCCTCGATGCGGCCTTGGCCGACCTCCGCGGGCCGCAGATCCGCCACCGCCCCACGCACCGCCGCCGCCAGTTGCCCGGCCATCCAAATCCGCACTCCGGGCTGATACGGCCCGGCGAAGGCCTCCGCCACCACGCCTTCGCCCCAACCGCGACGCCTGCGCAGCAAAAGGCGGTGGAGCGCCTGGTTGACCGCATCCTCGCGGCGAAGGCGCGGGACGCGGCGGCGGACGTGAGCCGGTTGGAGCGGGAGATAGACCAGTTGGTGTATGCGCTCTACGGCCTGACGCCGGAGGAAATCCAAATCGTGGAATCCGCCGGCAAGTGATCTGCGACATTTGCAGCGCAACCATCGTGGGAGCGCCGGCGGCATTGCTCGGCACGAAAGAGGTCGTCACGTGCAAGGATTGCTGGAAGCTCTACCTGAACAGCTTGATTGCGGACGGAGTCTTCCGAGGCGAGGACATTCCCAATGCGCTCGCCGGGTTTGTTGGCGAAATGGCTTCCAGCGACACCCCGTGGGCATTGTGTCAGCAGTGTGTGGCCGCTTTAACAAACGCCGGTTTTGCGCTCCCATCGGCTTCGCGAGCCGTTGCCCCTCGTGGTCACGCACTGTGCCGCCACCTTGGGCCAGTGCAGTATGAGATTACGGATGACGAGAGCATGAAGCTGGCGTTTCAGGCGGCACTCAGCGCCGCCCGCGAAATCTTGCCCGAAGCCAAGATTGAACTGCCTCGGGTCGTGGTGCAGAAAGCCGCGACGCGGGCTGGCGGCGGCTTGCAGAGGTCTTAGCAAACGACCACCTTTTGACGGTTTTTCAGAAGAAACCCAATGGGGTCAGATCCATACATGTTACTATTTGAGCGCCTCGATGCTTACCCCCCACCGCCGCTTCTGCCAGCCGCCACCCATCTGAGTTCGCAATGGTCGCGCCATGCCGAGAAGAGATCCGGCTCGATCTCGTTTGTCAACAATACGGATCTGACCCCATTGCCTTCATCAGGGAATATGCGGGTTAGCGGTTCAGATGCGGTTCAGAAAACCTCGCCTCCGCGCAGGGCGGCGAGAAAATCGGCGACGGGCAGAACGCGAAGGTCGTCGTACTCGTAGCGGCGGGTGCCGGTGTACACGCCGAAGGCTCGATCGACCTTCAGCCCGGGTTGAACGGCGAGATCGCGCATCGGTTTCTCCCACGAACGATCCCACCGTTCGGCCAGCTTGACTTCGATCGCGACGACGTGTGGCTGTTGGCTGGCCGAGCGCCGGCGTGTTTCGATGATGAAGTCGACTTCCACGCCCGCGGGAGTCCGGTAGTAGGCCAGCGGACGATGCTGGCGGCTGATCTCGTTGTGAACGCGCAGTCCATGGAAAACCAGCGTTTCGAGCGCCGTTCCCAGCCAGAGGCGGTCCACCGGGTCACGCAGCCAGCCGGCGGCGGCCCGGGCCACCCCGGGATCGAACCAGTAGAACTTGGGATGCGCCGCTTCGCGGACCTTCGCTCCCGGCCGCCAGGCGGGCAGGAAATGCCCGAGCAGCGTGTCCGTAAGAATGGCGAAGTAGGCGTCCACCGTGGTCCTGGGGACAGCGGCTTCACGCGCGATGTTGTGACCGTTCACGGCCTGGCCGTTGAACTGGCCGGCGACGCCGAGAAACCGGACAAAGGGGGGCACTTGGCGGACGAGTCCTTCCTCGCGGATCTCCTCTTTCAGATAGGTGTTGACGTAGGCGGCCAGGATGTCCGGGGCGTCGCTTGCGGCCAGGGCGACAAAGGGCAACGTCCCCCATTCCAAGGCGGCGCGGAGGTTGAAACGGTCGCCGAGTTCCGCCGCCGTGAAGCCTTCCAAAGCCAGCGTCAGTGCGCGGCCCGCCAGCAGGTTGGCCCCGCCCCGGCGCAACATTCGGGCGGACGAACCGCAGAGCGCAAAGCGCCAGCGGCGCGTTTCGATGAGCCGGTGGACCTCATCGAGCAGCGCCGGCACTTTCTGGATTTCGTCCAGCACGACCCACGCACCTGCCGGGCGCGGGCCGACGAGGGTCTCGAGTCGATGCGGATCGCGGGTCAGTTCAAGATAGAGAGCGGCATCGAGCAGATCGAGGCGGGGAGAGTCCGCCAGGACCTGTCGCAGCCAGGTGCTTTTGCCGGTGCCCCGCGGGCCAAAGAGGAAGAACGGGCGTTCCGGACAGGGCAGATCGCGTCGCAGAACCGTCAGATCACTCATGGACCGGACTATTCCACCATGTTGTATATTTGCAATGGAATTATACAATTGTGCCAAACACTCAGCGCATTCGATTGGTCGGCACCTGGCGCCGTTGCGGCATCCCCCAACTCTACCAGTTGCCATCGCCCTGAATAGACCGCACCCCCTTGACCGCTCACCCTACAGCGGGTTTCGCCGGTCGAGGATTCTGGGGG
Source organism: Verrucomicrobiota bacterium (assembly GCA_022710935.1). Lineage (GTDB taxonomy): Bacteria > Verrucomicrobiota > Verrucomicrobiia > Limisphaerales > J093 > MWFF01. The sequence continues at coordinate 2,660 of JAKLFY010000160.1, forward strand.
CGCGGACGGTGATTTCGCTGGCGCCAGGCGGGACCGATTCGGTCGAGATGGCGCCTCCGGGCCAGCGCACGTGCACTTGTGCCGAGGCATCAGGCACGTTGTGAATCTGGACGGCGCTGTCCTGTGACCAGTAGCCCGAGCCGGCCTGGACCATTCGTGCCGGTCGCGGTTTCTGAGCGTGTTGGATTCGAACCACTGCGCCCAAAGCGTCCGGATTCTCGGCCGGCCCGCGGAGTCGCACCCGCAACCCCGGAGCGCCGCCGACGTTGTGGAAGAGGCCGGTGGGGCCGTCGTTCTGGCCGATGGCAAGGTCATAGCGTCCGTCCCGATCGAAGTCGGCCAGAGCGCATCCGCGCTGCTCGCCATCGAGACGGATCCCGCTCTCTTCTGCGGAGAGCGCGCGAAAGCCGCCCGTGCCGTCACCCAGCAGCAACAATCCGCGTCCGGCATCGTGGCGCGAGGTCTCGGGCTCGACGCCGAAGAAGTTCTGGCTGATGACGGCGTCTTCGTGGCCGTCGCCATCGAGGTCGCCGACCGAGATCCCGAACGCGGGCGCGAATTGGGCTTCGTCGGGCAGGGGCCGCGCTTCGAAGCGATCGCCGCGGTTGAGGAAGAGGGTGGATTCGAGCCAATTCACTTCCCAGTGTCGTGTGGAGGGGGCGGCGTCTCCGAGGATGTCGTCGATGCCGGCTCGGGCGTAATCGGCGAAGGAGGCGAACCGGCTGGCGAGGGCGGGGATGTGTTCGCGGAGGCGGTCGAGGGTTTGGAGGGGGGCGTAGCGGCCCAGCGACTGCTCGAAGCAGGCTTCGAGGAGGTCGACGCCGCCCGCACCCGTCCAGTCGCCGAAGTAGATGCGAATCGGGCGGGCCCGATGCCGCTGATAGCGCGTGTTGCGTCCCCAATTAGTGGCGATGAGGTCGAGTCGTCCGTCCCCGTCGAAATCCCCTGTGGCGACGCCGTTCCACCAGCCCCGGTAGCGATCCAAACCCAGGCGACTCGTGGCGTCCGCAAGCAAGCCTTGCTCGAAACGCAGGATTCGCAGAGGGCCCCAGTCGCACGCCAGCACCAGTTCGAGATTGGCGTCGCCGTCCAGGTCGCTCCAGACCGCGCCGCTGACCAGCCCGATGTCCCGGAGGCGGTCCGTGTTTGCCTGGTCCGAAAACCAATCCCCGTCGCGATAAACAAGCAACAGTGACGACGCGGCTTCGGGGTAGCGTCCGGGCCGGACACGTCCGCCGGCAAACAGGATTGGGCGTCCGTCGCGCACGCCCAGGGCGAGCGGGCCGACGCTGTCGGGCATCGCCGCGATCGGTTTGAGGTCGCCGGTTTGTGGATCCTGTCGGATCAGGGCAGGTTCCGCGGTGTTTCCGGTTTCGTAATGGGAAGTGCCAACCAGCAAGCCGACCGCGTTCGTGCCATCCTGCCAGGCCAGTGTGGTTGTGTGGTCGCCGGTCGCCCGATCCTTCGGGCGCATGGCGCGGAAGGCGCCGTGTCCATCGCCCAGGTAGAGGACCTGGTAGCCCCCGCGTCCGCTTCCAATCAGCAAGTCCTCGGTCCCGTTGCGATCCACATCGTACCAACTGACGCCGGGTCCTAGGCGATCGAGCGCGCGGGGCAAGCCCGGCTGCAGTTCGTGCTCGTCGAACGGTTGGTCCTGGTGCGGTTGTTTGAGAGCGCTTGACACGTCAGCGAACAGAGGCGAACGGGCCACGGCCTTGTCCACGTTGCCCGACTCGCGCACGCGTGCACTGGCGGGCGATTCCGCGGGCGGACTGGCGATGGGGACGGCCGGTCTCGGGTGCGGTGTGTTGGTCGTGTTACGTTCGAAGATCTCATAAAGGTGATTGGGCAGGGCATTGTCGACGAGCGTGCGGTGCCCGCTGCGCCATGTCACCTCGACGGTCATGCGGTTGGTCGGCGTGCCTGCGGCGAACACGCGCAGCGGATCATCGCCGGAAAGGTAGCGCCCTCCGCAGACGACTTCCTGACTCTGGAGCGCGACGGCGCCGTTGCGGACGACGATTCTGGAGCCTATGGCCTGGGTGTTGGGCGGCGCGCCCCGCAGGCGGATGGCGATGCGAGCGGCGGCGGAGTTGTTGCGGTAAAGACCGGCGGGTTGGTCGATGGTCGGCACGACCAGATCGAGATCGCCGTCGTTGTCGAGGTCTGCGACAGCGATAGCTTGGGACACGCCCAGGGTGTCGAATCCCCATTCGGCACCGCATTCCTCGAAAGTGAGATCGCGTCGGTTTCGGTAGGCGAGGTCCGGCGTGGCCAACCGCGGGAAGCGCAGGTTGCCGGCGTAGCGGCTTTCCATGGTGCTGGCTCTGCCCCGGGTCAGGTCGGCGTCGTTGGCGTCGCGGAGGTTGCCGGTGGTGATCAACAGGTCTTCGTAGCCGTCCAGATCGACATCGAGGAAGACGACGCTCCACGTCCATTCGGTCGCCTCGATTCCAGCGAACTGGGCGATTTCGGCGTGGGTGCCGTCGCCGCTGTTGAGGAAGAGCATGTTGCGGGGGTATTCGGGGCGATAGAGGGGGTGGCGGATCGGGAGATCCATTTGGAGATGGGCTTGGGTGCCGCGCTGGCGGTGGCGTTGCTGGTGTTCGCGGCTGAGCATGTCCGTCACTACAAAGTCGTCCAGACCGTCGCGATCGATGTCGGCGAAATCGACCGCCATCGACGACATGCTCGTGTGCCGCAGGGCGGTGGGAGGCGCCGGGCGGAAGCGTCCGGACCCGTCATTGATCCAGATCTCGTCGAGCGATTGGAAGAAGTCGTTGCAGACATAGATATCCGGCGCCTGGTCGCCGTTGAGGTCGCGGAACGCCGCCGTGAGGCTCCATCCGTGAGGGGTTGCTGCCAGAGGGCGTCCCGAGGGATCCAGGAAAGTGCCGTCGGTCCAGGACAGCCGCTCGAAGCGGCCTTCTCCACGGTTTCGGAACAGGAGGTCGGGTTCGCCGACTTCGAGCAGGCTGACGCCGCCGTTTTTCAGGGCCAGCGGAATGAAACGGTCCGGGGGAGAGACCACCCAACGGCCATCCACAACGCCGACCTGGACATTCAGGTCACGGATCGAGTCCTTGATTGTGTTGGTGCGATAGGTGGCGACGTAAAGATCGAGCCAGCGGTCGCCATCGATGTCCGCAAGGGCCAGCGTGGTGCTGCCGTGCGGATGCCGCAGCCCAGCCTCGCCGGCCTCGGTGAAGCGGCCCCGGCCGTCGTTGACAAAAAGCCGCGTCCCGCCGCGCAGGGAATTGACCAGCAGATCCAGGTCGCCGTCGCCATCGACGTCAGCGAAGACGGCTCCCGTCGAGGGCGAGCCGGCGCATGCGACGCCGGCGGATGCGGTGATGTCTTCAAAGGTCCAATCCCCCAGGTTGCGATACAACCGGTTCGGACCTTCGAGCGAGCAGAAGTAGAGATCGATTCGGGCGTCGCCGTCCACATCGCCGAGGGCCACGCCCGATCCGATCTCGAGGATTTGGTTGCGCGCAAGGCCCTCGTTCGAGACCCGGTTGGTGTGGAAGACGCGTGTCTGTTCGGGCGGCAATCGTGTGAAACCCGATTGTCCGGATCGGTGCAGAACCAGGGGATGAAGCCGATAGGGCGGGTTTTGCGGAGGGGTGCCCTCAGAGGGCGGCTCGGCCGCGGGCATGGGTGCGCAGTCGATCGCGGCCACGAGTCCGATCGCCCAGGCGGACCTTGAGATCAGGACTCGCCCAGCCACCTGAAGATGCGACCACCATTGACAGGCGGCGCCGATCCACCCGGTTTGTCGTGGCGATCTCACAGTGTTGCCACACAGAGCGGCATGATTGATGCGGCACCGGGTCAGGGGACCCGGTCTACAATGATGTTGGCCGCCTGCCCCCACGCGCTGGACAGACATTCAGGCAAGAGGAACGAGACCCTGTGGACCAGGACTCCCCGATCATTGCCTTGGGTGTTCAGAAATGACTGGAATTCACCACGTGGAACCGAAGAACACGAAGGATCGGCGATGAGAGAACCCAATGCTGTTTGATCGGGAACAGGAAAAACACCCATCCTGTCCTGGGTCCTCGCCTTCGTGCTCTTCGCGCTCTTCGTGATGGGCTTGGGCGAGGTTTTGGGGAACTCCCTGGGTCTTGACAGACTGGACATGGAGGCGTTTTCTACGGGCTATCCAATATCGGTCAAGCGCATTCCCGAGAATTCCCGAGAATCTCAAAAACTTCATGGTCCCATGAGAGAGCGATTCATTGTCGGTGTGAAGCGTGTGGGTCGAGTGCCAACCCTGATCCTGAGCGCGTTTCTTGGTTTGTTGCCGCTGGAAGCCGGGTTGGTCGGCTTTTATTCGTTTGACGATCCGGCCGATCAGTACAAGGACGACAGCGGCAATTTCTACACGCTCGAAGGGGGGTATGCGGACCCGCTGTATGTCCCCGACGGCGGTGTCCAGGGCGGGGCCTTTTTGTTCAACGGCACGCAGCGTCTGGTGGCGCCGATCGACATCAACACGTACGCCCTGCCAGCGCTCACCATGGGCGCCTGGGTCAGGACATCCTCGCTGGCGCCGGGACACCGGAAGGTGATGGGGCACGACAATGGCGGCTATGACCGCACCCTTGGTCTGGACACCCGCAACGGCGGGTTCCGCTACACGGCATTTATCGGCACGGGCGATCCGCCGCCGGGCTCCGTCGCGCCCAAGAGCACAAGCGACTGGACATTCCTGGCGGTAACGTACGACGACTGGACTGGTCAAATGACGGTCTACGTGGATCTGAACAGCCTTTCGATCGGCGATCCGCTTGAAATGGCCACGAGTCCCGCGGCATTTGGCGACGGCCAGATTACGGTCGCCATCGGTGGACTCCGTCCGGACAACGCCGACGAAGGGTGGCAGGGGGCGATCGACAACGTGTTCTTCTACGACGAGGTCCTCACCTATGAACAGTTGGTGGCCATACGGGATGGCGGGAAGGGGGCGATCCTCGGCAGCGGCGCCGAAGACCCTGACCTGCGTCTGACCAGCGAGCCGCAATTGCGCAACCTGCCCAAGTCGCCGCCGGTGTTGTCCTTCGCTTATGGGATCAGGAACGTCGGAGCGGCGCAGACCCTCACGCTCTCGAGCGTCAAGGTGGCCGGGGCCGACGCCGCCCGCTATCAGGTGGTCGGGTTTCCGTCGAGTCTGGCCCCGGGCGCGTCCGGCGAGATCCGATTCACGCTTGATTCCCAGGGGCTGGTGGGGGCGTTCACGGCGATGTTGGAGATCGAGAGCAACGACCCGAGTCAACCGCTGCTTGCTCTGGATATCAGCGCCCAGGTGGGCGACGACCCGGACCTTGTGTTCACCGCGGTGCCCAACTTGCAGGACCTGGCGCAACTGCCGCCGGTGCAGACGCTCGCCTTCGAGATTCGGAACGCCGGTCTGTTCGACACGCTCGAGATCCAGGGCATCACGCTCAGCGGACCTGACCTCGCCAGCTATAGTGTGAAGAGTTTTCCAACGTCCCTGGCGCCCGGGGCGACCGGCGTCATCGAGTTCACCTTCGATCGTCAGGGTCAGGTGGGGGGCTTCGCCGCGTCGGCGCGGATCGAGAGCAACGACGCCAGCACGCAGGTGATCGAGCTCGATGTCGGCGTCCGAGTCACCGGCACCGCGCTGCTCGGGTTCTACTCGTTCGACGACGAGGCCCAGCCGCAGAAAGACGATTCAGGCAACAACCGGACACTGCAGAGCGCCGGTGCGGGCTTTGATCCGACTTACAATCCCGCCGGGGGCGTGGCGGGCGGGGGCTACGAGTTTGACGGGGGCCAGCGCTGGGTCGTGCCGCTCAACATCAATCCAGACCAGATCCCGGTCCTGACCATGGGCGCATGGGTGAGGACCACCGCGATCAGCTCGGGCCTGTACAAGGTCATCGGACACGACAACGGCGGCTGGGACCGCGTGATCGGCTTGGACAACCGGACGACCGTGGCCGGCGGGCCGATGCCCAACGGCACGTACCGCTACGTCGCATTCACGGGCACGAACAACCACGGCCCCAGCCAGGGCGATCCGGCGCCGGAACCGTCTGGACCGGATTCCTGGACCTTCTTGGCCGCCGTTTATGACCAGCCCAGCCAGCAAGTCACACTCTATGTCGATCTCGATGTCGCCACGACCGATGACGAGCCGCAGGCGATTGTCCACGCCGCGCCGATGGGTAGTGGCGCCGCCACGGCCGCCATCGGCGCCATTGCTCCGGGGGGCGGCGAGGGTTGGGTCGGGCCAATCGACAACGTGTTCTTTCTCGGAGGCCGGACCGATGCCGCCCTGGTCAAGTCGGTGCGCGATCTGGGCAAGGAGGCGCTGCTCCCGTTCCGGCCCGACCCGGTCCTGGTGGCGTCGCCCGAGCGGGTTTTCGCCACCCCGATGCCCTTGCCCGGCCCGGCCATCGCGTCGGTGGAGCTTCGTAACACGGGCCAAACGCAGCCGCTGGCGATTACCGAAGCGCGAATCACCGGGCGCAATGCGGCCCGGTACGCATTGTCCGATCTGCCCGGCACCGTCGGTCCGGGCGCCTCGGCCACGATGAAGGTGACGTTCGATCCGGAGGGCCAGGAGGGACAGTTCGAGAGCACGCTCGATCTGATCTCGAACTCGACCTCGGATCGCCATACGCTGCTCGACCTGGCGGCCTTCGTGCCGTACGAGTCCCCGCTCATCGCGTTCTATCCCTTCGACGATCCGGCGAATCCGCTGCGGAACGCCAATGGCAAGGGCAGCGATCTGATCGTTCCCGCGGGAGCGGCGCCGGTGTACCAGGCGGCGGGCGGGATCGAGGGCGGCGCTTACGTTTTTGGCGGGACCCAGCGATTGATCGCACCGATCAGCATCAATCCCGGCGATTTGCCGCAGCTCACCATGGGGGCGTGGGTGAAGGCGTCTTCGCTCGTGCCCGGCCCGCGGAAGATCATGGGGCACGACAACGGCGGTTACGACCGCGGCTTCGGTTTCGATACGCGCAACGGGCCGTTCCGATTCACGGCTTTCACCGGCAGCGGCCTGGTGCCCGACACCCCGGCGCCTGTGAGCACGGAAGCGTGGAGCTTTGCGGCGATCACGTTCGACCAGGGCAGCCAAATGCTCGCTTTCTAGAGTCTGTCCCCGAGGGCGCAGCCGTGCATGGCGCTTGATGGGGATAGGTGCGGAAGGAAAGGGATAGGCGGTCGATTTGCGCCGGGAGCCAGAAATCGTGCTGTTATGAT
>JAKLFY010000161.1 GCA_022710935.1 Verrucomicrobiota bacterium
ATCGATGACCCGCATGTTGGGATGCGTCGGATCGGCGTCCGACACGTCGGCCAGACTCGTCGCCGCCGCCTCGTGACCCTCGAAATCGTCGGCGAAGATGGGCGCTGCGGCCTGGCTGGTCGGCAGGATCCAGGCGCACAGGAGCAGGAGCGTGAGCAGGAGCGTGGTCGGGAGGGATCGGACGGCGCCTTGGGGGCGGATGGATGGAGCGTCGTTGTGTGGTTTCATGTTCATATTGCGCTTGGTTTCACTCTTCGTGTTGCGACCCCGAATAAGCAGAGCCCTTCGGACGAAGGTCAGTTTACAGACACTAGGAAATCAATACGGACTCGATTTCCAGTCGTCAACCCGTTTTTGCCCTCCGCGGGTCGATTTTCAGGCAAGAGGCAACTGATCCGGCTGCGTTGGCGCGTCCTGGATGCGCCATGCGGCTGCAACGGAGTCTGCGCGCCAGCCGAAGGCCGGCGTCGAGCCGGTTCCGCGCGCCGCACGCCTGTCTATCGCCCGAGGAGGCGCATCCACCAGGAGCGCTTGACGCGGGGTTCGCGGTTGACGGAATCCTGGACGCGCGCGCCGAGTGCTGGCGGTGGGGGCGTCTGGGCGGCGTCGAAACGAATCATTTCCTCGGCGTTCGAGAACTCGAGTGCGGTCTGATCGGAACGCAGGGTGTGATGCTGCTCGACGGTCTGTTCCTGGCGGGTGCGGCGGGGGGTTGGAGGTGGCGGTTCCATAGCGCCCTCATGCGGTTTTGGAGAATGCGGTTGCGAAGGCCTTGCGCGCCCGGTGCAATTTGCCGCGGACGGCGTCGGCGGTCTGGCCGGTGAGGTGTGCGACTTCGCTGTAGCTGAGCTGTTCGTCGGCGACCAGGAGCAGGAGGAGCCGATACTCGTCGGGCAGGGCGTCGAGCGTGGTCTGGATGCGCTGGCCCAGTTCCTTGGTTTCGAGAATGTGAAGCGGGCTTTCAACGGCGCCCGGCGCCTGGTCCCAGAAGGTCGCGTCGGGCTGGCTGACCATGGTGCGGGCGTGCCAGGACTGCTGGAGGTTGCGGCAGTGATTGATCGTGATGCGGTAGAGCCAGGTGCGCACGGCGGAGTCGCCCCGGAATCGGTCATAGTGACGATAGGCCTTCAAGAAGACGTCGTGGGCCGCGTCCTCCGCTTGGGTCGGGTCACCCAGCAGCCTGAGTGCGAGGTAGTAAATGGCCTGCGAATGGGCGGCGTAGATCGCCCCAAAACCGGTGCTCTCCCACGCGGACTGGGCGGGGACCGGCGACGGCTTGGCTTCGACAAGGTCCGACATGGCCAACGCAGACTGCACAGAGGATTGGACCGCAAGGGCAGGGGAAAGTCACACAGGAAATTGCAGGGGGATGAAGTCGCGAAGCCGAGCGCGATTGCGACTAATACACAGCAGGCTCTGATCCGGTACCTGAACGATTCCAACGTGCTCGACTGTCCGGATGTTGATCGCTGTCTGGCGACCTGGGACGCACCTGGCGCAAGTTGCCTCTATCCGCTCGACAGTCGGCATCAACAGATCGGCCACCTTCATCTGGCCGGGCCCCAGAATTGGAACCAGATGACGTAGGCGTAGAGGACGGCCATTGTGCCGACGAACAGGCACCACCAGAGGAAGAGATTGCGCACGCCGCGATTGCGCGTCTGTTCCGCCTCGGGCAGGCGCGCGTAGTCCCAGGACCAGATCATGCCGCGGATGCGGTCCGGGTCGGGCGGGCGCGTGAGGAGAGAGATGATGACGGTGAGCGCCATGCAGGTCGCCCAGACGACAAAGGTGCGGTTCAGCCAATTATCGAAGGGCTGCAGCCAGGTGACCCGCTTGAAGAGGACGGACTCGACCAGCCACGTGTAGGGGAAGGCGAGCACCAGGACGGCGGTTGCGGCGGTGGCATTGGCGCATTTCCACAGGACGCCAAGGAGGAAGATGGCGGCGATGGGCGCGGCCACCCAGGCCCCGATGTTCTGGATCAGGTCGAACACGCCCAGTTGCCGGCGGGTGAACCAGAGGGCGAGTCCGGTCGCCACCGCCAGGATGACAAAGGCGCTGGTGCGTCCGACCAGGACGAGGTGGCCTTCGGAACGTTCGCGTCCGAGCAAAGGGCGGTAGAGATCCATGGTGAACACGGTGCTGCACGAGTTGAGGACGGAACTGATGTGGGAGAGCATGCCGCTGGCCAGACCGGCCATGACAATGCCGCTGAGTCCGACCGGGACGAGTTCGCGGACCAGGGTCGGGAAGGCCTGGTCCTTGTCCGGGAGGCCTGGGTAGAGTCTGAAGGCGACGATCCCGGGGACGACGACCAGCAGCGGCAGGAGGATCTTCATGAACCCGGCGAAGACGACTCCCATGCGGGCGTCCCATTCGCTGCGGGCACCCAGGCAGCGCTGGACGATGAATTGATTCGAGCAGTTGTACCAGATCCCGATCGAGATGAACAACGTCCAGACGCCGAACCACGGGTAGTCCTTGTCCGTGATGGGGTAGATGATCTTGAACTTCTCGGGCGCGGCGTGCATCAGTTCGCCCAAGCCGCCGACCTGGTGCAGGCCGAGGACGGTCACCACCAGGCCGCCGAGCATCATGACGACGAACTGGAGGAAATCGGTCCATGCCACGGAGATCAGGCCGCCATAGATCGTGTAACTGCCGGCCAGGATTGCCAGGCACACGATGGTCGTGGTCTCGTCGATGCCGAACATGCCCTTCATGGCCTTGCCTCCGGCGAGCATGACCACGGCCATCTGGGCGATGATCCAGAGCACGAGCGAACAGACGGCGAAGAGGTAGCGGCAGGCGGCGTTGTAGCGGCGTTCGAGGAACTCGGGCATGGTGTAGAGCCCGCCCCGGATGTAGTAGGGCAGGAAGACCCAGATCAGGGCGCTGAACGTGAACCAGTTGCCCCATTCCCACTGGGCGACGACGAAACCGACCGCATACGCCACACCGATCATGCCAATGAAATGCTCGGTGCTGATGTTTGATGCGATGATCGAGCCGCCGATGGTGTACCAGGGAAGGCCTTCGCCGGCCAGAAAGTAGCCGCGCGTGCCGGCTGTCTTGCGCCTCGCCACCCAGAGCCCAAGTCCGATGTTGAACAGCAGGTACAGGCCGAACAGGGCGAAATCGAGTCGATGGTTCATCATGAATCACTTTCCCAACTCGACCGGCAGCGGCACATCGGCCCACCCGGCCCGGCCCAGCGCGATGTCGCGCTCGACGAATTGCCAGATGACCACGCGCTTGCCTTCGAGAATCTCCGGGTTGGTGCTGAGCTTGCGTCGGACGTCGGTCGACGCCCCGCCGTCGCTGACAATGGCGTCCACCGGCGCTTGCAGGGCGTGCGCCAGATGCGAGACGAATCCGGCTGACCCCGGCAGCAGGCGCTTGGACAACCGCCGCTCGCCGGTCTCGGGATCGGGGGATTCCGTGCCGACAACCGCCGTGCCCAGGGATCGCGGTTCGGGGAGCTGATAAATCCGGGAAAAGCTGTCGCCAAGCACAAGCAGAGGCGATTGATGAATCGGGTGCCGATACGTGCCCGGTCGCTCGGAAGGGCCGGGGACGAGCGGGCCAAGGGCGGGATCGAGCACCTGGTCGCATTCGATCCGCTGCGGGGCGAACGTGTCGCGCAGGCCCGGGATCTGCATCATTTCGAGGATGTCGCCCCGGCGATCGACGGCGGCCTTGCGCAGTGTAAATGCAGTCGTTGCCTGCGGCGCCCAACCCAGATTCCGCAGTCGCGCGGCCACGGCTTCGGCGGCCAGGCGCGCGCCGTGGGGTGTCCAGTGCGTGTCGTGCGCCAGGTACAGCTTTCCCGACGGCACGCTCGATCGCGCCCTCTCGAACACGGGCAGCAAGTCGACCGCGGCCACCCCGTGTCGTTCGAGTTCGGCAATCAGCTCGCGGGTCGGCGACGCAAAGCCGGTCCTGCCGGCCCCGGCTCGGGCCGTGAGTTGTTCGGCGTGGACGCTCGGTTTGCCCGGCACGGGAACGATCAGCAACTGGATGCCGCGCTGTTCGAGTTGTTCGTCGAACCGCCGGATGGCGCGCGCAACGCTCTCCCACTGCGCGGCGGGCGGCGCGGGCTGCACCCAGCGCGAGGCGGCGTCTCCGGTGTCCGGGCGGCTGCCTTCGATCAGGAACCGGACATCGGGACGATAGAAGAGCCAGCCGTCGCGCCCCGTGACCGCCTTGGCGCCGGCATCGCCAAACGCGCGGAACATGAGCCTCTGGATGACGGGCCGGAATGTCTGTTGCACCCAGGACTTCTCCTTCAATGCGGCCTCGTGTCGCCGGAGGTTCCCGGATGTGGGAGAGTCGCGGAACACGTCGGTGAACTGGACGCGCTGGCCTCGAACCAACTCGAGCGCCGTCTGGCTGACGGGCACCGCCGCGATCAACCCCAAAAACACAACCGTCAAAGCCAATTGTGGGCGTCGGTGGAGCAGGGGGGTGGTTGGGGAGTTCGCGCGCATCAGAATCCAGGAGCGATCATGGTTTTTTCAGAACTGGAAGTAGAGGAACGGGTTGAAATCCTGGGAGAACATGAGCAGCACCCCGAGCGCAAGAAGCCCGAGCAGCAGCGATGCGCGGGCGAAGGTCAGCGGCTCGAGCGACCAGTCATGGGCCTGCACCGGCTGAACGACGAGCAGGGCGCAGATGGCCATGATCAGGAGCGGAAACGGGCGGTACAGCTCCGCCGCGAGCAGGATCGAGGCGCCGGGAGCCGGGCCGAGGCCGAACATGGCGGCAAAGTAATCCCGCGCGGCGCCGAGGTTGTCCGCGCGAAACAGCACCCACGAGAAGAGCATGAGGAGGAACGTGAGGCCGATCCGCGCCGGGCGCGGCCAGGCGTGGTAGGCGCTGCGCTTGCCGCGCCACCGTTCGAATGCGAGCCACAGGCCGTGAAATGCGCCCCAGGCGATGAAGTTCCATTTGGCGCCATGCCAGAGCCCGCCCAGGAGCATGACGACGGCGAGATTCACATAGGTGCGAGCCGGCCCTTTGCGGTTGCCGCCCAGTGGATAATAGAGATAGTCGCGCAGGACGCTCGAGAGCGAGATGTGCCAGCGCCGCCAGACCTCGGTCATGCTCTCCGAGCGGTACGGGGCGTCGAAGTTCTTGAGGAAATCGAACCCGAGCATGCGTCCGAGCCCGACGGCCATGTCCGAGTAGCCGCAGAAATCGAAGTAGATTTGGAAGGCATAGGCGAGCACGCCCATCCAGGCATCGAGGGCCGGCGGAGCCGCGGCGTTGAAGACGGCGTCGGCAACCTGGCCGCACGGGTTGGCCAGGAGGATCTTCTTTGCGAAGCCGAGGCAGAAGATGGCGATGCCGCTTGCGAAGCGCTCGACGGTGTGTTGGCGGAGCGTCAACTGGGCGGCGAGTGTTTTGTAGCGGATGATCGGTCCGGCGACCAGATCGGGAAACAGGGCGACAAAGGCGGAGAAATCCGTGAACGAGCGGGCTGGGGTTGCATGGCCGCGGTAGAGGTCGATGATGTAAGTCAGGGAGTGGAACGTGTAGAACGAGATGCCGATGGGCAGGGTGACGCGCAGGATGCGAACCGGCTCGGCGCCGAAGGTCTCGCGGAGGGCGTTGAAAGTCTCGGCGGCGAACATGAAGTACTTGAAGAACCCGAGCAGGCACAAGTTGGTGACCACGCAGGCCGTCACGGCCGCGCGTTGCTGAACTCGCGTTGCACCCGGGCGCGTGATGACGTGTCCCCAGATGAAGTCCGCGACGGTGGTGAAGGCCATGAGCGTGACGAACCACGGCTCCCACCATCCGTAAAACACATAGCTGGCCAGGGTGATCCAGCAGTTGCGCCAGCGATAGGGCAGATTGAAGTAGATGAGGAGGAACAGCGGCAGGAAGTAGAAGAGGAAGATGGGGGTGGTGAAGACCATGCCCGCGCCTCAAAAACCCGTCGGGTTGGTCCAGACCGCGAAGAACCGGTTGGTCGACGGCGGAAAGCAGTAATCGAGCGCGCCGCTCGGGGCGAGGTCTTCGAGCGCGTAATCCAGCGCCATGCGATGCGATTCGCCCGCGACGAAACGATCGAGCCTGCCGCCCAGGGGCGCATCGCCCCAGTCGCTGTCCCGGATCGCCGAGCGCGGCAGCCACGGTTTGTAGTGGCCGACGAAGATGGGATCGCCCGGGGCGACACGGCACCCGCCCTCCGGGCCGGGCCGGTGGACCTCGATCACCTGGTAGGGCAGGACGTAGGTGTAACGGTACGCGCCCAGGTCGGGAAACGAGTCCGGCCGTTCGAGCAGCCGCGCCGTGACTTCGAGCCGGCCCAGCTTCCCGATCCGTTCGTCGGCGCCGGTCTGGCCCCGCTGCGCCAGCCACCAAACGCTGAGGGCGGCCAGCGCGATTGTTGCGATCCCGCGCAGCGGGCCTGGATCCCCGGCGTCCATGTCACGGCCTGATCTCAGGATCGCCCCAGTGCGGCTCGAATCCGGCGAACGGGAGTCGGAAGACCGGGCCCGAGCGCGCGCCCGGGCAGAGGGCCTGCAGTTCCTTGTAGTCGTCGGGAACGATGATGGGCGCGTCCGCGCGCCGGATGATGGCCATCAGGGCATCGGTTCCCCCGTCGGTTTGCGGGACGGAGAAGATCAGGTAGCGGCTGTCGGGCGAGGTGCAGCCGAAATAGACGTGCCGGCCGCGTTCGCCGTAGAGGAGGTTGCGCTCGCTCCCGTCCGCCGTGCCCTCCATCAGCATGGTCCAGCCGTAACTGGTGGCCAGGCCGGGCAGACGGTGTGAGTAGATGAGGCGCAGCGGATCGCCCTGGAACCAGTCCGCCGTGCAATTGAGTCCGCGCGAGACTTGCGTCGCTTTGCCGGTCTCGAGTTCGATCGAGACAATGTTCCAGTCCTGGCCGCTGAAATTGGCGGTGCCGCACAGCCGCTTGCCGTCGGGCGACCAGTACATCTGCTGGAAGATGCCCTGCCGCGGGAGTTCCTTGAGCGTCTGGCGGGTGAGGATGTCGATGATCCGGATCCGGCCCTGGCGCCGGTAGAGACAGGCCAACCGGGTGCCATCCGGGCTCCAGCTTGCCCAGGGCCACTCGCTTTCGGTTCCCCAGACCTGGGGATTCGAGCCGTCGGCCTCGGCCAGCACCAGGCTGCCCTGGGCGCCCCAGACGTCATGATTGATCCCCTCTCCGGGCGCGACGTCCGGCCCTTTCGTCTGCCTGCGGTAGAGCATGCGTCGTCCGTCCGGGGAAAAGCGTCCGCCGAACTCGCTCCACTCGGGTGTGCCGGTCAGATTGCGTCGGGCCGTTCCATCGGGACGCGAGAGGAAGAGGTCGTAGTCGCCCTGTGCGGTGCGCGCAGCGAACAACAGGTAACCAAGCCGGCCAACCTCGTCGGCCAACTTCCGGCTGTCCGGATCGGGCGATTGGGCCGATCCGAGCGGCAGGGTCAGGAGTGCGCCCGTCAGGAGAAGACACCCGGTTCGGAGACGGAGCTTCGGCGCACGCGCAGGGAGGGCGTTGCCCGCGGGGAGACGGCTGGGCGGGTGATGGCGCCCGGGGCGATTCGAGGATGCGAATTCCATAACGATATTCTCCGGCTTGTCGCACACCCAGGCGCGCGGCGCAACACGGAACAGGGGCGGCGTGACGTATCGGTGTCAGACATCGTAGTAACAGATCGCCCGCTGCGCCATCGAATCCACGTTGAGCAGAAGCTTCGGCTGATCGGGTGCGTCGGCGGCATCGATCACCCGCAATCCATCAGCCAGGGCGGCGGCGGCGGGGAGCAAGCGAGCGAGTTGGTTGGGCTGGGCGAGGATCACGGGTTCGTTGAGCCGGTGTCCCTCGCGGTCGGGCGTCGCGGCGAGGTAGAGCATGTCCATTTCGACAAGGTCGTTGAAGAAATGGGTGCCGAGCGAGACGTCGGGAATGAGGCCGGCGTGCATCACGGCCAGTTCGCAGATGACGGCGACCTTGCTGATTTCGGCGAACTCGACCGGGACGCCGAGGGAGGGGGTGGATGTGCCCCAGCGCCCGGGGCCGATGAGCATGGTCGTCTTCGAGTCGCGCGAGGGTTCGAGGTGGGTCAGGCGTCCGATGGTGCGCGCCACCGAATAGCGCTGGCTCATGCCCAGGCGGCTGTAGACGGACGGCACCACGTAGATCAGGCGATCGATCGTCGTCGCCAGACTGTGTCCGACGATCGGACCGCGCGATTGCAGGACGATCCGGTCCGACGGGATCGTCTCGGGCAGTTTGGCGCGGCTGCCTTCGCCACCGATCTTGACCTGGAACGGGCGGCACTGGACGAGGTTGATCCGGAACCGGCCGTCGGGGGCGAAATTGGCGGTGAATTCGAGGTCCACGGGGTAGTCGTAGGCGTGCTGCAAGGTCTGGCACAGGGCGCGCATGGTCGCGACGAAGTCCGTCTGGCGCAGGAGCTGATCGAAGGAGAGCGCGCCGGCGAATCCGCGGCGCGCGCGGCCCGAGGATGCTCCCGACACCGGCCCGTCATCGCGTGTGGCAAAGAGGTCGATGAGTTCCGGCGGGAAACAGTCCGCCACGGCGTCGAAATCGCGGCTCAGGAGCCGGTTGGCGGCGAGGTCGAGGACATCGACCCGGCGCTGGGCGAACGCGCGCCATTCGTCCGGGCGGGCGTCGGGGTGTTTGAGCGGGGCGTTCAAGGCGACCAGGCGCGTGTAGTCATCGTCGGCGCGGTCCACGGCCCGGGTGCCCAGACCGAACACGAGGCGGAGCATGCCGGCCTGGGGATCGATGTCCTGGTGCCAGACGAAGGGGTTGAAAGAAAAGCCGACCCCGGCGATATGGGGGAAGAAGAACTCGCCATACATCTCGCCGGAGACCCGTTGGATGAGCAGGGCCATTTGCTCGTCGCGGTCGAGGAGGCCGTGGTGGTGGCGGTAGTGGAGGCCGTCCTCGCTCATCGTGCTGGCGTAGACAGTGCGGACCGCGTTCATGAAGGCCTCGAGGCGTTCCTGGGGCGAGCCCTGGTTGACACAGAAGACGCTCTGGTACTTGCCGGAGAAGGCATTGCCGTAATTGTCTTCGAGAAGGCTGCTCGAGCGGACAATCAGGGGCGACTGGCCGAAGTACTCGAGCATCTCGCGGAACTGGTCCTGAATGTACGCGGGAAAGGCCCCCTCGAGGATTCGGTCCCGGGCTTCGGCGGCCCGCCGCAAGAAGAGGCTGAAGTCCTTTTGTCTGCGCCGCAACCACCAGCATCCGTTCTGAACGAGGTAGGTGTAGAAGACATCGGACCCCACATAGAACGAGTCGTGGCTTTCCAGCCGCTCCGCCCAGCGCGGGTCGGCCCGTTTGAGGATGGCCCGGGCGAGCAACATGCCGAGGGACTTGCCGCCGATCTGGCCGGTGCCGATCATGCGCTGCATGATCTCGACCAGCATCTCGAGGTCGAAGTACTGCCGGGCCAGCGATTGGAATCGTGCCTCGCCCGTCACCACCATTTTCAAGAGCCGCTCGAACAGCTCGGCAGCCCGCTCGGCCACCGGTTCTCCCGCCCGCAACGCGCTGACGGTCTGCTGCGCCTGCTGAAAGGTCCGCACCCAGATGCCCGGTCGATGGATGCTGAACTCGAGCCACGGTTTGGGCACCGTCGCCAGAATGTCCGTGATCGTCGCGCTGCTTGTGACCGGCTCGAATTCCTCGCCCGCCAGGCGATGGAACAGGTAGAGAGTGGGCGTCTGCCGCTGCCACACCTTGAGCGGATGAATGAACAGGCCATCCTGTCTGCGAAACACCTCGATGACGACCTGAG
>JAKLFY010000162.1 GCA_022710935.1 Verrucomicrobiota bacterium
AACGTGGCGATCCTGCGCTGCGCACTGCTCGACGATCGCTTCGACCAGTATTGGGACCGGCGCAACCAAACCGATCAGTTGCGTATCCGGCTCGTCGCCTAATGGTGACTATCTTGTCCGGCACCCGACCTGAGGTCGGTCGGGAGCGCAATTCACGAGTTGTCGGCGGGAGCGCGACTGGGCGCACAGCGCCAGCCGCAGCACCCGGGTTGCTCGACCGACGGACCGCGCCCGCGCCACCGCGCGAACAACCAGACCAGGGCAAGTCCGATCGCCGCACCCACGACATCGATCAGCACATCCAGCGGGGATCCGTAGCGGGACGGGACAAACGACTGCCGAATCTCGTCCCCGGTTGCGTACAGGGCGCAGAAGCCGAGAGTCAGCCACGCTGCACGCCATGACCACGCCGGAGAAAACAAGCCGCCGCTGCGGCTCAGGGCCCGAAAGCACAACAACGCCAGGATTGCGTATTCGGTCAGATGCCCGCCTTTGCGGACGACGACCTGGATCCGCCGCACGGTCGCGTCGCTCAAATCCGGCTTGAACCAGCGCAGGACCGGGCCAATGAAGCGCGAGGTCCGGCCTTCCGACAACAGATCGCCTGAGCCGGTGAAAATCAGGGCGGCCCAGATCAGCACCGGCAGCCAGACTCGAGCCGTCGAACGCAGCCAAGACATCGGCCGATAAAAGGGGAAAACGCACATGAAAGCAAGGCCACCCTCCCCGGTGTCGTTGAAATCACGCGACATATGGGGAGACGACGGGGAGATTTTGGGGAGATTATGGTTGCCTCCCGCCAGAACGCTGCTAGATTACCCGCTCGAATCGAAACGGAGCAGACCGTGTATTATTTCGTTTGATGTACGCAGTAGTGATGACAGCCATCGACGAATCGCTCAGGAACAAATCGACGCTCTACCAGGATTTCCTGGCGGAACGTGATGAGATCCTCAGGCACAAATGGATCGAGTCCGAAAAAGCGGGCTATGACATCGGCCTCGATCGCGCGTTGACGGATTGGAGCGTTCATCACCGCGGCCCATGGCGGCGCCGGCATCAAAGCCATGAGCCGGCCTGTCATGATCGGGAGTCCTGACAGGTGCCGCGCGCGCTGAAGGTTCGCGGTGCGGCGCCGATTCCCTTCTTTTTCACCTGGTGTCGAGGAGATTCTCTCAATCATTCTTCATTGGCCCGCTGTCGCGTCCTCTCATCGCCTTTCGTTTCCGCTATGCCTACCCGCTCTCCTAAGAACCGTGTCGTCATGGATTCCCGAGCCATCGATCTGGCTGTGCGCCGGGTTGCCCGCGCCATCGAATCGCGCACCGAAAGCGACGCCCGAGTCGTGTTGGTCGGCATCCAGACGGGGGGTGTCTGGCTCGCGCGGCACCTGGCGCAACACCTCGAGCGGTTGTGGGGCGCCCCGGTGCCGGTGGGTCAACTCGACATCAGCATGCACCGGGACGACCTCGATCAGCGGCTGGCTCCGCAGGTGTATCCCACCGCGATCGGATTCGACGTCACGGGCAAGACGGTCATTCTCGTCGACGACGTGCTCTTCAGCGGCCGCACCACACGCGCGGCCATGGACGCCCTCACCGATCTCGGACGCCCCCGGCGCATCCAGTTGGCGGTCCTGATTGACCGCGGACACCGCGAACTGCCCATCGAAGCCGACTTCGTCGGCAAACGGATCCCCACAGGCCCGACGGATCGGGTCGACGTCCGCCTGGCCGACACCCTCGCGGCGTCACAAGTCGTCCTTGAAAAAGCCGCCCGAAGGTAGCTCAATGCCGGCATGCTCTGGACCCGCAAAGACTTGCTCGATCTCCAGTCCCTCTCCGTCGAAGAAATCACCGCCGTCCTCGACACGGCCCGCGCCTTCAAAGCCGTCGGCGAGCGCACCATCAAGAAGGTCCCGGCCCTGCGCGGCAAAACCGTGGTCAATCTCTTCATCGAACCCTCGACTCGCACCCGCATCAGCTTCGAACTCGCGGCCCAGCGCCTCAGCGCCGACGTCATCAATTTTACCGCCGAGGCCTCCTCGCTCAAGAAGGGTGAAACGCTCAAGGACACCGCCCGCAACCTCGAAGCCCTCAACGCGGATTTCATCATCATCCGTCATGGCGCAGCCGGCGCCCCCCACTTTCTCGCCCGCGTCCTGGGCGCGCATGTCGTGAATGCCGGAGACGGCGCCCACGAGCACCCCACCCAGGGCCTGCTCGATATCTTCACCATGCGCGAGAAGAAAGGGAGGATCGAGGGCCTGCGCGTCACCATCCTCGGCGACATCCTCTACAGCCGGGTCGCCCGCTCGAACATCTGGGCTCTGAGGAAAATGGGCGCCCACATCACCTTGTGCGGCCCCCCCACCCTCGTCCCGCGCACCTTCGAACAGATGGAGTGCCGGGTCACGTCCGATCTCGAGGAGGCGATTGCCGATGCCGACGTCATCAACCTGCTCCGCATCCAGCACGAGCGCCAGCGCAAGACCATGTTCCCCAGCCTCGGCGAATACAGCAGCCTCTTCGGCATCAACAGGGCCCGGCTCGCCGCCACCAAGCCCGACGTGCTCATCATGCACCCAGGCCCCATCAACCGCGGTGTCGAGGTCGACAGCGAAGTGGCCGACGGCGAACGCTCGGTGATCCTCGAACAGGTGACCAACGGCCTGGCCATCCGCATGGCCGCCCTCTACCTCGTCAACGGAGGACAGGCGGCGGCGACCGAGACACCCGAACAGGCTGCGGCCTAGCCGCATTTCTCACCACTTTTTGCCAACCGCCCCGCGCGATCCTGTGCCCGTTCGGCTTGTCCCTCGCCTCACCCCGCCGTTCACAGCGCCAAGGTCGGGCTCGCGTGATCCTGCGCCGCGCAGTCCACCCGGACGTGCGTCGCCCCAAGGGCCCGAAGCCGCCCGGCCACAACCTCGATCGCCAGATCCGGACGGTTGCAGTCCCGGCTCAAATGCCCCAGACAGAGGTGGCGCAGACCGTCCGTCACGGTCTGCTCGACCACACCCGCGGCAGCCTCATTCGAGAGATGCCCGTGCCGGCTTAGGATCCGTTGCTTGACGCTCCAGGGGCGGCGCGTGTCGTCCTGCAGCAGCTTCAGATCGTGGTTGGTCTCGAGAACCAGCACGTTGGCCGGACGCACACGCTCGACAACCAGCCGGGTCGCGTGTCCCAGATCGGTGAGAAAACCGATGTTCCCGCCATCGAGACGCAGCAGGAACCCGACCGGATCCTGCGCGTCATGAGGGACCGGGAAGGTCTCGACGCCTACGTCGCCGATCTCGAAACTGTCGCCTGTGCCAAACAGACGGCAATTCACAGGCCGCTCCAAGGCGTGCTCGATCGCGTCTTTCGTCAGCCGGTTGCAGTAGACCGGCACGTGAAGTTTCGAGCACAACACCGCCAGCCCCTGGATGTGATCCATGTGCTCGTGTGTGATCAGAATCCCTTGCAGCGTCTCCGGCGAACGTTCTATCCCGGCCAGTCGCTGGCGGATTTGCCGGGCGCTCAAGCCCGCGTCGATCAGCAGCCGCGTCTCCTCGGTTTCGAGGTAGGCGCAGTTGCCGGCCGACCCGCTGCCCAGAATGGTGAAATGCGCCGCCACGCCCCGGACGATACGGCGGCCGGGCCGGCGAGGCAAAGCATTTGCCCGCGGCAAGTGCGGCTTTGAGATCGCGCTTGTGGATTTGGGGCCGCGCCCTAAGATGCGCGGCATGGCGCAGGGCCTGCATCTGACCCAGAAGATGGCGCTCCAACAGGTGTTGGCGCCACAGCTCCAGCAATCGCTGGCGCTCCTGCAGGCCCCGATGCTCGAACTCAAGGCGCTCGTCGAGCAGGAATTGCAGCAGAACCCAGTCCTCGAAGAACTCTCCACCAGCGAAATCACCCAGCAGGAAAAACGCGAACTCGATGGCGCCCCGCTCTCGGATCCCGCCGATCCCGCCGAACCCCCATCCGACGTCACCTACGATCCGGCGACCGACCGGAGTCCGGGTGTCGTGGACGACTTTCAGGCCGAGTTCGAGCGCCTTGCCCAGGTCGATCAGGAGTGGCGCGATTCCATCGTCCAGGCCAACTCGCCCCTGCGCGCCCGCGAAGACGAGGAGGAACGGCGCCAGTACATGTTCGACTCGCTGGTCGCCGGCACCTCGCTCCAGGAGCAGTTGCTCGAACAGGTGCGCCTCTCGGATTTGACCGACGACGACCGTTCGGTGGCCGAGATGATCATCGGCAATATTGACGACGCCGGCTACCTGCGGGCCAGCCTCGATGAGCTCGCCTTCTCCACCAATACGCCCATCGATCGAATCGCCCAGGTCCTCAAGGTGGTGCAGTCGTTCCATCCGCCCGGCGTCGGCGCCCGCGACTTGCGGGAGTGCCTGCTCCTGCAACTCGAGCGCGCAGGCCGCGTCGCCTCGCTCGAGTACGCCATTGTCGACAAGCACATGGAGGCTTTGGGCCGCCGCCGCTTCCCTGATATCGCACGCGCCCTGGGCAAGACGACCGACGAAGTCCAGCAGGCGAGCGAACGCATCAGCCATCTCGAACCGCGCCCGGGCCGCGATTTCATGCCCGACGACCACCTCTACGTCGTGCCCGAGATCTTCGTCCAAAGGTCGGCCGACGGCTACTCCGTCTCGCTCAACAACGAGGCCGTCCCCCACCTGCGCATCAGCAACACCTACAAGGATCTCATGGCCCAGCCCCAAAGCACGCCGGAGGTTCGCGACTACATCCGCGAAAAGATCCGCGCCGGGAAATTCCTCATCAAGAGCCTCCACCAGAGACAGCACACCATCTCGAATATCGCCCGCGAAATCGTCGGCCGGCAGCGCGAGTTCATGGACCAGGGCGTCGCGCACCTGCGCCCAATGACCATGGCCCAGGTGGCCGAGGCCGTCGGCGTGCACGAAACCACCGTCAGCCGCGCCGTCTCGGGCAAGTACATGGACACACCCCAGGGCGTCTTCGAGATGAAGTACTTCTTCACAGCGGGCATCCCGACAACCAATGGGGAGGGCATGTCCAACGCCAGTGTCAAAGGCATCATCGCCAACATGATCGGACAGGAAGACCGCGCCAAACCGCTGTCCGACGAGGAAATCGTCAGGCGCCTCGGCGCCTCCGGCATCATCATCGCGCGCCGCACAGTCGCCAAATACCGGTCCGAGCTCAATATCCTTCCATCCCACCTGCGGAAGGTCTATTGAACACGCGCCTCGCCTACGTCATCAACCCCGCCGCCGCCGCCGGCCGCACCCCGGCACGATGGCAAACCGCCCGGACCGAGCTGTGGCGGCGCGGTCTCGCCGGCGCGGAGTTCGTCCCACCGACAGCCCATGACGGAGTCGATTTGGCGCGCCGGGCGGCTGCGGACGCCGACGTCCTGGTCGCCGTCGGGGGCGACGGGACGGTGTCCGAGGTGGCCAGCGGCCTCCTGCAGGCCGGTGCCCCTGCCCGCCTGGCCATCCTGCCGCTGGGCACAGCCAACGACCTGGCCAGCCAACTGGGGATTCGCACCCTGACCGCGGCGATCGATCTCATCCCCAACGGCCAAACCCGGACAATCGACGCCATCGAAGTCAGGTGCTCGCAGAATCCATCCACCCCTGTCCGCCACGCCCTGTCCTTTGTCTGCCTCGGCTTCGCCGGCGAAGTCCTCAGGCAAACGACGCCCGCCATCAAACGCTGGTTCGGACCCCGCTGGTGCTATTCGGTCGGGTTCCTGCGCGCCCTCGCCAGTTGTCGCCGGCCCAATGTCCGGGTGCGGGCGGATCAGGCCACATTCCGCGGTCGTTGGCTCCACATCTGCGCCGGAAACCTCGAGTGGGCCGGCGGCGGGATCATGCGCTTGTCCCCAGGAGCCCAGTGCGCCGACGGCCTGTTCGATGTCTGCCTCATCGAGGCGATGCCGCGACTGGCCATCGCCTGGCATTTCCCAAAGCTGCTGGGCGGTTCGTTCGTCCGACACCCGCGCGCCCGCTACTTCCGAGGCACCCAACTCGTGCTCGAAACCGAGACGCCCGAAACAATCCACATCGACGGCGACATGGCAGGCTTCACCCCGGCCCACCTGTGCATCCGACCCCGATGCCTCCACCTCCTCGCGCCGTCCGGCACAGGCCATTCCTGATTCCACGCCAGGCGCGGTCAGCCGGGCAAGCGGATGCGTGTGCCTGTCGGATGCGTGTGCCTTGCATTCATCGGCTCCATGCGATTCACTGTCACGAAACGCATCTGTGACTATGACAATGACCCTCTCCTTGGCCCCTCTCCTCGCATTGGGACTCGTGTCGCTCACGCCATCGCGCGCGGGAGAACCATCGTGGGCTGTGCTCGAACGGCAATTCCGCGAGCTGCCGATGGAGGCGCGGCGGTTGACCGGACCGCTGTTCTGGCTGCACGGCGACGAGTCGCAGCAGCGGCTCGAATCCTACGTCGCCAAGGTCGCCGAGGGCGGCAACGGCTCTCTCACCACCGAGTCGCGCCCACACACCGACTGGCTCGGAGAGGGCTGGTTTCGCGACGTCGCCATTTGCCTCGAAGCCGCAAAACGCCACGACCTCAAGCTCTGGATCTTCGACGAGAAATGGTGGCCCAGCCAGGGTGTCGGCGGACAGGTCCCCGCCCGGTACGCCGCCAAGAAACTGGAGGCGTCGGCGGTCGACGTGACCGGACCGCGCCCGTTCGAGGCCGACGGCTACAGTGGCGAGCGCTACATCGGCGCGATCGCCGGACGCGCAGCCGACGATGGCGCGATCGACGGCGAAAGCCTGGTCGACCTGGCGCCGTTCATCAACCAGGGCCGCCTGGTCTGGGCCGTCCCCGAAGGCCGATGGCATGTCATGAAGTTCACCTTCGGACTCGCGCCCGGGTTGGGCCAGGGCGGCGGGCGTGAGCTGAGCGTGGACGGCCTGAGCGCCGAGTGCGTCGAGTGGTATCTCGACACCGTCTACGCGCCCCATTACAACCGGTTCAAGGATGACTTCGGCAAGACGATCGTCGGCTTCTTCTACGACGAACCGGAAACGCGCGGCGACTGGGGCACAGCCTTGAATCCCGTCCTGGCCGAGTTGGGCGTCGATTGGAAGAAGGCCTACGTGGCCTACAAGTTCAAACTGGCAGGCGACGCCCAAACGGCCGCCCGCTATCAGTTTCTCGAAGCGCGCGCGGAGGCCTGGGGCCGCACGATGTACGGCGGCATCACCCGCTGGTGCCAGGAGCGGGGCGTCGAGTCCATCGGCCACTTCATGGAACACGCCGGCATGTATCGGCTTCAGGATTTCTGCGCAGGCGACCTCATGCGGGTCCAAAAATACAGCAGCATGGGCGGCATCGACGCCGTGTTCTCCCAGTTCAAGATGGGCCAGCGTGCCGCGTATGACGCCCCGTGCTGGCAGACGCCCAAGCTCGGCAGCTCGATCACCCATGCCTACGGCAAACCCGATGATGTCAGCATGGTCGAGATCTTCGGGGCGCGCGGTCAGGATCTGACCTACCCGGAGATGAAGTGGTGGGCCGATGCCATGCACGTGTCGGGCGTCAACTTCCTCATCCCTCACTCGTTCAACCCGCGCGCCCCGCGCGACACGGATTGTCCGCCCTACTTCTACAACGGCGGCTTCGAACCCCGCTGGCCGCTCTACCGCGTCTTCGCCGATTACACCAGCCGGCTGAGCCTCCTGCTCACTGGCGGACGACATGTCTGTCCCGTGGCGTTGCTTTCGCCCGGCCAAAGCCTGCACGTCGGCCAGGGCGTCCCGATTGACACGATCAGCGAGCGCTTGCAGGACGCCTTGTACGATTGCGATTGGCTCCCTTACGAGGTCTTTGTGAACGACACCGGTGTGGCCGGCCCGGAGCTCAAGTTGCGTGCCGAGTCCTACCGGGTGTTGATTGTCCCGGCAGTCGAGGCGGTGCCTTATGCCGTGCTGGCAAAGGCCAGAGAG
Organism: Verrucomicrobiota bacterium; assembly: GCA_022710935.1. Classification (GTDB taxonomy): domain Bacteria; phylum Verrucomicrobiota; class Verrucomicrobiia; order Limisphaerales; family J093; genus MWFF01. The sequence continues at coordinate 7,964 of JAKLFY010000162.1, forward strand.
TATTTCGAGGCCGGAGGGGTCGTGGCGGGCTACGGCGTCCTGCCCTCCAAGTCCGCCACAATCGGCAAGAACGAAGCTGACATGGCGGCGTTGCGCCAGGCGATTTGGGGAAGCCCCAAGCCGGGCTTGGGCGTTTGCCGCACAAGTTCACATGGCGGGCGCTCCTTTTTCCTGCCCCTCGAGCCGACTCCCGAGCAGCTTCAGCAGGTTCTGGGGCGCGAGGCGCAGGTGCGCCCGACCCTCGAAGTGGTCGAAGGTGAAACCGACCATTGGCTGCATGTCCTGCACCGGGTGCGATCCGGACGCGACGTCTTCTTCATCGCCAACCAGAACCATGCCGGTCCGCCGCGCACGTTCAGGCTCCAGATCACCGCCGCAGGGGAGCCGGAATGCTGGGACGCCATGCGAAACGAAATCACTGCCGTGTCGCACCAGCGGTCGGGCGCGCAGACGGAGCTGACGCTGACGCTCGAACCGAACGAAAGCGTCCTGCTTGTGTTTCAACAGAACGCACGGGCGCTGCCGCGGCGCGAACCACTCGAGGCCCGGCTCGGCGCCAGAAGCATCCCTCTGATTCGACAATCAGCCCCCGTCCCGCCCGAGCCGAAGCTCGATGCCGAGTCCCCCTTCCACCAGTTCTTCGCGGGACGGTTCTGGACCTGGTACCCGGAAGGCGACCCGGCCCAGGCCGCCCCTCCGGGCCTCTGCCACTTCCGAAAATCAATCGCATTGCCCGGAGAGCGCAAGCTGTCAAAGGCCCTCTTCGCCGGCACGGCGGACAACAGCTTCGTCCTCTATGTCAATGGGAGCGAAGCAGGACGCAGTGATGCCAGTGGCGAAGGATGGCGGCATCCGATCGAGTTGGACGTCACCGGACACATAAAGACCGGCGTGAACCTCCTCGCCATCCAGGCGGTCAACGCGAGCGATCGGCACAACCCGGCCGGACTGCTGGGCTGTTTGCGTGTTGAATTCGAGAGCGGCGACCCGCTGGTTGTGCCTGTGGACAGCACGTGGCGGGTGTCCCGCGAAGCACCCGAGGGTTGGACGCAAGCCGGTTACGACGATGCAGACTGGAAATGGGCGGCCGAAGTGGCGCTGTACGGCAACGCCCCCTGGTCCACTGTCGGCCTCGGCCCGCTCACTCTGAGCCCGGCGAAGGCGGATCCCTTCGTAGGATCGTGCGAGGTGCCCACGGACGTTGATCTCGCCCGCGGCGTGTATCTTGTCATGGACGGTCTGGAACCCGAAGCGGCCGCGCGCGTGACGATCAACAGCAAAGAGGCCGGCGGTGTCATAGGCACCCCCCTCAGGCTCGAAGTCTCGATGTTCCTCAAATATGGTGCCAACTCCGTTCGACTCGAACCTTTCGCCCCTCGAAGCGTCCGGTTGATCGCGTGGGACAAACCCTAACAATGGCGATCCCGGCCCGGTCGCACGGCGGGGGCCAATGGCTGTTCGCCTCGCTGGCGTCGCGCCTGATAGCGACTGCGGCCCTGTCGCTCTCTCACCCCACGACATTGACCTGCAAATCCCGCATCGTCGCCAACTCCCCCAGCGCTCCCAATCCACGCAGCGGACGCGCCCCATCCCGCCGCCTCACCCCAAACCGGTCCCGGAACTCCCGAAATACCTCGTTCACATAGTTCCTGGACCCCAGCACCACCCCGTCGCTAAAATACCTCACCCGCAACCGCAACACCTCTCCCAGCTTCAACTCCCCCTTCCTCTTCAACTCACGCCGGATCTCCTCGGCATCCAGCACCACCTTCCCGCTGCTCCCGGCGCTCCCGCTGCTCACCA
>JAKLFY010000163.1 GCA_022710935.1 Verrucomicrobiota bacterium
AGAGGGGAAAGGGATGACGTTGGGTTATCACTTTCTCTTCTCCAATTGGATCAGCAGCGATGGAGCAGACGACAACAACAGTCATCTCGGCGACCCCGGAAAGCCTAACTTAATTTCGCGGTTCCGTAGTCCAACACTTGGGGTCCACCTCAGGATACCGGCTCAAAGCAGCTCACGGCTCCCTCATCGGAGCCGACCGCCAGCACCACGGACACGGACCCGCGCGATCGGCGTGGTGACCGCCTTCTTACCTGCTTGGGTCTGCTGGAGGATGCGCCGCCCTTCTTCGGTTCAGGCCGATCGGTCCCCCGTGCTGGCGTGCTTCTGGCGATGCCGGCCTTGGTCTGCGCTGGGGTCTTCGCCTGTGCGCAGCAGAGGGACGAAGGAAGGTTGGGGTAGTGCTGGTGGCAGGAGGTTGTGGGGGGAATTGGCCTTGACGCTCGCGTCCTGGCAGGCCACCTGAGGTTCATAACATGGTTAGACGGCTTTCGAGGGTTGTGCCGCACGTACAATTCTACTGCTTCTTGGTGTCCAATTTCAGGATTGTTAATGTTAGTTCAGAGTTGACATTGGTGGCAATTCTGAAGTTAAATGAGGCTATGCAATAAGCAGCTAACCGCACTATGCTGCGTCTTTCACCGAAGGCTGAAACCTTGGTGCCCTGAATCTGAATTCTACGCAGCCACTCCGCTCCGGCCCGCAGGCCATGGAACCACACGCGGCTCTTTCACGCCAAGGCAAGATACGATTAATCCGCCGCAATCAGGGGGGCCAATGAAGACTGAAATGGGGGACGCGACTCGACACGAGCTCGCAACCGTGCGCCGGGGCGACATAAGCGTGGTCTGAACTGAACGGAGGAGGGTCGAAATGAAGAAGGTTGTACTCTTTGTCAGCGATCTTCACTTGGGGCGGGGCGACGAGGTGGACGATTTTCCCCCAGAGAACGAAGATTCGTTCAGTGAATTCCTTGCTCACCATTCGAAACATCATTCGAGTGATGAGATGGACCTCGTCATCCTCGGGGACTTTCTGGATATCTGGGGCGTGGCGCCGGAGGAAGAAAAGAGCGCGAGGACCAGCGAGGAGATTCTGGTGGACCTGGTGGAAGACGATCAGCAGGAGCGGGCACGCGAGGCGGTGGAAGCGCACATGGCCACGTTCGAAAGCTTGGGAGGGTTCATTGCCCAGCAGCCAGAACGGCGCCGGGTTGTCTTTGTGGTCGGAAATCACGACCACTCGTTGGTCAGGGAGAGCGTCCAGGAAGTGATCCGTAACGCGGTCGGTGGAAGGGCTTCGGAGATGGAGGGACGGATGGAGTTTCCCCTCTTCTATGACTCACCCGAGCTCCACACGTACGCCGAGCACGGGAACCAATATGATGCCAACAACAGGTATAGGGACTTTGCCACGTTTGGCGAGGAGTGTCCTGGGTATTACTTTGTGCGGCTAGTGTGGAACCGGCTTGAGCCGCTGGCGCCGAGCCTGGATGTGTGGACGGAGTCTTTCCGGGCGATCTTCAAGAACAAACTGTGGCGCCTGCTGGACCCGGCGTATTGCTTCTACCGGCAATACCGAAAGGATCCGAGGCCTTTCCAGCGGATTGACGTGGCGTGGGTCCCCTTTTTTGCCGCGTCAGGTCCGTTTGCGACAACGACCGGCAGGCCATTGCCAGGGTTCCCCGACCTGCTGTTCAGCAACTTCGCCGACCCACGGCGGGTTTTCTCGACCGACCGGGAGACAGAGGACATGCTCAGGAGCCTGTATCATGGGGCAGAGAATCGGCAGTTCAAGGAGTGGGTGGACGGGATACTGAAGGAGAAGTACGGAGCGGAATTTCCGCCGGTTCCCGGCGAACCGTCCCAAGGTGTTGAATTCGGTCTGTTCCAGGATGAGAACGAATGGGCGGCGGCGGGCATGTTTTGCGAGGAGGACGAAACTCCGCGAACGCCTTTGCTGAGGAAAGCGGGGCTGAGAGAAGGCCTCTATGACACGGTCATCTTCGGGCACACGCACAAAGAGAAGATGGTGCGTCTGCACCGGAACACGAAGTATTTCAATACAGGGACCTGGTCGGCACTTCGCGATGCCGATGGGCGAAACCGCTCACGCCTCTGTTACGTGAAGCTTACTAGACGGGAGGGGGGCGAGGTCGAGGCGACGCAACAACTGTGGCCACTCTCGGAAAGACGAGCGCAGGCGGTCGTGCCGCGCACATTCACGTTCGGGGCCGCGCCGACGCGGGGGGCAGCGGAACCGAACAAGGACCTTTTGCGGTTCTTTTCGGAGCATTTCAAACCGGGGGTTATCGGGTTGGTGGGAACGGGCGATTTGGTTGGAACGGCCATTCGGGAGGCGCAGAGGCCGGTGACGGAAGATGGCGCAAGCTCGCTTTGGTCGCATGCGTTCATCCTGGGGGAGATGCGGCTGGACAGGCGAGGGCCGAATCGGGAGCTGACGGAGACGCCATATTTGTTTGAGAGCGACCTGCACGTCGAAGTGATTCAGCCGCAACTCAGAAACGGGGTGCAGGAGAACTGGATAGGAAAATGGTGCAAGAAAAGCGTGGAACACGCGGCGATAATCGACTTTCAACTCTCGGAAGAACAAACCCGGCTGGTCTTGGCTAGTGCCCTGCAAATGGTGGACGAGCAAGAGGCGGCGCTCTATCCGGTGAAGGAGTTGGTGGGGACGTGGATTGCGATCATCCTCCGCAGAACATGGCTGCCTAACCCCTGCGATGACCCTCGAGCAATGTACTGCAGCAGCTTCGTGAGGCAGTGCTATCGGGAAGCACAGTGCGATTTCTTGGGGGAGTCGGTGGCTGTTTCCAACACTACGCCCGAACACATAGCGAGGGCCGGTGTCGCAGCGAACCGTCTGGTGGTGTACCACGGATAGGCTGGCACCCGATAGAAAAGGCGAAAACGAGACTGCAAGAGCAAGACTCGACAAGAATGCTAGCGAACTGTAAGAGGAACTATGAAAGTTCTGGGATTCGGCGTTGATTTCAAAGGCAAGCCGCTGTTTGCCCCGGTAGCCGGGAAGGAGTTCGAGCAGCAGCTCATGGCCGCGCTGAAGCGCAACGCCGTGCGAGTGAGGAAATCAGCCAGAGCGACCTCCGTGGGCTTTTCGTACAGGAGTGCGATCAAGCGGAAAGTGGTGGATATGGGTGATCCGCGCCAGGCCGGGTGGAGCTACCTGGTCCAGCACAAGGACCCGCAGCGGGAAGATTATGAGCGGATTCTGGCTCCCCTGGCGCGCGAGCGGGGGATGGCGGACCCGGCGGCGCCCTTGCTGTTCGATGAGGAGGGGCCGGACGAGTGGCTGGACTGGATAAACGACAGCTACTATTCGCGCCGGCTTGAGGGCAAAACACCTCCGCATTATATCTTGATTGTGGGCGGGCCGGAGCGTGTGCCTTTCCGCTTTCAGTCGTTGCTGGACACGGTGGCGAGTGTGGGGCGGCTGGCCTTCGACAACGTGGACGACCTGAGCCAATACGTCAGCAAGGTCCTGCGCCTGGAGAAAGCAGACGAACCGACCGTAACGCGCGAGGCGCTCTTCTTCGCGCCGGACGGCGGCCCCGATGACCCGACCCATTTCAGCCGCCGGTACATGGTGGAGCCGATGGCGACACACGTTGAGAAGGACCTGTCGTTCAACGTCCGCAGGCTCGTGGGGAACCAAGCGACGAAGCAGAACCTGGTCGAGGCGTTGAAAACGCAGAGGCCTGCGTTGGTGTACACGGCGAGCCACGGGCTGGGGGCGTTGGGCGAGTCCGAGGAGACGCAGAAGCGGTACAATGGGGCGGTCTGCTGCCAGCGCTCCGGAGGCTTGACGATGGACGACTTGTTCTCCGGGGACGACGTGCCTAAGGATGAGCCTTTTCTGGAAGGGTCGGTCTTCTTTCAATTCGCGTGTTTTGGGTACGGGACGCCAGCGCAGAGCGACTATGCGCACTGGCTGGACGGCGTGCCAAAGAAGTATGGGAAGAGTGATTTTGTGGCGCATCTGCCCAAGCGCCTGCTGGCGCATCCGCGCGGTCCCATTGCGTTCGTGGGGCATCTGGACACCGCGTTTCTGCATGCTTTTGCGGACCCCGAGATGCCGGAGATTCTCGATCGGTGGCATACGCGGATTGAGCCCTTTCTGGCGGCGGTTGACCGTCTGCTGGCGGACGGGCAGGCCTCCGCGTTGGCGATGGAGGACATGGCCCACCGGTACACTATCTGCAACACGCTTATTACAAACACGTACGACCGCGAACGCCGGGGCAAGGTGAAATGGACGCCAAAGGAACGGGCGAGTTTCCTGGACAATTGGATCACCCGAAGCGATGCCCAGAACTACATGGTGTTTGGCGATCCAGCCGCGCGGCTCTCAATTCCTGCGTAGGGTCTGCGCAAACCCGGATTAATTTTCGCATGAACCCTTAGTTGCCGGAGACGCAGGACCAGCCGTCAGCACTTCAAGAGCGAGAGCACGTGGCCAGCGTGCGGCGCAGCCGCAAGCGAACGGCAACGCCGAAAGGGCTGTGGGTGTTGCAGGGAAACACCTCTCCCGAGCCGCGCTGTGTGGTGCGACTTCGTCGCCGGAGAGGGATGGGTATCCGGAATGGCCGCAACAGGTGTCAGAACGAAGAGCATTTGCAGGCCGAAGAGCTTGCGCAGTCTGCGCCAATCTCACGGAACAGTAGTATGAACACCCTGCCGACGAAAGTGGAACTCTTGATGGCGATCTTCGAGACGGAGAGACGAGTTTCAACATGGATGTTCAAAAGTGACCGGTTGAAGAGTGAGGGCAAACTCGCCGAGGCTATCGCCGCCTGTGGAAAGCTGATCGAAGCACTCATAGAGCAACTCAAGGCGGCCGAACAGAACAACGCGTTGTATCCCGACACGCCTTTTGCCCTCCAGCCGACCGTGGGTCAGTTGGTCAATGCGTTGCTGACGCAATCGGACGTGATTGAAGCAGAGGGGGACCTGGAAAAAGCCGAGAGCGTGCGTGAAAAGGCGACACGCCTTTCCCAGAAGTACCTGCCACCGGTCGATGCGGCGGAAAGACAGCGACAGCGCGCCAGTTCGTTGATTGCGCAAGGGCGGTTCCACGAGGCGCTCCTGGCGCTTACGGAGGCGCGCGACTTGTTCGAGATCCGGGGAGACCGGCTACCTATGGCAACTGTCGTGGTGAATTTGGCGGGAATTCTCGAGTGGCTCGGCGACTTCGAGAGAGCACGGGCGGAAGCGCGACGAGCGCTTGACCTGATCGGGCCGCTGCCGGAAGGCGGCGCGCCGCGGATGAGCCACGTTCTTGCGCTGGTGGTCGGGGGGAATCTGAAGGGAGCGGAGGCGCAAGCGCGGATGATGGCTGCCGCGACGGAGTTGCAGCAGCTTGAAGCGCGCATGAACCGCCGGCTGGGCCGTTTCGAAGAGGCCGAGAAGGCATTCCGTGCCCTGGTGCCGCGTCTTCCGCGGGACATCGCAGAAGCGGGGATTGGATTTCAGATCGCGGCGATCCGGATCGAGCAGGGGCGATACCAAGAAGGCCTGCAGCACCTCGAGCGAATCAAACCGTATTTCACCGGCCTGGCAAGACCCAAGCTCGGGACGCTGCTCAGTTACGAAGCGGAAGCTCTGCTCGGGATGAAGAAGCTGAAGGAGGCGCTTGGCGCGGCCGCGGCATCATGCCAAGAGCTGGAGCGATACCATGATGCGGATTCGTTGTGGAAGAGCGAATGGCGAAGAGGACGCGCGCTGGCCGGGCTTGGCAGAGGGGGGGAGGCGCTCGCCGCGTTTGTGTCTTCGGCGAACGTGGTGGACGGGCTTCGAAAGGCCCCTCTGGGATACCGGCTGGACAGCACTTATCTCAGAGACAAACTCCCCATGTTTGTCGATGGAATCCAGCTTGGGGCGGCCAGAGGGGAGGGTAAGACCTGTTGCCATCTTGTGGAGTTGGTGAAGTCCCGGTCCCTGACAGCCACGCTGAGCGTGCCCGCCACGCCCGAGGCGCAGGAAAGTGAAATCGATCGCAAGCTGGATGCCATATCATGCCACCTGGATGCGCTGGAGTACGACGCGATCCAGAAGGGTGACTCGCTGGAGGCGAGGGAGGCGGAGCGAGCCCGGCTTGGCAAAGAGCGGACCTAGCTTCTCTGGAAACGGAGGATTTCGGAGCCGCGATGGCGGTCGCTGACGGCGGCCGTACCGTTTGACGTTCAGGCGCTGCAAAGAACGCTTCTGGAACGTGAGCAGGCCGCCTTGACTCTTTTTGCTCACGACAACGAGGTTGTCAGTGTTCTGGTGACCGGAACAAAGTGCGAGGCGAGGCGGATGGAGCTGACCGAGTCAGTACAGACCGCCCTGCGAACCTATCGAGCCAACCTTCAAGCCGAGGAATCCGACGCGCCGCTGTTCGATCCATCGGCGTTGGAGTTGAGGGCGGAGCAACTGGTGTCGGAGGCGCTGCTGGAGGAAGCGATCGGGTCGAAGAGCCTGGTGATTGCGCCGCACGGGGAGCTGCATCAGCTTCCCTGGGCCGGAGTGCATTTTCGAGGGAAACGTCTTTTCGAGCATTTGCCCGTGGGCATCCTGCCCAACTTGAGCTGCATCCGGACGCTGCAGACGCACCTGGCGAAACAGCCGCATCTGGCCATCCTTGGCGCGCCAGACTACCGCGGCTTGCCGAACGTCAAACCACTGCCTTTGGCGTCAAGGGAGATCGAAATCATCGCGGGCCTCTATGCGGACCGCAGCCGGCTCATCGAGAGGCCGTACACGGACACAGCGGCGACCGAAGAGCATCTCTGGCAATTGGTTCGGAACGAGCAATCTGCAGGGGGCATCCTGCATGTCGTATGCCACGGGGACTTCATCCCGGGTGATCCCATGAGTTCCGGCCTCTTGTTGACCGGCAGTAGGGTGGACGGGACGGAGTTAGTGCGGGCCCGGCTGCGATTTGACGAGGTAGTCCTGAGTGCGTGCGCGACCGGGCGGAGGCCGACGCAGATCGACGGGGTGGCTCTTACGGGCGACGACATTGTAGGTCTTCCCGGCGCGCTGCTGGAGGCGGGCGCGCGGTCGGTTCTGGTGTCCGTACCCGCAGCGCGGGACGATGCGGCGATGCAGTTCATGACCACCTACCACGACTTTCGAGTGGAAGGGGAGACGCCGCTGGCGGCATTGCAGAAGACCCAGATCGAGATGCTGCGAAACGGATTTCACGAGCCTGCACTTTGGGTGGGATTCAGCGTGTACGGGTGCCAATGATGGCGCGGAAAGGCCTCCTATGGCAACACAGTCCCAGAACGCCAGATTCAAATGAAGGTGAAGACCCATGCAAAACTATTGTTCTCAATGTGCCGCCCCGGTGAAGAGCGGCGCCAAGTTCTGTTCACGATGCGGCGCCTCCCTGGCCGCCTCCGGGCCTGCGCGTTGCCCCAATCCGGCGTGCGGTGCAGAACTCGACGGAACGGAGGTATTCTGCGCGCACTGTGGACAGAGAATCGGAGAGGGGCGCCGGGCTGACACCAGTGGAGAAGAGGCGGAGCAGGGGGTGAAGTCATCCGAGCCTCAGCCGGACGCTCTCGACGAAATCGACCGCATGTTTGGACCTGCTGACAAGGCTCTTGAAGCCCTTCAGCGCGCCTATGAGGCTCTGGATCAGGCCGGAGGCGCTAATCCAGGAGCGAAAGCGGCAGCCGAACTCGTTTTTCGCGAGCTGGTGGCGTCTTTGGTCGAGGACAATACGTTGGAGTTGAACGTTCACCCATCTGACATCATGAACAAGATCAAGTTGGGCAAGTTGGTTTCCTTGTTGACTAATGGCGGATACCTCAAGGGATAGGCGATGGTGATGACAAATCAGCTCTGCCTGCGTTGGATGTCCCGATGCAAGGCAATACTAGACCACGAGAAAGGAATATCCATGAGCACCTGCGGCGCCTGTTCAGGAACTGGAAAAGTCACCTGTTCCGCTTGCGGTGGGCGACAGCACACATCGCGTCTTACTGCAAGTGGTGAGGTGGACATAAGTCCATGTATCGTGTGCTATGGGACCGGGCGGATGCGATGCGATTTCTGTGGCGGTCGTGGCAGGATCGGGTCTGAGGAGCCGGCTCCAGTGCGACCACGCGGTCCGCGGGAACGCGCGACCGACGTTTTGGCGGGGAACTGGTACGATCCTCAGAACAATTACTTCCTGATTGTCAAACAGGGCGGCGCCTACACGCTGACCGGGCACGGCGGGCTTGGCCAGACGGCCACGGGAACAGCCACGCTCTCCGGCAATCTGGTGAGGCTGGATATCACGGACGTTGTGGTGGGTAGGTACACGGTCGAACTGCGTTTGTCTGGAGATACCATGCAGGGGACAATCCGCGTGATGGGCTTCCCCATGCCGCTGGTTCTGACACGCCATTAATCTGAGTTTGCCTCCCGTCCGTCCGCGCTACCAGGGCCCGACAGGTTCGAAGACGCCCCCACCAGTTGCGTGGAGCGACGAAATCCTGTTTTGTGCTTGGTACTGTTGCCCGTCTTCTACAGTTTGGGGGCGTTCCCGGAGATAAATCTGCGAAAACGCCCAGTTTTTGGCCTCTCGCGGTTTTCCGAGGTCGAAATGGGGGGTGCATCTCTAACGGTTCAAAATTGTACGCTAAGGGCCTCCGTGGACGATTTCCTGGACGGCGCCGAGGGGCCTCAGCTTCCGGCGGCGGACGGCGGCATCCTTCGGCCAGTGGTAGTCGCCGGTCAGGTTGATGTGGTCCCACTTGAGCGGCGATAAATGCGCCAAGGCCTCCTCGGAGACCGCCTGCCCGCTCTCCCGCAGGGCCGCCACCGCGCGTTCGAGATACACGATGTTCCAGAGCAGGATGGAGGCGACAACGAGGTTCAGGCCGCAGGCGCGATGCCGCTGGTTCTCGTGCGTCCGGTCGCGCAGCTCCCCCAGCCGATGAAAGAACACGGCCCGCGCCAGGGCATTGCGTGCCTCGCCCTTGTTGAGCCCGACATGGATCCGCCTCCGGAGATCGAGGCTGCTCATGTACTGGAGCAGGAACAGCGTCCGTTCCAACCGGCCAACCTCGCGCAAAGCGACCGCCAGGCCGTTCTGCCTCGGGTACCGGGAAAAGAGAACCGAGGGTGTTGGTGAAGTCGCAGGCCTGCTCCTCGTCCCAGTCGAAATGACGCTGTATGATTGCCACGGGGAGTGCTTCCCGGGCGGCGAGTATGGCGCGCAGCGCGGGGCGCACGGCTTGGCGGAATCTTTCCAGGTCGGGGAACTGGCGTTGAAACCATTGGCCAAAGATGCCGCCGAGGCCTTGCGGGAACTGCTCCGGGTGCTCAACCACATGCTCAGTCTCACGAACAAGGCGCAGGGACAGCGCGTCAATAGGTGTCAAGCTAAGCCGTAGTGATTCAATAGGGACAAAACGCAAAGACGCCAAGGCGCAGAGGCGCGGAGAGAAAGGAAACCAAGCCGCAGCACCGGTCCCTATTCAGCGAGCGTCTGTC
>JAKLFY010000164.1 GCA_022710935.1 Verrucomicrobiota bacterium
AACTGCGCGTTACTCATCGGACCTCAATCTGAACGCAAAGGAACGTAATCATGACGCGAAGGGCCTCGAGATGAAACACCTGGCCTGTATCGCACTCCTCCCCATTGTCTTGGCGGGTTGTGGCCAGAAAATGCCTGATCCGCTATTGGCGGCGGGTGAGCAAGCGATTGTAGGGTCATACAGCTTGGATAACGTGCTCTTGAGGCCCGGGACGGTCGTCGTGCTGCGCGATTCTGTGTTTGGAGGCATAATCGGAGACACGCCGGAACAGGCTGCCAAGAAAGGCATTCTGACCCTTGCCGGAGCGGCCTTGTTGCAGCGGAATGACTGTCGGATGCAAATCGCAGCCGATCACACCTTTGTCATCTCGAACCTGCCTGCGGCTGACATGTCCGGAATCCTCTCCCTACGGGGACGCTGGACGCTGACCGTCTATCACTTCTCGGAGACCTATGGCTACCGGATCTCGATGAAAGAGCGTTCTGGCGGCAACCGCTGCGCCGACGCTCAGGCCAGTCCGGCGGTGTGGCCACACTCGCCTTTTCTCCCGAGGGCACGCTGGCCAGCGGCAGCACCGACCACACGATCCGACTCTGGCATCCGGAGCTCGACCAGGAAGCCGTCATCCTCACCGAGCATACGGCTTGGGTTCTATGCCTGGGGTTCGCCGAGCACGGCAATGCCCTCATCTCCGGCAGCATGGATGGCACCCTGAGAATCTGGCGGGCCCTGTCGCCCCAACAGATCGCGGCCCAGGAACGAAGCAGCGTCCTCAGCCGCCCCAAGTAGCCGGATCCTCTGCAACCTTCCGCTGTTTCTTCCTGTGTAAGGAGTGGAAGGCATCCGCGTGGATGCGACTTCCGTAAAACAAGTTTTCGCATCTGGCAGGTCGGAGGCCGCACGAGTGAACCGCAAAACCGGTTCACCCGCCACCCTTCTTTGCGAACGTCGTGAGTTCCAAGGACCCTGCAGATTTCATCAAGATTCCCGCTGGCTCTGATCCTCACCGGCTCGCTGAGCCCAATCTCCGCCCAAGTCACCTTGACCGGGTTGGGGTCCACCACCTTGATCTGCGCGGCGGCGAGCGTGACGAATTCGGCGTAGTCCGCCACCTGGCCTTTCCAGTGGGTCCGGTACATCTCCGGCTCGTTGTCGAGTTCCCACGCCCTCACGCCATAGCGGGATCCCCAGCCCTGCTCCACGGCAAGCGTGCCGCCGGGGCGATACCGCCGGGCGAGTTTGCCGGCAAACGCCGCCAAGGCCTCCATCTCGAGCGGCGCCAATTTCCCCTTCTCCCGCCGTCCGGCCCAGTCCGGCGGCCCCCCCCGCGTTGCCGCCCACGACTGGCGCCTACATCAGCACGTTGAGCCGGCGCTTCTGCGCCTCGATCACGAAGGCATCCAGAGCCCGCCATGCCGACGGAACCTCGCGGTTCAGATCCACCGGCCCATCCGGCTCCATCGCGCTCCAATGGACGGGCATGAACGTCCAGCGGAGCCCCATCGCGGCTTCCTTCTCCAGGTCCGCAACCTTCGAACCACCCCACATGGCCCCTCCCTTGCCATCCCAGCTCCCGGTGTGACCGAGGTAGGGCGACTCGAAGCCCTCCAACTCGAAGCCCGCATATCCCGCCAGCTTCGGCGGAGCGAGCGGGTTCATGGGCAACGGATAGGCCTGCGGGACCCGGTTGAGGAAGCCGAACAGCGCCCCGATCAACAGGACGAAGAGCAGCACCGTGCCGCCGCAAGCCCACGCGCAGCCTTTCATGACTCGCCGGCTGATCCCTCTTCCGGGTCCGCCAGAACCTCGTGCAGTCACGTTTTCGCGAGGCGCGCCCAACTCGCCGTCTCGTTTGCTCGATCCCATCGGTAATCCGGCAGCATCATCCACGGCTCGCTATAGTCCGAGAGTGGCTAAGGTGTTCCCGTCTCGGAGGGCCTGGGTTTCTGGTTGAAGGGAGGCGCCTTGCCGGAATGTACTTCCAACAGCCGCCCGTGCGTCAATCTCGCGGCGGTGACCAGCTCGGCATAGGGCTGGTCGGTGACGTCTACGAACCCGATGTTGTAGTTTTCGCCGTCGTTGCGCCCCGTCGCGGGCTGATCGAGCCATTGGAACCAGTGCGTGCCGACCAGTGCGGGATGGGCGGCGCACTGCTCGACGTAGTAACGATAGGCGACGGCCCGTTCGGACTGGTTCATCGCCTGCACCAGACCCGGGGCCAAGCCGCGCTCCGGCACACCGATGTGGAACTCGCCAATGAGGATCGGCCGCGGTACCAGAGCGTAGATGCGATCGAACGTCGCAGGATCGGGAGCGTATCGATAGATGTTCACGCTGAACACATCGAAACCGCGCGCGGCCTTGACCACCTCGTCGGGCGGATTGCCGCCAAAGCGGATACCGAGGTTCAAATGATTGGTGTCATGCTTGCTCACGGCGGCATTGATCGTGTCCAGGTAATGTTGAAAGGCCGCGAGAACGAAGGCCTTGCGCCGCGCCAGCGTGTCGCCCTCAGCCAGATGGGCCTTGAGCCGCTTCTGGATTTCGCCTTCCTGGCCGCCGAGGATTGCGTCACACAACTGGCTCTCGCGCCCCGGCCATGGCGGTTCGTTGCCGATGAAGTAGCCGAGCATGAACGGGTCGTCACGGAAGGGCGTGAGTTGGCTGGCGGCGGACTCCTCCACCTGTCGCGCGAAATCCGCAGCATACACATCCGGGAGGCCCATCACCGAGCGGCCGGTCTGCCATCCACGCATCATCAGCGCGTAGGGCACCCGTGGTTCGGGCTGGTTGCGGCTGGGCGCGCCCCAGTTGTGGACTGTGTTGAGCCCCCAGGCCGCCAGGCGCTGTTGGGTGAACTCCGCCCACTTCGATCGCCAGTCATCGCCGAACCGGCGCTGCAGATTCCACGTGTAGAACGAAGCGCCGTACGATCGGCCGCCGCGACCACTGGGCGCGAGGTTCGCTGGCGGCAGCGCCGCAAACAAATCTTCCCGGCCTTGCACGCGCGTGCCGGCACCGGTGCCGACGCCATTCACCCCGCTCGAATAGAATAGGTGCCCGTCGGGGCACACAAACCACCACCGCCCGGCAACCTGCTCGACACGGAAGAAGCCGGTGGCTTTGGCCTGAGTCTTGCCGAAGCCGCCGTACGGACACCGATCCGTCGGCGCCTCTTTCAGGGCGGTTTCCTCGGCGGCCCAGGCGTGGGTCAGTGCTTCGAGCGAGTGTGCCTTGCCGGACCATTCGGCGCGCGTGTACTGGCCGAACTCGTCAATCAACGGTTTGCCTTCGAGCACCGCGTCGCCGGGATCGGTCTGGGCCAGCTTGACCGCACGGATCTCCAGCGTCGGGCTTCCCACCGGGCGGTCCGTCGCGACGGTGATCCCGGTGACGTCCGTGAGCGGTCCGTAGTTGCTGGTATGAATGTTGATCCAATACGAGCTGCGCGGTTGATTGAAGGTGGCGGCCATGTCGATCCCGTTGCCCGCCGGTTGGCGATAGAACCGCAGCGGGATGGCCGCGCGCACCCACACGTTGGCGAATGGCCCAAGGCGTTTGGCGATGCGACCCTTCCCCGTTTCCAACCCGAGATCGAACCGTTGCGAGGACGACGCTTTGAATTCGAGCACGAAAAACTCGTAGCCCGTCCAGTCGGACGGCAATTCGACGTTGAGTTCCTTGAGCGTCCAGGTGCGCTCCGACTTCGCCCCGGTGAACGTCGTCTGCACCGGAAGCGCAGCGTGAACGGATGCGACGGCGATGAGGCTGTAGCCCAGGAGGAGGGTCCAGGTGGCTTTCATGGATTGTTGTTAAGCCCGTCCTTCAATTCCCGCAACCTGAAGGTCTCGTTCAGTCTCGTTCCCATCGGTCAAGTCGCGCTGAGGCTGGACGTCGAAGGGGACAGCATTCGTGTCACACTCCGGACGATGACGCCCAACTTCAAGGCTTATCAGACGCGACTGGATGGTGGCCCCTGGAGTGTGACCGGTGAGAGCCTGATGTGGGGACCTCACCCGGGGCTGAACCAACTGGACGCCCGAACGATGAACAAGTTCGGGGTGGAGGGCCCGCTCTCGACGGTCGAGATCGAACGCTGACATGGGCTGACCTTCGTCGGCACCGGGGGGCCGATCCCGACTGGACATGCCGTGGGAACTGCGGAGAATTGCCCGCCATGAACTTCCCAACCGGCGAAGCCGGACCTCCCGGGAGCGCAGCGGCGATGTCCACAACCCCGCCAGCCAGGCGACCCGTGTGCTTGGCGTTCTTGGCGGCAACACTGTTGATTCTCGCCGCGGATGCCGAGGCGGACGAACCGGTGTATCCCCTCAGAGTGAGCGCGGACAAGGTCGTCGTGGAGCCCCAGTACACCCTGGCCCAAGCCGGCCTGCTGACGCCTGACCAGCGGTACTATTGGCGCGTGCGGGCGATGGACGATCAAGGTGTGTGGGGACCATGGAGCCGGATTTGGAGCTTCACCCCGCGCGGCCCAGGGCACCCGCTGAATGTTGCCCTCGACTTCGACGCTGCCAAAGCCACAGGCACGCTTCGCTGGACCGCCAATCCCACCGGTCGTCGGCCGGTTAAGTACCGCGTTTACGGGAGTGATGAAAAGGGATTCACGATCGCCGACCAACCCTACCAAGGCACGGTGGGGGTTACGAAGGTGGAGATGGCCGCCTGGAATCCCTGGTTCCCGGCCAACTTCATCGCGGAGACCGCGTTTACCGAACTGACGGTAGTGGGCGGCGAAGTCGAGTTGCCCGCCGCCCAGTTCCCATGGGTGACGGCGGGGGGCGGGTGTTCGGCGGCGACCGCGACAAAGCGCTCTCGGCCCGACGCATCCTGGTGAACCGCTTCCGTAACGACGCAACCCACCAGGCCGTGCACACCTTCAACGAAACTACCCCGCGCTCCAGCGTGGGCGACTTTGCCTACATGGATTTCCTGTGGCGCGACCCGACGGTGCCCAAAGGCGATCTGAGTCGGTTCAAGCTCTCACATTTCGGCCGTGGCGCCGGTCATGTCTATGCGCGCAGTTCATGGGGGGAGGACGCCACGTATTTCTTCTTCAAATTCAGCGACAGGTTCACCGCCCATCAGCATCTGGATGCGGGCCACTTTGTCATCTATCGGCACGAGGAGTTGGTTGGCGATGGCGGGCATTACGACGAGTTTGGCACTGTCCACGACGTGAACTACCACCTGCGCTCAATCGCGCACAACACCGTGCTGGTGCTCGATCCGGCGGAGCGCTGGCCGGCAATCCGGGCGGGCACGGTAACGGGAAACGACGGTGGCCAGCATCACAATTGGCCCCACCACAACGGGGCCACCGCCGACCCCACCGAGTGGCAGAAGGGTCGGGCACTTTACGACATCGCCGACCTGCTCGCGTTCGAGGACCGAGGCGGTTACCTCTACCTGGCTGCCGATGCCACGCGCGCCTATTCGACCAACAAGCTCAAGTGCTTCACCCGCCAGATTGTGTTTCTCCGCCCTGGCACGTTCGTCCTCTTCGACCGTGTCACCTCCTTTCCCCAGCCCAGTCCAACGCGACGGATCTCTTCCTCCAGGTGCTCACCGCGACCGACGCCAGTGTGGCCGCAGTGCCACGGGCTGCCGTCAAAATACAGGGGAACCGCCTGCAGGTGACCGTAGCCGACGTGAAGCTCTCCTTTCGCACGGACTCGGTTGGCGGTGAGATCACGTGGCGAGGTTCGACCGCCAAGTTGGCGGAATCTGTCCAACCCAGCGATCTGTCGCCAAAGCCCAACTGATCAGCGTCGCTTGGGTCGCGCGAGGATTAAAGTCGCCAACGCAGTGCGGGCTCTCTCGTAGGCGGCCGGGTTCTTGTCCCAGGCAGCAGCGGGTAATCGATGTGCCACCAGGGTGTCGGCTCGCCTTGGCACAAGGCCGCGTAAGTCCAGATCGTTTCGCCCAGGGCCCGTCGGCGCGCGGCACTCTCCTGCTGGTCCAATGAGAAAAGCGGGCACCAAATACCCACCGCACCGTAGAGGTCGCCCCAGGCGCTATCGGCGCCTCCCTGCCCCGGTGCCGTCCAGGTTTGCTCTACCACGAGCACCTTCTCGTCCATCGCGACGTCCCGCGGCCTGGCGCGTGACCACTCGGGCCGGGGCCAGGCTGGATCGGAGTCAGCGCCCTGCAGCAGGAAGTTGATCCCGAGTGCAACCGTGAGCCACGATGTGCGCCGGAGGGCGTTCATGGGCCTCATCGAACAGGCGCACACAACGCCTCGATGAGGCGTGGCGCTTGGAGGTGTACGCGGTAAACCGATTGACCGTTCCGATCGATCCGCTCGCCCCCGTTGGCCAGGATCACCCGTTCGCAAACGCGCATGAGGGTCGCCGCCTGATCGGATACATTGCATTCCGCCGGCAGGGACGGACGGGTCTTGTTCACGTAACGGTCCGGCATTTTGAACTGCGGCAGCCCCGCAAGGTGACGAAAACCGAGCCGTGTGCCCAGAACCGCACCCGCCGTGGCTGCGTTGCAGTCGGCGTCATAGCCCAGCGCCATAGCGTATTGAAGGGTCCTGTAGAAGTCGCCTTCGCCGTACAGTAACGCCAGCAGCACCAACGCCCCGTTGGCCGATGTGGAGTTCAGGTTCCACTTCCTCTGCTGCACCCATTTTGTATGGATAGCCTGTCGCGCGGCCTTCCAGTCACCGCGATGTTGCCAGTGCAGATGGCGCGCGTCGGCGACGACCTCGGCCATGGCGCTGTCGGGATCCACCGCGGCGTACGCGGTGTCAATCGCTGCGTCCAGCGGCCCTTCGTGAAACGCCATGAGGCTAATCAGGCTGGTCCAGTATTGCGCCGCCTGCAGCGGCTCGCCCGATACCGCGATGCGCGCATAGTGGAGGCCGAGGTCTGCGGCGGCTGGCGGCATGCCCGGTGCAATCATGCCGTAGGCCTGCACGCAGAACTGGCCGGAGAGATTGTAGCCGGCATGCGGATTGAGTGCCGTGCTGCTCGTCTCGGGCGGCACGATACCCTGGTCCATCAGCTCACGCGCGCGTTTGTTGGCGACCCAGATGCCCTCGTTCATGTTCGCTTTCCAGATTTCCACCAGCCGCGGGTAAGGCAGTTTCAGCACGCCTTCCTTGTCCATGAACCGGAGGTGTGTCCACTCGAGGTCGTTGTCGTCGTCGGAACGGGCGCCGGATTCGAGGAACGTGAACTCCGGCAGCGTCTCGCGCGGTTGTTCCTTGTATTTGAACTCGTGAGGCAGTCCTTCGAGCCCGCCAATCAACATGCCGACCCACCCGCCGTAGATCCGGTCAAACAGCAGGTCGCGGGTACCTGGCGAACTCTCCATCGTTGGTGACCACGGTCAGACCGTGGAGTTTCGCCTGGGAGATAATCAATCGGTCGAACGGGTCTGCGTGATGGAAAGGAAGCTGGCCGAGACCGTAAATGGCGCCTGCCTCAATCGGCAGCAGCGACAGTCCGTTCTGCGCACACTGCTCCTGGATGATGTCCGCCGGCGCCTTCCGCAACAACAGCTTGCCCTTCTGGTGCTTGAGTTGCATCTCCCAAATTGAAGCGAGACTCAGATGCAGCCGGTTCGCCGGGTCGTGCAGCGCGGCCAAGGCCACGGCAGTCAGATCGCCGCCGCCGCTGTCCCACCAAATGAAGGCGCAGGTGTCGAGCAGCAGGTCCATGCGCCGTCAGACGTAGGGGGCAAACTCCTCCAGCGGGGCGTTGAAATCCGGCGCCGCCTGCATCGCCCCCGGATGCAGGGGCGAAACACGACGAGCCGCCGCTTTGGCGGCATTCACCGTCCACTCAGCCATCTGGCGAATGCTTTCTCGCAGCCAGTGCTCCAGCGGCTGGTTCATCGCTCGCGCAGCAGCCTGCACCAACTGTAAGCTGGGATGACGCGGTGGCGTATTGCCAGAAGCTGACGGAGCAAGAGCGGGCTGCGGGGCGGCTAACCGAGGGGTATGTGTATCGTCTGCCGACGGAGGCGGAGTGGGAGTATGGGTGTCGTGCGGGGACGACAACGCGGTATAGTTTTGGGGACGCGTTGGGGTGCGATGACTACTGTGAGTGTTGTGCCCTGTTTGATTCGTACATGTGGTGGTGCGGGAACGGACGGTGTGGCCGAGTGGGGCAGAAGTTGGCGAATCCGTGGGGGTTGTACGACGTGCACGGGAACGAGGCGGAGTGGTGCCAAGACTGGTTGGGCGAGTATCCCGGCGGGTCTGTCGTTGACCCCCAGGGGCCGACCGAGGGCTCGGGCCGTGTGTTCCGCGGCGGCGGCTGGCTCGTCTTGGGCGGCTGGATCGGCGACGCCAGGCACTGCCGATCTGCGTACCGTGGCGGCGGCGGCCCGGAGCCCTGGAGCAGCTACCTCGGTTTCCGGGCCGTGCTGGCCCCAGGTCAGTGAGCCGAGCGGTCCAGCGAAGCTGTCCGGAGCAGGCTGGCGCAGCGCGGGACGCGCAAGCCGAGCCTGCGGAGGTACAGCGGAGCGGGCAGTCGGGGCGGGGTGAGAATCTGGGAGCAAAGGAGAAGCCCCGCGCAGCGGTCGCGATTTCTTGGGGGAATCGGCACGTTCTGGAAAGCCGCCGTGGTTAGGCTGGGTGAGGCGCACGCTGGGTGGAAGCCCAAAGGGTGATGCAACTGAAAGTGTTTGTTTTGCCGGTCAAGAATCTCGGTGCTGCCGAGGCCGAGATGAACGCCTTCCTGCACGGGCACCGGGTGCTCGCCGTGAAGATGAACACAGCCACCACGAGGTGCCGACTCGGTTCGGCTGCGGCGTCACGTTGCGACGGTATTTCACCACGTCTGGTGTAGGCAAATGTCGGCAATCGGGCTGAGGGAATAGCCCCGGGATTCCCTGGCGTCATCCTCCTCGCTCCGTCGTCCCGACGACGGGAGCCAGGGGTCGACTGCAGTGCCTGCACAAACAACTGAAGCGGCTGTAACTGATCGTGATCCTTGAACGAGGCTTGGTGCGCGTCTCCGGAGCCGGGCGGAGTCGCCTTTTGAAGTCCATAGCCTGGCTAGGAACGGACCAGCCTGATCCTCACTGCCAATCTACCCTTTGAACAGTCGACCGAGGTGCTGAGTAACGAACCGATCACCGAAGCGATGCTTGATCCGCTGATCCATCGGGTCTCCGCGTGTCCTCTCAATCCCCACGAAGCGCGGCAATCAAATGCCGCATTTCCTCGTCGACTTGCCCTCGGTCGCTGAGCGTCTCGGCGATCTCCGCACGCACCTGCTCCCGGAAACGCTTGCGTAGCCGGTGTATCGCCACCTTGAGGGCAGGTTCAGTCGCGCCTAGCCGCGACGCCAGATCAGCCTGCGGCGTCGGTTCGTGTTCACCCACCAGGCAAGGCTTGAGGATCTCGAACTGCTCTCGCTTCCCCTCGGCCCCCATCTCGGCGCCGAGTTGTTCCAACACGCGCGCCAGCAGAGCCTGAGCCCAGC
>JAKLFY010000165.1 GCA_022710935.1 Verrucomicrobiota bacterium
ACAGACCGCGAGGTCAGCCGCCGCCCCCGGCAACATCGCCCGGGGCCGGGGGGGGGGTACGTAATAAATACGTAATCGCGGCTCTTGGGGGGAACCCCCTGGTCTGCTAAAAACCCGCCATGACACAGGCGGTCCGCGGACCAGCGAAATCTTGGGTGATGGCGCGCTTGTCACGTCACGTTCCGAGTGTCCACCGCGAAGTTGGCCCCGCGGCCCGTCCAGCCAGTCAAGCACCCGCCAGACGCTGCATCCACTGACGATCGCGCACGCTTATGAAGAGCAGTCCCATCCTCTGTTCACTCGGGCTTACCGCCACTTTGATCGGCCTGACGCCAACCGCCCGGGCGGACCTGATCTTCAGCAATGCGGCTTTGCCCTCCGGGGGCCCGATGGAGTTAGGAACATACAGTATCTTCATCCCTGACCCGGACATTCCCGAGGGGGGCTCTGAGGAACCTTGGGCGCAGGAGTACGCGGTGTCTTTCAAACCGACACAAGACTACGTGCTCACGCAGGTCCGACTCCTGGGTGTGGTCAACACTTCCTTCCAACTCCCCCGAGCCTACATCTGTGCCGGATCGCCTCCTGCCGTCGCTCTGTCCGATCCGGCGTTCACGGCTTTGGGCGCCGGGTCTTGGCAATCATTCGAATTGGTTTACCAGCCGGTCGTCCCAATCTCGCTCTGGAGCGGGACCACCTACACGGTCGCTTTTGGGGGCGACCCCGCTGGCCTGGAGTATGCCCGGGTGAGCGTCGGGAGCGTAGAAGCCGCCTCCGGCCTTTTCGGCCGGGCGGATAACGTGCCGAACCCCGTCTTCCCCGTGCCCCAGGATCCGTGGTTCGTGAGCACTGACGGGCCTGCCCTCGAGGTCTATGGCACGCCCGTCCCGGAGCCGGACGGCGCGGCACTGTTCGGCGGGCTCGGCCTGCTCGCTTTCGCGGTGAGCCGACGGAGCCTGCCGCGTCGCTCCAACTGAACGCCCAGACGCAATACGCGATCGCTGACTTATGCTTGGGACGACCGTTCCGTGAACGCCACGCAGCCATTCAATGCCCTCCATAGCCGCACCCCGAACAGATCGCATGGCTTCGTTGCGTCTTGTCGAACGCGAGGCCTGTGACTCGCCAATTTGCCGCCACTCACCAAGACACCCCACAGCTCCACTATGAATCTTCAGACCTTGCCCCCAACGGCCGTCACCCACGACTCACACTACCGCGTTGCGTTCGTTGTGTTCGCCCTCGGCTTGAGCGGCTTGGCTGGTTTGGCCTCCACCGAATCGACGATGGCGGATATCCAGTCGCGCGTGCAGACGTTCACCCTGGACAACGGCATGCGGTTCATTGTCTTGGAGCGCCGTCAGGCGCCGGTGGTGACCTGCTTGACTTATGCCGACGTCGGTGCGGCGCAGGAAACCAAGGGCATTACCGGCTTGGCCCATCTGCTCGAGCACATGGCTTTCAAGGGAAGCCGGCGCATCGGGACCACCAACTTCGAGGCCGAGCGACCGGCGCTGGACAAAGTCGACCAGGCCTTCGCCGCGTTTGCTCGGGAGCGGCAAAAAGGAGACAAAGCTGATCCCGACAAGCTCAAGGAGCTGCGGGCAGCGTTTGAGGCTGCCCAAGACGAGGCACGCAAGTACGTGGTCCCCAATGAGTTTGGCGAGGCGATCGAGAAGGCGGGGGGGCAGGATTTGAACGCCATGACCGATAGCGAGTCCACCTGCTACTTCTTCAGCCTGCCCTCGAACGAACTGGAATTGTGGTTCTACCTGGAATCCGAGCGGTTTCGCGACCCCGTCTTCCGGGAATTCTACAAGGAAAGGGACGTGGTCATGGAGGAGCGCCGGCTCGCCGTCGAAAGCGACCCGTTCGGGAAGCTCATGGAGGAACTCCTCGCTACCGCCTTCAAGGCCCATCCCTATGGCGAACCGGTTATCGGCCATCGAAGTGACCTCGAGAATCTCACGCGGGCCGACGGCGAGGCCTTCATGAGCAAGTACTACGTGCCCAGCAATCTCGTGAGCGTATTGGTGGGCGACGTGGACGTCGCCCGGGCCAAACACCTCGCCGAACTCTACTTCTCCCGGCTGCCGGCCCGTCCGAAACCGGAACCGCTGCGAACTGTCGAACCCCCGCAAGTCGGCGAACGACGGGTGACGTTGCGGCTCGAGTCAGAACGACTCGTGATGGTCTGCTACCACAAGCCCGCTCTCACTCACCCCGACAACGCCGTGTATCGCGCCCTAAGCAGCCTACTCAGCGACGGACGGTCATCCCGGCTGCAGCGCCACCTGGTCCGCGACAAGCAGATCGCCACTTTCGCCGCAGGCTTCTCGGGCTTCCCAGGCTGGAAGTACCCCAACCTGTTTCTCTTCTATGCTTTCACGGCGCCCGGCCATACGAACGCGGAGATCGAGAAGGCTTTGGATGAGGAGATCGAGCGGCTCAAGCACGAACTGGTCAGTCCCCAGGAGTTGGCCGGCGTCCAGCGACGCGCGAGAGCAAACCTGATCCGCGGGCTCGAGTACAACATCGGGATGGCGCTAAACTTGGCAAACTGGCAGGTGATGACCGAGGATTGGCGTGAACTATTCAAACTGCCTGACCGGATCAGCCGAGTCACAGCGGCCGACATCCAACGCGTCGCCAAGACCATGTTCACACTGGACAATCGCACCGTTGGCACGATCGAGCCGATCGAGAAACCCGCCAGCAATTAACCGAACCCATGAAACCGATCCTCTCCGCTTTGATCGCGACGATCCTCGCTTCGATCCCTTTGCAGGCCCAGAACAAGCCTGTCGAGCACTACCGTGACCTGACGTACCCGCCACCGGCCAAGCTCCAGCCGCCGAAGCCTGAGCGCTTCGTGCTGGGGAACGGCCTGACGGTTTATCTGGTTCAGGATCGCGAACTCCCGATGGTCAACGTCTCGGCCCTGATCCGCGTCGGTTCCCGTTGGGAGCCGGTCGCGAAAGCGGGCCTGGCCACTCTGGTCGGCACGGTCATGAGGACTGGCGGAAGTCTCGAAAGAAACGGTGACAAGCTCGACGACCAACTCGATAGCCTGGGTGCCTCGGTTGAAATCTACGTGAGCGAGGATTCGGCTACTGCCTCGGTATCAGCGCTCAAAGAGGACATCGGCGAGGCCATGATCATTCTGGCCGACCTGCTCGAGCATCCGGCTTTCCCCCAAGACAAGCTCGACCTCGCCAAGATCGAGCAGCGGGACAATGTCGCCCGCCGGAACGACTGGGCCAGCATGATCGCCTACCGGGAGTTACCGAGAATTCTCCTGGGACCCAACTCCGCCTACGGCCACCAGATCGAGTACGCTACCCTCGATGCAATTAGCCGCGATGACCTCGTTGCCTTCCACCGGGACTTCTTCCAGCCGGAAAACGTGATCCTCGGTGTGTGGGGCGATTTCGGCCCGGAACTGAAACCCGACATCGAGAAGCTCTTCGGAACCTGGCCCAAGGGAAACCGCCCGAAACCTCCGGTGCCGCCAGTGGAGACCAGCCCGGAGAAGTGCGCGGGGTATTACCTGATCAACAAGGACGACGTGAACCAGACCTGGGTGCTGATGGGCCATTTGATCGGCAGGCGTGACCATCCTGATTACTACGCCCAGGACCTCATGAACCAGGTTCTGGGCACGAGCTTCGCCTCGCGCCTCTTCAGCAACGTTCGTTCGGCGCAAGGGTTGGCCTACGCAGTCGGCTCAGATTGGGGGGCAGGGTGGGACCGTCCGGGGACCTTTATGGCCTACGGCAGCACCAAGACGGAGAGCACCGCCCAAATCCTGACCGCCATCCGAGCGGAGATCGCCAAGGTCATCGAAGCCGGCATCACCGACGCCGAGTTGAGCCGCGTGAAAGAGGCCACGGCCAAGAAGCTCGCCTTCGAGTTCGATTCCACCGGCAAGATCGTCCAGCGCCTGATGCAGTACGAGTATTATGGGTATCCCTCCGATTATCTGGAGCGCTACCAAGAGAACATCGCCAAGGTGACGCGCGAGGACGTTGCGCGCGTCGCCAAGCAGTACCTGAAGCCCGAGTATTTCGCCGTGTTGGTTGTCGGCAACACCAAGGGCTTCGACCGTCCCTTGTCAGATTTCGGCCGTGTGACCGAGGTGGACATTTCTATACCGGGGAAGAAGTAACGCGCCCGGGCACCAGCGCGGTGCCGCACTCGCGATCGAGACCGACGGATGTCGCCAGAAGCTGGGTCGGCAGCAGAACACCATGACCGTTAGCCAACAACAACACCTATGAAATCAACCGTCGCCATCCTCAGTCTCATCGTGAGTCTCCTTGCGCCTCAACTCCGTGCCGGTGACCCGCCGAAGAAACCCGGGCCGGAACATAAGAAGCTCGAAGTGCTGACCGGGAAGTGGAAGTGGGAAGAGAATCTGGAAAGAACACCTTGGGGTCCACCGCGGAAGGCCATTGGGCGCTCAGAAGTCCGCTTCATCCATCGTGGCTTCGCGGTTCACGAGTACGCAAAGGGTCGGACGGTTGATCCGGCAAAGAGCGGAGATCCGGGCAGTCCCGGCGAGTGGACGATCCTGACGTACTATGATCCAGATCAGCGCACCTACCGTGCTCTGTGGCTAGACAGCGAAGGTCAAGTAGACAATACGGTTGGCAGCGTCGAAGGAACGACCTGGTCATGGGCGTGGAAGCACTCGATCAACGGAAAGGTATACGATTTTAAGGAGACCGATGTCTTCGCGCCTGGCGGCCGGAGCCGGACTTGCGAGGTTATGTATTCGGACGACGACGCGACTTGGAAGCCCTACAGCAAGTGCGTGTATCGGAAAGTGGGCAAAGCCAAATGAGGTTGAGGTCTCAGCACGGGCGCCCAAACGCGGATCGTTGACCGGTGTCGGTGCTGAGCCTCTGCCTGTTCGAATATGTAGAGAATGGGAATTGTTTTCTGGTGCCGAAGCCGCGCTCTGGTGAGCGCCGCCGTCTGGGGGCAAAAGCGATCCGCGGTGCTCGCCGTACCGCCGAGTCTGACATGAGAACAAGCCCGCCCATGCGGATGCTTGCCGCAGCGTTCAGCTTCGGTGTGGTGTTGGCTGTGGAGGTTGGCGCGGGTGAGTCGTTGACAATCGAGGCCGTTCCCGGCCCGACCGCGCTCACCTTGCGGCTGCCGGACAATGTCGCAGCGTATTACCGTCTGGACCTGAGTACCAGCCTGCCCGTCTTTGCCCCGTGGGCGATGGACCTTGGCGACCAAGGAACGGAGTGGAAGGTTTCTTACGACCTCGGCCCGGAGGTCGCATTTTTCCGTGTGTTCGGCCAATCGCTTTGGGCTCCCACCGACACCGACGGCGATGGGATGGACGACGTTTGGGAACTGGATCATCCGGGCCTCCTCAACCCTCTCGATGCCACCGACGCCGGCCTGGACCCTGACGGCAACGGCCTGACGCACCTTCAGGAATACTGGCAGATTTACGGTCGCCGGATGCCGCGTAACGAAGCGATCAGCCGCGAACTGACCTTGTTCAACTTCGAGTCGCCGTTGACCCGCTTCGAGGCGATCTCCCGTGAGATCACGCTGCACAACCTGCCTGTTGAGCCGATGGCCCCTGAGGCCATCTCACGCGAGATCACGTTGTACCGCGGCGAGCGCGCGCCCCACCCGGATTACCACGACGCGATCTCGCGCGCAGTGACCCTCTACAATGCTCCGCCCGAGTCCGTCTTTCCCGAGGCGATCTCCCGTGAAGTCACCCTTTACCAGGGCGAACGAGCGCCGCTCGCCGACCATCACGACACCATTTCGCGCGCAGTGACCCTCTTCAACTTCGAGTCGCCGCTCACGGCCTACGAGGCCATTTCTCGCGAAGTGTCGCTCTTCAACGGGGAGCTTGGTGGACCATGAGCTCCCCGCTCCTTACCCCCACTCTGAAAGAAACCGGACAAGAGACTCAACCCAACAACTCAAACATGAAAAGACCATGGATTCCGATGGCTTGGCTGGTCGCCTTGGCGTTTCTGCCGGCGATTCGCGCCCAGTTGAACATCCCCAGCGACGGCTCCGACGGCGTCTTTGCCCCCAGCGCAAACGTGGAGATTGACCTGAGCGAAGCCACAACGGACGTCTGGGATGCGGACAATTCCGCCCGTGCCGGGCGTGGCATCTATGATGCCGAGAAGTGGGCGGTGGTGTTCAAGTTCGCTTCCGTGACGGTGCCGGCGGACGTCAAGGTCACCTTCAAGAACCATCCCAGCCGGGCGCCCGTGGTCTGGCTGGTGCAAGGCGACGTCGTCATCAACGGCGTCGTCAGTGTGGACGGGCAGGCCGGTGACGACAACGAGTCGCTTGCTCATGTGAACATCGAGGGAGGGCCGGGCGGTTTCCGAGGTGGACTGGGGGTATCCGGCGACGGAAACAGCGCGGACAGCGGACTGGGTCCGGCGAACTCGTACTACTCGCTGAGCTACGGAAATCCGCAGATTCTGCCGCTGATTGGCGGCCCCGGCCACGGCCCGGCGAGTCAGTACAGTTACCCCCCGAAGCGACGCGCCGGCGGCGGCGGAGCCATCCTGATTGCGGCGCGTGGAAGCATCACGTTAGGTGGCAAGGTCACCTCCAATGGAGGAGATTTCCGTCAGGGAGCCTCCAGCCCGATGTTTGGCGGCGCGATCAAGTTGATTTGTCAGGAGATCGCTGGCGGGGGAACTCTGGAACCGGGCAGCGGAGGACGTCTCCGAATCGAGGCCAACTCGCAGAAGCTGACGCATCCGAGCCTGGCCGACTACTTCGCTCCGCCACCTGGCCCAACGCCCGTCATCTGGCCGCCGGCTGACGCCCCGAAGGCTCGCATAGTCAGCGTGGACGGCCAACCGGCCCCGGTGGACCCGCCGGCCCGACTCAACGGCCAGCCGGAC
This sequence comes from Verrucomicrobiota bacterium, assembly GCA_022710935.1. GTDB lineage: Bacteria > Verrucomicrobiota > Verrucomicrobiia > Limisphaerales > J093 > MWFF01. Next base: position 6,912 of record JAKLFY010000165.1, read on the forward strand.
ATCATGACCCAAACCACCAACCAGGTCGAAGTTGTGATTGAAACACTGAACTTCCCGATCGAAGGCAGCGTGCAGCTTCGCGTCATCCCCAAATACGCCAACGCCTGGTGGGTGGGCGCTTCCCGAACGGAAGGCGATTTCACCCGGGCGCTCTGGGTGGCCCGAACCACTGTCGTGCAGGCTTACACCACTCTGCAGGTGCGCGCCGCCGCACCGTGAGACGTCGGTGTATAAACATCCATCGACGTGATGAAACGGTTTCCGATACCCAACAACGAAAACGTATAAGCCAAACACCGAAGTCGCCAGGCATACTTCGGCTACAGCGAAAACCCAGATGCGTACCACCAACGCAACCTTGTTCCGGCTCCCTGTCAGCCGCACAATCGGCGCGGGCATAGTGGAGCGGCCGGAGGACGGCCTACCGCCGACGCAGTCGTCTTCGAGCACCACGAGTCGAGGGCCCTGGATCCCCAACTCCACACCCATTTCGTCGTCTTCAACGCGACCTGGGACGCCGTCGAAAGCCGCTGGAAGGCGCTGGAGACCTCCGCCATGTTCGAGCAGAGCAAGCTCTGCACCGAGGTGTACCGCAGTGAACTGGCGCTCCGGCTGAGGGCTCTCGGCTACCGACTCCGCAACACGGCTAACGGCTTCGAAATCGAAGGAGTCCAGCCGGAGATCATTGAACGCTTCAGCAAACGGCGGCGGACTGTCCTATCCGTCGACGCCCTGCTCGCCGTGGCCTCCGAGACACCGCTATCCAATAATCAGCGCGCTGCTATCTCGCGACTCACTCGACCAGCAAAGCGCGCCGATTTGACCCCAGAACAGGTTCTAGCCCACCAACGCGCCCAACTCAGCGACCAGGAATTCGCCGAACTCGACCAACTCGCCAAGGCCTCCCTTGCCGCAGCCTCCGCCGCGCAGGCCGCCGCACCGCGCCTGCAACTCAGCGAATCAGAGGCAGTTAACCTCAAAAACCTCAGCCAGATCTCCGGTCCCCCCGAAGCCCGCCCGGCCGCCCAGGCGCCCTCGCCTGACGCCCATCAGCCGACCGACGTTGCTGAGACGAACCGACTCGATCACGGTCGCGAGAAAGTCGAGCCATCAGAAGCTGCAACTCAGGGTCGAGCGCAGCCTCGCCTGCCCGTGGACCCCCAGGCCGCCCGTGCCGCCATTGATTACGCCCGCGACCACTTGTTCGAGCGCTCCAGCGCCGTGCCGCGGCATGAACTGCTGCGCCACGCGCTTCAGTTCGGACGCGGGTCTGTGGACTTGGCAATGCTCGAGACCGAGCTGCAACGCCGCACGGAATTCATCTGTGTGGATGGCACACTCACCACCAAGGAAACCCTGCGCCTGGAGCAACGAATGATCGCCTTGGTCAACCAAGGCCTGGGCGGCTGCCACCCCTTGCGTGCGGATTACCGTCCCACAGGCGCCTTGGAGCCGGAACAGGAACAGGCCTTGCAGTTGATCCTCCGCTCGCCCGATGAGGTCATCGCTCTGCAGGGGAGGGCTGGCGCCGGAAAGACCCAGTTGCTTCAGGAACTGGTGCGTGCCATCGACCAGCGGTACGCCTCCACCGTCCTCGCTCCCGCGGCCGCCGCGGTCGATGTCCTCCGCCCGCAAGGCTTCAAGCAGGCTGCCACCGTCCAAAGTTTCCTGGTTGACCCCGAGTTCCAGCGCTCGACCCGAGGCCAAGCCTTGGTTGTCGATGAGGCCGGTGTCCTCTCGTTGCACGACCTTCACCGAACTCACTCTCGCGCAGAAGAACGTCCTTTTGGGCTTCGCGGCCATGATAGCACTGCAACTCGGGTTTGAACCGCGCCGCAACACCCGCCCCTTCGAGTTCCGCGAAGGCCAATGGGGCGTCTGCTGCCGGGTTCTGCACCAGCAGCAGCCGACGCAATTGCGCATCGGGCCGCCGGGCGCGCCGCTTCGCGCACAGTGTCAACATCGAAAGGCTTGGAGCGTATAGCACCTCGAACTGATCAGCCAAACATCCACCATCCTTGAGGCGGCAGGCGTGCAGAGGGAGGATGTGCAGCGCCCGATGCGGGCACAGCACCAGCCTCCCAACGCCAAGGCCCGCCACCGCTTCGCATAGGGGTTCAATGGCGGTAACGCTCACATCCGCCAGAAGTTGCGGCACAACCCGCATCCATTGCTCACGCCATTCCCTCCGGAATTGTTGAGAACGCGCTTCCATGACTTCGGCCTGTGACCATTCCCCTGCTCGCCTGGCCTCGGCAGCCTGGCGCCCAGCAGCTTCGCTCTGCCTGCGGACGTCGCTGTAGTATGCTTCGAACCAACGTTCTTCTAGCGGAAGTTTACAAGTTACGGCAGCGGATTCTGGAGGGGGTGATCTGACGGTTTAAGTCTCAGCGACGTTGGAGGTTGATTTCGGTCCGTGTTTGCAGGCTTCCGGATAGCTCCTCGGTCTTGC
>JAKLFY010000166.1 GCA_022710935.1 Verrucomicrobiota bacterium
GAAGTTGGCACGGATTCTACACCGAAAACCTCACCTTCCGCCTCGTTCACCGAGCCGTGCCCATTCAGTAGAGATTCAACACCAAGACGCCAAGCGAAAGGGACTCCTTGGGGACAGACGCTCGCTGGATAGGGACCGGTGCTGCGGCTTGGTTTCCTTTCTCTCCGCGCCTCTGCGCCTTGGCGTCTTTGCGTTTTGTCCCTATTGAATCACTACGGCTTAGCTTGACACCTATTGACGGCTCGTCCCCCGCCGACGCGAGTGAAGAAGGTGTTTGTCGGCGACGAGGCCGTCGCCGCTCCACTTCATGAATTGGCCCTGTCCGCGTGCAGTGGGCAGGTCCGCAACCAGGCGCCGCCGGCACGTCGCCGGCACGCCCCGCGCACCCGAATCCTCGCCTCGGATCACCACACGAGCACGAGAGCACGAAGGCGAGCGCCGGAGGCTGGCAAGCGCAAACGTGTCATTGCGCCCGCGCCCGGGCTCGGCCATGCTCCGGTCCATGCACGAACCTGGACAACTGGACGAGCTGATGATCTGCCGCCTGGATGCGGGGCGCCGGGAGCTGATGCCGTGCACGGTCGTGATTTTCGGGGCGAGCGGCGATCTGACGGCGCGCAAACTGATCCCGGCGTTGTACCATCTGCATCGGGACAGGCAATTGCCGGAGCCGTTTCGTGTGGTCGGCTTCGCACGAAGAGAGAAGACGGGCGATTCGTGGCGGGCCGAGCTGGGCGAGGCGATGGCGCAGTTTTCCAGGACCAAGCCGGTCGATGCGTCGGAGTGGGAGAAGTTTGGGCGGAGGCTTTCGTATTGTCGGGGGGATGTCGACGACATGGCGGCCTACAAGAGGCTGGCCGAGCACCTCGGCGCCTTCGGCGATCCGCGGCTGAGCCGCAATCTCCTTTTTTATCTTGCCGTTTCGCCGAGCCAATTCGGGGGTGTGGTTGCGCGGCTGGGGGAGGTTGGGCTGCTGCAGCGGGATCCGGAGCCGTCGTTTTGGCAGCGGGTGGTGGTCGAGAAGCCCTTTGGCCACGACCTGGCCTCGGCGCGGGGGCTCAACGCGGATCTGACGGGCTCGGTGCACGAGAAGAGCATTTTTCGCATCGATCATTACCTCGGCAAGGAGACGGTGCAGAACATCCTGATGTTCCGGTTTTCGAACGCGATCTTCGAGCAGCTCTGGTCGCGCCAGTCTGTGGATCACGTGCAGATCACCGTGAGCGAGACGCACGGCGTGGGGGAGCGGGGCGGGTATTACGAGGAGGCCGGGGCATTGCGTGACATGGTGCAGAATCACCTGCTGCAAGTGCTGGCGCTCGTGGCGATGGAGCCGCCGGTGTCGCTCGCGGCCGAATCGATTCGCGATGAGAAGGTGAAGCTGCTCGAGTCGATCCGGCCCATCCCGCCTGCGTCCGTGCCGCGGCAGGTGGTTCGGGGGCAATACCTGGCCGGGCCCGGCAGCGACAGCAGCAGCGAGCCGGTCCCGGGTTACCGTCAGGAATCGAAGGTCAAGCCGGACTCGAACGTGGAGACATACGTGGCGCTCAAACTCGCGATCGACAACTGGCGCTGGTCGGGTGTGCCCTTTTATCTGCGGACCGGCAAGCGCCTCCCGCTGGGCGCCAGCGAGGTGCGCGTGGAATTCCGGCGGACGCCGACCGTTCTTTTTGCGGCGCAGTGCGGGCCGACACTCGATGCGAACGCGCTCACGCTGCGGCTCCAGCCCGACGAGGGGATTTCGCTTCGCTTCAACGGGAAGGTGCCGGGGGCCAGCACGGCGCTGCGGCCGGTGCGCATGCACTTCTCGTACGACGCCACCTTTGGCGCCTACACGCCGGAGGCCTACGAACGGCTGCTGCTCGAGGCGCTGGGGGGGGACGCCACGCTGTTCATACGGCGCGACGAGGTCGAGACAGCCTGGGGGATCGTGGACGCGATCCGCGAAGGATGGGCGGGGCAACCGCTCACCGCCCGCGAGTTCTACGCCGCCGGAAGCTGGGGGCCAGTGGCGGCCGACGAGTTGCTGGCGTCGGAGGGGCGCGTGTGGCGCAATCCCTACCCGATCGTGTGAAACACCGGTCTTCAGGCGATGAACACCATCGAGTGGCTGCCCTTTCCTGACGCCGCATCGCTGGCCGATGCGGCCGGTCGGAGGTGGGCGGCCGAGGTGGCCGCCGGCGCGACCCACGGCAAGGCCTTCTCCGTGGCCCTGTCCGGCGGGCGAATTGCGGCGCCGCTGTATGCGGCCGCGGTTGCGGCCTCGAGAGGCCGGGTTGATCTCTGGGGCGAGGTCGAGTTCTTCTTCGCGGACGAACGCTGGGTGCCGCTGGACGATCCGGAGAGCAACTATCGGCTCGCCCGCGAGCATCTGTTCGATCCGCTCGGGATCGCCGACCGGCGCATTCATCCCTTTTCCGTCAGTGCGGACACCGAGTTTGCGGTGGCCCAGGCCCAGGCGGAAGTCCTGCGCGCCACGACGGTGAACGAACGCGGGGATCCCATGTTCGATCTGGTGCTGCTCGGCATGGGCGAAGACGGGCATGTCGCGTCGCTCTTTCCCGACGCGCCCCCGGCGGTGGTCGAGAGCCGCGCCGTGTATCTGGCTGTGACCGGCCCGAAGCCGCCCCCGCGGCGGGTGACGCTCAGTTACGCCGTCCTGGCCGCCGCGCGCCGCGTCTGGGTTCTGGCGTCGGGGCCGGGGAAACGGGCGGCGCTCGAAGCCTCGCTGGCCCCCGGCGGGAAGACGCCGTTGGCGCGCGTGCTGCAGTCACGCAAGCGCACGGTGATCCTGACCGATGTCGCGGTCACTGACCGAGGACGCGCAGGATGATCTCGACCGGGCTGTCTTCGCGGGGCAGGGCTTTGCCTCGGACCTGGTGGATCTCGTCGTCGCCGCGATCGGGCCAGGGATTGTTCACCAGGGCGGAGGCGTCGGTGATGAGGGAGACGATCGATCCGCCGCGCTGCGCGGCGAAGTCGCCGTTGACCAGGAACGATCCGTTGTAGAGCCAGCCGCGCGATCCACTCGAGCGGGCCGGGGACTCGATCCGGACGAAGTCCGCGAGCGGGCGGCGCACCTCCTTGCGTCCGCGCTGCCATCCGACCTCGATGCCGATGCGTTCTCCTGGCAGGGGGCTGTGGGGGTCGTCGTGCAGGACGTTCGTGTTTGCGGGCTTGACGCCGAGCAGGAGCATGGCGAGGTGGATGTCGCGGGGCGCAGCCTCCGTGCGGAAGATGCTCTCGTGCACCTTGCCGGTGGTCGTCACGACCGCGTACTCGATGAGGCCGGCGCGTTGGTTGACGGCGGCTGGAAACCGCACCGTGCGCGCAGTCCGATCGAGCGTAACGAGTCCGATCCGGTGAATGCCGGAGCCGAAATCACCGGAACGGGCTTCAGGTGCATCGAGACTGAGGATTCCCTTCCCAGGAACGTCTTGCGCCCATGAATCATGAATGGGGCGCAGTTCCTGGACCGTGTTGGTATGCAACCCCGGAGTGCGCATGGAGACTGTGAACCAGAGGAGCGGGGACATCTTGTCCCCGATCTTGGCGGGGGACGAGGCGTCCCTCCTCCTGAAAGGTGCCTGGAAAGCGATTGCATCGCCGGGCGCGCTGGCGGCGTGGGGCGCGAGCGCTCCCAGCACGAGCGCAAGGAAGATGCCGCGCGGGCCGGATCCCGGCCGGCGGCGCCCGGGCGAGGCCGAGGGGGCGGTCATTGGATCGCGGCGCGGCTGCGCGCCAGAGCGATCAGGGCAAAGCCCGTGCCATACGGCTGGTGATAATCGTAGAAGGGGTAATCCCACCAGGAACCGTCCTTTTCCTGCAGCGGGAGCAGGATCGCCGCCAATCGCGCGTGGTGTCTCCGTGCGCGTTCGGGTTCGAGTTCGTCGGCGCACAGGGCGGCATAGAAATGGCCGTAGTAATAAAAATAGCCGGCCACCTGGAACCACGATTCGTGGGGGACCGGACGCTTGCGTCCGATGGAGAGCCAGCCAATGCGGTCGTTGAAGCGTTCGAGCCATGTCTCGAGGGCGGTGTCGGTGATGTTGGTCTGGCCCCACCAGCGGAGGGCGATGTTGCAGGCCTGGGAGCGGCCCAGGCTGCCCGCCGGGCGATTGATGCCGCGCATGGGACGCCACTTCAGGTCCTCCGAGTAGGCATAGCTGAAATCGGGCTTCTGCTGGCGTTTGATGGACGCCACACCGCGATCGACGAGCTTCTGTGGAATCTCGATTCCGATCTGTTTCGCCTCCCGGAACGCCACCAGGACGGTGGCTGTCACGAAGCTTGTGGAATCGACGGCCGGCTGTTGCGCGCCCACCCGGAAGTCGTAATAGCCCCAGCCGCCGTCGACCGACTCGTAGCGGCGCAGCAGATCGATCTGGCCGCGGATGACATCGGCAATGAGTTGCCGGCGGTCGGAGTCGGGAGATGCATGGCGGTGCATGGCTGCGAGCGCCTGGATGCCGTAGGCGTGGCCCCACACATTGTAGAGGGCCACGGCGTCGGCACGGCGCAGCCGCGGCAGGTTGTCGAGCAGCCAGGCCTCGCCGCGGTCGAGCCCCGCCCGCGCATCCGGGTCGCGGTCCGCTGCGCCCGTTTCGATCAGGGCCTGCACGGCCAGCGCGGTCACGCCGGACCGAAACGCCTCATGCGCACCCGGCACGGGGGCGAAGATGTTCAGGTCTTTCGTGCGGTGGGCCGATCCCCACGAGCCGTTTCTGTTCTGGCTCTCGAGCAGGAACCGGACACCGCGGTCCACGGCGCGGTCCATGGCCGCGGCGCTGGGCGGCGCGTTGGTGTCGGCGCGTGCGGGGGCAAGGGCGAGGCAGCAGAACGCCAAACAGAACAGCAGCCCGAGGGCCTCTAACCCGGAAATCTCACCCGTGGGGCGGTCCCGGCATTCCTGACCGTCCGTGGGTGAGATTTCCGGGTCCATGGAACGCGACCTGGTTTCCATGTCGAGGTTCAAGCGAAGCATTGGATCGGCGTCTACTCGGGCTTCGAGAGCAGGATCGTGTCTCCTTCGGCAAGGCCTTCGACGATCTCGATGTTCTTGCCGTCCGATTCGCCGGTGCGGACCGCGCGTTTCTCGGTCTTGCCCTCGGCAACGCGGAGGAAGACATGTTTCTCGTCCCCTTCGCCGAAGAGGGCCTGAACGGGCGCGACCAGCGCGTTGGCTGAGCTCGTGTCGGTGAGCGTGACCTTGCAGTTCATGCCCGGCTGAAAATCCGCCGGGCCGCTGGGAGCGAGGCTGAGGGTAGCGCCGAAGCCGCCGGTCACAAGGGGGACACGGTCCACGGACTCGATCTTGACGGGCACTTTGCGATTCGGGAGGGCGACAGGCGCGGCCTCGCCCGCCATGCCGATCCTGGTCTTGCCCAGGTCGGCCTCGGGCACGACGGCCTTGAGCTGAAAGCGGTCGGGGTTGACCACGGTCATGAAGATCTCGCAGGGGGCGAGCTTCCCGCCGCGAACGAGCTTCTTGGTCACCACGGGCCCGGTGGTCCATTTGCCGGCTTCACAGGCCCCGTACATGACGATGCCGTCCGCGGGCGCCCGGACATCCAGGGCCGCCAGATCCGTTTTGAGATCGTCGAGCCGTTTCTGGGCTTTCTTCTGATCGCGGGCCAGTTTCTCGACCTCGAGCTGTTTTCGTGTGAGGGCTTTCGGAAGCGTCTCCTCGGCGAGGGCGAGCGCCAGTTCCTGGTCTCGCTTCTGGGACAGGAGGTTCTCGGTCTCGCGCGGAATCGCGGTCTCGAGCTCGCGCTCGGTGCTGGCCCGGAGATTATCGAGGCTGAACCTGGCTGTCTCGACCTCGAACTCCTGGCGTTTGAGGATGATCTCCTCCGTCTGCTCGGTGAGATCGTCGGCCTCGTACATCTGCCGGAGCTGCTTGAGTTCCTCGGCGGCATTGGCGAGGCGTTGTTCGGCGCTCTTGACGTTGAAGTTGGCAGACCTGATCCGCCGCTCCCGCCCGTACTTCTCGAAGTAATCCTGGTCCTCGTCCACGACACGGCGGCTGCGGCGGGCGGCGGCGAGCCGTTGCGGCGTTGTTTCCTTGAGGCTGGCCAGTTCGGCGCGGGCCATCTCGAGGGCGATCGCCGCGGCCGGCGCGTCCTGTTCGAGGTCGGCGATCTGCTCGCGCAGCTTGTCGGTGTCGAGCCGCACAAGCGCATCGCCGGCCCGCACGCGCGCTCCATGTGGCACCGCCTCCGCAACCGTCATGTCCGCCCACGCCTTCGGTTCGAGGCGGACGGGATGCATTTCGACGGCTTCGAGCACCGCGTCGAACTGGACGACGCGTTTGATCGAGCCGCGTCCGGTGACGTGCGAAGCCGGTTCCTTCGGCGCAGCGGGCGTTGTGGCGGCGGGCGCCGCGGCCGGCTTGGACGAACCGGCGGGCGCCGCGGCCGCGGGGACCGCCGCGGGCGTTGAGCGACCGGGAGATGTTGACTTGCAGCCCACGGATGTCAGGGATACGACAACGATCAGGGCCGCAACAGAACAAGGCGATGAACGGGAAGAACGCATATTACCAGGTGTGAGGCGAGGACACGGCCCGTGTTCTAGAGCAGACGCGGCAAATACACAAGTCCGGTTTGAGGCGCTGTCCGGGGTGTTGAGATGCGGGCAATTGCGTGGTATTGACTGGGCAGATGGGATTCGGGACAGAGACAGCGCAGACGGAGTGCCGGGCGATCGCTGGCGCGCGGGGGCGTGGCCCGATGCCGTCGCGGCGTCGCCGCGTGTGGCGGTTGGCGTGGCGAACGGCGGGCGCGGTTGGCGCGGGTCTGCTCCTGTTTGGCGCGGTCTGCCTCTACGGCTGGCGGTTCGGCTTCACTCCGCTGCCTGAACCGGTGCCGGAAGGCGCGTGGACACCGCTTCGGGCGGCCCAACCCGCCGAATTGACGCGCAGCGATTATTGGTATTGGGTGGACGCGTTCAATCGGGCGTCCGTCGTCAACCGCAGAAGCGACATCATCCACGGCTGGACGCTCTTCGACTGGGCTCAAACCGGCCACCTGACGGAGACCAACCGCGCCGGGCTTGCCGCATTCTTTGGCGGCAACGCTGCACTCGAGGCCAGTTTCCGCGGCGCGTTGGCCGCCGGAAAGACGCACACGAACCTCTGGGAACGCCGGCGTGTGGGCCGCGACCTGGTGGGCCACACCCGGCTCGTCAACCATGCCGCCTGGAAGGCCCTCGAAGAGGAGCAGGCGGGGCGGACCGTTGCGGCGCTCGAGCGCCTGCTCGAGGGCTGGCAATTGTGCGCGAACTCCGGCGCCGCGGGCTTGACGCGGCCCGAACTGGGAACGCTTGCGGGGGCGTGGCGCCGACTGGCGCTCGAAGGTCCGGGGCTCGATCGGTCCGAGGGGCTGCAATTGATCGAAGGACTGGCGGAGGTGCGGGAGGCGCTCCCTCGGCTCGATGTCGAGTTCCTGCGCGCCGTGCATTCGAGGCAGGAAGTGCTGGGGCGCGCGGCCTCTGAGGGCCTGCTGCCGCGCGCGGCCGGACGCCGGTTCTGGGCGGCATTCAGCCGGATGACAGGAGAGACGCTGGAGATCCTGGGGAACCTTGCCAGCCGGATCATGGGGGGAAGCCGCACCATTCCCGCCAACGACGGGCGCGGCATCCGCCACCTGGCCGAACCGTGCGGCGAATTGCTCCGGCACATGCAGACGCGGGTGGGACGCCCGGCGGATCTTGACCAGGTCCGCGACGCCTATGTCAGCCGGGTCCTGGCGGCCTTGCGTCGAGGGGCGGATGATGAGGCGCAGGAACGGGCCGCGGCCCTGCAGAGCACGTTCGCGTCGCGTTCGTTTCCGAGCCGCTTTTTCGACCGTCCGGCGGCGTGGCGTTCGATCGCGGAGTTTCCCCCGGTGCGCCCGCTGGTCGAGGAGGCGCGCGCGGCCCGGACAACGCTCGAATCGTGTCGCCTGGTGCTCGCCTTGCGGCTCTACCGCGATCGTCACGGCGAGTGGCCGGAGCGGCTCGATGCGTTGGTTCCGGAGTGGCTGCCGGGGGTACCGCAAGATCCGTTCACGGGAGAATCGTTCGCGTATCAGCGCGAAGGGAACGGCTGGCTGGTCCGGGCGGTCCACCCGGACGCGCGGGCTCCGGACCCGGCCGATGAAGGCATCTTGTTCCATTCCGCCGAGCCGGCGGAGGCTCGTCTGCTGCGTCTGATCACTGGGCAGGGGACGCGGATCACGGGCATCATGGACGTGCAGATGCTCCAGCGCTACGGGCTGGTGCCAAAGGGCCTGTCGGGGTTTCTGAGCCAGGTTCGCACAAACCAGCCCCTCGCCCAGGCCCTCTCGGCTGTCATCCCGGCCGTGTCCGATCTGCGCGCGCTGATCCGCCTCCAGGAGACGAGAGGCGCGCCTCGCTAGCCCGCATGTTTCATGCTCCGTGTGTGCGCGTGCAGATGAGACTTCGCAAGATGGAAGCCCTGACCGGTGACGCTTGCTGCCAACGGACCATTCGGGCTAGGCTGCCGCCTATGCGCAATCCGATCATTGCGGCCCTTGACGTGGCGACCGCGGAGCGGGCGTTGGCTCTGGCGGAGCAGTTGGCTCCCGTGGTCGGCGCGTTGAAGGTCGGCAAGGAGCTTTTCACGAGCGAAGGGCCCGGGCTGGTCCGTCAACTGCGCGCAACAGGCGCGGCCGTGTTTCTCGACCTGAAGTTCCATGACATCCCAAACACCGTGGCCAGGGCCGTCGAGGCAGCCGTCCGGTGCGGCGTCCAGATGCTGACCATCCACACCAGCGGCGGCACGGCCATGATGCGGGCGGCGGAGCAGGCGGCTCGGACGACGGCCGACGCCCTCGGAGTCGAGGCGCCGCTCGTGCTCGGGGTGACTGTGCTGACGAGCCTTGACGATGCGGCTCTCGATGAGCTGGGAATCGGGGGAGGAACGGCCGGGCAGGTCGGGCGCCTGGCCCGTTTGGCGGTGAACGCCGGTCTGCGCGGGTTGGTCTGTTCGCCGCTCGAACTGCGGATGTTGCGCGCCGCACTCCCGAACCACGTGCAACTGGTCACGCCCGGCATCCGCCCGGCGGGCGCCGGTCACGACGATCAGAGGCGGACGATGACTCCCCAGGAAGCCCTTGAAGCCGGCGCGGACTGGCTGGTTATCGGCCGACCGATTTGCGCTGCGCCCGATCCGCGTGCGGCGGCCCAGCGCATTCTCGCGGCAGGGCGGTTCTGAGCTGGGAGGGGGTGATTGGAGAATAGGGACTTAACGAATTTGCGGGACATTCCTCGGCCCATCTGTTTTGCTGGGCCGGATGACAAAGAAGAGCTTGGTACTAACGGACCCCG
>JAKLFY010000167.1 GCA_022710935.1 Verrucomicrobiota bacterium
CGTGGGGGCACGCGGCCTACACAATGGCATCCTCAGCTTGTAGGCCGGGTCCCCTGACCCGGCGCCCGCACCGATGTCTGTCCTTGCGCCGCGTGGGGGCACGCGGCCTACACAATGGCATCCTCAGCTTGTAGGCCGGGTCCCCTGACCCGGCGCCCGCACCGATGTCTGTCCTTGCGCCGCGTGGGGGCACGCGGCCTACACAATGGCATCCTCAGTTTGTAGCAGGCCGGGTCGCCTGACCCGGTGCCCTCACCGGGCCACAGAACACCGACAACAACCAGATGCACCGCGGCTGGTTCGCAGTCTCATTTTGGCGAGAGCGCCGACAGGAATCGGCTGTTGGAGTCGGCTTGCAGCAGGCAAAAACGCGGGGCAGTCCCGGCTGTCCGGGGCCAAATCCGGCTGCAAGCCGCCAATCCGCTTCTACTTCCTGAGCCGCATGAACTGCTGGCGGGCTGCCGACTCGAACTTGTGCGGCGTGCTTGCTTTGGGCACGTCCTGCCACGGACCAAACACGCTCGGGGCGATCTGGAGCGTGCCCCCGCCCGTCCATTCCACCGTGACCTCGCCGCTCCTGCTCACGATCCTGGTGAATTCGAGCGTCACGCACTCCTCGCTCGAAGTGAAGGTGAACGCGTTGCCCGGGACGTCGATCCTGTTCCCCGCGGTGTCACGGACGTTCGACGCGACCAGCGTGTACTGGGTCTTGGGCCGCTGCAGGCTGGTCTCGAGCCGGACCCGCGTCGGGCCCAGGACTTTGGCGGACACCACCTCGAGGCCCTTGATGCTGTAGTTGCCGGGCACCCCCGCGGTTGCGGGCGTCACGGGAATCGAGTACGTGACCAGAGCCCCTTTGAGCGTGCATCCCGTGACATCCACAATCGCCAGGAACCTGGTGTCGCCCGGCTCGCCCACGGCCGCCGAGATCCGGACCTCGCGGGTGAACGCCGGACTCATGAGTGCGTCGTCGTACTTGGAGCGGTCGGTGGACTGGAGCCACTTGTTGATGGCGGCCTGCAGATGGAATCGGTAGGGCCCTTTCACCTTTGTGTTGCGGAACACGCCCGTGAAGATGCCGTCCTCCATCAGGTCATCCCCGCCCTGGCCGTCGTCGCGCAACTCGAGCCCTTCCTGTTCGCCGTTGGGCAGGAGAACGCGGGCCGCGATGGTCTCCTTGGGGTGGGTGATCGCCCCCCCGAGGCTCCGCGGGTAGGCGTACACATGAATGGCCTCCCCGGGCAAAACGCGCGGATGGCGCACTGCCGCGGTCAGGCTCTGAATCTGGTTCCGGACAAAGGCGCGCGCGATGAACCGGCTGTCCATTGGCTGCCGGGCCTGCACCAGCATCCGCCACTCGCCGGGGGCGGGTTTCAATCGACGCAGGTATCGGCCCTGGGGCATCGGGAGGGCCTCATACTCGTTGCCCAGAGGGTCCTTGACCGTGAACGTGGCGCCCGCCTTCGCATCGTCCCAGACAAGGGCGAAGGTCACCGACTCCGAACCGTCCTCGACAAGGACCGTCTTCGGCTCGGGCTCCTTCATCAGCGAGCCGGACATCGAGTTGATGGCTTCCCGGCCCGAGATCTTCTCGTGCAACTCCGTGAAGGCTTGCGGGAGATCGGCTGAATCGGCGGAGTCGACGTAGAAGCCGCCGGTCGCCGCCGCGATCTCGGAGCACTGGGACGAGAGGCCCAGGTCGCCGCCGGTGCAGGTCACGTACACGGGAATGCCGGCGGCAAGCAGTGCGGCCAACGCGGCGTCGAGGTGCCCGGCGGGATCGTCCTGCGGACGGTTGTTGATGCCGTCGGTCATCAGCACGATGAACGTGTTTGCGGTCACGCCGCCCGCGGCCATGATCATGGCTCTGGCCTTGTCCAAACCATCGCCGATGTTGGTCCATTCACCGGGGCTGAGGGCGTCGATGGCATTGTGCCAGGCGGTGCGCACGGCCCCCAGGGCCGCAATCGACACGCTCGCATGCCCGCTGGCCGGCTCCGCGTCGTCCGAAAACGACACAATCCCCAACTCGGTCCCGTTCTCCGCGAGGGTGACGAAGTCCTTGGCCGCCACCTGGAGACGTTCCATCCGGGAAGGGGACTCGACGCTCATGCTGCCCGATTCGTCCAGGACGAGCACCACCCGCACGGTGGAATCGGCCAGCACGAAATGCGTCGGATTCACGACCGCGCCGCCGGCATCCGGATCGGGCGCGCCGGGCGGCATCGTGAAGTGGTCCGGCCACGACCAGACCACCTGCTCCCAACAGGAGCGATTCGAGCGGCATCGCGACTGCTCGGTCACCAGGGTCGCGTCATGGTTGCCGCCCGAGATGTCGGTGAGATGGCTGGGATCGCCGTGTCCCCAGCACAGTTCGGTGCCATTGTGGTCCATCAGACACGACTCTTCTCCCGCGGTCTGGGCCGCGGCGTCAGGGCAATCGGCCGCTCCCAGGACGTCGCCGCAGCCGACTGCCCGGGACTCGTATTCGTCGCGCGCATCGAAAATGAGGTGAACGAATTCGTGGGCGAGTTTCGGGCCGGGGTTAGAATCAGAGCTGATGTAATTGTACGAGACGTGCGCGCTGCCCCCGAGCGCCCAGGACCCGGTGTTGGCATACCACCAGGTCGGGCTCGAACTGGGATAAATCCGCAGATCGGCATCGGCGCCGAAGGCGTTGTTGTAGATGAACGCCTCGCCAATCTCGGCCTGCCCGTCCGTCACATCGAACAGGACGGCCGACCCGTCCCTGATCAGGTCCCGGATGGTGTCAAGCTGGGTGGCTGTGGCGTCGAAGTGCACCGCCACGGAGATGTTGAACACGTTGGGCTGTGTGCACGGGAGACCCGGACATCGGTAGACCGGGGCCGGGCGAGCCTGGATCTCGCCGTAGGCAGTCCCTGCGCCCCAGGCCGAGCCGACGATTCCGATGGCCGCCAGGCCGACCGCGACCGGCCACGTCAAGACGAGAGTCTTCGAATGGGATTGGGTTGCGCGGGACACGCGACTTGCGCTCATGAGATGCCTTCTGGTTTGGGTGGATTTGGGTGTGCAAAAAAATAACACATCTCGACGGTTTGTCCACCCGGCAATCCAGGCTCGACCGGGATTCGTTACGAGACGCAGGCGGGTCAGTCGGCGCTGATTCCTGCCTTCGGCGGAACGAGAGGGCGCGGACTCATCCCTCGACGGCGGGACGGCTGCGGAACCACGGTTCATGGCAAGCGTTGACATTCAACGGTTGAATGCGCACGAGGTCCATGAACCGATTCGTAGCCGCCGACGTGAGTCGGCGCTGATTCTCGTCTTTGACGGAGCGAGAGGGCGCGGACTCATCCCTCAACGCCGGGACGGCTCCAAGGTTCATGGGTAGCGCAGTGGCCATTCCCGGGTGCGCGGCGTCTCGGCGGTTGACTGGCACATTCCATGCTAAAGGATTTTGTTTTGGACTCAGAAGAAAGAAAGAAGCTTCGGACCTGACCGGACGGCGGGACATTGGGTTTTTCGGGGCTTTTCTGGCAAAGCAGATTGCAGCACGGTTCTCCCGATGAGCAAACGCATCCAGAGCGCGCGCTACGAGCGGAAGTTCGTGGTGTCCGAGGCGTTGGCGCGCGAGATCAGCGAATATGCGCGGGGGCTCCTGGAGTTGGACGAACACGGAGTCGGGCAGCCGGACGGGGCGTATCCCGTGCACAGCATTTACCTCGATTCCGATGCGATGAAGACCTACTGGGACACGCTCAACGGCGTGAAGAACCGGTTCAAACTGCGGGTGCGCTACTACAGCGAGGATGCGGATGCGCCGGTGTACCTCGAGGTCAAGCGTCGAGTGAATCGTCGGATTGTCAAGCAACGAGCCGCCGTGCGGCGTGAGGCGGCGATCGGCATTCTGGGCGGCCAGGATCCCGGGCCGGGCGCTTTGGTTGCGTCGGATCGTCAGGCCCTTGCCGCGTTCGAGGACTTCAACCGGTTGGTTCGGGAACTGCGGGCCAGGCCCAAGGTGCACGTGGCGTACCTGCGCGAGGCCTACATGCCCGCCAGCGAGGACAACTCGACGCGGTTGACGCTCGATCGCCTGGTCTGCTGCGCGCGCGAGGAGACCGGGCGGGTTTCGACTGTCCTGGCCGACCCGCTCCCGGTCTGGAGCGGCGCGGTCGTGATCGAGCTGAAGTTCACGGATGTTCTCGCCGACTGGTGCATCAACCTGGTGCGCACGTTTGGCTTGCGGCAGTGCGGCGCGGCCAAGTATGCTCAGAGCGTGTCGCTCATGGGCGGACGAACGCCGCAGCACCAGCACCTGCCAATCCCGGACCGGGATTGGCAGTGGCCGGGAGACCGAGAGGGCACTGTGTCCCGCCGGGGATGAGTGTGACGAAACCCCGGCAGGCGAAGGTGTGGCTGGAGGCGCGCCCTGGCAGGCGGCCGTTTCGGATTTCTCAGAGGTCGGATTGAAGCATAGGCAATGAATTCAAGCAGCTTGGACTGGTTTTTCCAGGGTGACGCCGCCATGGTCCCCACCAACTGGCAGGCGATGGTGTTGGGTCTGCTGATTGCCTTGGCGTGCGGGCACGTGGTCTCATGGGTCTACATGCTGACGCACACCGGTCTGTCCTACTCGCGCAGTTTCGTCAACGCCCTCCTCCTGCTGCCGCCCATCGTCTGCCTGGTGATGATGGTGCTCGCCAACAACCTCGTCACCGCGTTCGGCATGATGGCCGTTTTCGCGATCGTCCGCTTCCGCAACATCCTGCGCGACACGCTCGATACCACCTACATTCTCATCAGCCTGGTCATCGGCATGGCCGCCGGCACCCAGCGGTTCGCCAGCGCGATCCTGGGTTGCGTCATCATCTGCCTGGTCATGGTCTACCTGTGGCAGACAGCCTACGGCAGCCGGCACCACTACGACCTCATCCTCAATCTGCACTGGACTCGATCCCTCAAGGAGATGCCGGAGCTGCATCGACTCCTCAAGCGCCATAGCTGGAAGTGGCTTCTGGCCAGCCAGCGGACGCACGAGGGCTACGAAGGGACCGATCTTTCGTTCCGCTTGCTGCTGCGCAACACCGATCGTTTGCGCGATCTCCTGGTCGAGATCGGCGACTTGCCAGGCGTCTCGAGGGTGACCACGATGCCCGCCGAAGATCAATCCGAGCTTTGAGCATGGACCCACTGCCTCCCATCCCCACATCCCCCCGCCTCCTCTGGCGCGAGTTCCGCATGCGTGTCGTGCCGTGGCTGTTCCTCTCCGGACTCGTGGCGGCGATCGCCGTGATGTGGACCCGGGTCAACATCGGACAGAGCATCGTCGGCGTGGGCGAGGGCGAGCGCGCCCTGATTACGAGCCCGCAGCCCGGATTGCTGCGCGAGCTCAAAGTCCGCCCCTACCAGCTCGTCAACCAGGGCGAGCCCATCGCCGTCGTGCATCCGGCCGATCCCCGCGTGCCGCTCGATTTGCTGCGTTTGGAACTCGATCTCCAGCGGCTGCGGCTGCAGCCCACGCTGCCCGAGCAGAACGCGATGAACTACGAGCGGGTGCGCTCGGATCTGCTCCGGATCAAGTCCGAGCTGGCCGTCGCCAAGGTCAATCTCGAACGGGCCCAGAACGAAGTCGACCGTAACAAGCCCCTCTACGAGGAGAAGCTGGTTTCCGAGGATATCTATGACCTGAGCCTCAAAACCCGCCAGGCGTTCGAGGCCGAGGTCGCCGAAAAGACCGCCGCCGTCCGCGAAATGGAACAGCGCATCGAAGAACTCCGCTCTCTCGGCGAGCCTGGAGCAACCGACGCGGGCGACCAGTTCCAGCAGCTCCTGAGCCGCCTCGACGCCGCCCAGAGTCTCGCCGCCAGCAACTGGGGGCCCGTCACGCTGGTCGCACCCATCTCCGGCATGGTCTCCGCCGTCCAGCGCCAGCAGGGCGAGTACATCCTCGACGGCGAGCCGCTGGTCGTCGTGCATTCGCTCTGGTCCGATCGCGTCATCGGATACCTGCGCCAACCCTACCCCATCGATCCCGAAATCGGCCTCCCGGTCAAGGTGACCACCCGCACCCACACGCGGGAGCAGTTCTGGACCTCGATCAGCCAGGTCGGCGCCCAGGTGGACATCATCACCAACGCGCTCGCCTATGTGCGCCAAGGCTCCCTCGTCGATGTCGGCCTCCCAATCGTCATCGACTTGCCCTCCCAAAGCCGCATCCGGCCAGGCGAGATCGTCGACCTCTGGATCAAGCCCGCCGAGGCGCGGCCTCAAGATCGGGGTGGCCCGTGACCATGCGCCCGCCCGCCGCCCTCTGGACTGCAATCGGTGACAGTCTTGCATTTCTGGCAAGATTCCCGCACTTCTATTCTCCAGCGCTGCGCAGCAGCGCCGGCGCAGCGCGACGACCGCCGCGTGCGTCGCCGCCGGACGTGCGTGAGGGTCCTGTTGCGTTGGTTGCGGCTTTGCCGCGCTGCGTCCTTGGCCTCTGGCTCGGACTCGCATGCACGGCCCCGACTCACGCGGCTGGCGTCGGGTCGGTCCGCACGTACTACGGCCTCTGCGACGCCTCGGCGGCGGCGATCCTCGACGCGGATCACTTCGCGGTGGGCGACGACGAGGACAACATCATCCGCGTCTATCACCGCCGCGCCGGCGTCCTGCCCGTGTTCTCCCTCGATTTGTCCCCGTTCCTCGAAGCGGATCCGGAGAATCCCGAGGCCGACCTCGAGGGCGCGGCCCGGCTCGGCGACTGGATCTACTGGATCACTTCGCACGGACGCAATCGCAAGGGCGAGGACAGCCCCGGTCGCCAGCGCTTCTTCGCCGTCGCCGGATCCGTCCGCGGCGGCCTGGCGCGGCTCGATCCGGTCGGAATGCCCTACAAACGCCTGCTCGACGACTTGCTTGCCGATCCGCGACTCGAACGCTTCAACTTGGCCGCCGCCGCACAGTTGGCGCCCAAGACCCGCGGCGCGCTGAACATCGAGGGTCTGACCGCCACGCCCGAAGGGCATCTCTGGATCGGCTTCCGCAGCCCCGTTCCGGAAGGCCAGGCTCTGCTCGTTCCGATGCTGAATCCGGCCGAGGTCATCGCCGGCCATCGCGCCCGATTGGGCGATCCCATCCTCCTGCCCCTCGACGGTCGGGGCATCCGCAGCATCACCCCCTGGCGCGGCGGCTATCTGATCGTCGCCGGCTCGACAGGCGATGACGCCCCTTCCGAGCTCTATCTCTGGAGCGGCGGCGCCGACCGTCCCCAGCGCCTGGCGGGGGCCGGCTTCACGGGCCTCAATCCGGAAGCGCTCGCCGATTTCGCCATGCCGGGCGAAGACGATTTGCTGGTCATGAGCGACGACGGCAATCTCCTCGTGGGGAAGAAGCCCTGCAAAAAGCTCAAGAAACCAAGCCAGAAAAGGTTCCGCGCCGGTGTGCTCTCCCCGGTCGCCGCCTCGATCGGCCCGGACCGGCCCGCAATCCGATGAACGACCGACTCGAGGCTGCCACAGTTCGTCCCCCGGAGCGGACCCGGGTGCGCTCCGGAGCGATCCGCGGCGGGCTGACGCTGTTGCTGGCTGTGGCCGTTTTGGGCTCGAAATGGCCCGGCGCGCTGGCCCAGGAGAATCCGCCCGAGGCGCGTCCGATCACCCTCGAGGAGTGCATTCGCACAGCGCTCCTGCGCAATCGCGCCCTCCAGATCCAGCGGCTCAATCCGGAGATCGCGCGCGACACACTCAGCGGGTCCCGCGGCTACTATGACCCCGTTTTCATCGGGGACGCGCGCCGCGAGAGTTCGTCGGACAGCGGCGGATTCGATCCGACTGATTACAGCCGGGACGCGATTTACGACGCCGAATCGGAGACGGCTCGGCTGGGGCTGGCGGGGGTCTTGCCCACGGGGATGAGTTACGCGTTCAGCGGCAGCTATGCCAACAGCTACGGCATCCGGAACTTCCTCGATTTCGACTCGTACAATCTCTACGCGGGCGTCGCGATCCAGCAACCTCTCCTCAAGAACTTCTGGATCGACCAGGGGCGCATGACCATCCGGGTGAACAAGAAGAACCTCGAAATCACGGAGTTGGGCGTGGCCTACCTGACCATGGACGTCATCAACCAGGTGCAGCAGGCCTATTGCGAGCTGCTCGCGGCGCGCGATCACCTCGCCGTTCAAGAGCGCCTGGTCGCCATGAGGTCGAACTTCCAGGCCGGCCTCGAACGGCAGGTCGAGGTCGGCATGCTGACACCGCCCGACACGCATCTGGCCCGGTCCCAGCACGCCACAGCCCAGGCCGAGGCCGCAACCGCCCGCAACCTGGTCACACTCTCCGAGAACGCGCTGAGGACCCTCCTCGGGGACGCCTGGACCGACTCGGCGGACGTGCCGCTGGCCCCTCGGGAACGGTTGACCGCCGTCACCGCCCTCTTCGACCTCTCCGCAAGTTGGGATCATGGACTGCGCCAGCGCCCCGACCTCGCCCAGTTGCGCGCGGATCTCGAGCGGGCGGACATCGACCTCAAGTATCGACGCAACCAACTGTTTCCTTCGCTGGATTTGGTGGCGGGTTACGGACGGCGCGGCGCCAGCACCATCCAATCCACAAACATCGGGGCGCGCATCGCGGCGTCATCGAGCGACGCCTTCGACCAGATCAGCGGCGGGGACAACCCCAGCGACATGATCGGCGTCATCTTCACGATGCCCCTGATGCGCCAGACCGAACGGGCCAACTACCGCGTCGGCAAGCACCTCAAGGCCCAGGCCGAACTGCTGGTCAAGCAGAAGGAGGAACTGGTCATGCGCGAGATCTCCGACGCCTTGAACACCGCGCGCTCGGGTCTCGAACGCCTCCGGGCCGCCGGACGCGCGGTCGAGTTCGCCAGGACAGCCCTCACGGCCGAGGAACGCAAGCTGGCGGGGGGCAAGAGCACCCTCTTCTTCGTCCTGCAACTTCAGCGCGATTTGGCGACCGCCGAGTCCACTGAGATCCGGGCCAAAGCCGACTACAACAAGGCCGTTTCCCAACTGCAGTTCGCCGATGCCACCCTGCTCGAGGCGCACCAGATCGCCATCGAGTTCGTCGAGCCCTGACCGCCACCCGAGGCGATCGAGATCGGTCCGAGCTGCCATTCATCGCCTGAGATCACGCTCCCGGAGCCAGAATCCGCTGCGCCTCGCCCCACCCCAGACAGGCCGGCCGCGCGCATCCATTTGTCAACTCTTGATTCCGCTGAAAAAGCTCCTCACGGTTTTCTAGGCTTGGGCTTGGCGGCGGGGGCGGCCAAGCGGTGCAGGCGCAAGTCGGAGCGGCCGAGTAACTGCCACTGGACCTGTTCACC
>JAKLFY010000168.1 GCA_022710935.1 Verrucomicrobiota bacterium
GATCCGGACGTGTTCTATTTCGGCAATGCAGTGGGAGAGACGGGGGATTCCGCGACTCTTGCCAGCGTCAGTGCGATCGACGTTGTTCGGATTCAAGCCAACTACAACAATCGGTTCAACCCGGCGCCACTTGCCAATCCGTATGACCTTGATCGGGACAAGCTTGTGAGTTCATTCGACGTAGTGACTGTCCAGTTGAACTACACCACCCGTTTTTCGATGCTGCAACTCATCACGGCCCCCGCTAGCGGCGCAGGGTTGGCAAGCATGCAGAAAAGTGGAGTCTTGGACGCGACCCAGGTTCCGGAACAAGAGCCTGATTGGGGTGGGGATCCTTCGGTCATCGGTTCGGCTGCCCTTCCGAGCATCGTTGTGGGTGATGGATTGGCGAAGATCCGGAAATGGACAATTCCCGGCCAACAGTATCGTCTGCAGTCCGCGACGAGAGTCACCGGTCCGTGGCAGGATGTGCCCGGCTCGGACCGCACGGCTGACGCGGGTGGCATTGTCGAAATGGAGATGCCCACGCAGAGGGGCTTCCCGCAACAGTTCTTCCGCTGGATCGAGGTCAGGTCGCCGTCCCGCTAACCGCAATGATCGCGCACACAGGGTCACCCCCCCCTCATCTCCTTGTGGCATCTGGCACGGAAGAGGCTGGGCTGAGCAGGGTAATCGACATCATACGAATTGTGGCGGAGGCACCTCCGCTCCAGTGCCTCTGGCCCGCACAGGTCCAGGTTCTTGGGTTTCCGGCTTGGCGGTCGTTGAAACTTCATGAAACACTCGGGCTAGCGAGGCGCGCCTCAGATCAATTCCGCTCTTTAGCCGCATGAAGCGCTCGACATCTCTGCGGCCGTTTCCTCCTGCGCGGCTCGACTGAGCGCGCCGGAGTCCATGCTCCAGAGACTTTTTGGCCCTTTGAACGAAGGTCACAGACTAGGCCTTGTCTAAACAAATTTCATCGGTCAGAGATTCTGGTGGCAGCGCATGAATCGAGGTCTGTCCACCGCGCGCCTGCCCCTCATTTGCCCGTCTAAACTTGAAGAAAGATTTTGCTTGTCAGAGCTACTGGTTCCGTTTAAGATGCGCTGAATCGCTGGACGATGTTGCTTACAAAAGCTGACAATTTGATACCAGAAGCTTCGGCAAGTCATGATGAAACCCGAACCGTTGGGTATCGGGATGTTGTGTTTTTTTGGGGTCTGCTTTGTGGATTGTTTGGCGCTGCGGGGGTGTCAACAATGGGCGAGACTTGGGTGTGACACGGCGGTCGAGCCCTACAGCGTGAGGTGAGGGACGATCACGGCGGTATTGTGATCGCTGTTGCCGCGGAACAGAATGGCGCTAAAGTGTGTGAAAATGTGAAGCTCATGAAATCGAAACTGCTGCTTCTTGGTCTGGTGTTCTCGCTCGGTTCAGTGACTGGTCTTGGCCAGTTCAGCTTGAGCGCGGGATTGACGAAGGACGATGGGGGTTTTTACATACTGAGTTTGTCCGCATCAGGCTCGCAGGACTTGATTTCTTCGTTGGGCGCTACGCTCACGATGGAAATCTGGAAGACCTCAATCGAAGAGCCTGATCCTACGCCGGTTCTTTCCGAATCCTATTTCGCTGCCGAGGGATTATCGTGGCCTGCTCTCGCAGGAACAGGCTTCGACGGCGGATTCTCACTTGGTGCTTCTTTCTACGGTGTTTTTCATGAGGTTAACGCTTCGATGCCGGATCTTTACTCCGCTGCGGCAGTCGAGATCACTTCCCTGATTCCCAAAGAGGGAGTGGATCTCCTGTTTTCCAAAGGTCCGCAGCCGTTGCTGAGTGCAAGGATAGACATCCCGTCAGGCCTTCAAAAGGGCACATGGCGCCTGCTCATGCCAAACACCGGATCCAACCATCTTCTCGATGCAACCGGAGCCCGTGTTGTTTTTGACAATGTGCAGTCTGATTACATTCTCAGGTATGATGGGAGCGATCTGACCCTGGACGTTCCGGAGCCCTCCCAATTCGCTCTTGTTGGCGGACTCGCCCTCCTCGGCTTCGCCGGATGGCGGCGATCGCGCAAGTGATTTCAGTGTCTCTTCCGTGGTGGCCACGGACGACTGCGGCGTTGGGTATCGCCCGACGCCGCTTTTGTTTAGGCGCGTTCTGGCTGCTCAGTGACCCCTGCACAACCGGCCGATCTGCATCCGGGCGATACGATCGCTGCGCGAAGGGTGAAACTCGATCTGGAATCATCATTGAGCCGGGAGGGGTCACGCTCTAGTTTTGAGCGCGTGACGCATTCGACAGCCACACTTGGCCTCATCGCCGGCAACAGATCATTGCCCCTGGCCTTTGCCCGCCAGGTGCGCGCGCAAGGGGGGCGGCGGCTTGTTGCAGTGGCGTTCGAGGGCGAGACCGATCCGGCCCTCGCGCCGCTCGTGGACGAGATTGTCTGGCTGCGGGTCGGCCAGCTCTCGAAGCTGATCTCCGCCTTTGTCGAGCGCGGCGTGACCCAATGCGTCATGTTGGGGCAGATTGCGCCGCGCAACCTGTTCGATGTGCGTCCCGATCTCCGGGCCCTGACCACCCTGCTTCGGCTCAAGGAAAAGAACGCCCACACCATCTTTGGCGCTCTCGGGGATGAGTTGCGCAAGGACGGCATCGAGTTGATCGAGCCGTTGCCGTGGCTGGAGCCGCTCATGCCCAAGGCCGGGTTTCGCCTCGGGCCCAAGCCGTCGGCGGAGCAGCAGGCCGACATCGAGTTCGGGTTGCGTTTGGCCAAGGAGGTCTCGCGTCTCGAGATCGGCCAGACCGTGGTCGTCAAAGGCGGCACTGTTCTGGCGGTCGAGGGATTCGAGGGCACCGATCAATGCCTGGCGCGGGGAGGCAAGCTGGCCGGGCGTTCGGGCGGGGCTGTGGCGGTCAAAGTCGCCAAGGAGAATCACGACATGCGCTTCGATATTCCGTGCATCGGGCTCCAAACGGTCCAGACGTGCGCCACGGCAGGCATCGCCGTGCTGGTTTTCGAGGGCGGACGCAGCCTGCTGCTCGAGGCCGAGGAAATCGAGAAACTGGTCCATACCCATAAGCTGACGGTTTCAGCGCTCTGAGCGGTGTCCATGCGCTTCCCATGAACCGTGGTTGCGTAGCCGCCGTCGTCAGACGGCGCCATCTCGCTCCGTCGAAGGCAGGAATCAGCGCCGACTCACGTCGGCGGCTACAGACCGGTTCATGGTCCCCGTGCGCATTAAGCTGTTGATCCGCCTTGGAGATGCGGATCACTTCTTGAACTTGCGGACGTAAACGACGAGGTCTTTGATCTCCTGGTCGCTGAGCAACTCGGCGTAGCCCCTCATCCGGTTCTTGCCTTCCTTGGTGATCCTGAAGGCCTCCTGGTCCGTGAACGAGGCGTGGACTTTCGGGTCGGTATAGTCCTTGGCCTTGGTCCTCTTGCCCATCGAGGTCTGGCCCTTGCCGTCCTCGCCGTGGCATTTGGCGCAGTGCTTGATCCAATTCGCCTTTGTGTCTGCCGCCTGGATCGAGACGTGGCCGGCAATCAGCAGCCCGATCGTTAACCAGAGCACATTCCTCATCCCAAGCCCTTCGTTGTTTTCCTGAGTAACAGTCCTCACAGACGCCTGTGCACAGCCCGCTATTCAGGCTCAGCAATTCTCGTTTTGACCACGCTCAGAGCGCCGGGTCAGGGGACCCGGCCTGCAAAGAGGCAGACATCGGTGTTGGAGGCCGCGTGCCCTCACGCGGCGGCAAGGTCCTGCACCCCGAATGAGAACCGCTGATTCAGGCTCTGGCTTGCTGGACAAGGCGGCCCGATGCCTGTTAGCCTCGCGCCTCATGCGGATCGTGGGGGGAATGGCCGGCGGACGGCTGCTAAGCGTGCCTAAGGGTCTGGCTGTGCGGCCGACGCCGGACCTGGTGAAACAGGCTGTGTTCAACAGTCTGGGCGATCGCGTGGCGGGCGCCCAGGTGCTCGAGGT
Organism: Verrucomicrobiota bacterium; assembly: GCA_022710935.1. GTDB lineage: Bacteria > Verrucomicrobiota > Verrucomicrobiia > Limisphaerales > J093 > MWFF01. The sequence goes on from JAKLFY010000168.1 coordinate 3,975, forward strand.
GTTCGCCGGATCGGGGGCGCTCGGCCTGGAATGCCTGAGCCGCGGCGCGCTCCGCGTCGTGGCGGTCGAAAAAGCCGGGCGTCATGCGGCGATGATCCGCAGGAACCTCGAGGCGACCGGCCTGCCTGCCGGACGATTCGAGCTGCGCACCCAGGACGCCTTCGCGGCGATCGCCCAGCTTCGCGCCGCGGACGAGACATTCGATCTGATCCTGGCCGATCCTCCTTTCGGCGAGAAGAACGTGGGCCGTCGTTCGCAGTCGGTGTCGCAACGGCTCCTCGATGATGCCGACCTCCCGCATCTGATTGCGTCCGGCGGTCTGCTTGTGCTGGGCCATGCGAGCCGCGACACGCTCACCCTCTCGGCGCCGTGGACCGACTTGAAAGTGCTGCGGCATGGCGATTCGGTGATGCGCTTTCTGCGTCCGACGGACTGAACGAAACCTGCACTGTCGCATCATGTCTATGACACGCTGCCGTCGCTCTCTGATTCACACCGTCATCCCAATAGTTCTCGTTGCCATGACCACCCATGCCGGCTCGACCATGAGTTACGACCCGGCGGCATCGCCTGCGCTCGAGGCCATCGTCGACCGGGCAGTGGGCGCCGCGTTGGCGCAGTTCAGTGAGCCGAAGCTCGAGACGAACCAGATCGCGGTGACGCTGGTCGACTTGCGCGATCTCGAGAGGCCGATTCAGGCCAGTTACCGCGGACAGGAGATGATCTACCCCGCCAGTGTGATCAAGCTGTTCTATCTGGTTGCGGCGCACCAATGGCTTGAAGAAGGCAAGCTCGCCGACACCACGGAGCTCCGGCGCGCGATGCGCGACATGATCGTCGAGTCCTACAACGAAGCGACTCATTACATCGTCGATCTGCTGACAGTCACGACCAGCGGCCCCGAGCTGCCCCCGGGCGAACTCGATCGGTGGTTTTACAAACGCGATGCGGTCAACCGCTACTTCGCTTCCCTTGGCTACACCCGGATCAACGCCAACAAGAAACCGTGGTGCGAGGGCCCTTACGGACGCGAGACCCAGGCGATCAAGGCGTTCGATCCAAAACGGAACGCCCTGACCACGGACGCAACCGCGCGGCTGTTGGTCGAGATTGTCACCGGCAGGGCAGTCTCGGCGCCGCGTTGCCGGCAGATGCTCGAATTGATGAAACGGGATCCCCGGCCCGAGTCGAAGGACTCGGACAGCCAGGCGAAGTTCACCGGTCCTGCCCTCCCGCCGGGCGCTCAGCTCTGGTCGAAAGCCGGCTGGACGAGCGAGACCCGCCACGACGCCGCCTGTATCGAGCTGCCGAACGGCCACAAGATCGTGCTGGTCACATTCACGGTGGGGCACTCGAACGAGCCGGGCATCATCCACACCGTGGCGCGCGAAGTGATCCGCGGACTGCAGGAGCCTGACCGCACAGAGCGACAGGAATGACGCGGCGCAGCCCGACGCAGAGGTAGGGCGCGCAGTCCCCTGCGCGCCGCAAAAGTCTCGGCGGGCAGCGGAGTGCCCGCCCTGCCAATGCCGCACGGGCAGTGCGCGGCAACTTCGGTGCCCACCTTTACGCCTCGATCGAGACAGCCCGGACTCGAATGCCGGACTTCAATCTCGTCGATGGACGCTTTTCATGCGCCGTCGACATCGAAGCCCAGTTCGCGGAATCTCTGCAGTTTGTAGATGAGGGCGCGTCGGCTGATGCCGAGGGCTTTGGCCGTCTCGGTGCGGTTATGACCGTGTTTGCGCAGGGCCTCGAGGATTGTCTGACGTTCGACCTCTTCGAGTTGCTGCCCTTCGGCCGGCGCAGTGGGGGTGGACGCCGTGGCCGCCCGGACGCGGGCGGGGAGATGGTCGCGGAGGATCAGTTCGCCGCCACACAGCAGCGCGGCCCGTTCCATGGCATTGCTCAGCTCGCGCACGTTGCCCGGCCAGGCATAACGTTCCATGCACTCGACGGCCGGATTCGACAGGCGCGTCCGACCGCCGGTGTAGGTGGCCAGGAAGGCATGGGCGAGGGGCAGGATGTCTTCGACTCGTTCGCGCAGGGGGGGCACGAACAGTTCGACCACGTTCAGCCGGTAGAAGAGATCCTCGCGGAACCGTCCTTGCTTGACATCGTCTTCGAGGTTGCGGTTTGTGGCGGCCAGGAGGCGGGCCTGGGTGACCCGGTCCGCATTCGATCCGACACGCTGGAAGCAGCCGTCCTGCGTGACACGGAGGAGCTTGGCTTGCAGTTGCGGCGACATCTCGGCGATTTCGTCCAAAAAGATCGTGCCCTTGCCGGCCAGCTCGAATCGTCCGATCCGTTGGGCATGGGCGCCGGTAAAGGCCCCTTTCTCGTGGCCGAACAACTCGCTCTCGAGCAGGTTCTCGGGCAGGGCGGCGCAGTTCACGCGCACCAACGGTCCATCCGCTCGCGCGCTCCAGGCGTGAATGACCTCCGCCAGCACCTCCTTGCCCACGCCGCTCTCCCCGGTGATCAAAATGCGGCTGTCCGACGGCGCAATGAGCGAGGCATCCCGAAAGACCGCCTGCATCAACGGGCTGCGGGCCACCACATGGGCCGGCAATTGATGACGCTCGCCGAAGCGCATCGGCGCCGCCTGTGTGAGGCCGATCGCCTGGCGCACGGATGCGAGCAGCTCGTCGAGATCGATCGGCTTGGTCAGGTAGTTCAGTGCCCCGTCGCGCATGGCTCCCACAGCATCGCGAATGTCGGCGTAAGCGGTCACCAGCAGCACAGGCAGCCGCGGGTGCGCCTGACGCGCCAACCGCAACGTCTCGAGTCCGCTCAGCCCGGGCATCCGGACATCCGAGATCATCATGCTGACGGACTGGGCCCGCAAGGCGTCGAGGGCATGTTCGCCCGACGCCACCACGACGGTGTCGAAGCCCTGGCCTCGAAGCAGGGATTCGAGGAGGCTTCTCTGGCCCGGATCATCGTCGACGATCAATATCCGATGCCGCGCCGTCTGATTTGTCTCTGGCTTGACAGGCATGATGCGAGGTTGCGCGCGGGCAGTGTAGTGCGCCTCTCGAACGCTGCAACCACGTTCGCCCGATCTACAGCGGCCTGACTCTGGGCCATTCGAGTTCGCACCCGGCGCTGCGCAGGCTTTGTTGGTAGTCGGCGAGGCGCTTGGCATCGCGGCGCACCCGTCGAGGCGGTTCCTTGCTGCGCAGGCAATAGGCCACAAGGTATCCCACCGCCTCGCCAATGTTCCATTCGACCGGGTGCAACCGGTAGGCGCCATTGGTGATGTGCGTCGTCCCGATGTTCTTGGCGGCGGGAAGCAGGTTCTCGACGCGTTGTGGCAGCAGCGCACCCAGCGGGATCTGGAACGGAAGCGAACTGAGATCGAGGTAGTTTTCGCCCGAAGAACTGGGGTGCAGATCGATCCGATAGGCGCCGACGCCGACGCTGTCCGCGAAGGGCTCCGCCGTCACGTCCTCGCGGGATTTACCGGTGGCCTGCATTCGCGCGTCGGTGCCAACGTGTTGTTCGGCGACGGTGAATTCCGCTCGAATGCGCCGGGCCTCGCGGATATAGGGGTACTTGGCGAGGCCGTCCGTTGTGCCGACGATGTCGTGTCGCAAGCGCAACCCTTTCCAGCCGACTCCGCCATCGGGACGCGGCGCCTCGGTTTGCATCCAGTAGAGGAGGGAGAGGCTGAGTTCCTTGGCCCGTTGCACGTGTCGGGCGATCTCGTCCGGTGTGTTTTCGATCAGCGGCGCAACCCAGTAATCGTTTTGCGGCCAGTTCACGAGGGAAATCCCGTTCGAGTAGGTCCCGGGAACGAAATTCGCCGCGTCGGCGATCCGGCGGTAAGACCAGAGATTGACGCCCGCGGCCTTCATGGTCGGGTCGAACATCAGGCTGCGCGGTTTGAGAGTGTGAGGATGTGTCGAGTCCCAACTCAACAGGCGCCCTGTCCAGCCCGGTTTCAGATCCGGCACGTAATCCCGCCAGAAGGCATATTCGGATGGGCGCTCGATGGTATGGTCCTCTTCAGGGAGATAATCGACGGCGAAGCAGCAAGTGATGGCCTGTTGGTTCGCGGGTTCGGCAACGGCGGCGGCGTGCGGTTCTCCGGTGTCGGCGCGTCCCTCGGCGCCCAAGACGTGCTCGGTCCCCGTCATGGGGAGCAGGTCGCCCAGCTCGGTGGCATCGACAAAGTACGGGGCCGTCAGTGTGACGCGATTATCCGTGCGCCGGCTGCGGAGCGTCACCGCCCGGACACGGTCGGCGTCCATCAGAGCCGAGACCGGCTCGTGCTCGAGCAGAAGGCGCAGCCGCCCTCCACTGACATGCGGGGCCAGCATCTGTTCGAGCACGGCCAAGGCAACGCGCGGTTCGTGACACAAGCGCGACACCCAGCCGTTGCCGGGGTTGAGCCGCGGGTTGGCGCGCGCTTCCGGCGTCAGCGGATAGTGGTTGCGATAGTAGGCGCGAACGGCCTCCCGGAATTGCCGATAGGCGCGGGTGCATCCGAAGCTTTCGATCCACGGATGCTCGTCCGGCGGCACGGCCTGGGACGTGAGCTGGCCGCCGATCCAGTCGGTGGGCTCGGTGAGAATGACGCGGAGTCCGGCGCCGCAGGCCGCAAGCGCGGCAGCGCAGCCGCCAAGCCCGCCGCCGACGATGACGAGGTCCGCGGCCCTCTCGCGTCCGCCCTGGCGGTCCTCATCCGCCAGAAGCGGGGCCCAGGTGAACAGGGTCCATGCGGCGGCACTGCGCTGAAGGAAAGAACGTCGGTTCATACCTCTCAGCGTAGCGGTCAACGCCGGCGTTGCAAGGTTGGGGTGTTCGTCGCGGCGGTTCTCATTCGGGGTGCAGGACCTTGCCGCCGCGTGAGGGCACGCGGCCTACAACACCGGTGTCTGCCTCTTTGCAGGCCGGGTCCCCTGACCCGGCGCTTGCACCGGTGTCTGTTCTCGCGCCGCGTGAGGGCACGCGGCCTACAACACCGATGTCTGCCTCCTTGTAGGCCGGGTCCCCCGACCCGGCGCTTGCACCGGTGTCTGTTCTCGCGCCGCGTGAGGGCACGCGGCCTACAACACCGGTGTCTGCCTCTTTGCAGGCCGGGTCCCCTGACCCGGCGCTTGCACCGGTGTCTGTTCTCGCGC
>JAKLFY010000169.1 GCA_022710935.1 Verrucomicrobiota bacterium
AGATGATCCACAGACCCCGCAGCGCGGCGCAGACGTCACCGCGCCGCAACCGCCACCTGACCCGCGTCTAACTTCTGTCATCCCGGAAGATCAGTCCTGTCGGCCGCTCGACATGCATGAGTGACGGACCGCGCCGGCAGACTCGATGCACGGCCTGTGCGCCCCGAGGTGCCGCGCGGTGCAGCTCTCCTGCGGATATGCCAATATCACGAACTGACCCGTTTACGCTTCCCAGGGCAAAACCGTGGACGACGTTTTCCTGGTCGCTTCCTCGCACTCCTTCGGGGCCGTCAACCGCGAACAGTTTTACGTGAGCATTTCCCGTGGTCGCGAACGCTGCCACGTTTTCACCGATGACGCCGAACTGTTGCAACGGCGCATCGGCGATTCCAACGAACACACCGCCGCTGTCGAACTGGTGAAGCTGCGTGAAGCTCTGCTGAAAAAGGATTCACGCGCCGCCGCAACCTGGCTGTCCGAGTGGATTCACCCGAAAGACAAACAGCTAAGGAAAAAATCTGCCGCTCACTGCGCCCTGTGAGGCCAACGCGCTCGCGTTTGTCAGTCGGTCAACGACTCTCGAAAATGGCCCGTGATTTCCGAGACTGGACGCAGCGCAAAACCATCACCATTGAACCGCCGCGTCAGCAAGTCCGCCAAAGTCGCGGCATCTCGATTTGATTTTTATGTCCTCCCTGTCCGAACAGCTTGCCCGCAAACGCGAGGAACGCCGTGACGATGAAGGCCGCTGCACCGAAGAAGGCGAAAGCGCGAGCAGCTTCATTGAGTTCGTGACCGCCGACGACCGCGTTCACGGCTTCGCCTATTCGCAACTGATGAACTACCGCCTCGAAAAAATCCCGGATTCAGAGCACAAGAGCGACGCACCGCAAGACCGCCTCCAACTGTTCTTCTCCACGCATGACGTGACCCTCACCGGCTGGCGGCTGCGCGAGTTCCTGCGCCTGCTCCGCGAAGGCAGAGTGGCGGCGGTCAGAACCGGCGATCCCCGTTATGCCAACCTGCGCAAAAATCCGCCCTTCGTCGTCTCCATCACCGTCGAGGCGGTGGGGAAAAAATGATCGGCGAGGCCGTCTATCGGATGTATTCCGTTCCGGGCTGAATGTCGTCGATGTCGCCCCACCCTGACATGGTTATTTGGCCAGCCGTCGAGTTCTTCTTTAACCAGTCACGAATTCCCATCGCCTCCTCCAACGCATCACGTTTTGTTCCCACGATGCCCTTGGGCACAAGAGGCAGCGCACAGAGTTTTCCAGTAACCTTGAGCTTTACTCCGTAACCCCAAGCGCTTCGGCTGTAGGTTGGATACACCAGAACCTCGGTGTTTCCAGGCTTCACCGCCACCGAGAGGCGAAGCAAACCGTTTGCGAGTCGATATTGCTTGTCTCCAAAGGTGGCTTTGAAAGGGAGCAGCAACCCTTGAACAACAAACCACGCGTAGAGACCCGGAACCAGCGCTATTCCAAGCACAATTGCAACAAGCAACGCCAAGCCGCTGAACTGCGTTGCGGCAATCCAAAACATGCAGACAACTCCGACGAGCGCCGCGACGATGACGACGGTCAGAAGCGCAAGCGGCAGCAGAAGAAAGAAAACCTCAAAGCCGCCACCGCCGCCACGCTGGACAGTCACCGCTCCATCAGCAGAGTTCAGCCGGACAGAGCGGGGACCGCCTCTATCGAGCAGAAGTTGCTCCGCCATACTCTTTGATGCAGCAACAGTTGTTCGGGTCGGGTGATTTATTGCAGTAATCCTTCAGCAAAGCAGCCTGCGGGAAACTGCCGAGACTCCAACTGCCAGAGTAGCCGTCACCAAAGTTGTATGATCGGTTAAAGTCGCGCCACCCAAAGTGGAGATAGCCATACCAAGAAAACGTACCCTCCGCCGTGACCTCGCCGTTGCAGAAATTCAGACACAATTCAACACCGCCGTCAGCGCCCGCGCCAAAGCGAAAACGGGTGAAGCGGCCGCCTGGACCGCGATATCCAGGCCGCCTGTATTCTGCCCTTCCGAACAATTCAAAGCGTCCGCAGACTTTCGTCTCACTGAGGCCGAAGCACTCTGAGTATCTCACCTTTCCCTCAATTCCCCCTCGAGCGCCGAATTCAACATGGATATTGAACCAGCCGAAAGGCTTCTTCAGGTATCTCAAGCCTGGAGGCTGCCACTCAAGAGCGCCAAAAACCGAAGCTTCAATTTCTACGGGGCACGTTGTTTGCGTAGCTGCAACGCGGAGGAAAAAGCTGAAGCCAAGAGGTGTCTGAGGACCGTTGATCTCAAATGAAACGGCTCTTTCCCCGAACGGGTCGATGTAATCCAGAGGATCGTTCCCGACGAATGCATATAGATTGAATCCGCCTTCCTCCTCAAGTGGATCTCGGCAGAGGAAGCGGCCTGTGGACGGGTCATAAGGTCGCGCCGGGTACATCAGCAAGCCCGTCTCATCATCCGTGTACTGGGTGCTCCAGCGGAAAGGATTCTCCTTCGCCATCGGCCCCGTGGCGCGGATGACTTCACCGAACGGGCCATATTCGTACCGCGCGCTCCAGGTTCCGTCCGCGGCCTTCGCCAGCCCCACCACGTTCCCGTTGCCGTCCAAGACCGCGTACTGCACCCCGGTCGGCAACGTCTGGCCCCCGTAGCTCGTCTGGTCGTTGTTCACCCACAACAGCCCACCCACGCCTCCCGCCCCTTGCCGCGTCCCCGAAAGGTCCAAACCCCACACGTACGTCCGCAACCGCACGTTGCTCTCGTTCGCGTCCAACTCCGCCACCACGTTCCATCCCTCGTACAGACAGATCGTGTCCCGCTGCTCGACCCAACTGGACCCGTTGTGCGTAAAGAACTGCTTCCGGATCCGCCGCCCCTGATGGTCGTACTCGAACACGAGCTTCTGCCGCGCTCCAGCCGGCGTATCCGTGTCCCGGATCATCTGCACCAGCCGGTTCTCCCCGTCCCACGTGTACGTCCAGCGTCCGTCCGCCCTCAGGTTCCCATCGGCGTCGTGCTGGAACACTTCCCCTGCCGGCGGCACGAAGACTCGCCCCGTGTCCGTCTGCGTCGCCCCGTAGAGCGATTTCACCTCGATCTGCGGGTACTGCGCCGTCGCGTTGGGCACGCTCAACGGCCAGTGAAAATACTCTCCCTTCCGGTCCGCGTTGTAGGTCGTCCCCCCAACCACCCGCAGTGCCACGTTGGTCGTCGGGTTGGCCAACCCCAGCACGTCCACGTACGGCGCCACGCCGCGCCCGGTGAGCTGGTTCAAGAGGTTGTTCGTATAACTGCCCACCGCCGACGCTCGCCCGCCGACGCTCTTCCGGTTCCCGATGTCGTCAAAACCGTACTCGAACTGCTGCCCCGCCACCGCGGTCCCGTCCGCCCAACACCGCCGCCCGGAAACCACCTGCCCCAACGCATCGTACAGGTACACCCAATACGAACCGTCCCCCAGCGCCAGGCGCGTGCGTTGGTTGGCCGCGTTGTACTGGTAGCCGTAACTGAGCACGGCCACCCCCACCCCGTTGCTGGACGTGCCCGTGCTGATCGAGAGCAAACGGTTCAGCTTGTCATAGGCGCGGGTGCTCACCAAGCCAGCCGTCCCGCTGTTGGTGAGCGTCACCGTGCTGATCAAAGTCGAGTTCGCGTGGTACGTGTACGCTGCCGAACGCGGACTGTCCGTCACGCTCTGCAACCGCCCGGCGGTGTCGTAGCCGTAAGTGGCGCTCTGGAGTGTGTTCGCTCCGTTCTTGGCCGTGACGGCGCTCAAGCGCAGGCTGGTGTCGTACGCCCAGTTCATCGACAACAGGGCCAGCGTCCCGCCGCCGTGCGTTTCCGTCAAGGGTTGGTTGGCGTCGTTGTAGGTCACGGCCGTTGTGATGCCGTTGCGGGCTACGGTCGCCAGCCGCCCGCGCCGATCATACGTGTACACGACCCCCGGCGTGCCGTCCGAGTACGTGACGCTCCCCAGATCCCCGGCCGCGTTGTAGGCGTAGGTCGTTCGCACGCCGCGCTTCCAGTCCCGGGTTTGGAGCCGTCCGGCGGGCGAATTGGTGTAGACCGGTCCACTGCCGGCGACCACCGCGCCCGAGACCGGGTCGGGGTAGTTCTTGGCCCGGAGCCGGCCTTGCTCGTCGTAGGCCCACTGGTTGGTGGCGGCACCAGCGTTCCCGGTGAAGTCCTTCCAGGTCGTCATGGTCTGGAGCCGGCCCTGGGCATCCTAAGCGTACGCGACCGGGTATGATCGCCCACCCTGGGTCAGGAGCACCAGGCCGGTCGGCGCAAGGAGGTTCGTGCGCGTGGCGCCGTCGGGAAGTTGAGTCCCCGTCACCCGACCCCGTGCGTCATAGAATGTGCGGGTCACTTGGGCCGGTTCGCCGGTGCCGAGCGGTGGGGCGGTGACCGTGAGGACCTGATCGGCCTCATTGTACGTCGTGAGCGTTGTTCCGTTGCGCGCGTCGGTGACTTTCCAGGGGCGGCCGTGGTTGTCGTACTGGTAGCTAGTCTGAGCGACCTGGGCGCCACCGGAGTCCTTGTGGGTAACCGATTGCGGCCGGCCATAGGAGTAGACGCTGACCACCGACGAGCCGTCGGGGGCCGTGACGGTGACGGTCCGTGTGCCGTTGGTCCCGTAAGTGCTTTCGGTGACCGTGGTGACGGCGGTGGCGCTGTCACGATAGCTGGTCTGCCAGCTCTTGAGGCCGCTGACGGCGGTTTGGGTCATTGCGTTGGTGAGGATCGCCGTCGAGTTGTTGTTGGCATAGACGATCGTTCGAGTCCGGCGAACGTTGGCGCCGGAGTAGGTCGTCACGTCATTCGTGGTCCAAGTGATGCGGTCCGTGCCGCCGAAGTCGATGGCATCGTTGCGGTTGAGGTCCAACGCCGCGTAGTCCCGCTCGCCCTTGGCGTTGTACCCGTAGAGGAGGACGACCCCATCGGCATCGCGCTCTTTCCAGACCTGGCCTTTGGTGTTGAACCAGGTCTGGCGGGCCGGATTGTCGCTCAGATCATCCGGCGTGGAGTCCGGGTAGACGCTCTTGTAGTCGCGTCCAAAACGATCCTGGTAGGTGCGGGTCCATTCGTTGGTCGCGCCAGTGGCACTGAGGTTGATCTGCACGGTGAAGGGCTGGTACATAGGCCACCCCTCAGGTCCGATTTCGCCGGGGGCATCGATGCCGTAGAGGAACTGCTGAGGATGGGCCGCCGTGCCGCTGACCTCCAGGAGCAGACCGTCCCGGGCGCGGCGTTCGAGTCGCACGCCGCCGTCAGGGTGGATGACCCGGTTGGTGATTCCGCCGGAGACAGAGTCACGGCCTTCGCAAAACAGGGTCACGCCGCCGAGGGCGTTGGTCTGGACGTAGCGTTGGCCCCCGAGATCGTAGGCGCTGCGGTCCAGCACGATTGCGTCCGTGCCGTTGGTGCCCAGACGCACCGTGGTCAAGGCGTTTCCGATGGCGTCGAGTTGGTTGGTGGTGCGGATCCCGAGGCGCAACGTCTCGATGCGTCGGCGCAGGCTGTCGTACTGGTAGGTCGTCGCCACACCGTCCCGGTCAATGAACTGTTCCAGGCCGCAACAGCCGTACTGGAACTGCTCGACGGTCTGATCCAGGTGCGTAACCTGGCAGGAGCGAAGCCACTCGTCGGTGTATTGGTACTGGTCGTCCGCGAGCACGATGCCGGTCTGGAGGTCCTGGACCTTGCGGCGCAGCACCTGCCCGAAGCTCCCCAGGCTGATAATGGTTTTGGTACCGCTCAGCACGTTGGTCAGATTGGCCGGGTCGGGCTGCCCCCGCAGGACCACGTTGGTTTGATACCCGTTCTGGCTCGAGTAGAAGTACGCTTCGCGCGTGCCGTCCGAGAACTGGATCGATTGGAGCAGGTGCTTGAGATTGGCCGGGGCCTGGTAGTAACGGCGGACGGTGAGCAGATTGCCGGTGGTGTTGAGGTTGGTTGTGGTCAGATCCAGACACCGTGCCTCGCTGAACGTGAACTCCGTCAGGTCACGCAGCGTCCGTTGCACAGGCCAGTCCTGGACCTTGGCCAATTCCGCGCGCGGAACGCGGGGTTGCCAGAGGCCGGCGCCAGCCTGGTACACGTAATCGACCGTCCGACACTCGCTCGAGAGCGCGTCCGGACCCGCGTTCAAGAACGGTCCGATCCGTTGCGTCAGCCTCCCGTCGTTATCGTAGGAGTATCGTTCCCACCGTCCATCTGGGAAGTTGACCTGTTCGAGCGGCACGGCGGTGCCATTGGCCATGCCGTCGAAAGCGCTGAAGCCGCTCGAAGTGTACGTGGAGGTCGTAATCAACTGATTGGTGCCCACGCCGATCCGCTGGTACACCAAACCGCTGCCCCACGCGAACTGCTCGAACTTCTGCTCGATGCGATACACTTCCACCTCCCCGGGTCCCTTGACTGTGCCGGTGTAGTAGCGGTTCACCCCGACAGCCGCAAACTCGATGACGTCCTGGCGCAGGTTGTCGGGATAATCCAGCGTCCAGGTCTGGGTGGTGCGGTTGTATTCGTACCGGTGTTGGCGCTCGGCTGAGCCCCGACGCTCGGTGATCGTGAGGACCGTGAGCACACCCGGGACGCCGCTCCGGCTGACCGTCCAACTGGCGACGGCATTAGTCGGATCGGGGGTCCAGTACAACCCATTGGTCTTTGCGCCGATCTCCGCCAGGCGATACAGATAGACCGTAAACGAGAGCATGTCCCAGGCTCGGACCACATCGGCGAAGACCTGGGGCGCTCTGACCTGCCGAACCCATCCCTCGGGCTGGATCACCTCGACGTCCGGGCGCGTGGCCGTAGAACGTAGCGCGTCGATGTCCAGCGTCCCGTCGCTTTCCCACATGCCGAGCCAGCCCGCGAACCGGCCATGCTCGGCTCGCCCAAGACTGATCCCGAAGGCCATGCCCCGGCCGGCACCCTCCAGTGACCCCGGCTCGCAACAGACGCCGTCGGACAGGATGCCGCTCCCGTTACCCCCCACGCCCCCAATGTAGACAGTGCCAGGGCCGTTCACCGTCAGGTCGTCAGGCTCCACACTCAGGCGCCCGTTCTCGACCGTCACCGTTGCGCTCTGGTAGGGCGGGTGAACAGTGTGCTCGGGGCTGAGGGTCTCGCCGCCCACACCATCGACATTCTCGACCATCGGCCGGGCGCTCACCGCTCCGTCGGCGTACCGGGTCAACTCCTCCCACTCGATTCGGTAACTGACGTTGGTCTCGCCGTAGAAACGGAAGCGGTAGACCATCTTCTGCGCATCGGCGCAACGCTCGCTCGGGACCAAGGAGGTCCACGCCGATCCGCTGCCGCTCCACACTCCGGGGTCTGCCTGCGCGTCCAGATCGGACCGGATCCGAGCGATCAGTTCATCTGTCCGGTACTCGTCCGAGAGCTGTTCGAGGTTCGTTGCGGTGCAGTGGTAGCTGGCGGTCACCAGAGTCTCGACGGTTCGCCTCCTGGCGCCATTGTCTTCGAGTGTTATGCTCACCACAGCGTCATCCAAGGACACCGGATCGAAGGGCGCTTTCCCGATATGGTCGCCGTAGCAGTCCGTATCCCAGGTGCACGTCGGAACCGAGATGAGCGTTGACGAGCAGTTGTTTGTGCCCTGCGCCCACGAATAGCTGCCCGAGCAGGCAACCAACTCCCTGATATTCTCCAGATTGTTGCAGCCCTCTCCATCGCTCCCCAGCATATACTCCGTATCCGCAGGATCCGAGTGCCAAGTCTCGGTCCAAATGAGGCTGCTACTGTAGGGCCCACCTATACCGGAGTAGAGGTAGCTGTGCTCCATCGCCGTCTGCAGCGTCTTATAGACTCGAATCAGCGGCAGATCGTTCGACTCGAACTCGAACTCACCGACCTTGGTGCGGTTGGTGGTCCATGTCTTGAAATCGACAAGACACTCCAATCCGACGCATTCTTGTCCCTGAAGTTCTGGAGCCGGAATGAATCCAGTCGCGGCGCCGAGGAGGCACGCCAAGACCCAGACCGCTGCTGCGTGGCGGAGGCACACACTGGATCCGCACCGAGCTGATGATCGGCGATGTGCTGAGAGCGGGCGGCGTATTGCCGCGGCCCGCGTCGGCGAACCCCAGTGGCGCGTGAACCGGCCGGTTTGTGCCTGATTCAACCAGCTTGCCGCGTGCAAGAGTGAGGTTCTCATTCAAAGGGCGTGAAGACCTGGAGCCCCGTCATCCCCGTCGTGCCATTGGGCGAATTGACCCAATCCGTTTCGCTTGCGCCGGGGTCGTAGACACCATTCCCGTTGCGGTCCTCGAAGTAGTCGGACACGCCATACCCGTCAGTGTCCACCGGCAGGCCGGTGGCGGTGTCGACGGCCACGTAATGGAAACCGATGTCCACCACCGAGTTGGTCTCCTCCGCCTGATCGACCCGCGTGGTCAAGTGGTACAGCCCGGCGTTGGTCGCGTTGCGGCTGCCCTTGTCCACCAAGTCGGTCGACACCTGGTAAAACCGCCACGAAGGCCACACCGCCAGGTTCGTGTACGTGAAGCTGCTCAGCACCTGGTCGCTCCCCCCGCTGCCGGGCAGTTGCGCTTGCCACAAACCGAGGTACCCGTTGTGGTCATTCACCACCGCATTGGACCAGACCAGCGGCGGGTAAGTCGTCTTGCGTTTCAAGTCCGCGGCCAACGCCGCGTCGATGTTCGTCGTCCCCGCCTCCCGATACGCCCCGTCTGCCAGGTAAAAGCCCCCCGCACCCACCGTCTGGAACACGCCGTTGCTGCTGCCGGGCCACTGACAATACGATTGCCCCAGCGACACGGTGCCGTTGGTGGTCACCCCCACCAACAGGCTGTTGGTCAGGCTCAGCCCGCTTACGTACGAAGTGCTGCTGTTGTATGCCAGATGGGCACACTGGTGGGCCGTCAGGTGTTCCCCCGTCACCTGGAAACTGGAGCCGTACAGTCCATAGGTC
>JAKLFY010000017.1 GCA_022710935.1 Verrucomicrobiota bacterium
ATGCAACTCCAAAATCAACGCGTGAGACGGTGAGAAACCCCTGTGAAATCAGGCCTGCAATGCCGCTTTGCCCCCGATCACGTCATCCTGGTGTACAAAATCGAGGGCGAATTCAGGTTATAGATCTTATCGCCACCGCGCGTACGGCTCGTCTTGGAGGAACTGCAATGCGGAAAAATGAGGAAATTACTGCGCCAATCCCAACGCTCACTCGTGACCTCGATTCGGAAGACGCCCTGCTCACCAGGGCTGACTTCCACCGGCTGGCCGATGTGCCGCCCGAAGTCGAGTGGTTCGCCAACCTCAAGAACCCGCACACCCGCCGGGCGTACCGCAACGACGTGATGCAGTTCATCGGGTTCGTCGGAATCACGGCACCGGAGCAGTTCCGGGCCGTCACACGGGCTCACATCATCGCTTGGCGACAAACCCTCGAACCCCGGCACCTGGCGCCGGCCACGATTCGCCGCAAGCTCGCAGCACTCTCCGCCCTCTTTGACTACCTCTGCGAAGCCAACGCCATCACTCACAACCCTGTCCACGGCACCAAACGCCCGACCGAAGGCGCCAACGAAGGGAAAACACCCGCCATCTCAGACGGCCAGGCTCGACAACTGCTCGACGCCCCGTCGACCGACACCCTCAAAGGCAAACGCGATCGGGCCATTCTGGCCATCCTCCTCTATCATGCGCTGCGCCGCGCCGAACTCTGCGCCCTGCGCATCAGGGATTGCGAAGAGCGCCGCGGGATCAAACACCTGCGCATTTACGGCAAACGCGCCAAGATTCGCTACGTCCCCATTCATCCCCGCGCCATGGTGCTCCTGGAAGATTACCTCGATGCTGCCGGCCACCGCGCCGAGGCGGACGGTCCCTTGTTCCGTCCGGTCAAGAATCCACACCGCACCACCGGCATGGCTCTCTCGCCCGCCTCTGTTTACCGCAACGTGGTCCTCCACTACGCCAAACAGATCGGCCTCCCGGTCTCGGGGTTCGGTCCGCACTCCCTCCGCGCCACCGCCGCCACCAACGCCTTGGAACACGGCTCCGACATCGCCAAGGTCCAGGAGTGGCTCGGTCACGCCGACATCTCGACCACCCGCCTCTACGACAAACGCCACAGCCGCCCCGAAGATAGTCCGACGTTCAAGGTCGAGTATTGAGGTCCGCCACCCGCGCTTCTGACCAGCAATGCGCCCCGGCGGCGCGAGCGTGGCCCACTCCCCTCCGGCTACGATGCTCATGCTTGCGCGTCTGGGCCTCCGGTGAGTGGGCCACCCTCCCGCCGCCTCCACCATCACCGGCTGACCTCTGGCTCGCCGGGTTTGCGCCTCCGGCCTTCCGATGTGACCCCACCTCCGTTGAGTCCAGGGCCGGTGCGCCCCCCCGGCGAACCAGAAGTCAGCCCACACGTCCCCGCACCCTCAGTGCCCGGCGCCGGAAGACTGCGAGTCTTGAGCTACCGCTCCGGCCTCCGGCGGCACTCCGCTCTCGCTCAAACACGCAGACTTCCGGCGCCAAGGTACCGGGACTGACTGCGCCGATTCAGCCGCTTCACTCTGCGCCGCGCCCCCCGTTGCCAGCTTTCACTCCCAGCAGGCGTCGCGCCGCAGTGGTTCCGCGTCTGAATCGACGCAGACAGTCCGTATTCCCTGTGCGCCAACCGCATTCGGCCCGGTCAGGGTGAAACCAGTCGCCTCGCTACCGTAGGCCGACGCTGACGTTGGTTCCGCCACCGCGCTCCTCCGTTTCAGGTCTCTTCTCTGCCTCGGCTTCAGTCTCTCGCCCTCACCGGCCGGCTTCCCAGGGGGCCTGCGTGGTGCCCTCTGAAGACTACTCCCACGGGCCGCCCTGGTCCGCCGGCTTTTCGGATGAAGGGCGAGAGACCGAAGCCGAACAGCAGAGCACAAAAAAAAGACCATGAAGACGAAACAGCAAATTCCAGAGTCAGGGCTCCAGAACCGATCCGAACAGTCGGGCACGGCGCACAGTCCCCACGGCGACCGGCCAGGTCCACGGACCTGCCACGCCGGCTTCCTCACGCGGATGCAGCGCGCATGAGAGGAATCGCCATGCGACGCATTCGACGCGCTCTGGCCACCGGGCAGTTGGAATTCTGTCTGCCCGATGGCGCCGCAATCAGTCTGTCGGTGTTCGCTGGGCGAGACCTACAGCCCAACCAAGCGGTTGACGAAAGACCTTCGACCGAGAGCGACCGCTTGGCGTTGCCGGTTGAGGGTATTGGACCCGAGGTGGCGAGCAGGCCCGACTTGACGACGCTGGAGTTACCCAAGGCGGTTGAAGCTCCCATTCCGCTCGAAGGCCGGGTGACGATGGAGACGGTCGAGGGTCCCATTGTTGACGATGCGCTCGCCACCCAAGCCGAGCCACGCCACAACGAGCGCAACTACCGGATCACCGAAGCCGACCAGATCGGGATCGGTTCACGCAGGCGCAAGTGCCAGGACAACCTCGCCGCCATTGCCTTGCTCAAGCAACTCGAAGTCGAGGGCCGTCTGGCGACCGATGACGACAAGCGCGTCCTGGTCCGGTTCGTTGGCTGGGGCGGGCTGCCGCAGGTGTTCGATGCCTGGAATGACGATTGGAGAGAGCCGCGGCAACGGCTTGAGGCCTTGCTCACACCGGATGAACTCGACTCCGCCCGCGCCACCACCCTCAACGCCCATTACACCGCGCCCGTTGTCATTCGCGCCATGTACGCCGCCCTTGACCGGCTCGGCTTCACCCACGGTCGCATCTTGGAACCGGCGCTCGGTTTGGGTCATTTCATCGGTTTGATGCCCGAGGACATGCACGCGCGGTCACTGGTCACCGGCATCGAGATCGATTCGCTCACCGCCCGCCTGGCCCGAAGGCTCTACCCCGACGCCGACATCCGGCACCAGCCTTTCGAGGAAGCCACACTCGCCGACGGCTTCTACGATCTTGCCCTGAGCAATATCCCCTTTGGCAGTTACACTCCCTACGATCCCCGTTTCAAGGCTTGGAAGTTCGTCATTCACGATTACTTCTTTGCCGCCGCGCTGGAGAAGGTGAGACCCGGCGGCTTGCTCCTGTTCATCACCTCCACCGGCACCCTCGACAAGCAGAACGGTGCGTTGCGCGAATACGTTGCCCACCAGGCCGACTTGCTGGGGGCCATCCGCCTGCCCAACGATGCCTTCAAGCACAACGCCCATACCGAGGTCACCACCGACTTGGTGATCCTGCGTAAGCGTCTGCCGGGCGAACTGCCGCAGGGTCCGGCGTGGAAGGAACTCGCTGACCTCACCAACTCGGTCGGCGAGAGCATCGCCGTCAACGAATACTACACCGCGCATCCCGAG
The DNA here is from genome assembly GCA_022710935.1 of Verrucomicrobiota bacterium. GTDB lineage: Bacteria > Verrucomicrobiota > Verrucomicrobiia > Limisphaerales > J093 > MWFF01. The sequence goes on from JAKLFY010000017.1 coordinate 3,348, forward strand.
ATGATGCTCGGTGAAATGCGACTGGAAGGCCGCATGTATGGCCACGGCGAGCCGACCCTCCAAGGCAATGGCCGGCCCTTGGCCGATCAATTGGCGGAGACCATCGCCCGGTTGCCCAAGGGAGTCTTCAAAACCGAGGTGCGACGGGTGGCGCCGCCGGCGCTGGCCCAATCGTTTCCCGCGCCCGAAGAGGTCAAGCCCAACGCCTTCGCGCTGGTCAATGACCAACTCGCCCGGCGCGAGGGGGACCGCCTGCAGATCGTGACCGGTTCGGCGGGCCAAGTGGCCCGGCGCATTCGCGGCTTGATCCGTGTGCGTGATGCCGTGCGGCGCTGTTTGCGCGCCCAACTCGACGGCACCCCCGACGAGGCGGTTACCGAGGCCCGCGAACAACTGGGCCGCACCTACGACGGCTTCGTAGCCCGGTTCGGCCCGATTTCCGAACGAGCCAATACCAGCGCCTTCAAAGGCGACCCGGACCTGCCGCTGCTGTTGTCCTTGGAGCACTACGATGCCGAGACCGGTCGGGCGACCAAGGCCGCGATCTTCCGCGAACGCACCATCGAGCCGAAGCGACCGACACCCCACGTCAGCACCGCCCAGGAGGCTCTGTTGGTCACCCTCAATGAGCGGGGCGCGGTGGACCTGGATTACCTGGCCGGTTTGTTGCATCGCCCTGCCGCCGAGTTCCTGCCCGACCTCCAAGGGGCAATTTTCCTGAACCCGCAAACCCGGCGCTGGGAAACCGAAGATGAGTACTTGTCCGGCAACGTCCGCGCCAAGCTCGCCATCGCCGAAGCGGCGGCACTGGCCGACTTGCAGTTTCAGCCTAATGTCGAGGCCCTGCGGCAAGTCCAGCCGGCGGACTTGAACGCCACCGAGATTGACGCCCGACTGGGCAGCACCTGGATTCCGGCGGAGGACATTCAGCGTTTCGCCGGGGACCTGTTGGGCGAGGAAGGCATCAGCGTCAGCCACGCCCCGCAACTGGGTCTGTGGGTAGCGCGCGGCGGTTACGGCGTGCGCTTCAGTGTGGCCAACACCACCGAATGGGGCACCGACCGCCGCAGCGCCTTGGAGTTGATCGAAGACGCTCTGAACTTGCGCGTGCCGACGGTGTATGACCACGACCCGGCCACCGACCGCGAAGTGATCGACGGCCCGGCGACCGAAGCCGCCCGCGACAAGCAGGAGAAGCTCAAAGAGCGGTTCAAGCAGTGGATCTGGCAGGACGACGAACGGCGCGAACGGCTGGTCCGCAAGTACAATGACGAGTTCAATCACACGCGTCTGCGCACCTTCAACGGCGAGCACCTGACCTTGCCCGGCGCCAGTCCGGCGATCCACCTTCGCCCGCACCAGAAGGCCGGTGTATGGCGGATTCTGCAGACGCCCAATTGTTTGCTGGCCCACACTGTTGGCTCGGGCAAGACCATGCTGATGGCGGCGGCGGCGATGGAATTGAAACGGCTGGGGTTGGCGCGCAAGCCGCTCGTCACGGTGCCCAACCACATGCTGGGCCAGTTCGCCGCGGAATTCCTCGCCTTGTATCCCGGCGCCAACCTCTTGGTGGCCACCAAAGAAGACTGCGCGAAGGCGGCCCGCCAGACCTTGATGAGCCGCATCGCCACCGGTAACTGGGATGCCGTCATCGTCACCCACGCCGGCTTCGAGAAGATTCCCGTCTCGCGCCAAACACAGGAGGAGTTCTTCAAGGAGCAGTTGCGCGAACTGGCGCTGGCCGTGGAACAGCAGCGGCAAGAGGGCGACGCCCGCATCGTCAAGGCGCTGGAGCGGGCCAAAAAGCAACTGGAAGCCAAGCTCAAAGAACTGGCGGCCAACGAAAAGAAGGATGACGGCCTGACGTTCGAGGAGTTGGGCGTGGACAGACTGTTCGTCGATGAAGCGCACTACGTAAAGAACCTCTTCTACGTCTCCAAGATGACGCGGATCGCCGGCCTACCGCAAACCGCCTCCCAGAGAGCCTTCGACATGTTCCTCAAAGTCCAGCACGTGCAACGGTTCAACGGGGGCGGGGGCGTTGTGTTCGCCACGGGCACGCCCATCGCCAACAGCGTCGCCGAGATGTTCACCGCCCAGCGGTTCCTGCAAATGGGCACCTTGCAGGCGCAGAATGTGGCCCACTTCGATGCCTGGGCCGCCACCTTTGGCGAGCCGGTGACGGCTATGGAGTTGGCCCCCGACGGCTCTGGCTACCGGATGCACGCGCGCTTCTGCCGCTATGTCAATGTTCCCGAGTTGATGCAGATGTTCCGGCAGGTCGCCGACATCCAGACGCAGGAAACGCTTCGGCTACCGGTGCCGGACTTGCGAGGGGGCAAGCCCACGGTCATCAGCGCGCCCTGTTCGCCGGAGTTGAAGGAGATTGTCCAGTCGCTCGTGGAACGCGCCGAGGCGCTGCGGACCGGGATGGTCGATCCGCGCGCGGACAACATGCTGCTGGTCACCACCGACGGTCGCAAGGCCGCGCTGGACCTGCGCTTGCATGATCCACGTTTGCCCGACCATCCCGACAGCAAGGTCAATCGGGCGGTGACACAAATCGAGCGGGTCTGGCGCGAAATGGCGACCGAGCGCTCGACACAACTGGTGTTCTGCGACCTGTCCGTGCCCACGGGCGGCAAGGGCTTTTCGGTCTATGAAGACATCCGGGACAAGCTGGTCGCACGCGGCATCCCCGCCGGCCAAATCGCCTTCGTCCAGGACCACGACGGCGACGCCCCCAAGCTCCAACTCTTCCGCGACGTGCGGTCCGGCAAGGTCCGCATCCTCTTTGGCAGCACGCAGAAGATGGGCACCGGCGCCAATGTCCAGGACCGCTTGATCGCGGTGCATCACCTGGACGCCCCCTGGCGGCCTGCCGATGTCGAGCAGCGCGAGGGCCGCATCCTCCGGCAGGGCAATACGAATCCCGAAGTCCAGATCTACCGTTACGTGACCGAGCAGTCCTTCGACGCCTACCTGTGGCAGACCTTGGAGACCAAGGCCCGCTTCATCGCTCAGGTGATGACGGGTGAGAGCGATCTGCGGCGCATCGAAGACATTGACGGCGCGGCGCTCACCTACGCCGAGGTCAAAGCGATTGCCTCCGGCAATCCACTGGTGATCGAGAAAGCCCAGATTGACGCGGAAGTGGCCCGCTTGAGTCGGCTCCGCTCTGAGCACCAGGAAACCCAGTTCAAACTGCGCAGCCGGGTCCGGCATCTGACCGATGAACTGCCGCGGTTGGAGCAGCGCCTCGACGCCGTCCGCCAGGACCTCGCCACCCGGCAGGATACCAGCGGCGACCGGTTCGTGATGGTGGTAGAGGGCGAGGCAATCCGGGACCGAGGCATTGCCGGTGAACGGTTGCTACGCTGTGCCGAGCGCATCCGCGGCACCCGCCAGGAGTGGCCGGCTGGAAGCATTGCCGGTTTTCAGGTCTTCATCAGTGCCGGCTTCATGCAAGGGCCGGAGATTGTCCTCAAAGGCGCCGGCACCTACGCCGCCAAACTCACCGACACGGCCCACGGCACGATCCGCTCCCTCGAACACACGATCCAGCATCTGGACGAGCACGCGGCCACTCTGGCACAGAACCTCGCCGATACCCGCAAGCGCCTCGCCGACACCCAGGCCCAAGTGGGCGCGCCCTTCGAGTATGCCAACCGGCTGGCGGAGTTGGTCAAGCGCCAGCAGGAAATCGCCGACGAACTGGACCTGACGAAACCCCAGGCCCGCCAACTGGCACCCGAAGCCCCGCCACCCCTGGACGAAACCGATGGCGGTGCGTTGGATGAGGACGACGAGGAAGATCACCGCGCGCGCCGCCACGCCGAATGCCGTGATGATCGAGCAACGTTCGCCGCGCAGTTGCCCGAGTCTGCTGCCGCGCGGGTTGCGCTGACTGCCTAACTCTCAACTCGCGATCACGCCATGACTGAGTTAAGCAGACCCGTGCGCCGCCGAACGCGCGCTCCCTTCGCCCATTACCGCAAACGCATCGTGGTCTCGTTCGAACCGGGCGACTTGCTGGCGATGCGCCTGGAGCGCACCCGAACCACCTTCCGCGCCACCCTCGCCGCCGTGTATCGCCAACTCGCCACCTGGCACGCCGACGCCGAGCATCGCCGCAAACGCGCGGCGCGGGCAGCCCGCCGCGTCGGCTGAGCGTCGGAACGACGGGTCTGGACAAAGACCTGCGTTTGCGCTGGGGACTCCCGTCGTCCCCAGACCCCGCCGCCAGAGGGTCGTCACCCTCTGGACACCCACGCTTCGGGGTTTGGTGCTTGAAGCAGCGCACTTACCAGTCGCACAGGTACCAGAATCCTCGTGGCAGTTGACATGCGGCGAGCGAGTCCGCATGGGGTGGGATCACGCAATGGAGGAAATTGGACGCTTGCACATTGCCGGTCTTCGCGACACCAGGTTGAGTCTGGGAACGTCGGGGCTGAAGCTTCCAGCACGGTGGCGACTCAGATCGTTTCGATCAGGTTTTGCATGCAGAATTTGGCCGTTACCCCGTGACGCTGGCAGATTTCGAGAAACGGGCCAGTCATCAGTTGCTCCACCACCGGTCGGGGTAACCGCCAACTGCCGCCCCGCCAGACGGGTTTCTGCGGTGCCGCCAGAGCGCGATAAACTCTGAGCAAGTCCTGCATGGCTGCCGGCAAACCGCTGCGCCAGGGTAGCACAATCTTCGCCGGGGAATACACCACGTGCCGCACGCCAACCTCCCTGGCGAACGACACCAAGCTCTCCAGGTCCGCCAGCGTCTGCGCCTCGACCAGTCCGCAATCGGGCAGGGTCTGAACGGGTTGCGTCGGCAACGGCGAACGGGGAAAGAGCGGATCGATGCGCAGTACCACCGGAATCCCCGCTGCCCGCAAGGCGCGGATGCCCTCGATGCGCCTGGCCACTGAGGCCGCGGCCACGTCCCAAAACAGCCGCGCCTCCTCCCGCCAAAAGGCCAGGCTAACCTCTACCTGAACGGCCGGGGAGCCCGCCGCCGCCCAACGATCCGCGCAGGGGTGCATTGGAGCGATTTCGCCAAGGCTCTTGAGAAGCTGGAGATAATCCGCCCTTGCGGCCACACCCGGATACTTGGTGAGCAAGGTCACGGTGCTGAATCGGTGGCGATGGGCCAGCAGTCCTTCGAGGGCGCACTTGGTGTGCCCGAAGCGCAGTTCCAGGGGTTGGAACGGGTCGCTACTGTTGGAAAGGTGGACCGGCGCCGGCGGCACGTCGAAACGCTCCAAGTCCGCCAGGTCTTTCGCCAGAAGCCGGGCGAAGTGCTGTTTGCAGGCCGGCGTAGCGGGCTCGTAACTCGTGGCGTAACAATAAACACAGCGACAACTGCAACCGACATACACGTTGATGCAGTAACGGTGGCCGGTGGGGAAGACGGACTGGGCCGCGAAGGGGCAATACCATTTGATGACGCGGGGCCGGGAAGGCGTGAGAACCGCCTGCCGGGACCGATGCGGCAGGAAGTAGCGGCGCAGCGCCATTTCCTCTGCCGCCGGGCGGCCTTCCCAAACCGGCCGGAAGTGCGGGTCGATTTTGGCCAGAAAATCTGGATTGGATTGGTCCACCCGGATCACCCCAGACCTGAGATTCTGGTGCGCTTCAACCGGTGTAGATACGAGTTGTTTCATGAGTGGATTGGCAATGGAGTGCTGGGAGCGCGCCTGACTGTCCGTTACGGGAGGTCCGTGCAGGCAAAATACTCCGTTCTGGAACCTCTGGGCACCGCGCCGGTTGAGCCCCACGGCGGCAGCAACCAGATCCAGCGTTCAGGGTGTCGTGGGCACGGCGAGGGCGTCTGGCCATCGGTCAACAAGAACACCAAGTCCGGGTAGGCCGGCAGCTCTGCCTGGATGTACTCCTCGACGGCTTGGACGCGTGTGCCGCCGCCCCCTCTGACTGATCCCTCTTGTGCCGAAGCTTCGTAGCAAGCGGTGTCGAAGGAAATGAGCCTGACCCGGCTTTGTGGCCGCCGTTGCCGTGCGAAGGCCAGGGCCACCGACAGAAAGCGCGCCGGCACGCTTCCAGAAGCGTCAATGGCCATCAGGATGTCCGCCTCGTAGCGCGGCGGGTAGGATGGCAGCACAACACGCGGATAAAGGGCCAGTAATTTGCGGTTAGGCGTAGTCCAGACCGCGTCGTAGCTGGCGATGCCCGTAGCCATGTCTTCCAGGAACTGCGCCAGGCTCTTGCGACAGTTGGGCGCGGGGGGCACGCGGCGTCGAATTCCTCGGGCGACCGTGCCGAAGCAGGGATCATTGGGTGAAAGATTCATGAGCAGCGTCGCCACGAGGGCGGAGGTTTCGTCCGTCCAGTCGGCCATCGTTGACAGCGGCTCGGCCCTGGGACGGGCGGCAGAGGCGGAGGTGTTCAGAGCCGCATCCCTGGGATCGGCTTCCCAAGGCGAATGATCGTCAAGGGTTTCGGCATTAGCCAGCCGGTCGTCCAGCTTGCGGCCGTGGCGGACGCGTTGGTGCCCCAGGAGTTGCATGACTTCTTCCGCCGCCATTTGACTGGTGTCACGGCCCACTAGCCAGGGACCCGTCACCGGATCACCGGGCAGCTTCATCTCTGGAAAACTGGCGAGGATTAGATCGTTGACCACCGCTTCACAGGCCAGCCGGAAGTAATAGCGGTCGCGTTGAGCCGTGAGAGAGGCAGTGCGTTGCTGGTGTCGCAGCACAAAGTGCAACGCTTCGTGCGTGAGCACCCCGGCCAGCTCGGCGTTGTTGATTCGCTCACAGAACTCCGGTTGGAAGTACAGCCAAACCTCCTCACCCCGAGCCACGATGGCGGCCGTGCGGACGTGTTCGCTCAGGCGCAGTCGGCCCAGACGCATGACCGCGGCAGCGATATGCGCCCGCCGACGCTGAAGCCAGCCCAGAAGAAACTCGTACCGTTCGTGAAGATCGTGCTCCGACATGGCTCAAGCCACCACCTGCAACCGTTCGGTGAGCAGCTCCTCGTAGGCGCGCGCATCGTCCGGGGAGCCATACAACGCCACCGCTTCACGGACCTTCTTGAAGACGAAGGGAGTCTTGCTCTGGAGTTGCGCCAGCAGCTCTGCCGGCAGCGCCAGCACCAGGTCGCGCACGCGATTCTTTTGGCTGGGCTTCATCATGGGCAGCAACTGGGCAAAGCGCAGCCCCACATTGAAGTCATCGGCGACCGCGGACGCGAGTTTCTCCGTATCACTGACAAATTGCTCAATGGAAAGCACCGTCTCCGGTTCGCGCAACCGCGCTTTGAGCAGATGCACCGGCGCCTTCACCTCCGTCGGCAAGGCATCGGCCGGATCCAGCCCCGCCACGGTGGCACGGCCGATGTATTCCAGCCGCCGGTTCGTGATGGCCTGTCGCTGCTTGTCGTCCAAGTCCGCTTGATACCACTCCACCAGAGCGCGGCCCAAGCGCTCGCCGAACTGCTGAATGAACCAATCGAGACTGGGGCCAAAGGCCACGCGCAGGTGAAGGTGAAACCGGTCCAACAAGGATAGATCCAAGTCCTGCACCTGATAGCCGGCCGAGGCCGGATTGATGGCGGCCACGACCGAGCGCAGCCGTGGCAGCGCTTCCCCGTTGATGGCGCGGAACTGCGTGATTTCAAGCACCGCATTGATCACCTTGGGGTGGGCACGGTTCAGTTCGTCGAAGAACAGGACTTCAGCTTCCGAGATGAAGTCGGGCCGCAGAAAGAGCAGCCGGTGCTTGTCATCCTCCATCACGGGCACGGGCACACCCACCAAGTCGGCGAATGGGTCGAGGGTGGGGGCGCTGAAATACTTCACCCGCAAACCCAGTTGAGCGGCTGCGGCAAAAATGATGGAGCTCTTGCCCACCCCATAAGGCCCCTCCAGGAGGACGTTCAGCCCGGCCTGCACAGCCTTCACGATCTTCTCCCGGAGTTCGGTTGGGTTCTTCATTCACTGGCGTGGTACCCATCCTTCGGGCGGAAACAAAGGGACGCCAAGCCAAAACGACGGCTGCCGTAATCGGCCACGGCTGTGCCACGGCAGCGCCCTACGGGCGAGGCGATTGCAGCCGTGGCCCGCGGCAGCCGGCCCCCCCGGCGCTGCTGCGCGAACCAGCGGCCACCGTCCGAAGGAAGTGGTCATCATATATCTATTTGCTTCAGCAGAGAGAGATGTTGCAGACATTTCTCCCTGCTGCTGGCCGAACGACATCGCGTGGGCCCCTTGACCACCTCCATCTCTAACTCACCACATCGCAGGCCGTCGCCCAGCATCGCTGCAGCCCCTGAGTAGCGATGGAGCCGTTTTCGCGCTGGGGACTCGCGTTATCCCCAGACCCCGCCGCCAGAGGGTCGTCACCCTCTGGACTCCCGTGGCCTAACTGGCACGCAAGTCAACTACTTCTTCTCGATCCAGGCGTATTTCCCAGGGCCGGCCTTCTTGATCTCTTCGATGTTCGCGCCGGTCTTGTAGAACCAGGCGAGGACCCCTTTGTAGCCAAGGCCGAGCTTGCCGGCCAACTCCTTGACCGCGAGGCCGCTCTTGCCCGCCGCTCGCAGCAGTTCGATGATTGCCGCCTTGAGCGCGCCCCGTTTGACACGCTTTGCCCCCGCCGGTTTGGCCTGCGTTTGCCCACGGGGCTTGCGACCGGTTTTGCCCTTAACGGCCTTGGCGGGTTCGCCACCTTCGTAGGCGGCCAGTTGGGCATCGATCTTGGCGACCCGGCGTTGCAGCGTTTCCTTCCGTTCGATCAGTTTGACGATCTGCTTCAGGTCGGCGGAGGTGAGTTGTGTCAGATTCATTGGGTGGCAGGGTACGCGGTCAACGGGTCGAGCGGCAAGGCGACGATTGGCGGTCGTTCGCCTCGTGCTGCCGGAATTGACCCCTACCCCCACAAACGTCCCACCCCCTGGCGTAGTGTGGCCGGCATGAGATTCAAATACGCAGATTGGATTCGACGGGATGCCGACGAGGTCGTGGCGGTCTTTGGCCAGGCCAAACTCGTCAAACGGCTCGACGGCAGAACCGAACTGCGCGGCGGCACCGTCCAGGACCGCCTCGCGGCCAAGGAGTGGATCGCGCTCTTCTGGCACGAAGCGGTGCTGGAGAAGTGAAGCCGACACAACTGCGCATTTGGCCTGACCTGCAGCCGGTGGTGGACCGGTTGGGCAAGGCCTTCTTCCGGCAGTTGCCGGAGACCCCCGGCGTCTACCTCATGTGCGGCACCGGGGATGCGGTGCTGTATGTGGGCAAAGCCCGGAACCTCCGCCATCGCCTGGCCAGCTACCGGGTGGCCAATCCCGACCGCCTGCCCCCTCGCCTCCTCCGTCTGTTGCACCGGGTTGAGCGCATCGACTGGGAGACCTGCGACGACGAAGGCGCGGCCCTGCGGCGCGAAGCGGAACTGCTCCTGTCCCTCAAGCCTCGGTTCAATCGCGCCGGCGTCTGGCCCAAACCGAAACGATTCCTCGCCTGGCGCGCCCGTCCGGACGGACTCGAACTGGCCGTCACCGAACGGCCGGAACCGGGCTGGCGCTGCGCCGGCCCTTCCCGCGCGCAGGTGGAGCCTACAGGCCAAGCTGTGCTCCTTCACTCCGGATTCCCACCCCCACAATTCAAAATGCTTCAACTGGTTTTACCTGGATTTGTGCTGGTTTATGTGGACAAAGCGGTCTAGCCTCGCCGCCGAAAGTCAAGCCCTCCCGTCCCCGTCAGGTTTTGGCTGGAACAAGGGCGAGAATCGTTATGCAGGAACGCTGGCTATCGGTCGAGGAGATCGCGGCGCATCTGGGCGTGAACCCCGATACGATCTACAAGTGGATCACCCGCAAGAAGATGCCTGGCCACAAGCTGGGGCGCCTCTGGAAGTTCCTTGCCTCAGAAGTCGACGCATGGGTCAAAGGCGGCCATGCGGCGGAGGACGTCGCCCCAACCGTCACTCCCAACCGAAAGCTACCCCGGCGATGATGCCCAGGTTTATGCCCGCCAGCCCCCCCGTCACACCATGACCCCCGGCTCCATCGTCCAATGCCGCAACCGCGAATGGGTCCTCCTGCCCAGCGACCAGGACGACCTGATGCTCCTGCGCCCCCTGACCGGCGCGACGGACGAGGTGGTCGCGGTCCATAAGAAACTCACCGACCTGATCGGCTACTCTTTCCCGGAAGAACGCGTTCGTTCAGCGAAATTCCCGCCGCCAACCCCGAACGACATCTCCAATGTTGCCGGTGCCCACCTGCTGTGGCAGGCGGCGCGCCTCACGCTGCGCGAGGGGGCCACCCCGCTCCGCTCCCTCGGGCGCGTGTCCATCCGCCCGCGCACCTACCAGTTCGTCCCCCTGCTGATGGCCCTGCGCCTCGACACCATCCGCATGCTCATCGCAGACGACGTTGGCGTCGGCAAGACCGTCGAGGGCCTGCTCATCACCCGTGAACTCCTCGACCGCGGTGAAATCAAACGCCTTTGCGTGCTCTGCCCGCCCTACCTCTGCGAACAATGGCAAAAGGAGCTGAGCGAGAAATTCAGCCTGGAGGCTGTCATCATCCGCTCTGGCACGGTCAGCCATCTTGAGCGCCGCATCCCCGCCGGCGCGGGCAGCATATTCAGCTACTACCCTGTCCAGGTTGTCAGCATTGACTTCGTGAAGGGCGACCGCAAACGCGACAATTTCCTCCAGCACTGCCCGGACTTTGTCATCGTGGACGAGGCCCACGGCTCGGCGTCCGCCGCCGGCACCAACAGCAATCAACACCAACGCCACGAACTTCTGAAGGACCTGGCCGCCTCGCCCACCCGCCACCTGGTTCTTCTCACGGCCACCCCGCACAGCGGCATTCCCGAGTCTTTCCGCTCGTTGCTCACGTTGCTTCGGCCCGAGTTCGCCGCCTATGAAATAACCGCGCTCACCGAACCGCAGCGCATCGAACTGGCCCGTCATTTCGTCCAACGCACGCGCAAAGACATCGAAAAGGACTGGGAAGCCGAACACTGCTTCCCGAAGCGTGTCCCGTCCGATGAGCATTACCGCCTGTCTGACGCCTACGGCAACCTCTTCCAAAAAACCTACGAGTTTTGCACCGAGCTGGTCCGCACCGGTCAGGCACTGGACAAACGCAAGCAGCGTGTCCGCTACTGGGCCGCGCTCGCGCTGCTTCGCTGCGTTATGTCCAGCCCGGCGGCGGCCATCGCCGCCTTGGACCGCCGCGACGGCGCCTTGCCCCAAACGGAAGAGGAACCCGATTTCAGCCAGAACATTTTCGAGTCGGGCAACGAACAGACCGACGACAGCCAGCCCACGCCTCCGGTCGAATCGGCGGAGCAAACCATGCCGGAGACCGACCGGCGCAAACTCCGAGAACTCTCACGCTTGGCCGCTTCCATCGCTCTCACACCCGGCGACACCAAGCTCGCCGGCTGTGCCAAGCTGGTCGCCGGGCTGCTCCGTGAAGGCTTCCACCCCATCGTCTGGTGCCGCTACATCGCCACGGCTGACTACGTCGCCGAGGGATTGCAGCGCACCCTGAGCACCGAGTTTGACAGCGTCCGCGTCGCCTCGATCACCGGGCTGCTCAGTGACGACGAGCGGCGGACCAAGGTGGCAGAGCTTACCGAGGAACGCCGCCGCGTCCTCGTCGCCACCGACTGCCTCAGCGAAGGCATCAACCTGCAAAACGCCTTCAACGCCGCCCTTCACTACGATCTGCCCTGGAATCCCAACCGCTTGGAGCAACGCGAGGGCCGCGTGGACCGCTTCGGCCAGACGCTTTCAAAGACCGTCAAAACCATCCGCTACTTCAGCCCGGACAACCCCGTGGACGGCGTCGTCATCCGCGTCCTGCTCAACAAGGCCCGCGAAATCCACCAGGCCCTTGGCACCCATGTCCCCGTGCCGGAGGAAGGTGAGACGGTGACGCAGGCCGTTCTCCAGGCCCTCTTCTTCAAGGGACGCACCGCCGACGAGGCGCTCCCTCAGATGGAACTCGGCTTGGAGTTGCCCGAAGTGGTTGCACTGCACCGAAGCTGGGACCTCGACGTTGCTCGTGAGAAGGAAAACCGGACTCGCTTTGCCCAGCGTGCCCTTAAACCCGAGGAAGTCCGGCGCGAACTGGAGGCCACCGACGCCGTCTTGGGCGACCCCGATGCAGTCCGGCTGTTTGTCCTCAACGCGGCACAGCGCCTCAGCCTGCAAATCGCCCCCGACCGCCGTCCGAACGTCTTCCGGGTCTCCGTCGCACCCGACGCTCGCGCCAGCTTGCCCCCTGCCATCAGCGCTGCCCTGCCAGTCACCAAATCAGGCCAATGGCTGGTCAGCTTCGTCTCCCCGACCCCGGAGAGCGCCGAATACCTTGGCCGCAACCACCGTTTTGTGGCCACGCTGGCTCAGTCTCTCATGGAGGAAGCCCTGACCAGGAGCGCGGCGGCTCGGGCATCCCGCTGTGGTGCCATGCGCACCCGTGCCGTCTCCCGGCTTACCACCCTTTACCTTTTGCGTCTCCGGTTCCTTATCGAGCAACCGGATCGCACAGCCTTGCTCGCCGAAGAAGTCCAGGTCGTCGCCCACACTGGCGACGCGGGCAAGCCCACTTGGATTGACCAGGCCCAGGTGCTCACCCTGCTGGAGAAGGCGCACGCCGACGCCAATATCCGCGACGAAGAGAAGCGGGAGCTGACCGCCGCCGCTCTGGCCGGCTACGAGAAACTCGATCCCGCCATCAGGCAGACCATCCAGGGCCGCGCCGAGGCTCTCACCGAAGCCCATCGCCGCATCCGCCAGGCCGTCTCACTCAAAGTTCGCGGCCTCACAGTGAAGTCCCAAATGCCACCGGACCTGCTTGGTCTGTTGGTACTGCAGCCGCTGGCTGGAGTCAGCAAATAGGTCCCTATGAAACCACCAACTAAAACGAACCACGACAAGGTTGATTACTATTTCTCAAAGAACCCATCTTTCTACTGGATGGTGAGGTCTCGCAAGTCCCCTCTCTTGCGATTCGTAACCATCTTGCTCATCTGCTATGGCGTGGTCGCCCTCGCGTGCTGGCGACAAGACGCACTCTTCTTGCCGAAACCATCCATAGGTTTCTTCCAAGATCCATATTTCGTCGCCGTCATCATAACCATGATTATTGTGCTTATCATGATTCGGCGACTGTTGCTAAGGGTCGAGGATCTCATTGAGAAATTTCCGCAGATGCTCAAACCAGACCAGATTGATGAATTGTCCGAGAAGGGAGCACTAAGCGCCTCATCGGACCGGGTTCGGGACATCATCGCCCTCCGGGACCCGTCAGCCAGGAAGTGGCACCGTTTGTATATGTGTTTTTGGCTACTGATCGTGGTCATCCTCCACGTTGCCATGCCGTTCTTGGATCAGATGGGCCATTCGAGCTGGGGAGTTTCACCAAGACAATATCCGCTAAGCTACTCGTTCGCAGTCACGAGTTCCTTCCTCCTTTGGCTGGTTGTAGCCGGCAATCTGACTTGGTACGTCTTCGCCACTGGCTTTGCAGTTTTTCCGCTCATTAAGCAATACGCTTCCCGCGAAAAGCTCTGGATTGTCCCGAACGCACCCGACGGCCAGGGCGGACTGTCAGCCATCGGGGACGTCGCATTTGGCATGAGCACGGCCCTCGGAAGTGGAATGATAATGCTCGTTGTCTGGATCTTTCTGGTTGGTGCGGAAAAGGCACCCACAATTCTGGCAGGCGGCCTTTACAGCCTTGTCTTGAGTGCCACGTTCTTTGGCCCCCTCCGGTCAGTTCATGGCGCGATGATGCGGGCGAAAAATGGGGAACTCGATCGCATTTCCTCCCTCTTCAGGCGCGAGTACGAAAAACTGCCACCTTCCAACAGCGAGGACAACTCCACGAAAGCCACTAACCCGGCGCTTGATTCGGAGTTGTCTGACCGGTTGGCTTTAATGGCCAAGCTTGACGCAGTTTACACCACCGTGAATGCCATGCCCGTCTGGCCGTTTGACCTTGGCACCATTCGGAAGTTCCTCCTGCTGATTTCCATCCCAGTTGTTTCTGCATTACTCCAGAAGTTCTGGCCTTCCGCAGTCGGCACGGTTGTGGCGGAGATCGTGAAGGGATTCAGACCATGAACGCCCGCCGCATCACCTTCAAACCGCTCGCTATTTCGGACTTCTGAGATGTCCAGCTTCCCCTCCATCCGAATCGAAGGCGGTTTGCTCGGCCCGGAGCTGCTTGACCAGGTGATCGCCGCTGATGTCCCCGGCCAGAAGCCCACCGACTTTGGCCTCGACCCCAAGCGCAATCTCACTGACGAAATCGCCGCCGCGTTTGCGGACTCCCGCGCTCTGTGGGGCGTATTCCAAAACCGCTTGGCCCGTCTGCCGGAGGATGACCTTGCCACCACTGCGACCCGCGACCAGTGGGCCTTGCCCTTCCTGGCCTTGCTCGGCTACCAAGCCCGCTACAATTCCCGCGCCTTCGAGGTGGACGCCCAAACCTTCGCCGTCTCCCACCGCGCCGGGGAACCGGAAGACGCCCCCCCCATTCACATCGTTGGTGCCCGCCAGGAACTCGGCCGCGTGGCCCCCAGCGGACGCCCTCGCATGGCCCCCCACTCCCTGGTGCAGGAATACCTGAATCGCACTGAGCACGTTTGGGGTGTCGTCACCAACGGCCTCACGCTCCGCTTGCTCCGCGATTCCACCCTGGTCCGCCGCCAGGCCTACGTCGAGTTCGATCTGCAGGCCATCCTGGAGGAACAGCGCTTCCACGACTTCGCCGCCCTCTACCGCCTGCTTCATCGCACCCGCTTGCCGCGTGGCATGGCCTACGCCAACGAGTGCCTGCTTGAGCGTTACTACGCCCAGACCATCGAGCAGGGGGGCCGTGTCCGCGAGCATCTGCGCGACGGTGTCGAGGAATGCCTCAAGCTCCTCGGCAACGGCTTTCTCACCCACAAGGACAACGAGGACCTGCGCCAGAAACTCAATTCCGAGCAACTCACGCCCGTCCAGTTCTACCGCCAACTGTTCCGGCTGGTTTACCGCTTCTTGTTCCTGCTCGTGTCGGAAGACCGCGGCCTCATCAGCCCCAATCCGGTCTATCGCGACCATTACGGCATCGCCCGCCTGCGCCGTATGCTCGATGTCCAGGCCGCTTGGACGGACCACCCCGACCTCTGGTTGAGCCTGCGCACGCTGTTCCACCTGTTCCAGGACGACAAACTCTCCGCCGTTCTCGCCCTCGCCCCGCTCAATGGTGAACTGTTCGCGACACAGACCCTCGACGGTTGCACCTTGAGCAACCGCGACCTCCTCGCCGCGTTCTGGTATCTCGCCTACTACCAGGAGAAGCCGTGCGCCCCATCGCGCCGTGTCAACTACGCCGCCCTCGATGTCGAGGAACTCGGCTCCGTCTATGAGAGTCTCCTCGAATTTCACCCGGACGTTTCCCCCGACGCCGCCAGCCGGTTGAGATTCGACCTCATCTTTGGTTCGGAACGCAAAACCACCGGCTCGTTCTACACTCCGCCAGAACTGGTGAACGAACTCATTGAAAGCGCGCTCATGCCCGTGGTTCGCCAGCGCCTCGACGAAGTGGCAAAAACCGGTTCCCCTCGCCCATCGGATGGGAGAGGGGCCAGGGGTGAAGGCCGCTCCGATCTCCCATCTTCCATCTCCCATCTTCAACAGAAAGCCCTTCTCTCCCTCAAAATCATCGATGTCGCTTGCGGCAGCGGCCACATGCTGCTCGCCGCCGCCCGCCGGGTCGGCAAGGAGCTCGCCAAGCTCCGCACCGGCGAGGACGAACCCGCCCCGGAGCGCGTCCGCGAATCTATCCGCGACGTCATCAGTCATTGCATCTACGGCGTGGACCGCAACCCGCTCGCCGTGGACCTCTGCCGCGTCGCGCTCTGGCTGGAAAGCCACACCGCCGGCAAACCGCTCACCTTCCTCGACCATCGTATCCGCTGCGGCGACTCCCTCGTCGGCGTGTTCGACCTTGCCGTGCTGAAAAGCGGCATCCCGGACAAGGCGTTTGATCCGTGCGAAGGCGACGACAAGCCCACCGCCCGCGCCGCCGCCAGGCAAAACCGCGAAGAACGGCGCGGCGCACAGGATTTGTTTGCCGTCCGCGATTCCCACGATGCCGAGGCGCTCACCCGCCACAGCCGCGACGTCGACGCCATTCCCGACGACTCGCCGGAACTCATCCGCCGCAAAAGGGAATTGTTCGAGGCCAGCCACCGCGACCCTGCTTGGCTCCGCCAGAAACAAGCCTCCGACCTCTGGACGGCGGCTTTTTTCCAAAACCTGACCGCCAACTCCGTTCTGATCACATCCGCCGCCCTGGCCGATCATCTGAGCGGCAGGCCCATTGACTCGCGCTTGCATGGCAACGCCGCGACGCTCGCGCTCCGCCAGCCGTTCTTTCACTGGCCGCTGGAGTTTCCCGAAGTGTTTGCGGCCGGCGGTTTCGATGTCGTGTTGAGCAACCCGCCATGGGAACGCATCAAGTTGCAGGAGCAGGAATTTTTCGCCGCGCGCGACTCGCGAATTGCCGGTGCACCTACAAAAGCTGCGCGTGCAAAGCTCATCAGAGAACTCGCCGAAGAAAAGCCGGCTTTGCACGCTGAGTTCATTGCCGCTGTGCACGCCGCCGATTGCGTCAGCAAGTTCCTTCGTCAAAGCGACCGTTTCCCCCTCACAGCGAAAGGCGACATCAATACCTACGCGGTCTTCGGAGAAACCATCCGGCGTCTGGTCTGCTCCAAAGGACGCGCAGGGGTTATTCTCCCGACAGGCATCGCTACGAGCGAAACCTACAAATCATTCTTTGCGGAGATTGTCGACCACGGCCAACTCGCCAGACTCGTAAGCTTCTTAGAAATTCGCGATTTCTTTCTGGCTACTGACAGTCGAGAGCCCTTTTGTCTTCTCACGCTGGCCGGAGGACATTGCGCTGAACCTGAGTTCGCTTTCGCGCTCACGAAGGTGGACCAGGCGCGAGATTCCCGCCGCTGCTTCACTCTCACTCCCGAGGACATCTTTCGAGTCAACCCAAACACACGAAATTGCCCCGTCTTCCGCACGCGAGCCGATGCCGAGCTTACGCGCAAGATTTACCAACGTATTCCAGTGCTAATTCTGGAAGGCGAAACCAGCGGCAATCCGTGGCAAATCCGGTTCATGACCATCTTCCACATGTCCAGCGACAGTCACCTTTTCCACGAATCCCAAAGCGACGGAAGACTGCCGCTCTACGAAGCGAAGATGGTTTGGCAATTCGACCATCGGTTCGCTACCTATAACGATGAACGCGATGCGACCAACGACCTGTCACCGGAGGAAAAGGCCAAACCGGGTTTACGTCCAAGGCCGCGCTATTGGGTGGACGAAACTGAAGTCCTTAACCGCATCGCGCCACCCACAGACGAGGAACGCGAAGCGTTGGCTGACGGTTCGCTCAAGCACGATGAATTGATGGGTCGCCAACGCGACCGAGCACCAAACTGGCTGCTCGGCTTTCGTGACATCACAAATTCGGTGAGTGAGAGAACTGCAATCTTCAGCTTTTTGCCGAGAACAGGTGTTGGAAACAACGCGCCGCTGTTGCTCATGCCACACACGGCGACTGAACTTGTGTTGTGCTTGGTTGGAAACTTGAACTCGGTTGTCTTCGATTACTGCGCGAAGCAGAAGGTTGGCGGCAACCACATGAACTTCTTCATCTTGGAGCAACTTCCCGTTCTTCCGCCGAGTTTCTACCGGGCGGCGGACGTGGCGTATGTGGCGTCGCGGGTGTTGGAGTTGGTCTATACGGCGGACGACATGCAGCCGCTGGCGGACGCGCTGCGGGAAGACATGGAGACACGGAGACGCAGAGACGCGGAGAAAGGCGACAGTCTCCGTGTCTCCGCGTCTCCCCTCTCCGCGTCTTTGTCCGCCGAGTCCGCGTGGTTTCCGATTCCCGAAAAGCCCTACGTCTGGAATGAGGAACGCCGCGCGCACCTGCGGGCCGAACTGGACGCCTGGTTTGCCCGCGCCTACGGCCTGACTCGCGACGAGCTGCGCTACATTCTCGACCCGGCGGACGTCTATGGCCCGGACTTCCCCGGCGAGACCTTCCGCGTGCTCAAGGAAAAGGAGACCGCCAGATTCGGTGAATACCGCACGCGCCGGCTGGTATTGGAGGCGTGGGACAAACTGCCACCGGTACTTTGACCCTCGTGATTGAACAAACGAACATCGTCGGCATATGATACATCGTTTATGAACGCGACCCTGCTTAAGAGGCTTTTCGGAGCCCTGCAAAAAGGCCAGGGAAGGGACATTTCGGTCGTTTGCGAGAGGATAATCGAGGACCAGCGTCGTCGTGGCCACAACAAGCTGGCGACCGAACTCGAACGCCTCGCCCCCAGCGGTGAACACGTTGGTGGTGAGGGCTCTCGGTCCCCTGGACCGGAGAACAGGGCGCTCGCTCCGTTACCGCTTAGCCGACGAGAGGTCGCGGCTCTCGTTCAGGTGATTCCACATGACCAGTTGCGGCACTACATGATCCTGCCCCCTTCGGTCGAGAGCCGGTTCATGAGGATCGAGAAGGAGTACGCAGCCAGAACCCGGCTCGCCAATTTCGGGTTGAGAGCGCGAACTCGTGTGCTGCTCCACGGTCCGCCGGGCTGTGGCAAGAGTCTCGGCGCCGAGCGTCTCGCCTGGGCCACAGGACTGCCGATGCACAAGGTTCGCTTCGATTCCCTGATTTCTTCGTATTTTGGCGAGACCGCCGGCAACCTCCGGCGGGTGTTTGATGACGCCGAGCGCCGGCCTTGCGCCCTCTTTCTGGACGAATGCGACACGATTGCGCGTTCGCGATTGGAGCGCAACGACGTGGGAGAGGCCCCCCGTGTCGTGAACATGCTGCTCCAGCTTCTGGAAGATTTCCGCGCTGAAGGAATCGTCATCGCAGCGACAAACGTGGACGAGGCGCTCGATCCCGCGATCTTTCGCCGATTTGACGAAGTGCTTGAGGTCCCGAGGCCTGGGCGTGGTGAGATTGCGCGCCTGCTCAAAACAACGGTTTCAGCGGTGGAGGTGGGGCCGACAGTCTCCTGGAATCACTTGGCGGAGTTGCTGGAGGGGTGTTCCTGCTCGGAGGTTGTGCAAGTCGCTCAAAGCGCTGCGAAGCGCGCGGTAATGGGCAATCGTGCCGTCGTGGAACAAGGGGATTTCGAAGCCTCAATTCCCGAACTTCATCGCGTCGCCTAACGAGCGCCTGCTTTCGCCATGCCCGATGCCCCCTTTCCCCACCTCGCACTCGTCGCGCTGCGGCACGGCCCCGCCCGCCTGTTCGGCGGCGGAGAACCCGACCCGCGCATCGCCGTCAACAAGGACCAACGCCAGCAGCACGTCACACATCTTTCAGGGGGCCTCACTCGCATTGGGCAACGGTTCAACCGGATTTCTCTGGAGCGCGCGGCGCAGGGACTGCCGCCCATCGAAGGGGGTGTGCCGTTTATGCTTGAAGTGGCGGAGGGCGACGAAGGGCTTCTTGATTTTCTCGAAACCCGGCTCGGGCTTGAAGTCGTTGCGGAGTATCCCGACGGATTCCTAATGGTGTCGGCCGCGGACGTGGCGATGCCTGAATTTCAGGATGTTCTCAAGGCATTTCAGGCGAACAAGCACGGGGCCACCAGGGCCGCATCCGTGTTCGAAATTCATGATGAACCGGACGCTGAGATTCGGCTGAAGCGGATGCTCGGCGATGATCTCTTTGCGTTCTGGCCTTTCCCTGACGATAAGGAATTCATTCTGGAAGTGTCTTTTAAGTCGCCAACGACGGACGGGCTCAAGCCAAAGCCAAACAAGCGCAAGAAGGAGAAGCCGGAGGCATACGAGCACAGGCTCGCTGCGTGGGAGGAAGAGCGCCGTCATGCCATGATCGCGATTGACAATGAGCAGATGCGCCGCGAGACATTGGCTGAGCAGATGATCCAGCCATACAGAGGGGTCTTGCTCAGCGGCTTTGCGCATTCAGCGACCCCCCATTCGCAGTTCGCTGAGCTCTCCGATAGCTTTTCGGTGCGCATTCGGATGTTGGGTCGCGGCTTCAAGGATTTGATCCAGAATCACCCCCATGTCTTCGAGCTGTCGTTACCGGATGATGTCCTCCTGCCGAGTGTCTTGGGAGTCGTCGGCGAGCCTGATTACCCCCCAGTCGAGTTAGCTGCCCCAGAAGCCGACGGAAAGGCGGTCTGCGTCGTGGACAGCGGCATTCAGGAGAATCACCGGATGCTGCAGGCTGCCATGGATGTTTCAACCTCCCGGTGTTTCATCCCGAACGTACCGGCCAACGACGTGGCAGATTACGTTGTTGATGGCGGCCATGGCACCAGGGTGGCTGGCGCTGCGCTCTACGGTGCCTCACTTCCAGGCGCCGGCCGAGTTGAGGCGCCGTTCTGGCTTCAGAATGCCCGGTTACTTCTGGGGCCTCGGGGGGAGTTACCTAGAGCGATTCATCCGCCCGTTGCACTGCGCGAGATCATCGAACACTTTCGCGACGGCCCCCGGCACACCCGCATCTTCAACCATTCCATTTCCTCTGATCGGCCCGCGCGCTCATTGCGAATGTCCAGTTGGGCCGCCGAAATGGACTTCTTAAGCCATTCACGTGATGTGCTGTTCATACAGGCCATCGGCAATCTTAGCCGAGGCCACGGCTCGCAAAGCAATCCGACCATCGAGGACCACCTGTCGGCAGGGCGGAGTTGGCCGGACTATTTGTTCGAAAGGTCCGCCCGGCTCGCGAATCCCGCCCAGAGCCTCCAAGCGTTGACTGTAGGCTCGATTGCGATGGAAACATACCGCGATGGAAACAGGCGGTCCGTGGCCCGAGCGACCCACCCCTCAGCCTTTACGCGGTGCGGGTGTGGCCTCTGGGACTCAATGAAGCCGGACGTGGTAGAGTTCGGTGGCGACTATGCGTGGGATGGCGCCAATCCAGTCAGCTTGGCTTTGCCGCCGGGAGTCTGCCCATCGCTGGTGCGATCAACTCTCGACGGCGGACCGGCGGTTGCTCGTGATGTTGTCGGCACTTCGTTTGCGGCGGGTCGGGTGACGCATGTGGCTGGCCTACTTGAGAAGCTCTTGCCCGATGAAAGCACACTGGTGTACCGGGCGCTCATCGCCCAGTCGGCCCGCTGGCCTGACTGGGCTGAGCGCGCCGTAGTGGACGAAAAAGCGAAACACATTCGACTGCTCGGGTATGGCGTCCCTGATGCGGACCGCGCGACGTCCAACTCGGAATACAGGGTCACGTGCATCACGCAGGGCAACCAGAGCATAAAGGCGGGCGACGCGGCGATATTCGCCTTTTACGTTCCTGAGGAACTCCGAAGGATGGGGCAAGAGGCGGTCATCCGCCTTGATGTTACGCTTTCGTACTCTGCAGAGCCTCGTCGAACGCGCAGCAGCGGGCGCCGCTACCTCGCCGTTTGGCTCGATTGGGTTTGCAGCCGGCCGGGGGAAGCGCTGGAAGCGTTCAAGGGAAGGGTCTTCGCCGACGTTGTTCGGAGGAAAGATAGCGAAGGCGAGGAGCCTGATTGGACCCTGAGCCGGAGAGGGGATTGGGGAGAAATACCCGGCGCGAAGCGAGACGGCGGCACGCTCCAGAAGGATTGGACCTACCTGAAAAGCTATGAACTACCGGAGGTGATTGCTGTGGCAGTTCGAGGCCACGAGGGCTGGGCACGACACAATCCAGAGGCGACCGCGCGATTCGCTCTTGCGGTCTCAATTGAGGCGGTGAATCGCGACTTGCGCGTCTACGAGCACGTCCAGGCTGAGATTCGGGCGCGGGCACCGCAGGTTCGGGTTCCTGCTGCCCCTCCGGCGGTGTCCTGAGCACGCAGGCCTTACGTCATGAGCATCTTCAACCTCCACGCCACCGTCCTCGGCGACTACTGCGATTTCGTCCGCTCGTTCTTCACTGTGGCCGACGGCCGTGCCCGCGCGTTCGTGGACCGCGAACTCATGGAACAGGCTCGGCTCTGGCCGGAGGCGTTGCTGCAGGTCAGCCCGTCGTACGCGCGCGTTGCCTCAGTCGATCAATTGGCCGAGCAAGGCGTGCTGCTTTATGAGACGGCCGAGATCTTCCGCACCGAGACAGGTTCGCCTTTTGAGATCTTGGAGCTGAATGAGCGCGGTGGTACTCCAGGCGTCATTCGGCAGGGCCAGCCGTTCCACCTCTACCAGCACCAGGTTGAAGCGATGGAACTCGCTCGCCGCGGCGAAAGCTACGTCGTCACCAGCGGCACCGGTTCGGGCAAGAGCCTCACGTATTTTCTGCCGATCATTGACTCGTTCCTACGCCGTCCCCCCGCACGCGACCGCGTCGAGGCGCTTGTTGTGTATCCCATGAACGCCCTGGTGAACTCGCAACTTGAGGCACTCAACAAGCTGAAGAAGGGCTACGAACAGCGCACCGGCCGGCGTTTCCCTACCAGCTTCGCCAAATACACCGGCGACGTACAGGGCGAGGCCCGGCGCGATCTACAGAACCACCCGCCCCAAATCCTGCTCACCAATTACGTGATGGCGGAACTGATGCTCGTCCGCCCCGACGACCAGCCATTCCTCCCCCCACTCGCCACTCGCCACTCACCACTCGCCACTTCTTCCGGGGTTCGCTTCCTCGTCTTCGACGAGTTGCACACTTATCGCGGTCGCCAGGGCGCGGACGTGGCCATGCTCATCCGGCGCTTGAAGGAACGCTGTGCCGCGCCCGAACTGATTTGCGTGGGCACCAGCGCCACGATGGTCGCCAGCCGTGACGCCACGCCCTTGCAGCGACGCGAAACCGTAGCGGATTTCGCCTCGCAAGTCTTTGGGCGCCCGATTACCGAAGCCCAGGTCATCGAGGAAACGCTCGAACCCTTCACTCAGGGCGGCCCGCCTACACGGGAAGAACTGGTGGCCGCTGTGAGGACGTGCACGGAACAGCGGGAGCAAGCTCTACGCACTCCAAACGCTGGCGCGACTTCGAGCAGGCCGCCTGACGCGCGAAGCGTTTGGAGTGCGTCCGGCTTGCCGACGCTTTCACTTGACGAGTTCCGGCGGCATCCGCTGGCACGGTGGGCGGAATGGGAGTTTGGCGTCGAAACAGAACCGGGAAACCGCCTCCGGCGGCGAGTTCCGCACACGCTTTCGGAGGCTGCCGCGCGGCTGGCGGAAGCCACTGGGATTGACCGTGGCCTATGCGAAGGGCGGCTGCGCGCCTTGCTCACCCGCGGCGGCGAGTTGCTCCGCGACGACGGCGGGCGCGCGTTTGCCTTCAAGCTACACCAGTTCATCGGGCAGGGCCGTGCCGTGTTCGCCACCCTTGAACCGGCCGCCACACGGCAATTTTCCCTTGAAGGCCAGGCGTTTGCCGGGCCGGGCCGACTCTTCGTGCCCATCAAGTTCTGCCGCCACTGCGGTCAGGACTACTACCACGTCATTGGTACTGGTGGCGGCTCCCGCTTCCTGTCGCATCCACTTGGCACGCACACCATTCAGAACGGCGACCAGGCCGGCTACCTGATGCTCGCCCCTTTGTCGAATGACTGGAGCGAGGACCGTATTCCCGACGAATGGCGAGACCAGCGAGGCCGCCTCAAGCCCACTTGGCGTGACCGTGTCCCCCAGGCCGTCTGGGTCACCCCCAACGGCGACTCCTTCACCATGCCCCGCAACGGCGCAATCAAACTTTGGTGGCAGCCGACCCCGTTTTCCCTCTGCCAGAATTGCGGCGAGTTCTATACCGCTCGTGAGCTGGAGTTCGCCAAGCTGGCTTCGCTGTCCAGCGAAGCCCGCACCAGCGCAACCACTGTGCTCGCCACGTCGTTGCTCCGCCGCGCCGCCAGCCAGGAGGGCGCGCGCGACAAATTGCTCACCTTCACCGATAATCGCCAGGACGCTTCGCTCCAGGCCGGCCATTTCAACGATTTCATTCACGTCTCCCTTCTCCGCTCGGCCCTTCACGCCGCCCTCTTGCGCGACGACGAACTCACCTTTGAACGCGTCGCCGATGCCGTGGTCCGCACCAGCGGTCTCACCACCCGCGAGGTAGCCAGGAACCCGGAGCTGGATCCGGAGTCCCCGGCTGCCGCGGACGTTCTCCGCGCCTTCACCGAACTGACCGAATACCGCCTCTACGAAGACCTGCGGCGCGGCTGGCGTGTCGTCCAGCCCAACCTCGAAAACGTCGGGCTGCTCCGCGTCGGCTACCGTGGCCTGGAAGCCCTCTGCGCCGCCGACGCCCGCTGGCGCTTCCATCCCTCAGTCGCCCTAATCGCGCCAGCCCAGCGCGAGCGCCTCGTCCGCGCACTCCTCGACCAGTTCCGCCGCAAGCTGGCCATCGCCTGCCGCTGCTTGGAGGAAACCAACCAGCAACAAATCCGCCGCCGCGCCGAACAACACCTCAACGAGTTCTGGGGCCTGGACGAAAGCGCCCCGGAACTGCGCACGGCCAACCGCTTCGTCCGCGAGGGCCAATCTCAGCGCCTGGCCGACGGCTTCAGCCTCGGCGCTCGCAGCAAGCTCGGCCGCTTTCTTGCCTCCGAGCTCAACCTCGATCCAACCGCCTACGAGGCCTTTATTGACGGCCTGCTCGCGATGCTTGTCGGCCAGGGCCTTCTCCGCCGCCTGGACCCACTCGACGACCACCAGTTCTTCCAGTTGGACGCCGCTTGCCTGCTGTGGCGCTTGGGCGATGGCAGCGCGCCGCCGCTTGATCCCCTTTACGCGCGTCGCGCCGGAGCCGACGGCTACGCCGAGACGCCGCCGCCCGTGAACGCCTTCTTCCAGCAGTTTTACCGCGACTCCGCTGCCGCGCTCGCCGCGCTGGAAGCCCGCGAGCACACTGCCCAGGTCGTCAAACCTGGCGAACGCGAGCGCCGCGAACGGCGCTTCCGCTGGGAGAACAGCGACACCACCAAGGAGCGCGACGGCCTTCGCCGCCTGCCTTACCTCGTCTGCTCCCCCACCATGGAACTTGGCGTGGACATCGCCGACCTCGACCTAGTCCACCTTCGCAACGTGCCGCCGACGCCCGCCAACTACGCTCAGCGCAGCGGACGGGCCGGCCGCCAGGGGCAGCCTGGTCTGATTTTCACCTACTGCGGTGCCATCAATAGTCACGACCAATACTTCTTCCAGCGCCGCGCTGACATGGTGGCGGGCAGCGTGCGCCCCCCTCGCCTGGATGTTGCCAACGAGTCACTCGTGCGGGCGCATCTCCATGCCGTGTGGCTCGCCCAGGTGCGACTGCCACTGGGCGACTCCATCGAGGAAGTCATTGATACCGACGACGAGGCCCAACTCCCGCTGCGGGCGAGTGCCCTTGACGCCATTCAGCTTTCCGAGCCCGCCCGCAACGAGGTGCGCGCCCGGGTCCGCCGCATCCTCCAATTCGATCTTGCTGCACTCGCCAACGCCGGTTGGTTCAGTGACGCATGGCTGGAAGCCGTCATCTCCGAAGCCCCCGTCAATTTCAACCGCGCCTTCGATCGGTGGCGTGAGCTTTTTCGTGCCGCGATACGGCAATTGACCGAAGCCCAGACCGCCCTCAGGCGGGCGCGTGACCGTGATGCCCAGGCAGACGCCCGCCGCCGCGAGGAAGAGGCGCTCCGCCAGCTCAACCTCTTGCGCCAAATCTCCAAGAACCGGGAAGAGAGCGACTTTTACCCCTATCGCTACCTTGCCAGTGAGGGATTCCTGCCCGGCTACAATTTCCCGGCCCTGCCCGTGCGCGCCTGGGTGCCGCGAGACGATGGCGAGTTCATTTCACGACCCCGCTTCCTCGCGCTGCGCGAGTTTGGTCCGAACAATATCCTCTACCACGAGGGCGCGAAGTGGGAGGTCGCCAGCTTCCAGTCTCCCCCCGGCGGGCTGGAGGAGCGCCGCAGCCAAAAGCGCTTCTGCGGTGCCTGTGGGGCTTTCTGCGACACCGGGCTTGATTGCTGTCCGGATTGCACCAGCCGCTTTGACCCAACGAACAGTGAGTTGCTTACCATGCTGGAGCAGCCCAATGTGCGCTGTCGCCGCCGCGAGAGAATCACTTGCGACGAGGAGGAGCGCCGGCGCCGCGGCTTCGAAATCACGGTGGCCTACCAGTTTGCCACTGAACCCGGCGGCGCACGCCGGATTCGCGAGGCCGACGTAATGGTCGGCCAGACACCCGTCCTTCGTCTCACCTACGGCCCAGCGTCCACACTGCTTCGGGTCAACCGTGGATGGCGCAGCGCCACCACGCCTGGCTTCCTCGTGGACCTCGAAAGCGGCGAGGTTCTAAACGCGCCGCCGCCAGCCACCGGACCAGCCCCTCGCCCCCGCCGTCTGGAGCGCGTCAATCTCTCGGTTCAAGCCACACAAAACCTCTTGTTAGTGCGCTTGCTCCGCCCGGAGCTTAGGAGCGATCCGGGCTTGGAAGCCACCCTGCAATACTCGATCCAGCGGGGCATGGAGCAGTTATTCCAACTGGAAGAATCGGAACTCGGCGCGGAGCGCGTCGGTAAAGGCGAGCAGCGTGCGTTGCTCTTCTTCGAGTCAGGCGAAGGCGGCGTCGGCGCCCTGCGCAGGCTGGTTGACGAAGCCGACGCTGTGGCCCGTCTGGCTGTCGAAGCACTGGAGCGCTGCCATTTCGATGCGGCGGGTACCGACCAGCGACCCACCTGCCTCGCTGCGTGCTACGAATGCCTGATGAGCTTTGGCAACCAGCACGAGTCCTTGAGCCTCGACCGCCACCGGCTGAGGCAGCACTTGCTCGACCTGGCGACCAGCCGTACCTTCCCGCGCATTGCGGGCCGCGACTGGAATGCACATCTCCCCTGGCTTCGCTCGCTGACCGATTCCCGCTCCGACATCGAGCGTAGCTTCCTCACGGCGTTGGCGGCAGGATTCCATCGTTTGCCCGACGAGGCCCAAAAGCCCATTCCAGAACCGCGCTGCATCCCGGATTTCTTCTACGCCCCTAACGTCTGCGTCTTCTGCGACGGCTCCGTCCACGACGAACCCGCCCAGGTCACCCGCGACCGTGAGTTGCGCGCAGAACTGGTGAGCCGGGGCTACCGCGTCATCGTCATCCGCTACGACCGCAACCTCCAAGACGAAATCGTCGCCCACCCCGACGTCTTTGGGATTCGGATAGCCAGGTAGTCCATGCAACCACACGCCTTTGCAGCAGTTTTGACAGAAAGAGATCCTGCTGAGAGCACTGAAGGCGGTCTTGAGGCGGCCGTTGCGCCGCTCGTTCAGCGAATCGCCGCCAGTGGAGACGAATCCCGCACGCTGGCCGCGTTGCACGACGCGCTGCTGCCGAAACCGCTGTCAGGCGAGGCGCGGGTGCGTGTCGCAACCCAGATGACCGACTACGAAGAGAAACCCAATATGAGGAAGAGCTTATGAATGCGGAGCAATCACCACAAATACCCAAACCGGAGAGCGATCTCTCACCAAACCAAATTGAACAGGTATTTTCTCTGCTCACGTTGCAGACCGAGGAGGATCGGCTGAAATTCAAGGTGATGGCGGAGGTTCTCCGACCAGAGGACGGCCCTTCGCACACCTGGTCGTCTGCCACCACAACTTCTCACGAAGAAACACAGGGAGGAGCGAATGCCTAATTGGAACCAACTCTTTAACGAGGTCAAGGCGCTCGGTAGCCCCCACGATGTGTTGCGTCGGAAATATTTGGCCGCGCTCCACGAAGAGACGAAGCGCAACATCATCACGTATTATAGCGGGTGGTTGCAGAAACCCAGTTTCCCTGGAGGGGCGATCAATGATGAGGACAAGAACGGCTTCATGACCACGGTCAACGGCCTCGACAGGTCCTTGGGCCTGGACCTCATCTTGCACACGCCGGGCGGCGAGACTGCGGCCACAGAATCATTGGTGGACTACTTGCGAAAGATGTTCAAAGGCGACATCCGCGCCGTTGTCCCTCAAGTGGCGATGTCTGGCGGGACGATGATCGCATGTGCCTCCAGGGTCATTCTGATGGGTAAACAGTCCAGTCTTGGGCCGGTTGACCCCCACTTCGGCGGAATCCCAGCACACGGGGTCATCGAGGAATTCAAGAAGGCATACGAAGAGATCAAGCAAGACCCCGCAAAGATACCCGTATGGCAACCCATCATCGCTAAGTACTCACCGGCCTTCATTGGAGAGTGCCAGAAGGCTATCACGTGGTCCGAACAACTGGTTCGCGATTGGCTTGCGACCGGTATGCTTGCCGGAGATGAGAAGAAGGACGAGAAAATCAACCGGATCGTCGGAGAGCTGGGTAATCATGCGCTAACCCTTTCACATGCCCGACACTTGCCGGCTGACACCTGCTCTGCGATGGGCCTCAAAGTCGAGATGCTAGAAGAGAAGCAGTCGCTGCAAGACGCAGTGCTCAGCGTTCATCACGCATATATGCTGACACTATCGCAAACCCCGGCGTGCAAGATCATTGAGAACCACACGGGTGCGGCATTCATTCAGAGTGCTCAGGTGCAGATCGTTCAGACGGTCAAATAGATAATGTCTCCGGGCTCCAGAGACGAAGACGGCACCTTGCCCGCACTGCTTGACGCGCCACCGCCAAAGCTGCTCTGCGGCGAGTTGTGCGTGCCGACCACGTGAACAATCATGCAAGCCCAGCCAAAAACCATTCGGGATATCCTCCACACCGGGGATCAATACATCATCCCCCTGTTCCAGCGCTTCTATTCCTGGGAAAAGTCCCACTGGGAACGCCTGCGGATGGACATCTGGGCACTGATGGAAGACGGCGCGAAGCCGATTCACTTCCTCGGGCCGCTCGTCTGCACCCTGCCGCCGCGCTTGCCCGGTAACATATCCGCCTTCCAACTGATTGACGGCCAGCAGCGCGTGACCACGCTCACGATTCTCCTGGCGGCCATCCGTGATGTCGCCAGGTCGCGTAACCTCAACGACTTTGCCGACGAAGTCACCGAGGATTATCTCTTGTTCAAAAGGAAACAGGGCAGCGACCGCTATAAGGTCCTTCCCCGCCTCGGCGACCGCGAAGTCCTCACGGCGTTGGTTGAAGGCAACGATATGTCAGGCTTCGCGGACAGCCGTGTTTTTGAAGCGTGGAAGTACTTCCACCGGCACGTCCAGCATCTGTCGCGTAAGGACACCCATGAACAACTCGCCAGATTGCTGGACGTCATCACCACCCGCCTGAATTTGGTTGCCGTTCTGATTGATGCCGAGAATCCCTACGAGATTTTTGAGAGTCTCAACTCCACCGGCCTGCCGCTCAAGGAATCTGACCTCATCCGCAACTTCGTCTTCATGGCCATCCCGTTGGCCAAGCAGCAGGAGTTCAATGAGCAACACTGGAAGACGTTTGAGGAGATGTTCGATGCCACGGAAATGGACGAAGCCGTCGAGATGACGCCTTTTTACCGGGACTACCTGATGCGGAAAGGCAGATATTCCAAGGAAGACGCCACCTTCGTGGATTTCAAAGCTGCCCATGAGCAGGCCATCCAGAATCCCGATGCCCTCGTTGTTGAACTCAAGCGTTACGCCCGCCTTGATCTCATGTTGCGCCGGCCCCGTTCTGTGCGGGACGACGCGCTGCGCGCCATCTTGCGCCAGGTCGAAGGCATGGAGATCACAACGGCTTACCCGCTGATCCTCAATCTCCTCGACCGGTTCGACCGCGGCCAGTTGACCAAGGAGGATTTGTGTGGTTGCCTGCATGATCTCGTCAGCTTTGTCCTTCGGCGCTCCATCTGTGGCGAGACCACTCGCACCTACGGCAAGTGGTTCGTCGAGGCCATCACTTTGATTCGGAACAACCCGCGGGTCGACCTCCAAGCCTATTGGTTGGGCCGCAGGTGGCCAGATGACGCCGCCGTCCGCGGGCGTCTCCCCAGTTTTGAGCTGTATCGCCGTGAAAGCACCAAGACCCGCGTCATTCTCGAAGCGTTGGAGGAGAGTTTCGGCCATCGCGAGCGTGTCGACCTGTCCACCCTGACTATTGAGCATGTCGTGCCCCAAACCATTTCCAACAACAAGCACGGCAAGGCGTGGAAGGAGATGCTTGGCGACGAGTGGGAAATGATCCACGACACCCTGCTCCACACCCTGGGTAACCTCACTCTCACCGGCTACAACACCGAGTTGAGCAATTCCGCCTTCGACGTCAAACGCGTCGAACTCGGCAAAAGCCATCTTGACCTGAACAGCTACTTCCCGGCCTTGCCAAAATGGGATGCCGAGGCCATCCGCGTGCGGTCGGTTGTTTTGGCGGAACGCCTAGTCAACCTCTGGCCACGCCCCGCAACAGATGTCGTCTATGCCGCTTCCGCCGAGGCCATGCCCCAACCGGAGGGTCTGACAAATGCCGCCAAGCAACGCCTCGAATACTGGCGTCACATGGACGTCCGACTGGAGGAACGGGGCGTGCGCCCCGGCCTCATCGTTGCCGCTCCCGATTCCTCCATCACCGCCGCCATCGGGGATTCCGGCGCTGCTGAACTTGAGTTTGGTTTCAACCAGCAGCGCGGTCGCATATTCCTTTCCCTCAACCTCTCTGATGAAATCGGCGCATACATCGCCGGCCACCTCGCCGAGGCCAAAAGTGTCGTCGAGCAGGAATTGGGCTACGCGCTCGAATGGGAAATCCGCAACCAGGGCGGTGAGATCTCCATCTCTGACGAAGGCATTCAAATCCGCGATGAAAATGACTGGCCGGTCCAACACGATTGGTTTGGCGACCGCCTGGAGGACTTCCAGCGCGTGCTCCAACGCCGCGTCGTGGCGCTGGAACAGGAGGCCCTGAATGTGCCCGAACTCCGCCAGGCTTGCGAACAGCGCGCGTTGCTTGTCCGGTACTGGCGAGCCTGTTCGGCGGCATTGGCCGGGTCAAACCTCTCGTTCCCCGAGAGTGCCCCGGACGCGGGCCGCACCCTCTGCCGGTTCAAGCCGCTAGACGATGGCATCCATTTGGGTGCCCAGTATTACCCCACCACTTCAACGCTCTGTGTGTATTTTGCAGTTGGAAGTTCTGCCGGGCGCAACTACCGGCGTCTCTACAAGGAACTCGTGGAAAGCCACATCCCGGAGCTGGAGAATCAGGTCGGCGAGACGCTGCATTGGGAAGACCCCTATTTCTGGGTCGCCATACCCGCGAACATCGCCAACGCGGACGACTGGCCGCGCCAGCATCAATGGGTCAGGACAGTGGCGGAAAGGTTTGTCGCGACATTCAAACCCAGGCTCGGGATCGAGTAATGCGCGTCAGTGAAAGGAGCACACCGCGAACGCCTTCAGGTCGGCATCTTTAGGCCAAGCGTCTCGAAATGAAGTAGCGCCTCGGCGTTGCCTTTGGCGTCGTCCACTGGATTGTGGGTGTGGCGGGTGCGCCGGAACTGCTTCGACTCCGTCGCTTTGCTCATGTCCCGCATCAGTCCGCAGTACAGATCCCCGATTCGCCGTCCTGAGAAACCGAACGGGTTACCGCCCGTGAACCGGTGGAAGTAG
Organism: Verrucomicrobiota bacterium; assembly: GCA_022710935.1. GTDB lineage: Bacteria > Verrucomicrobiota > Verrucomicrobiia > Limisphaerales > J093 > MWFF01. Next base: position 34,859 of record JAKLFY010000017.1, read on the forward strand.
TAATTGATGAACTGCCAATCGAAGGCGAGGTTGTCCGAGATGAAGACTGCCCACCCCTTCCCCACGGCGGCAAGCCAGCGGCCAAACTCATCCATCACTTTGGTGGGGTCGTTGAATTCAAGGTGTTCCGCCCGTGTGAAGCCGCTCACCCGCAACGCTTCGTCCAGATAGCGCTCGCTGATGGGCCGGACCTGACCATAGAACGTCTTCTGCAGCGACGGTTCCACCAACACCGCCCCGAAGCAGACCATGGAATACTCCCCGGGAATGGGACCATCCGCCTCCACATCGACGACCACCAAATTCATGCACGCAAGGTAGCGCCGGGTGGCGTCGGCTGTCAGGTCTTCCCTTCAGCCACAGACGGCGCGGCGCCACGCCCGCTACAGCAAGGTCAACTGCTGTGCCGTCGGCTCGCGCAGGTTGCTCACCCCCAAGCCGAGCAGTCGCAGGGGACGAGAGACCAACCTCTTTCGCCCGAGCACGAAACATCCGAGCCGATAGATGTCCTTGGCTTCGGTGATCGGGTCCTCGACGCTGAGCTGGCGCGTCAAGGTGGTGAAGTCGCCATACCGCACCTTCACCTGGATCGTGTGCGCTGCCAGGTGACGCCGCTTCAGCTTGGCCGCGATCTCCGCGGCTTGCTCCCGCAGACACGCCCGCAGGACGCCCCGGTCCTCAGTGTCGTGCAGGAACGTTTCCTCACCGCTGATGCTTTTGACCTCGTCGCCCAACTCCAGCGGCCGGTCGTCTTCGCCCACTGCGAACTGCTTGAGCTTCGGCCCGAATGAGCCCACCAGCGCCCGCAGATCGCCGCCGTAATCCTGCAGGTCACCCACCGTCCGAATGCCAGCTCGCAGCAACACCTGCTCGGTGACCCGGCCCACGCCGTACAACACGCGCGCCGGCAGCGGACGGAGAAACTGGACCTTGTCCCGCTCGGAAACCACGGTCAGCCCGTCCGGCTTCTCGAAGTCGCTGGCGATCTTGGCCAGCAGCTTGTTCGAGGCGATGCCGATGGTCGCCGTCAAACCGCGTTCAGACCGGATGCGCTCTTTCAACTGGCGGGCGATCGGCACGCATTGGAGCAAAGAGGCGTCGGCATCCTCCGCCTGGCAGCGGGCGGACAAGTCCAGATACGCCTCGTCGATGGACATCGGCTCGATCACCGCGCCGGTTTCGCCCATGATTCGGAGAATGAGCCTGGATTCCTCCTTGTACCGATCCATACGCGGGCGGACGAAGATGCCCTTGGGGCAGAGGCGACCGGCGGTGGCGCTGGGTATGGCGGAGCGGACGCCGAACTTGCGCGCTTCGTAGCTGGCGGCGCAGACGACGCCACGCTGGGTGGGCGGGGCGCCGACGATGACCGGCTTGCCGCGCAACGCCGGATTGTCGCGCTGCTCCACCGAGGCGAAGAACGCGTCCATATCAAGATGGGCAATGACCCGATACATCGTAAGAGCAGAATGCCATTCCCCAGGGCATTCACCAAGGCTCCGACTTTCGTTGTCGGGCTTTCGTTGCTGCCAAGTCTCGGAGACAATTGTCGCCGAACGGATGAAGCGCCGAACCCTCAAACTGGAGAGAGACCTGGCGGAAGACCTTCGCCAAAAGGGCTACACCGTCACAGGTGGGCATTGACCCCTCCAACCTCGCCTCTGTCTCTTACCGGGCCTCCAGCCCTTCGGACCGGACCCGCCGATGCCACCTGTGCTTCACACCCTCGCTTTCGATCGAACGGCTGCGATGGCCGTCGACGAAGACCGACGGCACTTATCGGCACAAGTTCCAGGCCGGCCAGTTTGCGTCGTTGGTTCACGAGGCGCAAAAGGCGCCAGAGTTGGCGCCGTACTGGCGCCCAGGGCTCGAAGGGCAACCCACGAAACTCGGCGCTGATCGCTTCCGCCGCCCGATGCAGAGCCAGGCCCTCAAACCGGGCCTCAAGTTTAGCATAGAGGCCGGCATCAATGCGCACCGAGGGGTGCCAGGTGGTACTTCGCCAGCCAGGCCGGTAGCCGATGGAGTACCGGTGGAAGTGAATCGGCGCTTCGCGGATGTCTTTCACGGCTGCTCCCTCCGCCTCGAAGAACCGATGCCGGCCCTGTGTGGCGATGATGACGAAGAACCGGTCGAACCGTAGGTATTGCACATTGGCGCAGCCTTGCTTCTTCCGGCGCGCGCGCGTCCAGCGCGAGATGTCGATGTCGTAGCGGCGGATGATTTTCTCGTCGATTCGTTCGGGGACCTTGTGCGGCGGAATCCAGCCCGTCACGTAGAAGTAATAGCCGTGCCCCACGTAGGCGACGGCCAGTTGCCGCACGAACCCCTCGATGCTTCCGGCCACGCAGCGGTACATGTCTCGCTCACCTCCAATGAGTCGGGTGGCCGGCGTATGCGCCGCCCACCACGTTACATTCGCCCGAGCCGACCGCCCACGCTGTTCACACGTCTGAACAACGTGGGCGCGACCGTCTCGCGCACGGTCAGGAAGATGGAGACTGTTTACGGCACAATCTCCGAAGCACAAATCCTTCGCGACCGGTGCCCCGGCTTTCTCCGTCCGGAGAAAGCGGTCCCTTCGGTCGCTGAAACCTCTCGTTGCCGAGCGCGCGCAGCGCGCGCTGTATTCCCAAGTAGTTGTTGCGCTATTACATGGTTGTTGCGCTCCCTACCTTAACCCTTGCTGCTTCAGGGATCGGACCCGAAGCAGTCAACCTCCTGTGCCAAAAGACAAGCCACCTCCCGATGGTCTCTCCTTTAGCCGCTCTATCTTTCGCTTCTCTGAGCGAATCCACCCGGTGTTGGACGCCGGGTGAATTCATCGTCGAGACGAGTAGTATCCGTCACCTCTTTCGGTCGCCGTTGATTGGCCCGGCACCACCCGTAGCCACGGCAACACGACGGCCACTGCCTTGCAGTCGTCGTGCGGGATCACTCCGCTCCTACTTGAGGCCCGCTCCCAGAGTTCAGCTTTTCAATCACCTGGCAGATTCCCAGGCACCGGCCACCACGCCGGCCGCTGAACTCCTTCCCCGGTTAGCGCTGCTCTTCTCTTGATCAGTCACGTCGGTAGGGCACACGTGTGTGCCCGGCCGGCCGCCGGTATGTGGAAAGCTCCCGCTTTCCCATAGTTTCCATCCCGCGGTTGCGGGATGATTTCGGGGGGCAGAACACAGAAGCTCCCCCCTACCCAGGTCCGGCGACGGCATTCCCAGTTCGGCACCGTCTCTGACCAAGCTGACCAGCAAGGGCTTGATGCCCCTTTCATCGTTGAGCTCTTCACCGGCCGCGTTTTGCGCGGCACACCGGGCGGTCTCTTGACTCCGCCCGACTCCGAGTGTCGCCACCCGGAGGCTCCCGACGCTGGCGAATGTTCCACGAACCTCACGAGCTTTTCACCCGATTGGCCATCATGGCTTTGGTCCTTGAGTCCCACCGGGGGATTAGTGCGAACGCCGTAGCGTCGCACGCACCCACTTTGAGCAGCACGGCTTGAAGTCGGTTTGGACCCGGCTTCGAGCATGTCCCGGTCGCCCTTGCTCCTGCGCATTTACAGTCCCATGGGATAGAACCTGGAGATTACTCTTGAGAGAACCGCATGCCGACTCTTGCGAGCCAGATGATCGTTCAATCCGCGAAGGATTACTTCCAGGAGCCTCCCTCGCACTGGACGAGCCACTCTCGTGGCATCCAGCGCTACGGATCGCGCACGTGACAGGTGGTGATCCTGTCCCCTTAGCCCGCGCTGGTGAGACGCAGGTTTGCCGGGTGTCCGCGACTCGTCTCGACGACGCAAAGATGTGCGTTTGCGTCAACCGCTCGCGCTCAAAAAGAGAGCGCGATTCGATCGCCCTTTAGCACAGACGATCTGCTGCCGCCAAATGGAAAGTGATGGGCAAATGCGGGGCGCGGATTGAAGCGCCGCAGTACAACCGCCAGGATCGCGAACCGATCTCGTTCAGCCCAGCGCGACCTCGGGGGACCGGCTGTCCAGCGACCAACTGCTGCAACATTCCCGGCTGCTCGCGCAAGTATCCTGTAGAATGTGCCCTCGGCTTGACCAGGTCGCGCGTCGGCAGAGAAAACGTCTGCGGCGTGCGGATCACCTGTTGTCAGGTCGGGGCGAATCGTGTTACAGGCCATGCTGGTTAAATACCGTTACCACTGGAGGGTCATGGCACGCAACATGGACAAGAGAAGGAAGCTCACCCGATCCACCGGCGTCACGTTGGATCTGCCTGTGTTCGACTATTTGTGTGAACTGGCGCAGCGCGACGAACGCGATCGCAGTTATTGTATCAATCGGATCATCCGCGATCACGCCGAACGCGCCGGCACGCCGTTGCCGTCGCCGTATCCGACCGAACGGTCGGCGTGAGGGGTGCGGGAGGGTCATGACCGAAGTATCGAAGACACATCCGCCCGCATTTCCCGGTTTTCCCGATTTTCAGGCCAATGTGACCTTTGTCCCGCTGCAGTTCTTCACCATCGTCCTTCCCCACTCCTCGCGCGGCTGTGTCCGGCTGGTGGGTTACATGCTCCGGCGCATCCTGGGCTGGGTCGACACCGACGGCAATCCAACCCGCGAAAAGCTGCAGTTCAGCTATCGGGATTTGATCCGGGACGCGGGTGTTTCACGTGAAAACGTGCCCGAGGCCCTCGACGAGGCCATCCACCGAGGCTTCGTGCGCTGCGTGCGCCCGCCGCGGGCCGCCCGGCGGGGCCAGGCGGCGCAGTGCGGCATCTACGAGTTGAACTGGGACGAACGGGGACCGTACACGAATGCACCCGAGTCGTTCGATGGCTTCTACTTCCCGGAGGCGGCGGTGATGACCTTTGACGAGAGCGGAACTGCGGTCCAACGGCCCAAGGTGGCGCGCAAGAACATTCCCAACACCTTCTTCGACTACCTTTTGCCGCGCGAACGGCTGTCCGTCATCCGGGTCGTGGGCGCGATGCTCTTCTACAGCATCCAATGGGGACCCGGCGGCGAACGCAAAGTCCCGGTTACACTCTCGATTTCCGAACTGGCCCGCTTGACCCAACTCTCGCGTCAACATGTCCACACCGCCCTCACCAATGCCGAGGCTGCGGGCTACCTCACCTGCGTCGAGCCAGGCCGGTTCGATGCCAACGCGGGCATCGAAAGCCGCCCGGCCACCTACGCCGTGCGGTGGATCAGTGCGATGATGGTACCTCTAAACGGCGAGGACTTGGATGGTTCCACAGCTCCCCACTCGGAAATGGCGAATGGTGAGCAGTCCGAAAAGGTGAACGGCAGAGCGGTCAGAAAAGGTGAACGGGACCAGTCCGAAAAGGTGAACGGGGAGCGGTCAGAAAAGGTGAACGGTATAAGGATTAAAAAGGAACTTAAAACAGGTACAACAGCAGCAGCAATGTACCACCGTGAGGCGGCTGCGCCGGATGCTGCGGCTGTCGATCCCGCCAGTGTGGAGTTGCTGGTGCAGACTGGGTTCGACGAACGGGGGGCCCGGTCTCTGACCGCCCAGTCTTCCCCGGAGATCATCCGCCAACAACTGGAATGGCTGCCGCTGCGCAGGGCGAGACACAGCCGGTTGGGACTCTTACGCCGGGCCATCGAACAGAACTGGCCCAAGCCGGAGCGGTTCGACGGGCCGGCGCCGGCGGCCGGGGAGGCGGCGGAGGTCTTTGCCCGGTACTACTACGCCGGTTATCACGGGAACGAAGGCGAGCCCGCCGCCGAACCGCAAGCCAAGGACGTGCACGCCGCCGCCAGCGTAGTCGGTCGGCTGCTGGAAATTGACCGCAAGCCGTCTTTGGTACCCGAATGGGCTCGGGAATTCGGCCGGTTCGTCCGCGGTCGACAGCGGGGCGATGCTCGCGCCAAGCCCTACTTGGGACCAGCCGCGCTGCTCCATGCCGACGACTTCGTCCTCCGCGTCCGCATCCGAGCCCAACGCGCACGGGTTGCACACCCGTTGCCGGTGCAGCCATCGCGGCAGGAGTCCTTTGCCGACGCTTACCACCAGTACCTCGCACAGACGGAGCAACGGTATCGCCAGGAACTGCCCGAACTGTATGCGGAATTCACCCAGCACCGGCAGCAGAGCCGCCACATCATTGAGTCCGGTCTCTGCCGCGAACTGCCCCGGATGCTGGAGTGGTTCGACGCCGACGCCACCCGCCTGAGCGCTTTCGCCAAGTATTTCCGCCGGCACCGGGAGCACCCGGTGCCCGGCTTTGAGCAATGGGATGCGCGGTATAACCGGCGGCCACCGCCGGACCCGCCGCCAGCATTGGAGCACGTCGCAGGATGAGAGTGATTGCCATCATCAACCAGAAGGGCGGCGTCGGCAAGACGACGACCGCGGTGAATCTCTCGGCTTATCTGGCCCGAGCCGGATTGGAAACGCTGCTCATTGACCTGGACCCCCAGGCGCACGCCACGGTCGGGCTGGGCCTGGAGCCGGACCTTCTGGATGGAGCCACGATTGGCGAGGTGCTGCTGTCCGACGACGGCTCAGTCGAGGCCATCGTGACCGCGACATACCTGGCGGCGCTCAAGGTCGCCCCGGCCTCGATCCGGCTCTCGAAGGTCGAGTCGCTGCTCCAGGCACGGCACTTCCGCGAGCAGCGCCTGCTCCACGCGCTGGAGCCGTTGCAGGGCTTTCAATACGTCGTGATCGACTGCCAGCCTACCTTGGGCGTCCTGCCCGTCAACGCCATGGTCGCCGCCGATCATTTCCTCATTCCGGCACCCCCCGCCGGCTATGCGTTGCGCGGCTTGGGCGATCTGCTCGAAACCCTCCACGGCGTCAAGCGCTACGCCTCGGGATGGGATTTTCGGGTGTTGCTCACCATGGTGATGGGCAAGGCCACGGTGACCAATGAACTGATCCGGGTTGCTCTGGAACCGCTGCGGGAGAAAGTGCTCCACACCACCATCGCCCGGTGCGAAATCCTCAATCGCGTCCAGACCGTCGATCACCCCAGGGACATCGGCGCTTACGCCGCCAACAGCCGCGCCGCCGCAGACTACCAATTGTTGGCTCAGGAGATTCTTGCATTATGGCCACCTCACTAAGAGAACGACTCGCCCGCCAAGCCAACGGCGAACTGCACCTGCCCCTCGATCCGGTCAGGCACGATGAACCGCGCCTGGTGGTCGTGCCCCTGGACCTCATCGAGCGCGATCCTGAGCAGCCGCGCAAAGACTTGGGGGACCTGACCGAACTGGCTGAGTCGATCCGCGAACAGGGCGTCGTCCAGCCGCTGATCGTCGAGCCCATCGCCATGGATCGTTTTCGCCTGCTGGCCGGGGAAAGGCGCCATGCGGCCTGTAAACTCGCAGGCTTACACGAAGCACCGTGCATCGTGCGGACTGTCGAGGACCACTCGCGTCTGGCGCTGCAATTGATCGAGAATCTGCATCACAAGCCTCTCACCCCCATCGAGGAGGCCACCGCCTATCGGCGGTTGCTCGAAGAGTTCAACCTGACCCAACGAGAGCTGGCCCAAAGACTGGGAAAATCCCTGGGGTCCATTAACCAGACGCTCCGGCTGCTTGACTTGAGTCCGGAAGTCCAAGCCGATGTACGGACGTCTGAACCACCTAGCAAATCAGTACTGCTCGAAATCGCCAAGGAACCTGACGGGCAACGCCAGAGTGCCCTCCTCAAGGAAGCTCAAGCAGGCAGACTAACGGTGCGGGCCGCCAAGCAAAGGAAGCAGGCAACGGCCACGGGGCAGGCGAAGAAGACGTCCAAGGTCCACGCGATTGAATTGACCCAAGCCACCGTCACGATTCGGTTTCATCAGGGGGAGGTGACCCAGGCGGGCTTGATCGCAGTGCTGGAAGAGGCCCTGGCGCGTACCCGGTCTGCCTGACGGCCGCTCATTCCGGCTCCGTGTTCACACGTCTGAACAAGTCCTCGCCTGCCCCTTCAGTTTCACCGTGGGGCACGCGCCGGATGCGGCGCACATAAACACTCTCCTGGCTCGTCGTTTCGTAGCGTTCCCCTTGCTCGCAAATCCGGCTGACCCGGTGCTCCGCCAGCCGGGCATACACTTCGTGCAAACCCCGCCCTTCGACGATGACTTCATCGGTCGTGAAACTCAGCACCAGCCGGTCCGCCGCCCACCGCATCCCGGCCAACAGGGCGTAGGGCAAGAAGAAACTCTCCTTGGGTTGGTAGAACGCAACTCCCGGCGGTTTGTCCGCCAACGTGTAGGGGTCGTCCAACGACGGATAGGCCGTTGGCGAGGGCGGAGGTTCTGGTCGACCGCGCAGCATGGTCAAAGTCCCACGCCCCGTTTGACACCCTGACGGGGCGTGCCAATGGCGGCGTGGCGGAGTTGTTGTGTCACCCGATCCATCAGTTCCACTGCGGCCTTACGGGTGCCAGGACGGTCGATCGCCTCCATGAGCTTGGTTTTGTCATCGGTGTAGATCTTGATTTCTTTACGCCCGCGCGAAGCGCTTACATAGAACTGCTTCTGGTTCACGGCTTGCCCCGAGTGAGAGTCCATCGCGACAAAGACACTGTCCACCGTTTTGCCTTGGGAGCTTTGGCTAGTGACACAATAGCCGTAGGTGAACCGTCGGAAATCATGCGGAATAGTGCGGCCGTTCTTCAGCTCAATGCTCCCGTCGGGCTTAACCGATTCAACCATCACCACCTGACCATTGAGCAGCCCGTCCTTGCGTTGGTTGCCTTGAATGAGCAACTGCTCGTGGCGCGCAATGGGCAGTGACTCGACCCGGGCGACATCGAAGCATTTCACCTGCTTGCAGGTGACGGTCACTTCCTGCCGGTCGAGCTTGCGCACCGTGAGACCTTCCGGGCTTGTGGCGATGACCTCGCCCCATTCCCCAGCCGCGAAGTCTTTGGTGGCGCGATGAAAGGTGAGGATATGACCAGGCGTGTAGTTGCGAAAATCGCGCCGTTGCGCCTCGGTCCATTGGAGCGGGCGGTGCGACTCGACACCGGTTTCCTTCGGGTCCAGGTGGCCGGTTTCTTTCAGACGGCCACGGACCTCGCCGCTGACGCGTTCGATCTCGGACCAGGTCGGCGCGACAATCAGTGCCGAGTGGCCCCCTTCGATGGCGCGGACGTAATCGGTCGCCAGCCGCAGATACCGTTCATCGGTGCCCACCTCTTCAACTGCACCCATGCGGTCCAACCGTGCGAAAGCGGCGGTGGGATGGCCGGCGGCGATCTCGGCGATTGCTTGGCGATACTCGACCTCCGTCTGCCGGCGAATCTCGCCCAGTTCCGCCACTTGGAGTGTGCTGCGTCCCTCCAGCAGCCGCAGGGCGTCCCCGGCTTCAACACCGGTATGCTCACGCGTGTCACCACAGAGGATCAGCCGGGCGTCGGCACTGCGCCGCAGTTCGAGCAACTGCACCATCTGGCGGTTCGAAAGCAGTCCTGCTTCATCCACCACGACGGCCTTGCGTTGCAGCTCGGCCTGCAGGGCCGGATTCTGGAGCAAGTGTTGCACGGTCTGGCTTTTGACAAAGCCTTCCTCACGCAACACCTCGACCGCCGCCGCTGTCGGCGCAAATAGGAAGACCTCGTGGTCCCTGGCCTCCACTCCCGCCACCAATTGGTTCAGCACAAAGGTCTTCCCCGCTCCGGCACCGCCGCGGATGCCCATGACCGCATCCGGCGAACCGAGGACGGCTTCCACCACCCGGCGCTGCTCAGCGCTGAGTTCAGGCGCAGGGCGAAAGCTCGGATTCAGCGGTCGATACTGACCCACTCCTTCGTTGACCAATGTGATCATCCGCTTCTCGTCTGCCAGAGCCTGCCCGGTCGTCAGCATCCCCTCCACCCGGATCAGATCGGTTTGCGGACCCACTGCGCCGCGGATTTGGTCCAGAGTCAATCGCCCGCGACTGTAGCCCAATGCAACGGTCAACAGCTCATGTTCGCCGGTCACGCTCGCCCGCTCGAACACGTGGTCCCGCGCGTACTCGACGGCTTGCTGCGGTGTGCACGGTGGGTTGGCGTCGGGCAACTTCAAGCCCGCCAAGTGCCTGCCGACGACCTGCTGCTCGCGGGCGGCTTCCGGCGGCTGTTGTGAAGTCTTAACGCTCACTTGGTCGTTGGGTTCCGGCGCTGAGGTGAGCTGAATTTCGGGAGTGATCGCAGGCTGTGGGGGAGTTGGCGTCAAAGGAACGACCTTTCCCGTCCGAAGGCCTTCCAGCAGTGCCAACTCTTCGGGCGTGAGTTGCTCCTGTTGCCGCCGAACCAATTCAGTAGCCGGAATGTCTCGAAGCTTCCTCTGACGGGTCGAATGGGCCACCGCCGCACGCGCGTTGTTGGTCAGCGGCTTTCCCAGCTTCTCGACGATCCGGCCTTCTTCATGCGCGATGGCCCGGCTGCGTTTGCTCAGCCGTTCGATTACGTCCTCTGGCACCCCGGCGATCTCGTACCCGTTTTTGGTTGTACGCAGACGGTAGCCCATGCCCGTCAGTTCACCCGCCAGATGATTGCGATAGACCTCCGTCAGAAACTTGGTCTGCTCGAACATGGTCCCCGCTTCCAGCGCCTTCCAGCGACTCTCCACTGGGTCCCAGGTCGCGTTGAACACGACCAGGTGCGTGTGCAGGAGCGGGTCCAATGCGCGCGAGGCGTCGTGCCGAAACACGCCGGCCACGATCTCACCGGTGGTCCGGGCCTCGCGCCGGTTCCCTTGACGCACACGCGCGCACGCTGCCTTCTCCAACTCGACGATCGCGACATCGACCGCCCGGTCGTGCGCGGCCACGATGCGTTCGTCTCCCATCGTCACCGCCATGATCGAAACGCTCTTGGGCGGCGAGATGGCGAAATCATCGTAGATGCGCCGCTGCTTCCGGGTGCGCACGGTGAGCTTCTCGCCGGTCAGTGGATGCCGGTTGTCGCATAGCCGGTCGTACGCCTCGTCCCCGACTGGTCCGTTGACTGGCAGACCGAGCCGTTCGGCCCCGCGCCCCACCCAGTGGCCTTCCAGTTTGTGCCCCTCGGAGTAGTAATCGCCGTGGGCGAGGTGTTCCCGGAAGTAACGCTTTGCGTTCCTAACGCTCTTCTGTGTTCGAGCCGTGATCATGGTCTCGGGTCCTCCTCAACGCCGCGCAGCAAGTCTCCTATCGAAGATAGGAGATGGTGTCCCCACAACTCGCACCCACCGCCAACACCTCCGGCACGCCCCCGCGCCCACGCCGATCCGTCGGGCCCCGGCGATGGCACAAGGCCCTCGCAACAGGTCCACGCCGGCGTGTTCAGACGTTTGAACAAGCACCACGCTCCGCCCTCCGAACGCACCGGTTGATCGCGTGACTTCAGTCCGGCCTGGCCTACCAGAGGCGAGCCGACAACGGACCTCGTACGGTTCAAGTAGCGGGCTGCTACAGAGGAGTCGCTGGGATACACGCCACCGCCTCCCTCACCCGCCCTCCCAGCACCCTCTCCCCATCGGATGGGGAGAGGGCCGGCGTGAAGGGTCCGTACAGTGTATACTGCCGGCGAATCAGTAAGCTGTTTGGCGAGTGGGAGGGTCAGCCGTCCAGTCGCGGCGCGTCCGGGGCTCCATTCAGTCTTGGGGTCGGCTTGAGCCTTCATTGCAGTAGTGTTCACCAAACATATTCGCCGCCGCCCCGCTCAATGTTGCAGGGGAACCACCGCGATCCGATCCCGATGAGAAGTGGAGGGGGACTGAGACCGGTCTAGGATCGCCGGCCCGCGAGCTTGGCCGCGCCCGCGCGGCCCTGAGTTATTACGGGATAGCCGGCAGCGGCCCTTTCGGCGGGCCGCCCGGCACCCCAGGAAGATCAGCCGGCCCCGAACAAGCCGCGCAGGATCAGCGAGGCAACATCCTGAATGGCACACAGAGACCGCATCAACGTCTCGGCGTCGCCCCGGTAATACTGGATGTAATCCCGAGCCGCGTCGCCGGCCTTTAGCCCAATCGCTTCCGACACCACACAGGCCACAGCTTCCGCTTCGGTCTCTCGCTCTGTTTTCGATTGACCGTTGCCGTGGTGGTGCAGCAGTTCGTGGCCAAATTCATGAACCAACACGGAGAACTCCTCCGCCGCCGATAGCCCTTCCCGGAGCAGAATGGAGCCCCCGCGCGAAACCCCGTCAGGCCCGCCAAGCGTCGCGGCATAGCTCAGGGCGATCTGATGCTCAGCCACCAATTCCTTGAGCCGGGGCAGGTAGAGCCCCGGCTCTCCTTGCGCTTCGGCCAACTGGGCCAGCGGTTCCCCTTCGGTTTGCACTACGTCGAACACGTAGCTCACCTTGAACGCTGCCGGGGGCGGCTGGGTCTCCGGTTCCGACTCTTCTTCGGTTGATGGCCTGCGCGCCACCGGCGCAATGATGGCGATGCCCTTCTCCCCCTTCTTCACGAATCGCCCGAGTTGCTTCCACGCGTGAAACCCCGCCACGTGGGTCGCATCGGGTCGTTGCGCCATGATCAGCAGCACGTTGCGGAAACTGTAACGGTGGAACTTGGCCAGCACCGCCAGATAACGTTTGAGCGTCTCAGCTTGGCCCTGGACCAGGGCTTCCACCAGTTGCTGCAACTGCGCGTCAATGATCTTCCGAGCTTCGTCGGCCTTCATCGGTTGGTTCCTCCAAAAGTTGAAGCGGAAGGCTTGCAGCCCTCCGCGTTGGTTCAGCTTGGGCCGCTAGTCCTTGATCAGGCTCAGCGGCACAGGCCGAAAATACAGGTCTTGCTCGATTTCCAGCCCGCCCGGCCCGCGCACCTGTTCCAGTTCCGCCAGGGAGAAATACCCGAGTTCGTTCTCCAGGCCCTCGACCCAACCAAACATCAGGTCCTCCCCGTCAAACTCGATGGCGTACCAGGTCCAGTTGGACCACGGGGTGAAAAACTTGGCGCGCACCATCGGATCGGGGTTGTGCTCCTGCGAGTAAAGCGGCGGCAGGTGCTTATTCAGATACTCGCGATACAGATTCTTCATGTTTCAGTCCTCCATCAAACGTTCAATCAACCACCAACTCCCAAACGATTTTCCCGGCGTCGTGGGGTTGGCCTTTCACCCTTTACTGGAGGCCAATCCCAGGATGCCGGAGAAAAGCAATTGGCGGGGCGGAAGGAACCCGGCGCAGAAGGGATGCGCGTGCAGGGCCCGTGACAGCCGTCCGGCTGGCGCGGGCGTTGCCGCATCCCTGGCTCCAGGCTTGCACGCGCCGTGACAGCTTCGCTGGCACAAGCGTGCCTTGGCCTGGAGCAAGCCGGGGTCCGCGGGGGGGGCTTTACGAGCGGGGTCGAGCGGTGCCGGGGCGGCAGGGGCGCGAGTGCTGCGACGAGGGCGGGGCGGGGGCCACAGGAGATTCCATGGCGCGTCGTCCGGTCTTGCCGCCGACTTGCGCGCTCAGCGCTTCAACACGGGGCCAAACGCGTCAGTCAATTCTCTGGTTAGGCTGTGATCTGGCTTCGCAGCCCGATACGCTTCCGACCAGGTTCGCCCGTCCGGTGAAAGGTCCGCGCCCAAGACGTAGTACATGTCGAAGAACTCGTGTAGACTCGGCTGCCATTGGAAAGGCAGCCCCGAGCAGTCGATCCCCTCAACGTGGTCAACCTCCTCGTCCGTGTCGATCTGTGCCCACAGGACGACACGCTCAATGAAGCATCGGCTCCTTGGAGACTCGTAAAAGTACTTAACGCAGAACCAATCACCTTCAACCGGCAAGAGCGTCTTGACGCAGAAGCGGCTTGTCCTCTTGTTCTCCCAATCCGGGAAAGCGGTCTTCAGCGGACTACCGGAAGCGAGGATGTCAGTCACCTCTCCACCCGAAGCACGATTTGGTCTGATGCTCTGGTAAACCTCCAACCAAGTTCGCCCGTCAGGACATATGTCGGTTCCTTGGACGTAATACTGGGCCGCGCAGTTGCCCGGGTAGCAGTGCTCCGGGTAGTACATTCTCTCCGAGACGGGCAGGCCCCTCGAGTCAAGCCCGGAAAGCCTCTCATTTGCCTCGCCCTTGGAGACGAGTCCCCATAGGACGACGCGGTCAATGAAGCATCGAATCTTCCCAGATTCGTGAGCATACTCAACGCAGAACCAGTCTCCACGGACCGGAAGGAGTACCTTCAAGGAGTAGCACGCAACCGTCCAGTGTCTCTTCTCTGAAGTCGTGCTCATGAGTCTAGCGCCAAGTTCGATTCAGTGGATCCCAAATGGCTGCCGGCTGTCACCATGCCGCGATTGTGCCGCCGGCGGTCTCGGATCGTTTGAGCAGCCTTCGACCGTAGCGATATTCCAAAGGGCACACAAGTTCCGTGTATGGAATTAGGGGAAAGCGGGTAAACCGGGCCGCAGCCAAGCCGCCTGCGCAAGAGCGGGGTGCAGGTGGAAGCGGTGGTGATTCTCTTGTTCAGACGTCTGAACACAAGTCAGCACTCCGGAGATCGAGCCACTTGGCGCTCTGGAACGACGCTTCCTCTTCAGCAGCTTTTGAAACGCTGTGTCTGCAATCGGCACCCTCACACGAATCGACTTACCAGATACCCCAACGCCGGAACCACGGGCACACCGACCCATCGGAGGCCAAGGGTGACAGGACCACTCTGTGAAAGCCCTTTTCACAATGCACCACCACGCAGCGATGCTTGCGCAGGCTGCGCAGCTCGTGCGACGGGATCTTGTGCGCTTCATCCTCGATCACTGTGCGCGAGCGGCCCTGACGGTTGTAGGTCCAACTGGTCTTGCGCCGCTTCCGTTTGCCCAGGAAATCGGCGCTCGCTACCGCGTCGGCTTCGTCGGCGGCCTTGAAGATGATGCGGTTGCGCAGGTTGAGAGTCAGGACCCGCGCCTTGGCCTCTCCCAGCGGCGGCACGAAGGATGTCGAGCTTTGTGTCGCCATGACCACGGCGCAGCGCGCCTCCCTCAGCCGGTCGATGGCGTTGTGGTCGCTCAGCCCATCGCGCGCGTCGGTGACGAATTGCTGCGCCTCATCGGCCCAGAGGACAACCAAGTTGTCACGCTGGCGCGCTTCGCTCGACCGGTCGAAGCGCCGGAAGGCGTGGATGTAGAAGAGCGTCTTGAGAAATGTCCCCACGTACCGACGCTCGGTGGCAAACTGCTGGGGGATGGCCAGGCAGATGATCTTGCCCTGGTCGATGTCCGACATCGCGAAGGTGCTGTCGCGACAGAATAGTTCGGCGATGGCGGGCTGGAGGAACGGTTGCAGGTAATTGGCGACGGTCGATTGCACCCCGCCCCATTGTTCGGGCGGCTGATTGACGTAGCTGTGGCGGAAGTGGGCGGCCAGCGCCTGCGCCGTCGGCGTCCTGAGCTTGTCCAAATCACTCAACGCCTGCTGCAAATCCTCCTGGTTGACCAGCAGATGGCAGGCGTTCTCCAGGCTCACTTCGCATCGCAAGACCTGGAGGGCATCCAGCGCCCGGGCGATGTGGTCGTGCGCCTGCTTCTGGAAGAACGACTGGTCGCGGTTCTGCCCCAGCGCGACGGCGGTGTCGACGACGATCTTGCCGTACGTTTCGGCCGGGATGCTGCGGTCTCCTACCAGATTGAAACGGTGTGTCGGTCGCTCCGCGTCGTTGCCTGGCACGCGCAGCAGCAGCACATCGTCGGCGCGGCCGAACTTCCGTGCCATTGCCAGCAGTGTTTCGTGGTAGATGCCTTTGTCGTCGATACACAAGCCCCCCCAGTTGGGAGCGTTCTTGAAGACCTGCCAAAGCAGTTGGTTGATGCCCGAGAGGGTCTTGCCGCTGCCGGTGTCGCCGCTGATCAGCCACCCCCGGCAGAAATCCTCAACGGTCCACCGCAGCCCGCCCAGGCGCACGATTCGGCTGCTCCGCCCGCGTGCTTTGCCGAGCAACGACCAAGCCCCTACTGCCAAGGCCACGCCACTGACCACCAATTCCGCCGGAGCTTCAGCCCAAAACTGTGCCACGCCGACGCCCATCAATGCTCCAGCTACGAGACACCAACGGGTCATCATCATGGCTGCCGCCCTTCCGTCCCACGCGTAGCCGGTTCGAGGACCAAGGCCTTGCCGGTGGGATCGACGCTCAGAACTCCGTGGCCTCTGCCACCCTCCGTGAGACTCTTTACGACGGCTTCGCCAACCAATCGCTCGATCGCCCGCCGCAGGGGACGCGCGCCGTAGCGCCGGTCGAACCCTACCCGCATACAGCACTCGACAACCCCGGGGCCGACGCTGATCCGGTAGCCCTTCTCCCCGAGCGAGGCGACGAACGATTCCAGATGCAGGTGGGCGATGTCGATCTGCGTGTCGTAGCCCAGGGGGCCGAACAGCAGCACTTCGTCGAACCGGTTGACGATTTCCGGGCGCAAGACCTGCTCAGCTTCGCGCCTCACGTGCCGCTGGACGGTTGCCTGAGTCGAGTGTCGCAGGTCGAGCAGGTCGCCCGTGGCGATGTTGGACGTGCACACGATGAAGAACCGGCTCAGGTCGCAGCGCTCGCCCAAGGCCAGCGAGACGTGCCCAGGTTCGAGTATCTGTAACAACAGATCGAGAATCTTCGGGTGGGCCTTCTCGATCTCGTCCAGGAGCAGCAGCCCCTCGTCGGCGTGGCGGCAGATATCCCCCAGCCGTCCGCGATCGCGGTTGCGGTTGCCCAGGAGCACGTCCAGCGATTCAGGCCGCTGAAACTCGCTCATGTCCAGCCGCCAGGGATCGCGTCCGAAAACCGCTTTGCTCAACGTCAAGGCTGTTTCCGTCTTGCCCACCCCGGTGGGCCCCAGGAGCAGAAAGCGCGGCGCACGGAGCGTGAGCTTCCGTGCTGCACGCATGGCCGCCGAACTGATCGCCGCCAATGCCGCCTCCTGGCCCCGAATGACCGCGCTCAGCCGCGCAAGAATCGAAGTGTTCATGCAAAGGACAAGACAGAAGACTCCCCGGTGCGGATAGCACGGGTGCTTCTTCCCTAGATTACATCGGGCGACGATCGATTTCGTTGCGTGGAGTGGCGTCGATAAAGTTTGCCCGCCTCCATGCAAGGGGCTACGCTTCTACGCTCGAACGGTGCACTCAATGCGGCGGCCCCAAGCGGCCGGTGGTGTCCCCTTCTGTCGGGCGGCACAGATCTGAATTTCGCCTTGGGCGCTACGGGTCGCGCGGTTTTGAACGGGCATTGCTATGAAGAACAACGACGCTCTAACACTGGAGCAACACCAGGCATGCGCCGTGGCGTTCCTGCTCGCCGAACGAAAACTTGGCCAAGCTAACGTCGCCGAACTGCTTCGGCTCAGCCAAGCCACGATCTCCCGGCGGGTAATCCTGGCCAAGAAGATGGGCGTCCTCGAGGAGAGCATCCGTTTCATCGCGCCACGGCCCGAGCTCGCCGAACAGCTTAGAGAGCGATGGGCTCAACCGTTCACTGCTTACGAGCGGCAAATCAAGGAACGCTACGGGACGGCCTTGCGCCAAGTTCGTGTCTTCCCCAGTCGCGCTACCATTGAGAGCCGAGACGACTGGGATCATGCCGTCGTCACGTTTGGCGAGGCCGCAGCCCGGCACGTCCTCGAACTCGTTCGCCGGAGCCGGATCGTCGGCATCTCCTACGGACGGACGCAGAAAGCGATCGTGTCGGGCTTGCTCGGCCTGCTGAAACAGATACCGACAGATCGCCCGAAGAAGGCCAAGTTCATCCCCCTCTGGGGCAGCTTGCATGGTTCTCCCCGCCAGGACGTGCCGGACCCTCATCTTGGTGAGGTATTCACCAAACCAGAGGAGATCTCCCCCGATTTCATGGCCAAGGAACTCAACGAGGTGCTCGCTGGCGGCCCCCAGCACTATTGTCTGGAGGCAGTCCCCAGTTTCCTTCCTCCAGGGTTCTTCAAAGCGGATCGCGCAATGGCGCCCGTTCAGGGCACTGAGCTCGATCCCTCGGACCAGTCTCGCCGAAAGGCGATCCTCGATTTGTTCCAGCACCCCAAGATGAGCGAGCACAAGAGAATCTTCGGGGACCGCCCCAAACGGGGTGAAATCTACAAAGCCTCAGCGATGTTTGTGACCGCTGCCTCTCCTACGGATTTTTCCATCGGCCGCTTTTATCACGCCCGGCTCATGGATTGGTTCGATCTGGGCGAGCGGCAGATGCGCGAGCATTTCCTTGGCGACCTCGGGTTGGTCCTCCTTGGCAAGGGCACCAAGGGCGAGCGGTTGGCGGCACGCCTGGACCATCTGTCGCTCTGCCTGCAGCGCAAGCACTTGGCCGACTGCGCCGAACGCGCCCGCAAAACTGGCCATCCCGGCGTAGTTGCGTTCGCCGTGGGGAAAGCACGCGCGCTCATGTTACACGAGTGCATCCAGCAACGCCTAGTCAACGAAGCGGTCATCGACCCGCATTGCGCGGCGGCCCTTTGCCATTTGTAGCACTCTTCCCTCCCCTGGTCGCGGGGAAACAGGGATGACTGTTTTGGGGAAGCCCGGCACAGTCACCGGAAGCCGATTATTGCCTTCTGACAAACCTCCGCGCCGCTTGCGCCTTCTGTCAGCGCGGTCGCGGCGTAAATCCACTTGAGGCGGGCTGGCGTTCCCGGCTGCACGACCAAATGCAGGGGGTTACGCCTTGCGGCGACCAGCCCGCCGTTTGCATACAGGAATGCAAACGGCCCCTAAATAGCACGGTCTGGCAGAGCTTGTCCAGCGCTGATGAATACAACACTCTGCTTTGTGAATGAATACAATCATCTTTTACTTGACAATCAAATTCACACCCTTATTTTGCCGCCAGCCGGCGGGGCGTCCTTGGGCCGCCCACAGGCGCCGGTCCAGTGCTAGAGCCGAAACGAGAAGACCAACTCGATGAGGCCGCGACGCGGATCAAACCTGATCGCACCTGGGCGCGGGGCCCTCCATGGGTTTCTCGCCCAGCGTGGCCGTCGTTCTGGCGCACCCTGCACGCTCCCATCCCCCAGAGTCCTATGAAACCGGACGAAACCTCACAAACCGCAGCCCCCTCCTCTGCCTGCCCAGCCCCCACCCAAGATGACCGGGTGAAAGCCTATTTCGCTAGCTACCGTTACGGACTGTCCAAATGCCGCTTCTCGCCGCATGCGGTTGATGTGGCTCTTGACGGGTATGTGCGCGCCAACACGAGTTGGCAGCCCCGAAGTCCATATGCGTATTGGGCGCACAAGAACTCGGAGTGGGCCGTGGACGGGGAGATCCGGAACCGCTGCCGGCACCATGAATTAGCAATTCAGCACTGCGAGGTGATTTGTGAGCTGCTGTTCCCCTCCGTTGACCGGCGGTTCACCACGCAGCACTATCGCCTGCTCCGCCAAGCTCTGCGGCGCTTGCCCTATTACCAGCGAAAGGCCATCTGGCTGCACTTGGCCAAGGGCGCTAAAGTCGTGGGGCTCGCTAAGCGGCTCAGACGGCGCGCTAATACGTTGCGCTCCGACATCTGGCGCGGCCTCCAAACGCTGCGTGAGGAGCTCGCAAAGCTGCCCGAGTTTGAGGGCTATCTTCCAAGTACGATGGAGCGTTTGCCGCGCCGGTCCGATTCTCATCTGAGCCTATGAATTCGATCCCACCGAGCATTCCGGGTCGCGTCCTGTCTTCGGCTCTCGCGTGCCTCTCTTACTGCCCGCGCGACGCCGTCCCGCTGCCCGTCGCCACCCAGATTGGCCCCACGCCGCTTGTCGTTGCGATCCCCTCGGTTGGCAGAGTTTCGCCGCGCCGTATCAGACGCCCGCGAATCTGCCAGCCTCTTGCGCTGGCTGCGACGAATTCCTGCAACACTTCGCGCCCTCAACCGACGATCCTTCAAACCTATGAATGCAATCGCAGTCAGAATTCCAGTTGTCCTCGCCCAAGCATCGGTCGATAGTCTTAGAGCCCAGATCCAGGATGTTCTCAACATCGTGATGATCTTTGGGTTCGTCTACGGAACGATCCTCATCATATCAGGGGCGAGGCAAATTCGTCACGGAGACTACGCCAGTGGATTAGAAGCGATTATAGCTGGCCTACTGATCGCCGCAGCGCCAGTGATCATGCGCATCCTCTTCGCCACCATGGGCAACAGCACCAGCCTCTAGGAACTCAAGCGGGAGACAGCAGAGGTAACGCCTCCCGCGATAAAACGTCGCAGCGACCCTAGGTATTCAACATGAAATGCGGTTACCGTAGCTTGCGAATGTTCCGGCGAGTGCCAAGCGCCTCGCTACACTCAGTGTGTATCAAATCAAAGCGAGTGATCTCGAAACGTCCGTCCAGGCGTCGTCGTTGCGCGACTGGAACTAACTCAATCGATGCCGCTCCGTAGCTCGCCTCCCATCTTATGGTAGAGTCCAATCTACGTCTCACCGACACGAACAGTGCCACGGACAGCGATGGCCGGGTGTGGGGTATTGAGGCACCGCTTTTCAGTCTGGTGCTGTGCGCGGCGTTTCTATCGATCGCGCTCTGGCTTGCGCTCTGGAACCGGACGGGGATGTCGGCCACGTCAACCATAGCTGTCGGCGCGATTCCGGTCATTGTGACGCTTGCCTATGTCCTGTTCAAGCAGTCCCGCCCACCGGGGTACGACGTCGACTTAGTCGAGTATTGGCTGTCCGGCCAGGCCTTTGGCCCCAGGGACCAGCAACCCAACTCCGACGACTCGGACGGGCCTTCCATTCTGCCGACGCTCGCACGCATGAGCGAACCCTCGGCCAGTGTCGCGAAGGTGCAACCACCAAAGCCTGCGGGCTCCTAATCTCATGATCGTCACCGCTCCCAACGGCTGCTTCTCAGACGATTCGCTCGTACTCACCGGTGGCGACGCCACGGTGGTTGCACGAGGCTTTGAGTGCGTGCTGCCCGACTTCTCGCAAGCCTCTTCCTCGGTCCTTAACACCCTCCAGGATCAGGTGCGCCTGGCCTTGCGCAGCCTGCCCGAGCACCAACGGCTTCAGATTCAGTGGTTCTGTGACCCCGACTACGGCGCCTATCTTGACCGTTATGAGCGAGAGTCGGAGCGGACTGTCAACGCCTGGGTCTGCCAGTGCCGGAGCGAACGCGTGGAGCGGTACCGCGCCCTGATGCGCACGGGCCAGTTGCGGCGTCAACGCCTGGTTCTATTTGTTACCCAGAGACTGATCGATCCTCCACTGCTATCGACACGCCGGAATGTTCTGATCAAACACCTCCACGGCGTGATCACGCAGGTGGCCGAAGGGCTGTGCCTGACGGGGCGAACCACAGCCGATGCACTTTCAGGGCAGGGCATTCGGCTCACGCCTATGAGGGACGCTGATCACTATCAGCTCTATGCGCGTTTGCTGAACCCCTCCCTCGATGACCGGCCCGATTATAACCCGCTGGCGACTTTCGCCCCCTCGCTCTCGCTGCACGACAATTGCTGGCTGGCCGAGGCCGTGGGGACGCGGACCGGATTCGAGCTCGACGGCTACAGTCATGCATTGCTAGTTTTGACGCGCTGGCCGCAGTCCACCTATCCCGGCATCCTCCATCGGTTGACCCGCCTGCACCAACTCCGGTTTCAAATCACCCTCAACGTCGAGCCGTTGCCGGTGATGGACGAAATCCAGAAGGAGGAGCGGCGCTATGCCCGACTTCAGGGCGAGTATAAAGCCGAGGGCCGGCCCAGCCTGGCAACCGTGCTGGAGAAAAAGGAACACAAGATCCACCAACTGATGAAGGGCTTCCTGCGCCCGTTCCGTGTGCAATTCATCGTGCGGGTTTGGGCACGTAATCCAGAGGAATTGACCCTGGCGATGGCGGGGCTCAAGCAGGCTATTAACGGCATGAACGGGGCCCAGTACTTTCAACCCGCGCTGCCTTCGACTACCCGCAAACTCTGGTTTCAAACCTGGCCGGGGTGGACGTGGGGCACGTGCCGCCGCTGGTACTTGTACGCTGAAGATACCTACCTTGCCGATTTGTTGCCCCTGACCAGCAGCGCTTGTGGCTACCTCGCTGAAGCCGAAGCCATCTATGACGGACCGGAAGGCAGCCTTGTAGGCGTGAAAACGGCCTCCCAGCCCGGCCCGACGGGGGCCCCCCAACACGCGGTGATTTTCGGTGCCACCGGCTCCGGCAAATCGATGTTAATCGCCGACCTACTCACCCAAACGTAATGTACTACGACCTAACCATTATCATCGACCGCGGGCTCTCCTACGAAGCCTTGGTACGTCTGCTGCAGGCCAAAGCTGCACCGATTATCCTGCGGCCCAACGGCAACATCACTCTCAATCCCTTCGACACACAGGGCCTCCCCCTCACTTCGGAGTGTCTCGCCCGCATCGCAGCCCTCGCTGCTGAGATGAGCGGCTCGGCGCCTAATGAGACCGCCGCCCGTCTGCGCCGCGCCCTCTTCACCAAGGGCAGTCAACAACTTTGCCACGACGTGTTTGAACAGTGGCAAAGGGAGCACCCGCAAGACCTCGACTCCGTCGCCCGTTTGGGCTGCATTCTCGAACGGCGCCGAGCGCAATCGCCCGAGGCAAACCTCTTGGATCTCTTCGTCGACTTTCGCGACTGGGCAAGCGACCACCCGGACGAAGCCGGTGCTCTCCTGCAAGAAATCACCGAAGCGGACCTCGTGAGAACCTTGAACGACCCGGGCACCCGTCGCCAAGTGCGCGATCTGGCTTTCGCACGGTTGAGCGCCCACGAACAGCCCACCCTGCGGATGCTCCAGGAATTGCTTCAGTTCGATGCCAGTTCGGCCGACCGGTCCCTGGCACACGAACTCGCACTGCTGCTACTGCCCTGGTGTGCCGACGGCAGTCACGGTCCACTCTTTGACGGTCCCACCAATATTGTCCTCGATACCCCGCTACTGTATTTCGAGTTGGGGCAAATCCCCGAGTCGGATACCGACTTCATGTCGGCGGCGAACTTTTTGGTCCAGGGCTGGGTTTGGCAACGTATCTACACTCTACCTCGCTCCCGCCGCAAACGCATGATCATCGAGGAAGCGGCGGCGTTCTTGGCCATGCCAGGCGCAGCGGACATTGTCCAGCGCGCCTACGAACAGGCCCGGAAATACAGCACCTGGATCGTTACCGTCTTTCAGCAGTATTCCCCGTTGCGCAACAACCCGATCCGAGCCGCCGTTCTGGGCAATAGTCAGCAATTCTTCATCCTCAAGCAAAACGATCCCGAAGACCTCCGGCAACTGGCGGCGGACCTGAACCTCTCCCAGACCGCGGTTGACGAAATCTTGCGCTACCCCAAACCCGAGCAGGCCGGCTACTCGGCATTCACCTACTTCCATCGCGATACCCCCCATCCGGTTTGCGCAACGGCCTTCCACCGGCCTTCACCCGAGATGGCGTATCTTACCACCACCACCGGAGCGCACGTTGAACAACGGCGAAAAGAACTCAAGGCCGGCCGACCCCTTTCTTTCTCATCCCCACCGAACTCTCAACAACACCAATCCGTATGAAGCTGCAATCTACAATCTTGTTCATCGTGAGCGTTGTTTCTCTTGCCGGTTGTGCCAGCGGACCAGCCAGCCATTTCCTGATGAGCGCCGGAGGCGCCGGGGTCGGTGCGGCGATCGGCAGCCTGGCTTCCGACGGCAATCCCGCGATCACCGCCCTCTCCGCCGTGGCCGGTGCGGGGCTGGGCGAGGTGGTCAACCAAACGCAAACCAAAGCGGCATCCAAGGAATTCACCAACGGTTACAACGCCGGCCGAGCCGATGCGGTGAAAGCCCAGTACTGGATGCTGCAACGCCAGCAACGACCGCAAGACGATGAGCTACTCTACTATCCCATCCCCGTCCCGGCCCAGCAGATTGACGGGGTGAACTACCAGCCAACCACCAACTACATCGCCCTGCCCAAATGAAAACACTCATCCTCGCTCTCTGCGCCTGCTGTGCGCTTGTCCTCCCGGCCCACCCCCAAATCCCGGTGACCGACGCCGGGGTGATCGCCGCCCAGGCGGTCGAACTGGCCCGTACCATCGAGATGATTGCCAATCAGTTCCACCAGATCACACTCCTTGGTGAGCAGCTCACCGAGGCCCAATTCGTTTCCCGGGTCTTGGGAGACCCCGCCACCATTCGCACCGTCTCTGGTCTGCCCACGCTCTTGGGCGATCTGCAGGCCACCGGGTCCAATGTAGCCCGCATCGCACTGATCGCGGGGACAACGGCCCTCGATGCCCAGCAGTACACCGGCGGCGGTCTCTTTCGCCCCGTCGGCGAGGCGTTCCGGACCATCGACGGCGACTTGATCCCGCGACAAGACGATACCTTCAAGCCCTACGCCGCTGTCATCCGCGCCGTCGCCAATCACGACGCCGTTGAACAGGACGTCTTGGCGCGCCGCCAGAGCCTCCGGGCGGCCATTCACCAGACCCTCGCCGCCCTCCAGGCCGCCGCCACCGATGCCGAGGCCCAAAAGCTGCACGGAGTCCTCTTGGGCCAGATGGCCGACTTGGAGGCGATCGACCGCGAACTGGGCTTTGCCGCCCAGCGCGCGATCATCCAGGACATCGAGAACCGCAACGACACCCTGCGCCAGGAAGCCGCCGCCCGCGAAGAACAAGCCGCTGAGTTCCAGCGCAGCGTCGAGCATCTGCGCCAATTGCTACGGCCACCCACCGCTCCTGTGCGCTTGAGTTCCAGCACCCCTTGAACGCGCCCGTTATGTCGCTTCCCGCCTTGCCAGATCCACTCATCGATTACGCCAGCGTCTTCCGCACCCTGATGCCAGTCAACGCGCTGCTCATTCTCGGCGGCTTCATCGCCACCGTCAGCCGCCACCGCGCGCCCGAAGCCGTCCTCCACGCGCTGGTCGGTGCCGCCCTTGCCGTCACGTTGGTGACCAACTTCGCTCCCCTCGCCGACAGCGCCCAAGACGCCGTCGAGAACTTGGTCACCAACGTGCTCCATGCCCGACCCGCCGACGTTGCCGACAAATATCTCACTGCCCTCCAGACGGCCATCGCGGCGCAATCGGCCGAAAGTCCGACGATTCTCGGCACGCTGTGGAGGGTACCCATGCTCCTGTTCGAAGGCGTCTTGGTCGCCATCGTTCTGTTTGCCGCCTTGGTCGCGGCCATCGTGTTCTTCCTCGCCTATGTCCTCCAGAAACTCCTCCTGGAAATGGGCTACGCGCTGGCGCCCCTGTTCTTGGGCTTTCTCGGAATCAACGCCGTTCGTTCCATTGGCGTACAGTACCTGCTTGGCCTGGCCGGCATCATTCTCTGGCCCCTGGGCTGGGCCGTGGCGTCGTTAGTCACCGATCGCTTGATCGACTATGCCACCGATCAGAATTTCATGACCCCCTCCGCCACCGGCCTCGCCTATGCCCTGCGCAACCTGCTCGCTTCGCTCATGCTTGCCGTCTGGGTCATAATCTCCACGGTGGCCGCCCCGCTCGCAATTCAACGGGCCTTAAGCCACGGCGTGCAGATCGGGAACCAGTTGATCGGCGGTTCCACCACGTTGCTCGCCACCCGAAAATGAACACCGCCCCGCTTCGGCCTGACCTCCGCCTCACTCCGACGGAGCGCCAGAGCCTGCCCCGCGCCCAAGAGCGCCTTCTCAACCCGCTGCGCTTGTTCGTCGACATGAACTTGGCCGCCAAGTTCTGGTTCATCCTCTTCCTCCTCGCCCTGGCGTTGCCGCTGGTCGAGCGCCTGGTGGTCCCACCCCGCCACCCTGGCAACGTCATTGTCCTCGATGCCGCCGGCAACCTCCATCAGGGCACGCTCCTGCCGTTCCGCGAGGCCACCGCCCTTCACCTCCAGCAGGCCAAGTTGGCCACCGAGGCCTTTCTCAATCGCACCCCGCTGGACTTCGACAATCCCGAATCCCTTCAGTCGCTCTTCACCTCAGCGGCCCTGGCCAAAGCAAAGGCGCAGTTTGCCGAGGAGGCGCCCGAGCGCTCGGCCAAGCAAATCCATCAGAAGGTGGAAATCGACAAGATTGATCTGCTCCAAACCCGCGATGACCTCCTGTTGATCGACGTCAACGGCCAGATTCTGCGCGTCGGTTCCTTTCACGACCAATTCTTCTCGGAGGGCGTCGGCTTCCGCCTGCGCCTGAAAATGACCCCCAACCCCAACCTCAGCCTCAACGGACGGTTCCCGACCGTTGTCACCGACTTCCGATATGAAACACCTAGCTAAATTCCTTCTCGCTGCCACCCTGGCCGCAGCCGCGTCCGCCCAAATCACCGAATTCACCCTCGACGAGCGCAAGCTGTTCCAGGTCCCCGTCAGCCAGACGCGGATCACGACCTTCGTCTTCCCTTGCGCGATTTCGGCCATCGACGCCATCGGCATGACCCTCGACGGCAGCACCCCCGGCCTCTTTCAGATTGCCTACCAGCCCACCAACTTCTTCTTCTCCTTGCGGGCCCTAACCAACGGCGCCACCGCCAACATCAATGTCGTCCTGCGCCAGAAGCTTTACGTCATTGAGGTCTCCGAGAGCAAAACCCCCACACTCTCCGTCATCTTTCGCGAGGGGCCGACACCCACAGCCCAACCCAAGATCGAGAAACCGCGTCCCACCGTCACTCAACTCTTCGGGTTGCTCCTGAAGGCGAACAACTATCTCACTCTGAAGACCCACCATCCTGCGCTCCTGGTCGGCACAACGAACATCCTGCTCAATTGCACCAATGAGTACGATTCCTTCAAAGTCCAGCTCACCAGTGTGACGCGATTTGACGCCGAGGACACCCTCGTCTTCTGCACGCTGCTTTCCAGCAAGACCGGCGCCAAGGTCTATTATGACCCACAGTCCGTTTCCATTCGCGTCGGGTCCAATGTGTATCACGCGGCGATCACTGACGCCGCAGGCGTCATCTACCCTGACTTCCCTTATCCGATGACCTTCGCCATCGTCGGTTCTCCGGACGGGCAGCGTAATGACCTGTCCCCGAATAACGACTTTGTCGTGCTGCTCACGCCCAAGAGCGCACCGCCACCCAAAGGACCCAGTAATGAACCCTCGCCGACTTCTTGAGTTCTTCCGATCGCCGAATGGTCGCTTCCTGCTCTTCCTTCTGGCTGGGGCTCTCGTCGCGGTTCTCGCGCGCGGCTGGAGAAACCGGGCGCCGCAGGCGGAGCCTTGGGCGCGGCATGGCTCTTCCCCTGGTTCCTTTGTTGAATCCACCAACTTTAGGACCGCTCCCTTCAAACCCGTGCCGAAGCCCCCAGAATCCCCGCCCCCGACCGTGACGTTGCCTGCCAAGACCAACGTTATGGAACGGTTAGCGCCGATCCGGATTCACGCCAGCCCGTACACCGCGCCCCCCGAATCTCCCACCGAGTATGCGCCCTACGGTCGTTTGATCCGCTGTCGACTGGTCAATACGGTTGACTCGGCCAACATCGCCACCCCCATCATTGGCCTCGTCCTGGAAGAGCTCTGGCATGCCGGTCGACGCATCATTCCGACCAACGCTGAAGTCCATGGCCGGGCACAATTGGACCGCACCCGCGAGCGCATTGCCAGTCAGTCCACCTGGACCATCATTCTGCCCCCGGGCCTGGAATTGACCGTTTCGGGAATCGCCTTGGACCATGCACCACGACCGGACGGCTCCGGCTGGGACATCCAGGATGGCAGCGCGGGGTTGCGCGGCGACATCTTGAAGACCGATGAGCTTGCCGAAGTCAAGCTCTTCGCCAGCGCGGCCCTTGCGGCTGCGGCCCAGGCGCTGCAGCAGAACCAACAAACCATCTATGGGCTCCAGGTCCTGCCCACCGCCCGGAATGCCGCCCTGGCCGGTGGCGGTCAAGTCCTCAGCGCCTACGCCCAGCAGATTCGTGAGGCCTTTGAACGCGACGGCATCTTCGTGCGCGTGCCCGCCGGCAAACAGTTCTACCTCTACGTCACCGAAACCATTGATCTTTCAAAAGCCCGCATTGCGGGCACGCGGGCCTATCCTGAAACCCGGGGCGATACGGCCGGCAACGATACGCGCCCAGCAAGACAGCTTATCTCCGCACTCCCACTCAATTCCGTACAACCTCTCCCCTTGTCCATACGATGAAAACTCCAGTCGCTCTCTCCATCCTTCTCGTCCTCGCCGCCGGCTGCGCGCACGAACAGTATTATGCACCCCCTGTTGCCGCGCGCGCGCCATTGCCCCGACCCGCCCTCACCCCGGCCCCCGTTTCGACCAACAACCTCGATGCGATCCGTTATCCAGGCACCTATAGGGCCTACTCCCTCGGCCGCCGCATTGACCCCCGGAACCCAGGGCTCATGTACGAAGCCGGCCAGGTCTATGTCCGCGAACTGCCTGAGACCTGGAACCTGCATCCGCAAGGCACGATCGTGGTTCCCTCCGTTTTCAGCCTCGCCCGGACCAACACCGCCTACGACCCCTTGCCCCTCACCGATCAACTCAAAGTCGAATTAAACGCGCAAAAGCAAGCGACCAAAAACGTGCAGGAACATGCCGCTCGCCTCGGCCAGGCCGTCAGTAACCTGGCTCCCGCCGCCGGCACGGTGGCGCAACAGCAGCAGCAGATTCTTCGACGCCTTTTCACCACTGATGAACGGTTGCGTCTTCTGGAGCAATCGCAGTCCCGTACCAATTCGCGGCCCGCCTCCAGCAACATTTCCACCAATCGCAGCCCGGTGCCGTGGTGACCCCCTTTCCTTCCTCCGTCAACACGTGCTATAGACCGTGCTGCAAGGAGGGTAAACATCAATGGAAGACAGTATGCCAAAAACCAAAGATAAGCCAGTACAAGAGGTCCGGATCGGCGCCATCAAAGCCGCTATCTGGAAAAACGACACGGACACCGGCGTCCGCTACAACGTCACCTTCGCCCGTCTCTACAAAGACGGCGATGACTGGCGCTCGACCGAATCCTTCGGGCGCGACGATCTCCTGCTCCTGGGCAAGGTCGCCGATAACGCCCACAGTTGGATCGTCGAGCAAAGCCATCCGAAGGAGACCGAGAAAGCGGAATAACGGTCCCTCCGACAGGGGTTAGTACCAAGGTTGCAGGCTTTTAAGGATTGAGCCGTAATCAATCCTCACCTTTTCCCAACGTGCTTGTCTGGAACATTCAAGCAACGCCATTGCACCTCCGATGAGTCCCGAACAGAAGGAATTCATGAGCCTGCTCCTGCCACCGGCACGGCTCAGTCAAGAGCAGGCCGCTTGGTACCTGGGCTTCCAGGTTCACGATATCCCGGTCCTTGTTGCGGTCGGTTTGCTCAAGCCGCTGGGTAAACCTGTACCCAACGGCCTTAAGTACTTTGCCTCCGTTGAATTGCGGCGCCTCCGGGACGACGCCAAATGGCTGGCCCGCGCCAGCGACGCCATCGCCGCCCACTGGCGCCGCAAGAATCGCACTTCCACCGGCTGTCTTGGCCGCACGTTGAAGCGCAGCAATAATCGGACACGCGGCACTGAGATGGATGCCGAGGCGGCTGATGCCTCGCCGGTCAGCGCCTCCGCGTGAGCGAAGCGCAAGGACTATTTGTGCCCTACGTTGATTGGCGCGTGTGCAGTGCGTCACGCAAGAGAAATGAGCGGAGCCTTGGCCAAATCAGCAGCGCCGCACCCCATGAAACAGACCACGGTGAAGATGATCCCGATCACCAGCAACGCCATCCACACGCCGAGCATGTGCAGCGGCCTGGACCAAAACGAACTTCTGCCCCTCCAACTCTCCACCAGACCGTTCGTCACCGCCAGCAACATGCTCACGTAGAAGAAACCAGTCAGAATCGTAAACAACCCATCGATCATGACATACCCCCTTAACCCATAACCAAACACTACCCCTGGGCCGCCCGCACCATGGAACGGCACAGGTTGGAGCTACAGCAACTCGCTTTCTGAACCACACCATGGCTGCAAAAGAACAGCAAGCGAGGCAACCACATCAGAGCGATTCGTTGCCACGAGGCGAGGAGCGGGCCCGTTACAGAGGCAAACCACTCATCTACTCCGCCTGGACTCGGAAGAAGCCGGCGGCGTCCTGGGCTGAGAACGGCCCGAACACCGTCTCGCCGCCAGCACTGACTCGCGTCGCAATTCGCTGCCACTGGGTGACCGGAAGAAATGCCGTCCGCCCCAGCCAGTAAGTCACGCCGGCTTCGCCAGTGAAGCGAATCTCGACGCCTCCGGCGACGCGCTGCAACCGGAGTTCTGGCCCCCCTGGCACGACCTCGGCGGAGATGATCTGAACTCGGAAGAATCCCAGCAATTGCTGAGTGGTGAATGGTCCTAGTACGATGTCGCGGCCATCGCCAGTGCGGATGGCTAGCGGTTGCCAGGTCCGCGTCGCCAAGTTGGTCGTACTCTCAAGCCGGTAAAGAGCCCCGGTTTCGCCGTGGAATCGGATCTGAACACCCCCGGCAATGTGCTCCACTTTCAATTCGGGTGGCCCGGCTTCCGACCCTGGGATCACGGTCCGGACACGGAAGAAGCCCGCTCCTTCTTGCGCCGTGTACGGCCCAAACAGCAACTCGCTCCCTTCGGCCGTCCGGGTCGCCAGCGCCTGCCAGCTCTTGGCTGGAAGTCCAGTCGCCGTTTCCAGGCGGTAGGTCACACCTGCCTCGCCACGGAACCGGACTTCGATGCCGTCGGCGACACGGCGGATCGCGAGGTCAGGCGGAGCGGGCATGCTGCCCGAGCGGATGCTTAGTTCCCACCCCGTGAGTTCGTGCACCGATCCTGGCGCCAGGTCGGCGAGAAAGAGCGTCCATTGTCCATTGCCGTTCATGCCTCTGAAGCTCGAGAGCGTGGCTGTCCGCGGATCGGTATCCACTACAGCGTCCGGGTCGGTAGCACGGCCGTCCGGTGCCCAGTTGCCAAGGAGCGCGCCGGAACTCGACAGCGGCAGGGCGCCCGAATAGGTCACCCGGTATTGGTGGATGTCACCGCTGGCCGCATAGTCGTCGAACCGGACCTGGAAGCCGTGGTCACCGTAGCCGACCGGGTTCACGACCGTCTTCCCCACGCGATTCAGTAGCACGGCATGGGCACCGCCCATGTTGAGGTACGCATACAAATCGCCACTCCACGTGCCGGAGATGTCGAGGGATATGGTGACCTGCTGGATGTTCTTCAGCAGAGGGTTGGCGACAGTATGCTGGACGAACGTGCCGATACCGCCGTCGGGGATCTCAAGGTTCAGGCCCAGGTCAGCGAACTTGTACTGGACAACTTGCGCCTCGACCAGCCCCCAACTGCTCGCTGCCCACAGGATGGTCGCCATCCAGGCAGCCGCCCAGCTTCGTTGGCTGGGTCGGGCTCGACACACAGCGTCCCGCGTTGGCGTTCCGCATCCGCTCCCGGAAACACTGATCAAGGGCCGAGGGTACTGATTCATGTCGCACCTCACGGATAAACGATTCGGTAGAACCGCCGGGACGGATCGGCCGCACGATCGGTGACATCGATCTCGCCAGTCGGCCCAGCGGTGGCCGTCATCAGGAATGACCAGTACAACAGATCGAACGACCATTGGACCGTGTAGCTGCGCCCCGGGATGCCCAGCAGCTTCAGGCTCACCGAGCCGTCCGGCGCGGGCTCAATCCACACGATGGGCGGACTGTGCGTCGTGGACGCTCGGACGGTCACAACCACCGTCGCCTCGGCCCAGCCACCATACGGGTCGGTGACGCGGTATCGGAATGAGTCCGTCCCGACCAGGCCCGGGTTCGGGATGTACACGACCACATTGGTTCCCACGATATCGACCGTGCCGCGCTGCTCGGTCACACTCCCCAACAACTCGAACGTCAGCGCGTCACCGTCCGCATCCGAGTCGTTGCCGACCAGTTTGGCGATCAACAACGGCACCGGAACATCCGCGGTCGTGGCGGCTTCGTCGTTCGCCGCCACCGGCGCGTGGTTCACGGGTTGGACCTCGACTGCCAGATCGACCGGCGCGCTCGCCCTGCCCGCGCCATCGCTCAGCCAAAACTGGATCACCCGGCCCGGCGACGGGCCCCGCGGCTCCGTGTTCTGGAACGTGACCGCGCGCACGATGTCCTGCACCACGGCCAGCGCCGCGTTAGTGTTGAAGTCCACCGCCAGAAAGTTGGTTTCGGTGTTGCTCAGCGTCAGGGTTCCGACAGCGGTCCCCCTGAAGAGCACTGAATTCTCGGCTGTGACGGTGATGTTCGTCTGAGTTTCGCTGGGAACGGCCAAGTCAAGAGTGTCGCTGTCGGTCCGGCCCTCGATAATGGCCACCGTGAGTCGGCCGCCATCCAGAACGGCGGTGTCGTTGTCCGTCGCCCTGGCCAGCCTATCCAGTATCACCGGCCCGCTCAGTTCGCCATAGACAAGGAAGTTCGTCGAGAGGGTCAGCACCGGCACCTGGTTGGTCGAGGCCGTCCGAACGATCACGGTGAATCCCCGGCTGTCGCTCAAAGCGGGCAGGCCGTTGTCGGTGACCGTCACGGTGATCCGGTTGGTGCTCGGAACCGGGACCGAGCCGGGCTGCCAGGAAAAGCTCCCTTCGGGCGTCACCGCCGCCCCGGCAGGAACGGGCGCATCGAGCCGGTAGGCCAACCGATCGCCATCCGGGTCGGTGGCCGTGACGGGGAAGCCAAGACGGTCGGCGGGGCCGATGGCCCAATTCGAGATCGGATCGAGGCGGGGCGGACGATTGGTCTGCTGCGGGGCGTCTTTGTATTGCAGGAGGTAGTCCGTACCAGCCGTGTTGTTCACGTCAAACAGGTTCACGTAGTAGTCCCACCGCAACGCGCTGCGGTCCCAGGTCTGCGACAACCAGGCGTTCGGGCCGGCCAACAACTTCCCGTCCGCCCGCTGGACGGACCGCAACACCTGTCGCCCTGCCAGCGAGTCGGTCAGCTTGATGAACACGAAACCGGCTATGGGCGCGGTACGCACCCGGTAGCGACCCTCATCCGCGACGAGGCTCGAAAATGCAGACTGATCTTTCACGACGCTATCCGCATCCTCCGACTCATAGACCCGAAGTTCCACGCCGTCTTTGGCCAGGAAATCCCGGACGCTGTCGCGCCCCGGCAGGTCCACCAGCACATCGTGCACAAGGAAATGCGTCTTCGGCTGCGCGGTGATCAACGATGTCAGTTGGCCGCCCAACTCAGCCGCGTGCGTGTAGTAGGCGCTGAACTCGACGAACCGCCCGGAAAGCGTGCTGGTCATGATCCAGCGCGCGATCCCCGACCGGTTCGGTGCGATGTCGCCGAAATCGGCCAGCAAAGTCGGCTGGGCCACGCCGCCGTTGACCTCGCACCCGTGCAGCTTGAAGTCCACCAGCAGCCCGAGCTTGTTCTCGACGATCCGCGGCTGAGCGGAGTCGATCTTCAGCTTCCGCGCGGTGCCAAGGCCGGTGTTCTTCACGCGCACTCCCAGCGAGAAAGGGATGGGCGGTTCGACGAAATCCTGCGTAAACGGATCGTCGCCGTACACCTCGCTGGGCAGGAAATAGTCCAGTGTCAACGCCGGCATCGGTTTCACCAGGATGTCGTCCGGGTCGACCGCAATCTCGTTGTCTTTCCCCGCCGCCCGGTAGCGCAGCGTCGCCCCGACGTAATACGTTAGCCCTTGGGAGCTATTGCCTGCCGCGCCCGGGGCCGGGATGATCAGCCATTTGATCGTCCCCGAGGTCCCCCCTGCGATGCTCGACGGAATGCTGTAGCCGTCCTGCAACCGGTAAAAGAATTTCGCGGACAGATCATTGGGATTGTCCGTGGCCGTCACGGGCTGCCGGGCTTCGTCAGCGAAATTCACGTCCACGGTGATGTTCTCGATGGCCGTGCCGACCACACCGTTGTTGATCGTCATCCGCGCCTCGAACGCCTCACGCTCGAGGGTCAGCTCCTGGAGAATCTCGATCTTCACCCGGGCGCAGATGGACTCCTGGGAAAAGGCTGAAGGCTGAAGGCTGAAGGCTAAAGCCGCCGCCGCCCCCCAGAGGCGCATCGAGTACAGCAACCGCTCGACTGCGTTCAAAGGCAACCGAAGCTCACTTGCTTCACGCATAATCAGGTCCTTTCACCAAGAGCCTTCCGGACCGCGGATGGCCCGTCCGCAGCACCCACACGGTGAACTGCACCGTTCGCGGAACCAGACATTTGTCCGCACCGGCTGCGCGCCAGCGGACGAACTCCCGCTCCGGAATCCAACCTTGAAAAACCACCGCGCCGAGCCATCTTCCCTCCATGACAACGACGGTGTCGGCCGACAATACGGTGAGAATCCCGGACGCCATTGCCCGGCTCATGGGCTTGACGCCCGGAGCCGCTCTCGATTTGGAAGTCGCCGAGAATGGCACGCTGCTCGTTCACAAGCATCGCTCGCGCGGCGAACGGGCGGACAAACTCCTCGGCATCGGACGGCCCTTCTTGAAGCCGGGCGAAGACCCAGTCGCGGAACTCGTCAACGAGCGACAGCAAGACGATCTCCACGAATATGGCCCAGGTCACGCACGTTCTTGACACCTCGGCCCTGCTGGCGCACGCCTTCCAGGAGCCGGGCTGGGAACGAGTCCGGGGACTTCTCCACGACGAAACCGCGGTGCTCGGCCTGCCCGCTCCCGTGCTGTTCGAGTTCCAAGTGCGATTGCAGGAAAAGGGCGTCCTCGCCCAGCATCCCGAAACCGTCGCCGAATACGAAGCGCTGTTTGACGTTGCCCTTCCGGTGGACAACCCGGTGGCCAACGCGGCCTTCCAACTCAAGCGCGACACCCCGGAACGCCTGCCGGCGATTGACGCCCTGATCGCCGCCTGCGCCAAGGTCCAGGATGCCATTCTGGTCCATCGCGATCCCCATATCGCCAAAGTCCCCGTCCACCTGCTCAAGCAGGAAGTCCTGCCGCCGAAAACTTGACGACTCGCAACCGCCGAGATTTGGGCCGGATAACGGGGCTGAAGGTGGAGAACTGGGTCCGATAACCGGGCGGCGCCAACTCCGAGCACTGGACACCGCAATCCGACTCCGGGACCGCCGCAACCGGCATCCGCGAGCTCCCGCCTCAATTCCGCACTCCGCACTCCGCACTCCCCACCCAAATGACCTCGGCTGCCACGGCGTGAAAGCCGCGCCAGCATGGCCGCGAGTGCCCGCAACGGGGCATCTGCGACCTGCTTGCCGCCAAGCTCTCCTTTGGCCGGCACGCCGATGCAGACGCCCCCACCCAAGCCGTTCAGGAACGCGGACAGGCTTTCCCCCGCGCGCCATTCCACCTGGCCGCTCCCACAGTTCGCTGTGGCCTGTCCTGGCATACCAGCGTCAATACTGAGGACGGACCCGTTTACGATGTCCGCACGGGCTGCGGGCCAGCGGCCCGCGCTCCAACCCGGACTGCGGACGGCCCGTCCGCAGCACAAGCGCGGTGAACTGTGGCGTTTCCCCGACGCAGCCGGCCTTCCACCAGGCTGGGAGACAACAGGCCCTCAGGGCAGCCCTTGTAGCTGCACGGCAAATCCGAGGCCCGGAGGGGCGCATCCTCACCGCCACACCGGCACTCGCTGCCGCCTTGCCATCGTTAATTGTCATATGTATGGATCTGACCCCATTGCCTTTCGCCGGCGCGCCATTCCACCTGCCCGCTCCCACAGTTCGCTGTGTCCTCTTGTCGCATCCTCGAGTCAATAGTAAGGGCTGACCGGTTTACCGCCTCAACCAGCCCGTTGTCCGCACCGGCTGCGGGCCAGCGGCCCGCGCTCCAACTCGGACCGCGGACGCCTGCTTGCCGGCTTGTCCGCCGCAGCTCGAAGAGCGGAGGCGAAAGCCTTGACGCAGGCAGGGCCCGTCCGCAGCACAAGCCCGGTGAACTGTGGCGTTTCCCCGACGCGACCGGCCTCCCGCCAAGCTGCAAGCCGACAGGCCGTCAGGGCAGCCCCGCTATCTGCACGGCCATTCCCAGCCACGAACCGCTGGCTGTGCACGTGCACCATCCCGCCTGCTCTCGCCTTTCCCTCGCCGATTGTCATATGTATGGATCTGACCCCATTGCCTCTACGCCCACTCATCCCCAGAAACTCGAAGATCGGAGGCGGAAGCCTCGCCGCAGGCAGGGCCCGTCCACAGCACAATCCCCGTGCACTCCGCTGCCCAGACGGGCCCAGGCGTTCCCCATGCTGCGAGGCGACCGTTCGTCACCCCAGCCCCGGTCTCTGCACGGCCAATCCCACGCACGAACCGGTGCCTGCGCACGTGCAACATCCCATCTGCTGCCGTCCTTCCCTCGCCTATTCTCATATGTATGGACTCGACCCCATCGCCTCAATCTAGACCACACCTCTTTCGCAACGCATCGATCTCCGCATCCACTCTTGTCATCTGCTCGGCGTACGTCTCGGTCTTTCCCACCACTTCATCCTTCAGCTCTGGGCAATCCTCAAATGGATAATCCCGTTCCTCCGGCTCCTGGTTCTCATAATACGCCTTTGCCGTGTAATACTCAGCGTACTTCTCGGCAAGTTTCACCCTGCACTCCTTGGTAAAACACGCTATCAATCTATTCAGACTCTCAACTTTGCCGCACAACTCATCGTAGTTCTTCTTGCATGTCGCTATATGTTCCTTCTCATGCTTTTCTTCACTCTCTATCGTGCCGCCCATTTCCATGCACTCCTCCCTGCCAACCTCAATGCTAGTCTTCTCTCCGCTAGGCTTCTTAAAAACACACGTCTCGGACCACCAATACTCTCCAGTGCCAAGCAAATCTAACTGCAATAAGCACGGCTTAGGATTATGATATACCTTAAAGAAACAATCAGTGTTTCCTGCGTGCGTACGGGTGACAGTCTTGCCATTACATATCCTTGGAAATTCTTGCTTTGGTCGCACACCCAGCGGTGTACTTCGGAACTCGGGACATAATCCAAACCTATCACGGTAGTTAACAGGGTCGTTCCGTACAAACGTGTACAGGTTGATGCCGCCGAGCTCCTCACTTGGATCACGACTCAGCCACCTACCGAGCGCAATGCAGTAGTAACGTCGGCCGAAATCGACCAAATCAAGCACGCTAAGCAATTGTCTTCCGCAAAAGCCATGCGACAGTCGGGGCTCAGAAGCGCCTACAGCCTGGCCAAAAGCAGTGTAGTCTCGCGATTGAACGCGTCCATCAAGGCTTCCTTTAACATACCGCACATTGCCTCTTAGGTCGTTGATCAATTCCAGCCCTTCCTGGCCCGAGTGGATCGCGAGAAGTGCTCCAACGCCTCCGTTCTTCTCCCGACCTACTGTCGGGTCAAGGCCGCGCGTGACATGAAGTGCGCCCGATCGATCAGGGTCTGCGTATAGGAGAGGCAGGTACTTATCGTACACGACTCGATTGGTGGTTGTTGCGCTCTCATTCGTCTGGGTCAAAACACACCGGCGCCCAAGCCCATCGTAGCGACACTGCAGCTTTGCAGATCCAATGCTGCCAAAGACAAGGCGCTCACTATCGTCGTATCCGTAAGTAGTCGCGTTGTGCTGCAGAAGGCCACCATTGGCATCGTAGTGGAGTGTTTGCGCGTGGCCGTCTGTTATTGTGATGTATTGGTTTGCGACGTTGCACACGTATGTGTACTGCGATGTGCCTTCTGTTGCTACTATTCGGTTGCCTACGTTATCGTATTCGCAGGAGAAGGTGGAGCTCGTGTCGGTTGCGCCCTCAAGGGCGTGCCGCTGCGTGGAAACCAGTTGATGTCTCCTATCGTACTCAAATGTGTCGGTGTGGTCGAGCGTGTTTTCCTGTGTTAGCTGGCCAACTTTGTTGTAAGTGTACGCAAAGATCGCCAGTTGAGCCCCGGAGTCGTCCAGGGTTACGTGCAGCTGCCCTCGGCCGAGAATGTCGTTGAAATACTTGGTGTGGAGGCCGGAAGGATAGAAAAGTTCTGCGATCTGATGTGCATTGGTGGTCCAAGTGTAACGGAACGGCATTTCGGAGATGTGGTGGTCGATGACGAGTTGTAGGCGCCCTGCGGTGTCGTAGCGGCAATCTGTAATCCAAACGGGTCCGGCAGAGACCGGCGTGACAGTTGTTGATAGGCGGTTGCGTTCGACATCGTAGGTGTAGCTGACGGTGTGCTCGATGTTGAGCTGCGCGTTCGCGGTGACACGGTCAGCGGCATCGTACGTCCAGGTATTCGTCCCGGTGCCATCCACCATCCAGACACGTCGTCCATCGGCGTCGTAACCGAAGGTCACGTCCGGATCGCTCGGGTAGTCCGTGCGGACAAGGAGATTGTAGGCATTGAACTCGTAGCGGGTGGTGCGCCGCATAGCATCGCGCTTGCGGGTCTGGTTGCCGTTGGCGTCGTAGTCGTATTCGTAGTCGCTGTTGTCGGCGTAAATCTTGAGCACCTTGCGGTTGCGTCCGTCGTATTCCCAGCGGGTGGTGTTGCCGTTGCCGTCTGTGAGGGAAACCTGGTTGCCGGCGAGATCGTAGGTGTAGGTCACGTCGTAGGTGGCGGCACCCCAGTGGTTGGTCATCCTTCCGAACTCGTCGTAGGCTCGGTATTCGATGCGTTTTTGCGTGACCGGGATGTGGTCCGCGTAGATCGTGGCCGCGAGTTGGTCGAACTGGTCGAAGGCGCTGCCCGTGACTTCGTTCAGGGCGTTGGTCACCGCCGTCTGGCGTCCCAGTGCGTCGGTGCGGTACGTCGTGAGGGCGCTCCAGGAGCTGAGTTCGTTGGCCCGTTGGAAGCGCTTGTCGTAGCCGTAGCGCGTGGTGAGGTTGGCCCGATCAGTTTTCGAGACGAGCATTCGGGCGTTGCAGGCGTCGTAGGCGTAGCGGATGGAGGTTGCGGGGCTTCCGGGCGGGGCGCTGGAAACCACCGGATAGCCAATCGCCAATAGCTGATCTAACTCGTTGTAGGTGTTCGTGAGCGTCAGGCCGGCGGCGTCGGTGTGGGTGAAGCGGCGGCCCAAGGCGTCATACACCGTCGCGGTCACGGCGCCCACAATGTTGCTGGTGGCCACAGGCTGGCCCCAGGGGTTGAACCAGGTGCGGTTCAGGACCACGGAGTTGTCCTTCCACCAGTTGTCGGCGGGCAGGGCGTTCGTGGGCGCTAGCGGGATGGATTGCTCAGTTTGGCGGCTCAGGGCGTCGTGGTGGTAATGGCGATGGTTCCAGTTGCCGTCGTAGCTGGTCACGACGCGGCCCAGCAGGTCGTATTCAAACGAGGCGGCGTGTTCGCCGGAGGAGGGAGGGTCGGACATGAGGCGGATGCCCTCACCCCGGCCGTCTGGAGCGGACCGGGAGATGGAGGAAAGACCCTCACCCCGGCCCTCTCCCATCGGATGGGAGAGGGAGATGCCCTCACCCCCGCCCTCTCCCATCGGATGAAAGAGGGAGATGCCCTCCACCGTGTTCGTACGTCGATTGTACTGGTCGTAGCTGTATTCGGTGCGGTAACCGCGGCCGTTGATCTCCGCGACCAGGTTGTCGTTGGCGTCGTACTCGAAATCCTTCGGGTACTCGCGGGCGCCGCGGATGGCGATGCGGCGGTCGAGCAGGTCATACTCGTAGATGGTCGTGAGCGCATTGGTGCCGTCGGAGTAGGTAATGCTTGTGAGGTTGCCGTTGAGATCGTACCGGCGCTCGCGCGAGCGCTGAACCTCGGTGCCCACAGCTTCGGTCACTTTGCTCTGCCGCCCCATGAAGTCGTAATCGTAGGCTGTAACGACTCCCAGAGGATCAATCTCGCGCACGAGGCGTCCGGCGTCGTCATATTCGTACTGTGTGTCCGACGTCTCGGTAGCGGAGAACGGTCGGGCGATCTTCGTGCGCTGGCCATTGGCGTCGTACTCGTATCGGGTGGTCTGGCCGAGCGCGTTGGCGGTGGCGATCACCCGTCCGTCGCCGTCGTAGCTGGTGGTTTCCCAGACGTGTTCCTGGCCCTGCTCGTCAACGCGCAGGGTTTGTGTGCGACGGCCGTGATCGTCGTAGCGGTAGCGGACGATCCGGCCTCGATTCGCGCCGTCGCGACCGGTCTCGACCTCGACGATGTTGTCCTCCAGGTAGGTGTACAGGGTCACGTGGCCCAGGGCATTGGTCTCGGCGATCAGGCGGTCGCGGAGGTCGTAGCCGAAGCGGGTGGCATGGCCAAGGGCGTTCGTCACGGCAGTACGGTTCCCGCGAAGGTCATAGGCGTAATGGGTCTGGTAGGACGGATTGGACGGATCGTATTCGCGGACTAGGTTGCCGGCGGCATCGTAGGTGTACTCCATCGCATTGCCGCGCGCGTCCACGTGGCGAAGCATCTGGTTAAGCGAGTTGTACACCCAGGCGTTGGTGCGGGCGACGGGGGTGCCGGCGGCTTCGATCTTGTTGGTCAGGTTGCCGTTGCTGTCGTAGGCCATCAAGGTCACGGCGCCGCGCGGGTCCACAATCCGGGTCGGCTGGTGGTGGACCGGTTCGTACTCCCAGGTCGTCACGCCGCCATCGGGCGCCACCTCGCGGGTCATCTTGCCGAACTCGTCGTATTCGCGTTGGGTCTCGTTGTCGGCGGCGTCGGTGAGCAGGTCGATGCGGTCGGACCGGAGAATCTTGCGCTGGACCGCCCCGTTGACGCGCTCCTCGATCAGATAGCCCTTACTGTCGAACGTCTTCTCGCGCACTTCACCGCCGGTGCTGGTAGTTTGAAGGTAGTAGGTGCCGGAGTTGTGGTCGTAAGCGTGTTTGAAGAAGTGGCCATTGCCGGCGCCATCCAACAGGCTGTAAAAGAACACCGGGCCGTCGCAGCCGGCGCTCATGTAATGGTAGTTCTCGACCGCGCCGTCAGGCAGCGTAACGCGCGAGATGAGCGTGTGTTGTTTGCAGCCGGCGTCCCCGCCATACTCGTAGCGTGTCTCGCGTCCCTGGACGTCGCGAGCGCGGGAGAGACGCCCGGCCTCGTAATCGTACTCAGTGCTTCGGCCATGGCGGTCGCTGATGGCGCTGACCTTGCTGTCGGCGCTGTACGTGTAAGTGGCGAGAAGGTCGCCCGCGGCGTCGCGCACCTCGCTGAGGCGGCCGGCTTCGTCATAGAACCGCCGGGTGTGGAGCAGGTTGCGCCGCCCGGTCTTGAGCAGGCGGCCGTCGGCGTCGTACACCTCCCATTTGCCATCGAGGTTCTCCCACCGGTAACCGCCGATGATGGCCCGGATGCGGTTGGCGCGATAGGCGAACAGGGTGCGGTTGCTGTCGAGATAGGTGTAGGCAACGGTTCCCAGCACGATGGTTGAAATGCCCTGGGTGTCCCGCTGGAAGCCCAACCGGCGACGGTCGGAATCGAGGTAGGTGTTGCCCGTGGCTTCGCAATGGAGACGGTTCGCGAACTTGAAGCGCGCTCCCGCCTGGCCGCCGGCGCTGGTCAGGGCAGCCCGCTGGCCTGAATCGTCTTCACGGCCGCGGCCCTCACAGCCGGGCATACCGGGTGTGGTAGGGGTCGGGTGCGCGGCGCAGGTTGCGTTGTCCTGTTCACAGCACTTCGTGTCACATTCGTCCTGCTCCTCACACTCTCCCCGCGGACAACACACGGGCAGCCCGTTTATCTCGGTGCCCCGGCGAGAAACCTGGGCCCCGCCAGGACCGCTGGGGCCACCAACAACAGTGCTGCCGCCATCGCCACCACGACCGCCGCCGCACGAGTTTACCCAGTAGCTGTACCAGTAATGAGTGCCGGTGGACCCTTGGAGCCACTGGCCGTTGATGCACTCGTAGTCATAGATGACGCCGGTCCCCTTCACGAGGGTATAACAGTCGGCAGACCCGCTGCTCATGAGGGCGATCTGGCGCACCGCGGGCGGGAGGTCATCGAAGCTGGCGGCCGAGGACGCCTGGCCGGTCCGAGCCAGAGCCAAGGCTGGGTTCGACGTCGGCGGCGGCGTGCGCGGACCGGGGAATGAAGTCAGGCAGGTGATGCGATACGGGATGCGCACCTTCTGTTTCGCTTCGAGACGGTCGGGGAGGCCGGCGAGGATTTCGTACTTGATGTAGGCGTCGGACTCCGGCAGTTGGAACTGGAGATGCTCCGCCCGGATCAGGCCGTGATTCTCGAGGACGAACTCCCCGTAGAACACGTCGCCCACAAAGAGCTGCGGCAGGTTGACCGCCGTCGGCTCGATGGTGACGACCGGGGCGGGCACATCGGTCTCGAAAACGGCAGTCAGGACGATTTCGTACCGGTCTTCGATGGTAATGGGCACGACCTCCCATTCAACCGTAACCAGGCTGTAGGCAAGGGCGACCTGCTGGCTGGCCGTGCTGCCCGCGCGGACCCAGGCGCGGCCATTGCTGCTGTTGTGGTTCTCGACCGTCACATGGTAGTCGTAAAGCCCGCTGGGAAGGTCCATGAACACCGCTTCGCCGCTGGCGTCGGTGACGAGGTTCGTCTCGAAGCTGCCCACGGCGTCGTTGCGCAAGCGGATATTGGCAGCGC
The DNA here is from genome assembly GCA_022710935.1 of Verrucomicrobiota bacterium. Taxonomy (GTDB): domain Bacteria; phylum Verrucomicrobiota; class Verrucomicrobiia; order Limisphaerales; family J093; genus MWFF01. The sequence goes on from JAKLFY010000017.1 coordinate 77,168, forward strand.
GCACCCCGTCGTTGCCTGGCGTTCCCGTGTACATGTCCACGACCTTGAACGCCAGGTTGCCCCGTCCGCTGGCCAGCACGGCGACGTGGACGCTGAGGTCCACCGTCGGGTGGTTTCCGCAGCGGGTCTTGAGGATGAACCAGTAGTCTCCCTCCGTCAGCCCGGCGGGCGGACGGAAGGTGAGGCCGACGAGGGCCTTGGCGCCCACCGGGAGGCTGGCGAGGTTCGGCGGTGTGGAGAGGGCCGCCCAGGGCGGCGCGGCGCCGCCGTCACCCTGATGCAGCGAGTAGAACACGTTCGTTGCGGCAACCAACCCGACGTTCTCGAAGGTCACCTGCTCGACCACGTTCGAGCCGGGCGGCACGCCGGTGTCCACAGCGTTCGGCGCCCAGCGCAACAATGGGAACGCCTCCGAGAACTCGCACGCAACTCGAAGCTTCGCCCACGGTTCAGCGACGCTGTCCCCGCTCACCAACCGCAGCACGAAATCGAGTTTGCGGCTGGCTTCCGGCGTGCCGGTGATGAGGAAGTTCATCGTCGTCGTTTGGCCCGGTCCCAAACGGGCTACGGGCTTGCCAGTGTCCACCGCTACACCGGTCGGCAGGGAGCCGGACGGCTGGTCTGCGGGCAGGAAGACCAAATGCAGATTCGTCACTTCAGTGCCGGCGCCCGTCGTAACCGTGAACGGCACGGCCTGCTGGAAGTAGTGGGGCACCCGGACGGTGAACTCCAGCGGGCTGGCCAGGACGCGGTCCACCACGAACTGTTTCTGGACTGTCCGATCCGCCAGGTCCGGATGCACGGCCCAGACGGAATAAACGCCGCCGCCTTCGCCTTCGAGTGGCGTGAATTGCGTGGTGAACAGGCCCTGGTCATCGGTCACCACCGACTCCGTCCGCTCGAAGCCGCCGTTGGCGATCTTGACCAGCAACGGTTGACCCGGCGCGGGTTGGCGATTGGCCCGGAACCAGGCGCGTCCGGAAATGGTAATCGGTTCGCCGCCGCGCGAATGTGCAGGCGCAGCCGAAGTGACCGTGCCGGCGTAGCTGGTCGAAGTGACGATGAACGGTGTCGCGCTCTTGACGCCGCGCATCTCGACCCGGTCCTCGCGGTCGCTATGGTAGAAGACACGGTCCACCTCGACCTGAATCCACACGTGGTTCGGAACGCTCGCGGGCATGGGCAGGTCGAGTTCTTGCGAGACGACTTCCTGGCCAGGGTCGAGGCGTAACACGACGTTGCCGTCAGTCAACAACACCAGGTTCGTGCCCGAAGCGGCCTGGAAAGGCGTCGAGGAGAGCAACTGACCCTCGGCGTTGAACAAGGACATCCGGATGTCTGAGGACGGCGCATTCCCCTGTTGGGTGGCGGTGATTACTTCGAGAACCTCGGTGCTGGGATTGAGCAAGGTGAAGCGGGCTTTGGTGATACCGCCGCGAACCAGGTCGGCCGCCAGCACGCCAATCAGCAACTGACCATCGCCGACCGCAACCGTTCCGCTCCGCGCCCAAAGCACCGTCGCGCCCTCTTCCGGATGGCTCTCAAGGGTGGTTAGCAAAGGCGCGGTGGCGTCCGGGAGATCCTTATACCCACCCACGACCACAGGGACTTCGATGGCCGATTGACCGGGGAGCGAGAACGTTTCCGAGCTGTGGAGGCGGCCCCCCAAGGTCACGACCATCCGCGCTTCCTTCAGCGGTTCCGCCGAGTCGTTCCGCACGGTGTAAGTCAGGCGGTTCATCAGGCCGCGTTTGACGATGGCGTCCGCGGCTAGCGTGGCGCTCAGCGCAGGCAGCAGAATGGTCCGCCCGGGACTGCGCTGGCCGTTGTTGTCCACGGTGAAGATGGTGTAAGGCCGTTCGCCGCTGGTGAACCCGACATCAATGAAGCGGTTGTCCGTGATCAAGCCGCGCCGGTTCAGGTGAAGGTTCGAGGTGGCGTCCCCGAGGAAAATGTCATGCCCGGCCACACCGCTGCCCACCTGGGTCCAGGTGAGAATGGGCGGATCATTGTTGGTCTGACCGACCGCGAGGGACTGAACGGGGAAGAGCTGGATGTTGAGGTAGCCGGGATTCGAGAGGGGCGACACGTTGCCGGCGCGGTCCACGGCGGCCACGGCGTAAAACGGTTGGTCGGGGCGCGGCGCGGGGTCCACCACCTGGGCGATGGGGATGTGCTCGATCAGCGGGGCAAGGCTGGCCGGGTCCGACGGCGGGGCGGCTGCCGTGCGATAGAGCGAATAAGTGATCTCCTCGTTGAGCCCCGCCGGCGGCGTCCAGTGCAGGAAAACGCCGTTCTTGGCGAGTTGCAGCGCCAGGTCGGTCGGCGCACCCGGCGGGCGACGGTCGGACTCGGCGATGGCGACGTCGCTGAGTTCGCTGACGGACTCCTGCTCGTTCTCGCGCCGCACCGACGCCACCGCGAAGTCGTAGATGCCATCCGCCGGGGGCAGGTCCACCCAGCGATTCGTGTCGCCGGTGAAGGTCACCGGCGTGAACTCGGTCGTGTTGGGTGTCTTTCGGTACAGCCCGTAATCGGCCGCTTTGGACACGCGCTGCCATTCGAGCGTGATTTGGCCGCCCGGACCGGTCTTGGCGCTCAAGCCCGTCGGTTTGGCCAGCTCGGGGAGATCACCTTGATACACCTGGAACTGATGGGAAGACACGATGCGCGAGCCGCGGTTTCCGAGGTCGTCCTCGCCCTGATAATGGATGGTCAGCGTCTCGGGATTCTGGCCGGCGGTGGACGGCAGCCTGAACGTCACGGTCCAACGCAACGGGTCTGCGCCGGGGGTCAGGCTGGCCACGGGCTGAGGCGCGGGAGCGGACGCGGACAGAGAGTAGGTGATTTCGGGACTGGTGGCCGTCCGCAGGACCTCGCTCAAGGTCAGTTGCAGCGTGACCAGAACCGGTTCCTCAGCTTTGTTGCGGATCGGTTCCGCAGGCTGAACGGTCAGCCCGACAATCTCGGGCGCCGCAGTATCGATGACGAGGCGCCCGCCGGACGTGATCCGGGACCCCCGGTTCCCCGCGCGGTCGCGCGCCGAGAAGACCGCCACCGCCGTTCCTGAAACCGTCGCGTCGTCGATGGCGAAGCTGCCCCGGTATTGAATCGGATCGACGCGGGTTAAGTCGATGAGGATGGGCTGTCCCCCGGACATCGTGAGGCTCAAGAAAGGCGTGCCCTCGACCGGTTCGCTGAGGTTCAGCAGCACCCCCACGATACCCCGGCCCACCCGGCCCGTGGCCGGGTCGTAGGATGCAGGCGGTTGATAGTCGATCGCGGCGGTGGGCGGCGTGCGGTCAGCCTCGATAGTCACTTCGGCCGAGAGCAAACCCTCGACCCCGGCGACGTTCACCTGCGCGATGCGGTAGAACCACTCACCATCGACTGGGGGCGTGTCCTCGAAGCTCGAAGCCGGGATGGGAACGGCGGTCAAACGCGTTGCCTGGCCTCTGTCGCTGAACGAGAGCGCAGCGCGGTAAACGTGGTAGCCGCGGTAGGATTCAATGCCGGGAACCCATTCGAGCAAGATGCGCCCGCCGCTGCGCGCCATGGCGCGAAGCCCCGACGGCGCCGCGGGCAGGCTGGTGTCGCGCACGACCAGGACTTCAGCCGACCGCGCGCTTTCACCGGCGCGATTCAGCGAGGCGGCCTCGATGCGGTTTGGCCCTTCAAGCAACGGCAGCGTCGTCTCGAAAATGCCCAGGTGGTTCACCGGCACGGGATTGCTCGCCCGCGCGTCGTTGCGGTAGAGCACGACGCTGGATGAGACGGGCGCCGTGCCGCGCACGGTCACGAAGAGATTCGAGGTGACCAGGCCGGTTTGCGGCAGCCCGATCGTCGGCGGCGGCAGGGTGGTCAGGCCGAAGCGGACTGGCAACGTGAACTCCGCCGGGTTACTGCGGAAGTCCAGCGCCCGGAAACGCAGCGTTTGCGGGCCGTCTTGGAACCGGTCGAGGTCAAGCAACGCCGAGAAACCACCGGCTGCGTCGAGGTCCGCGGCGAACTGGGCGTCTCCGACGTAGAACTCGACCCGGCTGACGCCCGAGGGATCGGTGGCGTCGATGCGCAGAGTGCCGGCTTGGGTGAGCACGGCATCCGCTTTGAGCGGCTGAAACTCGAAGGTCGGATTGGCCAAAACCGGACCGGTGGTGTCAGGAATGTTGACCGTCAGCAGCGCGTTCGAACTCACGACCGTGCCGGCGATGTTGCTGAGGCGCACGGCGTAGTTGCCGCCGTTCGCGGGCTGGACCGACACGATGCTGAAGTTCTTGTTCGTGGCGCCGGCGATGTCGCCGCCGTTGAAGAGCCACTGGTAAGAGAGCGGCAAAGAGCCGCCGGCCACGACGGCAAAGACCGCTGATTCGCCTTGTGTCACCTCGCGCGGCACCGGGTGGCGGGAAATCTGTGGCGCTACGCGGGCCGTGACGACCTCGCCATCCACAAAATCGGTCGCTACCGCGTGCGCGTCGGCCTCGACCATCTCGCGGACAATCGGTGTATCGGTGAAGGCGAGCCGCGCATTGCCGGGCGATTGCGTTGCCTCGAACGTCAGCGTCATCACCGACTGGGTTCCCATCGGGAATGTTGCGCCGGGCGGGTAGGCCAGTGCCGCGCCGAGCACGCCGGGGAAATCGGCGTTGGTGCGAAGGTTCAACGTGACGTTTGTGAACGCCGGATTGAGCTTCGCCGATTCAAAAGTCAACAGGGCGGGATCGTAGCGCAGGCTGAACCCGACCGCGTTTTCGCTCCCGGACGTGAGCAGTTCCACTGGCAGTTCGACCGTCGTACCCGTCGGCACGTTGGTCCCGCCGAGCCGTACCACGCGACGCACTTCTAGCGAGGCCGGTGCACTCACGACGGTGTCCACGACGTTGCTGATGACGATCTGGTAGTTGCCTGTCTGCGCCGGCATGACCCTTTCGAGCGTCAAGGCGGGATTGGTGGCGCCGGCGAGCGGGGTACCGTTGAACAACCATTGGTAGTTCATCGGCGTGCTGCCGTTGGCAGTGGCCTGGAACGTAACCGTAGAGAAAACGCGGGCTACGGTTGCCGCCGGCGCGCTGAGGATTGAAGGTGGCGTACCGAGAATGTTGATCTGTCCGCCCTCGAAGGACGATGCGCGCGCCCGGCCACGCACATCAGCGATCTCTCGCGCCACGGGCTCGTCGGCAACCTGCACCTCGTAGGACCCCGAGAGCTGCCCCACCATGAACTGCACGTACAGGACCACCGTGGTCCCGGCGCTGAACTTCTGGGCGGCCGGCTTGCTGAGGGCGACGCCTAGTCGGCCCTGGGTCGCACCGGCTGCATTCACGTTTAAGGCGGTTCCCTGCGCCGACGTTCCCCGGCGTACCCCGCGATACTCAAGTTGGGCGGAGTCAAATGTGAGGCTGAATCCAAGCGAATTCTCGTCGCCCAGGGCGTAGAACTCGACCGGCAATTCGACCAGGTTCCCGGTGGGGGTGTCAATGTGTCCGACTCGAATCGTGCGCGGCGTGGCGGACACCACCAAACTGGCGGTCTGGCTGGTGACCGTACCGACCGGGTTGCGCACAATGGCCCGGTAATCGCCCGCCTGAGCTACGGCCAGATTCGTCAGTGTCAGAGTGGCGTTGGTCTCACCAGCAAGGTCCTCCTGTTGCCGTTGCCACTGGTACAGGAGCGGCTCGCTCCCCGCGGCTTGGGCAACGAAGGTCGCGTCCTCGCCGACGGACGCGACGGCGGATTCCGGCTGGCGCACGAATGACGGAGGCGTCAGGGGCGGCAGAACCACCAAACGCGCCGGGTTACTGGTGGCACTCCCGCCGGGATTGGTCACTACCACACGGTACTCGCCGGCCTGGCTCATCGCCACGTTCGGAAGGGCTAGGACCGCATTGGTGCTGCCGGCGACCGGTATGCCATCGCGCTCCCATTGGTAGGCCAGCGGCGCGCTACCGGAGGCGGTCACTTCAAGCGTAACGTTCGTGCCCGCATAGACGGTTTGACCCTGGGGATGCGCAATGATGGTCGGACCGACCAGCGGTTGCACGTCGATTACAGTGCCCTCGTAAAGGGTCGTCAGGATTCCTGCCCGAGCATCAACGGTTTCACGGATGACGGGTGTATCGGCAAAAGCCATGGTGGTCGCGCCGAGGCTCGAACCGACGCGGAAGTGCAGGTTGACCAGGATATTCGTGCCGGTGGCGTAGGTGCGCCCGGTGCCTTGGGAAAAGGCGAATCCGAGCTTGCCGCTCGACGCCTGGTTCGTATTCGCCAACAGCCGCCCCGACGCTGGCGCCGGATCGGCCGAAAGGAACGTCAGCCGATCGGCGTCAAACGCGACACTGAAGCCCACGGCGTTCTCATCACCCTGGGCTTCGAATTGCACCGTGACGGTAGTGGGTTGCCCGGCGACGGCCATCGACGGAAGCAGTCGGACCGCGCGCGGTGAGGAAGCGGCCTCGGAGCCGAGCGGAGAAAGGAGTAGAAACAGAATGGACAGGGCAAAACGGACCACGCAGGACCGGCCCCGGAGCGCGGACGGCTCGTCCGCAGCACGAACCGGGTGAGGTGTACCGTCTGCTGAACGAGGCGGTTGTTCGCACAGGCTGCGGGCGGGGATGCCCGCGGTCCGGCCCTGCCTGCGGACCGCGGTCTTCAACAGCAACAGCGCCATACGCGGTGTCTCCTTGTGGGCTATTCCGCTTGGCGCAGCCGGTAGAACCGCGGGTTGACGCCGCGGGCGGTCTCGTCGGTGAACGTCACGGCGCCTTCGGTAGCCGTGAGCATTCCGAGTTCAGTCCAATGCACGAGATCGGAGGAGGCTTCAATGGCCCAGCGCGTGCCGAGGTCTGTGCTGAACGAAACCGTGAACCGGCCATCCCCGGACGCATACACGCCGCTCAGGCGCGGTCCGAGGTCCATCGTGACCTTGCCTGCCACATACTGTGCGGGCAGGACTTCGGCCCATGTATCCACCACCTCGCGGGCGATGGGTCGGTCGCCGAAAGCCAGAGTGCAAGATTCCTGGAGCCCGATCGGAACGAACCGCACTCGAACCAGTTGGGCCTTGCCCGCGTTGAACGCGATGCCAATGGGCTTCGCCAGCGCAAGCCCGACCCGCCCCTCAGCCGCTCGCCGCGCGTTGACCTGCAGCACGGCATCCGCGGCTCCCAAGCCGGCAGCCGCCTCTATGAAGCGCAACGCATTTGGGTCGAATTCCAGGCTGAGCCCCACCGCGTTCTCGTTGCCGACCGCCTCCAACTCGACCGTCGTCTCGAACGGTTCACCACCCTGCGCCGCAGCGTCCAACACTCGCACCACCCGCGGACCCGGCCCAGCCAGTGTGGCACCGCGCGCGGCGGCGGAAGCAAGCCCTGCACCGGGGGTCTTTGGTCCGCAGGCCTGCACTGGATCGATCAGCCCGGCGGCGTACAGACCGGCCATGGTCCAATCGGCCACGGTCAGGCGTCCGTCACCGCAAGGTTCAGGCGCCGCATCCGCTCGTTGGAACTGGCTTGAATTGGACGGCGATTCGAGACTCGCGACAAACAAGCCGACCTTGACCCAGTCCTGCATCGTGTTGACCCCGTCGCCCAGCGGGGCGGGCGCTACGTCGCCTTCCAAACCAGCATCGACACCCATGCCGTTCACCGTGAGCGAGGCCGCCTGGCTGGTTGCGGCGCCCCATTCATTCCTGACGGTGACGCTGTAGTCGCCCACATTCGCGATTTGGACGCCAGGGAGCAGCAGTGTCGCCGCCGTGGCTCCCGCCAGCGCAACACCGTCTTGGAACCACTGGTAAGTGAGCGGGGCAAGTCCCCGCGCAACGACACCGAACGTGACATCTGTGCCCGAGGCGACCGATTGATCCTGCGGCTGCGTCTGAATCGACGGGCTGAGGTCACCGTAATTGCGGTACCATGCGATGACGGCTTGCCCGACGTTGTTGTTGTCGGCGCAAGTGCCAAGCCCAAGGTATCCGCTGATTGGAAAGTCATTGGTGACCCGACCGTACTCGACCCAATCAGTCCCATTCGTTCCCCTGTAGGCCGTAAACACGGTTCCCTCTCTCCGCAGTCGAATCCACGTGTCTGCGCAGACAATCCCAGGGGCATAGCTCACGCCACCGCCGGATGACGCACGCACACCGAGATAGTAATACCGGCTGCCAGAATAGGACTGAGCAATAGCCTGAATCTTGAGCGCGTCGCCCGCCAGACTCTCTCGCAGTAGGATCCCGCTCTCCGAAGACGAAGCGGCTTGGTCCAGCCGGGCTACTTGTGCCCTTACATCAAAATCGCCCGTTCGCCGCTCGAAAAGGAAATGAAACGCGTCGATCCCGCCCCATATACTTGATCCCCCGCCGACACAATCAAAGTCCTCTTCTGTGAAGGCCACGGTGGATCCGATCTCATACGGATCGCTCCCAGGGTTACCGATGTCGCTCGGTTCCAGCGGCAAGATGGTGCCAGTGAACTGCCGGTCGGCTTGGTTGCCAACGAGGTCGGTCGCATCGGTCACTGCGAGGGCGAACGCGCTGCCGAGAGTCGGGCTGACTGTGAGCACCACCTGCGTGCCGTTGGTTTGCAGCGTCGCAGAGGTTGGCGCCAGGCCATCGACGCGGTAGTTCGCCGGGTTCGTGGCGAAGCTCGGCTCCACTGGCTCGCTGAACGTCAGGCCCACGCGATTGCCACTCTGCAACGCGAAAGCGCCCACCACCACCGGAGGATCCCCGTCGATGTTGAAATATCCGGTGAACACGTCCGCCTCCGGTTCGCCAGACAACCCGTTGCCGTTCTGATCCATCCCCGCGAGGTTCCCGGCCAATTCGTTGACCCCCGGCCCGACCCGCACGGTGTACAGGCCGCTGACGCTCTGGGGCACAAAGGCCATTCGATACGTGTTGCCCTCGATCTTGGTCACAGCCGTGACGGGAACCGCGCCGCCCGGTCCCAGCACGGTGACATCGCCCGCCGTGAGGCTGGTCTCGTCGATCGGGATGTCGAACCTGACCTCAACGGAAGCCACTGGCGGCAGGATAGCCATCGCCGGCACCATGTTCGTGATCTTCGGCCCCCCAGTGAGCGCGATGAAGCCGTCGCCGAACGGCGCCGAGTTCGTTCCGGCGGGGATGAGGCTGGCCAGCGACTGCATTTGGCCGTTAACGAGCGCGTACACCTTCAGTATATTCAGAATGAGCCGGGAGCCGTTGAGCAGGCGCAGTCCGGCGCCGTCCATGCCGTAGAGGTAGAGGCATTCCGGGTCGCCACCCGCGCCGCGATTGCCGTTGTCCAAGCCATCCACCAACCGCACCACGCTCGCCCGGTTGGTCTCGCCCACAATCAACTGGCTGTAGCCGAAGTTCCGCGCCGTGCTGCCGGCGGGTCCCAAGTCCTTGCCGCCCACCTCCAACCGCTGCGGCTGCGTGCCGTCCATTTGGAGGTAGGCGTCTTCGACGACAATGGTGTTGGGGTCGGTGTTTTCGTAGAGGAAGTCGCCAGCGACTTCGAACGTGGCCTTGTCGCTGACTGACAGGCTCGCTGGCGACCGAAAGTAAGCACTTCTTGATTCGATGCGCGACGATCTCCCCCCGGCAGCAAACCTAGTCCTTCGGCTAACGAACGCAGCTCCGACCCGCATCACGGCAGCATTGTTGACAGAAAATGCGAGCCAATCCTCGCCGTCGTAGTAATCGGTACGTGGCCCCGCAACGGTCTCCAGGCCGGACAGGTCAATGACCCCGCTGTTGTTGGCCGAGATGCTGTACGTCCAGGCGCCACCCCACCCCCCGGGAACCGTGATGGTGGTCAACTTGCTCAGGTCCAACAGCGAACCGGCCCCGTCCGACGAGAACAACGTGGGCGACCAACGCCAGTCGTCCCACGTGCGGTAACTCGTCGCGCTAACGTGCAGCACCCTCCCGCCACTCACACCCAGCCGCGAAGCGTCGCAGTTCTCCAATGGGGGTCCGATGAGAATGCGCCCCGGAGCCAACTTCAGATCACTATCGACTAACTGTGTCAGCGCAGGAGCATTGAATACACTGTTGAAACCCCACTGGATAGAAAGCAAGTTGGCATAGGTCAGGCTGGGGAGATCAAGCCGAGCGCCATCCGCAAGATTGAAGTCGACTGAACCCGACAAATTCACCAGCGCGGGGAGCTCCAGCCGCGGGACGCCGATGTTGAACCGAACCCGGCGGCTGATCATGCGAAGCGAAGGAAATAGAATGTTGCCGCCACTGTTGAGGTTGAATGCGAGCCAATCCTCGCCGTCGTAGTAATCGGTACGTGGCCCCGCAACGGTCTCCAGGCCGGACAGGTCAATGACCCCGCTGTTGTTGGCCGAGATGCTGTACGTCCAGGCGCCACCCCACCCCCCGGGAACCGTGATGGTGGTCAACTTGCTCAGGTCCAACAGCGAACCGGCCCCGTCCGACGAGAACAACGTGGGCGACCAACGCCAGTCGTCCCACGTGCGGTAACTCGTCGCGCTAACAGCAAACCTCTCACCTTGGTAAACATCGATTCGTGACGCGTCAACATCCGTCAGCATCCCAGGCCGGAAGTCGCGCCCGGGGTGAACAGGAATGTAGCTATCCCGGTAGGCCGCAAGGTTCGTGGCGATGAACGCGCCGCTGCCGCTGAGGGTCAGCGGTACGTTGTGCATCGAGGTCAGTTGGGGTGCGTCAATCGAAGCACCGTCGGAAACGGTAATCGAGGTGTCGCTGATGCTCAGCAGGGCGCTCGGTTCGAGATGTGCACCAGGGTCCAAAGAGACTCGTCCGGACTCCAGGCGCAGCAACTGAGGCAAAGTGGCCACAACGTTGGTGCCCAGGAGGAACTCGGTCGCGCTCGCCTGCCCAAGTTTCGGCAGCTCGAAAGTCGGGACGCGAATGTCGAACCGGACACGGCCACTTGCCTGTTGCAGCGAACCCAGAAGAATGCGCCCTCCCGTTGTGATGTTCAGTTCCAGCCAGTCGTCCTCACCCGGGCCGGTGAGCGTCCCCAGACCAGAGAGATCGATGAGGCCGCCCTCGGTCGCACGGATGGTGTAGGTGCGTGCGCCGGAGCCATAAGAGACGCCAAAGGAACTCACCCGGCGCAAGTCCACGACCGAATCGGTGTCGGCGCGCAGCAACTCGGCATCGGCATCAGACCACGACCACGAGTAGATGCTGCTGCCCACTTCAATAGTGCTGCCGTTCTCCGCCAAAAACCTGGGATGGGCTTCCAAAAGCAGTCCTCCGCCGAGCGCCCGGAAGACGCTCCCCGCACCGTCGGTCTGGATCGTGCCGCGGATAACAGCCTCCCCGGTCACCTCCAACTTGCTGTCTTCAGCGATATCCAACACGCCGCCGTCCTCGAAGCTGAAGCCCTCGATGGACCCGGTAAGGTCCGAGAGGTAACTGATGCTGGCGCCGGACGGCACCATCACAGTGTAATTGGTGCCGTTGCCGTTGAAGGGAACATAGCCCTTGTCCCAGTTGGCGGGGTCATCCCAGCGCTTGTACAGGTTCCCGCCGACCCAGTTGGCGGTGACGGACTGAGCCAGCGCCCCCACACCGGTCGCGAGACCGAGGAGGCCCAGCAGCAGCCCGCGCCACCCGGCGCGAACGCATTTCTTCATCATTACACGCTTCATAGTTGGGTCCTTATCGCTTGCCGCAACAACCGCTCGAACGGCCATAACCTCGGGCGGAACGGAGCGCCACACGGTTGTCCGAGCTCCTGCTGGTGACCAGCCGGCGGTTGCTGAGTGCGGCTTGTTGCAGAGCATGGTCCATCAGCCCTTCCCATCCACCGTGGAGGTAGAACCAAGGGGGGGTCCCCGTGCCTTGGAGGGCGCGTTCGACCGCTTCATACCCGGTGCCTTGGCGATCTAGGAACAACAGGTTCGTCACACCGGACGCGTCACGAAGCAGTTCCTGGACATCGGCGACCAAGCTCGTCAGCCGCACCCGGCTCGATCCCGCGATCCATGGGGAAGTGGCCAAATCCCGGACCGCGGGCGTCCCCGCCCGCAGCGCGGTGCGAACACCCGCTTCGCTTGTCGAACCAGACCGATCGCCGGGTTCGTCTGCGGGCGAGGACGCCCGCAGTCCGAAGGCAGGCTCATGGGAACCGGCCACGACGACATCTTCGAAGAAGACCCAGCGCCAACCCGGATCTCCGCGAGTCGGCGCCGCATCCGCCGGGTCGAGTTCAAACAAAGTCGCCGATTCTGGCTGGAGGCCCTCCAGCGTCCCTCCAGCCTGCCGCCACGCGCGCAGGCCGCCGGCGAGAACAGTGATGGACGTCTTTCCCCGCGCTGCCAACGCAACCGCCTCGGCCGCCAAGCGAAACGAGTCGTCCCCCTCGTCCAACAGGACTGCCGCGCGGCGGTAGAGGTGGGGCCGGGCACGGATTTCATGCAGGGGTAGATTCAGCGACCCAGGGATGTGGCCAAGGACAAACCGCGATTGCGGGCGCAGGTCGAGCAACAAAGGCGGTGCTTGCCCCGCCATCTGATCGCGCAAGGCCGTGGCTGTGACCAACATCCCCGCAACTGGTTGGCTGGAAGCTGCTTCCGTCGCTTCGTACACCTGCCCCGAGAGAGTGAACATGAGCAGTTGGCGGGGTTCTTCGAGTTCCAGGAAAACGGCGTAATGGACGAGGCCGGATTCGGTGGGACGGGCCGCAACGGTGAGGGTGGCCACGGCGTTGGGTTCGAGCAGTGTCGGACGCTCGGCGACGCTCAGGCAATCGCACGAAGTCGAGACAGCGACGACGCGGACTGGGGTGGCGAGTGCGTTTGAGCGAGGCACCGTCGCGACCAACGTCTTCCTCCGCCGCCTGCACAACTTCGCTCTCGACATGTCCTGGCTGCCCTGGCCGGTCCTGCCGAAAAAGCAATGGCCCCAAGTCCGCTATGGACCGAAGCGGGCAATCAGTGAGGACGAGCACCGACAGATCGTCGAACGCGAACACAATCCCGAGCGCCGTGCGTTTTACGAGTTGTGCTGGCTGTTGGGCGGTTCTCAGGGCGACATTGCCAATCTCATTGCCGAGGACATCGACTGGCGGAGCCAGGTGGTGAGCTATCGGCGAAAGAAGACGCAAACGGTGGCGCTCATGCACTTCGGCGAGGATGTCGCCACAATTTTGCGTGGGTTGCCCCAGGCCGGTCCACTGTTTCCGTATCTTTGCCGCGTCCGCGCCAGCGACCGCGCCACTGAATTCAAACAGCGTTGTCGCGGGCTTGGCATCAAAGGCGTAACGCTGCATTCGTATCGTTACGCCTGGGCAGAGCGGGCCAAACAATGCGGTTATCCCGAACGATTCGCCCAGGAGGCCCTCGGCCACAACAGCAAGGCCGTGGCGCGGGCCTATGCCCGTCAGGCCAAAGTGGTGCTGCCACCGTTGGAATCATTCGAGAAGCAGGCGCAAGAGGCGACGATTCTGCCCTTTCCTGCCGCCGCTGGCGCGGCACCCCAACGAAGGACCGCCGCCCAATCCTGACGAGACTCAATGTTCTCGCGCAGTTGCCTTGACGGCTGCGCGAGACCATCGGCCTGGATGTCACACGCGCGCGATAATCCTTCATAACACAGCCATGAGCGTCGAATCGACCCAAAGACCCAAGTGGCAGATTGACCGATTGCTTGAAAGTTTGATCGACCGCGATATTCGCGTGGCCGCACAGGCTTTCTCGCCGACCTCCTGGACTGGCGAGGGCCTGCCCCGATTGAGGCCCGTGCGGGACTTGTTCCTGCCCGACAATAGTCGGCCGGACAGCCTGCCAGTTTTCTTCGAGGGCCGGCTGCGAAGCTTCGAGCGGACGATTGGCGTGGTGGTCGTATGCTTGGATTCGCCGACGACCCCAGATCCAGCCAGCGAAGGGACGAACCTTTTCCGCGCTGAGACGGTCGTGATTCTGCGAGGCCCTGCGGTGGTGCAACTGGCTTTTCCGTTCCACGTCGAGAGGGTGCCGACGGACGCTGAGAACTACTGGCGTGACCTTCGGGTGCCACGCGCGCAATTTGAGTTTCCCTTGGTCAGCGTGCCGAAAGACCCATTCGGCATTATGGGCGGTGCGGGAAAACCGCAAGGTGCAGTCATTTCAAGCCCTTGCAGCGACTCCAAGACCGGCCCCAGTGACTAGCCCTTGGGAGAGCCATAGATGCTGGAAGAATCAAACACCGTTATGGAGGCGTATGTCAAAGTTGGGGAGGTCCGGGCAGGCCCAGCGGCAGGGCAACAACGGACATCAGGATGGACAATTGGACCTGTTCAAATGGGAGGGAATGAGCCATGAGACTCTTGACGCAATACGGCCGCCTAGCCGAGAGGCATTGGCGGCAATTCTGCCCGAAACTGGTGGCGGCATTGCAGGCGGAAGGGAGGCTCCAGGAGATGCTGCTACAGGCGGAGGAGAAGACGGACGAGGAAATGGACTTGTTGTGCCGGCATTTCCTCCGGCAGGGTCTGACGGCACAAGAAGCGCACGACCGGGCTTGGGAGCTGGTGAGGGAGCGATACATCTTCCTGCCCCCGGAGAACTAACGGCCGACGACCTCAACGAATCCGAACCGCTTCGCAACCAGGCCAACTACCGCATCACGGAGGCGGATCGCCTTGGCATTGGTTCGCTCAAACGCAAGTGCCAGGACAATCTGGCGGCCATTGAACTGCTGAAACGTCTCGAAAGCGAGACGCGCAGGCCCACGGAAGAGGAAAAGCGTCTGCTCGTGCGCTACGTTGGCTGGGGTGGGCTTCCGCAAGCCTTTGATTCCTGGAACAAAGAATGGGCTCGCGAGCGTGAACAACTGGAGCAACTCCTCACTTCCGAAGAACTCGAATCCGCCCGGGCCACGACACTGAACGCGCACTACACCGCGCCGGACATCATCCGGGCGATCTATGAATTGTTGCAGGGGTTGGGCTTCGACTTCGGCCGCATTCTGGAGCCGGCCTGCGGGCTGGGCCACTTCATCGGCCTGATGCCCGACGAAATGCACAGACGCTCGCGCATCACCGGCGTCGAAATCGATGGGATCACAGCGCGCCTGGCCAGGCTCCTTTACCCTGACGCCGACATTCGGCACCAACCGTTCGAGGAAGCCAAACTGGCGGACGGTTACTTCGACGTGGCGGTGGGGAACATTCCGTTTGGGGATTACAAACCTTACGATCCCCGGTTCAAGCATTGGAACTTCGTCATTCACGACTACTTCTTTGCCGCCGCTTTGGAGAAGGTGCGCCCCGGCGGCTTGGTTGTTTTCATCACCTCCAGAGGCACGCTCGACAAAATGGACGTTGGGCTCCGCGGCTACGTCTCACAGCAGGCCGATCTGCTCGGAGCCATTCGTCTGCCCAACACCGCATTTAAGCGCAATGCCAACACGGAGGTGACAACGGACATCATCATCTTGCGCAAACGGCAGCCCGGCGAGTTGCTCAGTGGACCGGCTTGGAAAGAGATTGGGGAGATTACGAACTCGCTCGGAGAAACGATCCCCGTCAACGAATACTTCGTGGCGCATCCGGAGATGATGCTGGGGGAAATGCGCCTGGAAGGCCGGATGTATAAATACGCCGACCCCACCCTTGTCCCGAATGGGCGCGACCTGGGTGAGCAACTGGCGGAGGCGACCGCTCTTTTGCCCCATGACATCTTCCGCCCCCAGCGCCCCGCGGTCACTCCCCCGACATTCGACCAGACCTTCCCCGCCCCGGACCACATCAAACCCAACGCTTATGCGCTGGCCAACGAGCGCATCGGTATCCGCGACGGCGATCATATTCACATTTTGGAAGGCCTGCCGTTCCACCGGGCGCAGCGCATTCGCGGCCTGATTCGCGTGCGCGATGCGGTGCGCCGATGTCTGCGGGCTCAGGTCCAGTCTTCGGACGAGAGCGAAATCGAATCCACCCGTCTCCAACTTAACCAGACCTACGACCGCTTTGTGGCGAAACACGGGCCGATTTCCGAGCGCGCCAACACTTCGGCCTTTCGGGGAGATCCCGATCTGCCCCTGCTCTTGTCGCTGGAGCATTACGACGAGCAAAGCCGCCGTGCGCTCAAAGCGGCCATTTTTCGTGAGCGCACCATCCAGACCCGCCCAGCCATCACCGAAATCAAGAATGCCCAAGACGCCTTGCTCGTGACGTTGGGCGAACGCGGCTATGTCGATTTGGACTTCATCGGCAGTCTGCTCCATCGCAGATCTTCCGAGTTCGTTCCCGACCTCAAGGGCACAATTTTCCTTAATCCGCAGACCAACCGCTGGGAGACGGAGGATGAATACCTCTCGGGCAACGTTCGAGCGAAGCTCTTGGTAGCCGAGGCGGCGGCAGTTGCCGATGAACAGTTCGGGGAAAACGTCGAGGCACTCAAACTGGTTCAGCCGACCGACCTGGCTGCTTCGGAAATTGACGCGCGTTTGGGCAGCACGTGGATTCCTGCGGACGACATTCGCCAGTTTGCCCAGGAACTACTGGTAGAAGACGGCATCGCCGTCAGCCACGCGCCCCAGCTTGGGCTTTGGGTAGTCCAGGGCGGCTACGGCGTCCGGTTCAGCGTGGCCAATACCACCGAGTGGGGCACCGACCGGCGCAGCGCGCTTGAACTGCTCGAAGATGCCCTCATCAACCACATCAGCTACAGAACGAACCTAAATGCCATGAAGACGACTCTCCTCATCACGATCCTGGGCGGCACGATGGCCGCCCTCGCGCAACCGGTCATCGTCCAGGACCCCTGGGCGATCGCGCAACTGACGCTTCAACTCGCCCGCGAGGGGGACCTGGCCGCGATCCAGCAACTGGCCGGCATGGAAGAACTGGCCCGGAGCCTCGGCAACGCCGGTCTCGGCCTGAGCCTCCAGAAGATTCAGATCACCACCAGCGGCTTGAACGCCTTCTACTACGACGGCAACGGACTCTACCAAGCAATCCAGGAGAGCATCCTCACGCCGGACGGCCAGACCGTGGCGCGTGACGAGAAACGCTACCGGCCCCAGGCTGCGCTGGCCGCAACGTCGGAAGCCTTCCGAGCCGTGGACTCCGACACCAAGGAGCGACGCTCGCTGTTGCGGCAGCAGATCCAGGCGACGCTCGCGGCGATTCAGAGCGCCGCCACGCAGGCGGAGGTGGAGAAGCTCGGAGCCCTCCTGAGCGGCCAGAGCGCCGAACTGGCCGCCCTGGACCGGGAGCGAGACGCGGCGGCCGCCCGCGTATTGGTGCAAGCAGCTGAGAATCAGAACGAGAACGGGCGCCAGGAAAAAGCGCGGGGCGAGGAGCGGGCCGCTTCTTTCCGGCAGGCCAGCGACACGCTCAGAGGACCGGTGATCTCGAGGGCTGTGGCAGCGTTGGCGCTTGGAGTACGAAGACGCCGTCACAATCGAGACACTTTGCGTTGAAGCGGGAGCGTCCGATTCGAACTTTGACGCCACACGGGCATTGGTAGAGCTTGAGCTTGGAGCCGGGTCGGGAGACGGTGGTCGAGGGTGTCGCAGAGAAACCGGCGAGAGAAACGCCGTACTTCGTTAAGATGTTGATGAAGGCGCTTTCGCCGGCAGCGTACTCGGTGAAGCCGCGATGATTGATGATCAGCCCGAGAGTGCGGGCCTTTTGTCGGAACTGGCGGTTGTGATAATTCCGCCGTCCCGGCGTACCGTGTTGCTGTTGCCAGGCGTGCAACAACTCGTGTAGCACCGTGCCATAGACGCGCCACGGCGGGCTGTGGCGCACGTGCTCCTCATCCAGGGCGATTTCGTCGGTCAGCCCGAATCCGTTTCGTCCGTAATGAAAGTGACCGAGACGGCCTCCGCGAAGGGAAGCGATGAGCAAGGCCGGCACCGCAGTTTCGAGTTTAAACTCCACGATGAACCGCTCCGCCCAAAGGTGGAGGTCCGCGGCCGCCGCTTGCCAGGGCCATCTCGTCACGCCGGTTTGGTGGGCGCGCAACGCAACGTTGATCGGTTCCGCCGGCGAGTGGGTGGCGGTGGATTTTTTCGCCTTTGAAATGACAACGCGCTTCAGTATCGTATCAACCGCTGGCGGGGCCTTGACGGTTTGGGCCTGCCCGTCCGCGGTCTGGGCAGAATCCCCAGCGAGGCATCGCGGGACGTGTGGCTCAGCGTGACAGGGCGTCGGAGTCGCCTTTGCGCGGGCCATGCCGAGTTGGATGCGTTCCCTGGGAGATGGCTGGTGTGCAGCCGATGAATCAAGCAGCCCCGATGTTCCAGTTGCGCCGCTGGCGCACGCGATGTGCACCGCAGGCCCTTCGGTGGTGGGCCGCAAGCGAACTGGGTTTTTTGGCAGCCGGACATGCGACGCGCTGCAATCACCCTTCGGTGTCGGACCGTGGGTAGCAGCGTGTCGGTTACCTGTTCGGGCGGCGTGCATAGCTGGAGCCGTTTTGCCGCACAATCGACCCTTTCCGACAAGCTGGGATGCAACGGTGGAAAGAAACGAATTCCACCCACATTTCCCATCCTGACGACGGGACCGCATGCAGGGGACCAGTCCGCGCCTCACGCCAGAGGCTGGTCAGATGCAGGCAGCCTTGCGAGCGGACCACTCCCGGGCGAGTCGCGTGCTGCTGAGATGCCGCCGCGACCGGACGATTGGCCCAGGAGGTGTTCTGACGATAAACACGTGTACGCCAGCACCTCTTTCGGCAGCGCATCTTCGCTGCGGTAAGCGCGATGTAGCGGACCAAGTTCCGCCATCGGCCACCTGGGATCTGGTTTCGTTGAAAAATCGCTCCGCGCTTTCCTCGCTTTGTGCTTGTTTCCTAGGTTTGCAAATATGAACCTCCAGCTGTGTACACGAGATTTGAGCTTCATTTCGTGGAGTCATCCGAGTCGCCTCCGAAGCTCGTCCACACTCGATTTTCCCGTACGAACGCGCCTGTAGACGGAAGAACCTTGCACGCCGACTTGTGGGAAACGCGGCAGATCGAGTCGAACCCCGCCTGCTGTTTTCAATGGCGGAAAGGGACGAAGGGGCTTTCGGTGCTTTGCCTCCGCACGCTTGGCCGTTGGCTAAGAGGAGATCGCGCACGCTTTTCACTTACCCGCCGACATCCGTTCGGTTCAGCATTGTATGAAGCCGCTCGTCGCGGAGCGGAGGATCGCAAGAACGCATGGCTACGGCGCATGTTCACGCAGCCAGCTGACAAGCGCACATCGGCGGATGCGGAGGCCGCGGAGTACCACGCGATACTGCTGGACCATCGCAAAGCGGAGCAGCAAGTGTCTCTAGACCCCATGACCTGGGCTGGCGCGGACATGCAGGTGGTCGTAAACGACCGGCTCGTGGAGGATGCCGAGGAACTCGATCGCCTAGCGGATCGCATCGAACAGAACCTTGCCCCACCTTCACCCCTTTCGGTGGTACTTGACGTGCTTGTGCGCAATCGCGTCACCGGCGATTTTATCTCGATTACAGAGCAGCCAACGGTCGTACCTGTGCTGGAGGGAGACGAACTGCAACTCGTTGCAAAAGCTAATCAGGCGGCATTCATGTGTCTGGTGTGGGTTGATCAAAACGGAACGCCTATTCCTATGCACCCGTGGGATTGGAGGAATGCAGTCTGGAGCCCGCGTCCGAAATGGGTGGCCACCACTGAGCTAAGAATCCCGCCTGCGCTGACTGCTGGCCGGCGAAGTGAACTCAGCGTTACGGGACGCGCGGGAATGGAAACGATCATACTCCTGGTGAACCTGAAGGTGCCGTCGAAGCAGGCGCTGCAGGACTTGCCCGTTCTGCTGCAGCACCAGGTCGTCGACACCGGCAACACCCAGCTTGGCTGGCCTGCGCGAAGTACGTTCCACCGGATGATGTTGAAACCCGGCCCGCGTGCCGAACAGCGATCGCCCGCTGTGGGAAGGCCGGACGATCCAGTGCAGTGAAATGGACCCCGGAATTTGGACCAGAGGTTAAGTTAGATTTTGCCGTGGATCGCTGGGTGTGAGAAACCAGCGAGACCATGAGTAAAACTAAATCAAACAAACGGAGACGACACAG
>JAKLFY010000170.1 GCA_022710935.1 Verrucomicrobiota bacterium
GGCCAGGTCTTTCTCCATCTGGGCGGCAGCTTCGTAAGGCATCGGATTCAGATGGGCGTAGAGTTCAGGCAGCAGCCGAATCCCGTAACGCTGAACCACCGCTGCGGCCTTGATCCCCTGCTTGTGGTTCGCGAACCGCTCTTCCGGCGTCAGCTCGCTCATCCCCACATACACACACGGCTTGCCGCGACGCCGCTTCGGGTTGGCGGCGCGAACGGCCGCCAAGCGGCCGGCCGCCGGCGCCAACAGCACCACATAGACGTTGTGGTGATGCTCCGCCCGATCAGCTCGGAGCGCTTTGAAGGTTCGGCGCTTCATCGGCCTTGCGGGGCAATGCCCAAAACGCCAATCTCAACACATCAGATGAGAACTCGCACATGCCTCGTGGCCACACTGACGTTGAGCGTGCTGGCATCGGCGGCCGCACAACGCAACCCCATGACCAACAACGCCCAATGGAGCAACGGCCAACCGGTCGCGTTGCCAGGGATGAAACGACCCAGGCTGGAAAGTGTCTTCCTGTATCAACCCGCATCCAATTGGACCTATTCGCATCACCCCAGCATCACCTTCTTCAAGAATCGGTTTTACGCGATCTGGTCGAACGGACGCAAAGACGAGGATGCTCCGGGCCAGCGTGTGCTGATAGCGACCTCGGCGGATTTCAGGCACTGGACGGCTCCGATTCCGCTGGTGGATTCCGTGACGGACTCCAGCGGTGTGGAACGGGTGCTGACGGCGGCAGGATTTCACCAGCACGATGGCACGCTGGTCGCGTACTTCGGCAACTACGGCCCGAACAAGGAGACGACCCATCTCCAGGCGGTGACGACCCGCGATGGCGAGCATTGGAGCGCGGTGCGAGATGTCGGGGTGCCCGTCAACCCCAACCACGGCCCCCAGCGCACAGCCTCGGGTCGACTCATCATCGCTGGGAACATCTCCTTTCCCTACAGCGATGATCCGAGCGGGCTTGTCGGCTGGCGCATGACGGGTATCTATCCCGCCGCGATGGCCGCGACGATCAAGGATGATCCGGCGTCCTTTTGGGACGTCGCCAAGCGGCAAGGATGGTCGGCAGCGCTCTGCGAAGGCTCCTTCTATCAGACCGATGACGGGGTGCTCCACATGCCCTTGCGCAACACCGCTAGGCAAAGGGCGCACCGTCTCTGGCTCACGGAAAGCCGCGACAATGGCGCGACGTGGTCCACACCCGTCGAGACGGAATTCAGCGACACCAATGCCAAGTTCCATTTCGGGCGTCTGCCCGACGGGCGCTTTTACTATGTGGGCAATCCGATCGGCAGCGGGCGCACGCCGCTGGTGTTGTCGCTCTCGCGAGATGGGGTCGTTTTCGACCGGCACTTCATTCTCGGAGAAACGCCCTATCCCAAGCGGCATGCCGGCGCTGCCAAAGGCGGCGAGTACGGCTACCCGCACACGCTCATTCACGATGGCCATCTCTACGTCATCGTCTCGCGCCAGAAGGAAGCGGTCCAGGTGGTGCGCGTTGCCCTGGCCGATCTCGATTGAGATCCGTCGAGACGCAAGCGAAACTAGCCGAACACTGTGTTCACTGGTTATTCTGTTTGCGGGTTGGAAACGGTCCACTGCAGGTCCCTCAGCCCTTGGAGCGCCGCTTCGATCAACTGCTCTCCCGCACCCGGCGCAAAGGGGCTGCTTTGCACTTCGTAGCCGCCCTCGGCGTAGCTTGCCCGCGTGGGCACATAGCCGGCGGCACCGTTGCAGTGGGTGAAGATGAATGTGCTCCGGAACGGCGATGCGGTTTTGATGGCCTGGCCGATCCCGTTGAACACCTCCCCGCCCAAACCCACGAAGGCAACCTCACCGACCCGCCCGAGGCTCAGGTTCAACGGGCGTGTGGCCTCGGCGGGAGCCGACGCCGCTGCGCCCGGTTTGCAGGGCAGTTCGACGGTCTTAAACAAGGTCTTGATCGGTCCATTGGTGGTCGAGCCCTTCATGCCCTCGATCACTCGGGCGACCTCCTCACCCAGCATCGTCCCCATCAGAATGGGTTCCGGGATCCATCCCTTGTCGGTCCGGAATTCAGGCAGGACGCGCACCCACGGATCGATGTCGCCGGAGGCGCCCGCGAACCCGGGTGCCACCACCGCACTCCCCAGGTAGCGTTCGAGGAACTGCTCGGCCAGGCCATGGATGTCGCCGCTCACCAGGTAGTTTTTCGGCCCCAGCGAAGTGCTATGGGTTGCGTAGGCGAAAAGCACAGCGACCAACTCAGCTTCGGGCGGCCGCGCCAGCTTGAGCACCTGCACCTCGCGGTCGGTGGGCGACGACGGATTACGCCCGAGCACGATCTTCGGTTTGCCCGCATCGTCCTGGACGACTTCCCGGCGGTTGACGCCCACCGGAGAGGACCCCGAGCCCGCGCTGATTTCGACTGGGGCCAATTGATCGAGGGCCTTGCGCACCGCTTCAACCAGCTTGGCCTGAAGCGCGCGTGTGTAAGCGACGTTGTTCGAGTGGCCTTTCTCCGCATCCAGCGTCAGCGTCGGCGCACTGTGTGTGTGAATGGCGGAGAGAAACAGCTCGGCAGGTTTGAGTCCGGATGCCTCCAGGATGGCCGTGCGCAACGGCTCGGCGGTGCGGTTGTAGAAGCCGAGGTTGTCGATCGAGACGAGCACAAGTCGCTGGCCGTCCTGCTCGAAAGCAACGGCGCGCGCCGACAGCGGATCGTGCACGCCCCGAGAAAGGTCCTTCCGACTCGCGTAACCGGCCAGCATCACAGGTTGGCTCGGGGTAATGTCGATCCGCGCGACGCCGGCCCGCAGACCTGTCGCCCGCGCTGGCGGGCCGTTGAGCCCGACCGCGAGCCCGGCGCACACCGCCAGCATGCAGAGCCAGGTACCACGGCAGCGGTGGCGCGATGTCTCGGGGTTCTGTGGGCTCAGCAACGCGCAGCAGGAATACGGGGTCGTAAGGCGATTTCGAGGGTTCATCGTCCAGGACTTCCAGCCAGGGGGCCAGGGATATACAGCGGCGCACAATCCGGGCGCGTGACGATCGCACGGTCGCAAGCGACGCCCCACATCTCCCAGGCACCATCAATGTAGTAAGCGTCCTCTTCCGGGATGTAGAGCACCGCATCGAGGCGGATGGTGGTCGAGTCCCAGCCACGCCCGGCAGGTCCGAAAACGGGATTCGCTTCGTCCTGGTGCCAGCGGAAAGGCGATCGCGTGTCCGCCCAGGCCTTGCCGACGGCCGCCACGACCCGATTCGAGGACGCGACAGCCGAGTAGAACATGATCAGGCGCCCGGGCACCTTGGGATTGGGCAGAATGCAAGGCTCTTCGATCTGCTGCGACATCCACGGGTGGCTGGCTCGCGCCAGCACGATTTCGCCGCGGATCGGCGGCGGTTGGGTACCGGATTCTGCGGCCCAGCTCAGCGCCCCGGCCAGCGTCAGAATCATCGCGAAAATGACCCGCGTGGCGACGGCGATCCCCCAGGCGCTCATCGAGGTTGCGCTGTGATCGGCAGGCAAGTCCCTGACTGCATTCATGGAGTCTGACGGGGTTCCCGGATCGCAGTGTCGATTCTGGAGCGGCACGGTCGGACTCGATCACCTTGGGAGTGCATCCGCGGCGGCTTGCTGGAAGGCACGGCGGAACTCGCTCCCATCGCTGTTGCCAATGTCCGCACGCTGGAGCATGAGGATGTAGGCGACGCCGCGCACCGGGTCGATCCAAGCCTGCGTCCCCCAGGCGCCACCATGGCCGTAGGTTCCCGCCCCGAGCATGGCCGTCACGCCTGGATGCGGAGCGCGCAGGATGCACGTGCCGATGCCCCAGCCGTAGTTGGCGCCGCGATTGCCCTGGTCGGACGACTGGAAGAAACCAGTGGGCAGGTCCCCCGTCTGGACTGTCCTCAGCAACTTGATCGCTTCGGGGCTGAGGTAGCGCTTCCCCTCGAAGGAGCCTCCGGCCAGGAGCATCTGGCAGAATCGCGCGTAATCGGGACCGGTCGAGAAGAGACCGCCGTTGCCCATCGGGGGGCGGCCTTCGACGCCGTACGCTGCAGGTGGGGGTGCCGCTTCGAGCGCCCCCGTACTCCGGTTCTTGGTGTAAGCGACGGCAAGGTGCGCGGATGGCATCCGGGCGGGATAGAACGTTGTGTTGGTCATGCCGAGGGGGTCGAAGAGGCGTTTCTGGAGAAAGACGTCGAAGGACATGCCGCTGGCAATCTCAACGATCCGGGAGGCGGTGTTGATACCAGATTGGCAGTATCTCCACTTGGTCCCAGGCTCGTCCTGCATCGGTGCGGCCAGGAAGAGAGGGATGAGATCCGCCAGTGTGCGCGCCTTGGCGGCCCCGTCCCGGCCGGCCTCGCCCAAGCCGGACGTATGCGTCAGCACCTGGGCGATCGTCAGGTTGGCGGCGCGGCCCGAGGGCGTCTTGAGGGCGGCGAACTCGGGGATGTACTTAGCGACCGGATCCACCACGTTGAGCTTTCCCTCGTCTTGGAGCATCAGCACCGCAACACCCGTGATGGGCTTTGTCATCGACGCGATCCAGAACAGGGAGTCCGGACGCATGGGCTCATTCTTGGCGAGGTTGGCCTGCCCCGTCGCTTCGCAATGGAGGACCTTGTCCTTGGTGACGACCACGGTGACCGCGCCGGACAGGTCGCGCGCCTCCACGGCCGATTGCATCGCCGCGCCGACCCCAGGCAGTTTGGGCGTGGCACTGGAGACGAGCAGGGGCGACGCGAGGAGAATGGATATAAACCAGATGGTGCGCGGCACAAATGGGCTCTTCATTTTCCCTATGCTGCCTTAAGCGTTCATTGAATTCAATGCCTGGGGAGGAGCAGGCATCGCCAGGGTGGTGGGAGGCGTGGTCTACTGACACTGCGCAACGTCGTTTGATTGGCTCGGCCCGATGTGGCATAACGGGAGAACCAAGGAGGGGTCTTGACTCTCAAATCTTCCCCGTCATTCGCACAGACTGCTACGCTTCGAAGTATGTGCCCGTTCACTGGCGGACGGTTAATCGAGCGGAACGACACCGGCTCGAAGCCAGGCTTCGCGTTTTTTGGCGTCTGCACTCGCCCAAGAACAACCCATCTCGACACGCCGCAGTGGAAAGTCTGCAAATTGGATGACGTAGCGGTCGTGACTGTGCTGCGGGTCGTCGCTGACTTCCTCGCCTCCGAGATAAGGAAAGATCCGGTCGGCGTTTCGTGGGTTCTTGGCAATGAGTTCACGCATGAGCGCGAGCGGATTGGCCACCCCATTCTTGTCCGTATCATCGAAGGTGAAACCCATGCCGAGAATTGTGTTGGCGCGGGTGATGCGGGAATCAATGGCGTATTTCGCGCCGCTGGACGGGGCGGCGTGGTGGGCCTCGTCGAGAATCAGGAGCGACCCGGGGCGCGGATTGTCGAGCCAGTCGCGGAGAGGGCCGGTGTAGGTTTCGTCAATGAGCAGTTTGTGGGAAATCAGGAAGCGCGGGAACGTGGTCCACCGGTTCACCCCGTAGCCGCGTTCCTGGCGGATACGCTCCAGGTAAGCGCGGTCGAGGACCTCGAAGGTGAGGCCGAAGCGCGCCTCCAACTCGTCCTTCCACTGCGGAACCATCGAAGGCGGACAGGCCACCAGGATTTCCCGGACCCGTCGGCGCAAGAGCAGTTCGCTGGCGATGAGGGCGGCTTCGATGGTTTTGCCCAAGCCCACGTCGTCGGCGATGAACAGGTTGACGCGGGGGAGCAGGAGCGCCTTGCGCAGCGGCTCAAGCTGGTGAGCGTCGAGGCGGATGCCAGCCCGGAATGGGGCCTGGAAGAGGCGCGGGTCGGTCGCGGTGACGCAATTCCATCGAAGCGTGTGGATAAAGGCGCTGAAGTGCGGGGGATTGTCGAATCCCCGTTTGCCGATGGACTGCCACGCTTTGCGGTCGAGAATCTCGGGGTCCAGTTCCAGTTCCCAGACAGCTTCGAGCGACTGGCCCTGGGCGTCGTCATCGAGGCAGGCCAGGCGAATCAGCGTGCCCGTGCCGGGGGAAGGTTGGACGGATTCGACGAGGTACGTGCGGGTGCGGATGCGGACGGCCTGACCGGGGATGGGCGTGGGTGCGCAACCGACTCCGGTTCCGGCAGTTGGGATTCGAGTTGTGGCGGTCATCCTTGATTCTGGTCATCGAACTGACCACCGCAAACGACTGCAATCGCGGTTGCTGGCTCCGACGTTCCTGGGCCCCATACGTACGGACGAAGACAAGGTCCCTCGCGAATCGAGGGAAGGAAAAGAAGGTGTCCGTAGTCAAGGTGCATGCGTGCCCATCCAGGCGCCCGATTGCGATGTTGCGCAGCCGATAACGCGCTCCCAGTCGAGTGACCGAGTGAGAAGGCACGTCGACGGCAAGACCAGCCTCACCCTTTGAGGCGCTGATCGACGACGGTATTAGTGGCCCCCCGCCGGTTCCGCTGAAATGCCTTTGGCAATGTCATCTCACGACGCCCGTTCTCATTCGGTGAATCGGCGTCGGCGTTGGCGCAGAGAGGACATCCGGCTTCCAGCGGATTCGGTCTTCGGCAGCCGGAAGAAGGCCATGTGCACCACCCGATCCTCGTGGACCAGAGCCGACCCGGCTAACCCCGGTTTCTGGTACCGGTAGTCTCGGCCGTAGCCGACCGATTCAAAGACCTTCTCGTCGCTCTCGCCGGCTTCGTGCAGGAAGGCCTGCGCGGCGGCAGCAGCCTGGGCGGCGTCCGCCAAACGCGGCTCCGGCTCCAGCAGGGCGTCGATCAAGTAGCTCTTGAGCAGTTTGGGGTGCAGTTTGGCATAGGCGTCCGCGTGGGCGATGAGGTCGAACCCGGCCACCTCGCCGTCGATCACCACGAACAGGCCCGTCTGGCCGGCGGTCGGGGCGAAGACGCGCGTACACGCCTCGAGCTCGGCTGCGCGTGCTTTGAACACGTCCTGCATGGCGTGGGTGGGCGAGGCCACGCCTGCGCTCTGATGCAGCGCCGCCACCTCCCGCCAGACTTCCCCCTGGTCAGAGGAATAGTGCGCACCGGCGGCGAGCGACTCGGAAACGGATCGCACCTTGGACGCGCGGCATCTGTGCGACATCACGGCGTCCGAATCGGCGAAATGGGCGGAGGCGTACGACCATCGCCCCTGCTCGACACAACTGACCGGGATCTTGGTCTCCGCACGTTCCTTGAGCAGGATGGTCGTGTTCAGCACCCGGTTCTGTTTTGCGCCCACCAGTTCCTCGCCATCCAGGAGCAGGATGGGCCGGTCGCTTTGGCTGATGACCTTCAGTTCGGGCACCGAGCCGCCTTCGGAGATCTCGGTCACGGTGAGGCATTGACTGGACAGGGCTTCGCCGAGCGTCAGGTACGGCGCGGGGCCCGCATCCGGGCCGAGCAAGGGGAAGACGACGATGTTGCGGTGGCTCTGGGCCGGCGCCAGAGCGAGGCGGGCGAAATGGCCGGCGATGACTTCATTCATGTTCTGTTTCCTTTCTCATACCGCGCTTGGCACTTGGCTGATGGTCGGCCGTTGATGGTTGATGGACCGGACTTTGGCCGTGGACGGCGAAAAGGCGGTCCCGACCCCGGCCCCCGATCTCCCATCTCCGAACTCCGATCTGCACTTCCCCTCCCCCACCTCCCGGCTTGGCCCTCACAACCAAGATCGTCCTGGATTGTTCGCCTGCAAGTTTACGCGAGGGGGTGTGACATCTACGGACACCCCCCCATACAAAGTTCTGGCAGAATTGCAGTGGGTGGCGGCCTTTGGAGAACGAGTTGATGGGGGAAGGTTGAGGCTTGATGGGCAACTGGTTGAACGTTGAAAGTTGAGCGTTGCACGTTGAGCGTTAAGTGTTTAGAGATTGAACCGCTAACCACACTGAACACACTGAATACGCGAAAGGGAACTAACGGCGAAAGTCAGCCGTTCCAGCTTTTCGCGTGGTTGGCGTGGTTCGCGGTTGCCCCCCCCGAACACGTTCACCGTCATTGGTGTGCACTGACCCAGCCCGGACTCAACCGCTAGACACGCGAATACGCGAAAGAGGAGCCAATGGCGAAAGCTTGCCTGTCACTCACTTTCGCGTGGTTGGCGTGGTTCGCGGTTGCCCCCCGAACACGTTCCGCGTTATTGGTGTGCACTGACCCAGCCCCAGATTGAACTGCGGAACACCCGGAATACGCGAAAGCACTTCTGCCGGGGTCCCCCCTTTTCGCATGTTTGGCGTGGTTCGCGGTTGCCCCCCCGAACACGTTCACCGTCATTGGGCTGGGGTCGGCTTAGCGCCAGATTCGCGTTTGGCGGGTTGATCGACTGCACTTGGTTGGGTCATCCTGGGGCATGTTCGAGAAGCGAAGCGACACGGGCTACCGGCGAGTCTTGGACGGTATCGAGCGCAAGACGCTGGTTCATGGCGACGAGACCCTTATGACGGAATTCCGGCTGGGCCAGGGGGCTGTGCTGCCGCGCCATTCCCATCCGCACGAGCAAACCGGCTACCTGGTCACGGGCCGCATCCGGCTATCGATTGGCGCCGAGACATACGAGGTCCATGCAGGGGACAGTTGGTGCATCCCAGGAGGCGTCGAGCACGGCGCGGACATCCTCGAGGATTCCGTGGCC
>JAKLFY010000171.1 GCA_022710935.1 Verrucomicrobiota bacterium
GTTCCGCGGTTCTTCACCCACTTGCGGATGGCCTTCTCGGCGGTCAGCTGCGCCACGTACTCGGCGTCGATCCACTCGGGCAGATGACAGTAGCCCGGCCCCGAGCTCCCGATCCGCAGCCGCGAGTACACGATCTCCTTGCCCGTGTCGACGCAGAGGGTGAACAGCTTCGCCCGGTAGCGGTTGTGATCGGAGGGGCGACCGACTAGAGGCTTGCCGCGCTCGGAACCACCGCGGACGGCGAACACGCGCCGGTCGATCCGGGCGCGGCAGAAGCGGTAGACCTGCTCGGAGTGATGCCCGCCGCTGTCAACGGCCACGCAGGTGATCGGGACCTTCTGGCCGCTCTCGTGGGTGAACTCTTGCCGCAGGAAACGGTCGAGATCGAGCCAGACCTGGTCGCGCCCGGGGTCGCCATGGAACTGGGAGAAGGCGACCAGCCAGGACTCCTCGGCGACGCCGTAGCCCTTCACCGCGCACTCGAGGCGGTCGCCCTGCACGTCGACCGACGCGACGAGCACGCCCGCGCCGTTTGGGACCTCGGCCGTATACCGCTCGGCTCGGGTGAGCAGGCTGTCGGGGTCGACGGTGTCACCGCGCTCCTCCCAAGTCTCGCCCAGCACGCTGTTGACCCAGTTCTTCAGCCGGAGGGGGTTCTCCTTGGACTCCAGAAACTCGGCGACGGTTGCCGCCCACGGCAGCCAGCCAAGGGGGGAGTAGAGGCTGGAGAGGTGGAACCCGATGGTGTCGCCGTTGCCGACGGCCGTAGGGCGCCACTGACCCTGGCTGAGCATCTGCGTCTTGAACCGCTCTTCGATCAGGACGCCGCAGGCGACGCAGGTCAGCACTGCGGTCTTAGGGTCGTCGTCGCGCCAGCGGATGTTCTCCCACCGCATCCAGTCGTAGTTGCCGCAGTGGGGGCAGGGGACGAAGTACCGCCGCTGATCCGAGACCAGGTATTCCCGTTCGATCCGGGAGATGCCTTTGATCGTGGGAGTGGAGACGAGAAAGATCTTCCGGCGGGAGTAGGTGGGCCCCGTGGTCCGCTTCTCCGCGAGCGCAATCGGATCGCCCTGGCCGTCCACGTCGCCCGGGTACTCGTCGATCTCGTCGCAGAAGAGCCAGCGGATCGGCATCGACTTGACGCCGGTGGCCGAGTTCGACCCCGTCAGGAACAGGACCCCGCCGGGGAATTCCTTGATAAGAAGACTGTTGCCGCCGTCGCGCGCCCGCGCCTCGCGGACCAGGTCGTGCAGCACCGGAGTCGTGGCGATCATGGGGTCGAGGCGCTGCCGGCTGAAGCGCCTGGCCTCGTCCACGGTGGGGCGCAGGACCAGAATCGGACCGGGCGAGTGGTGCATGACGAACCCGAGCCAGTTGTTCCCTGCTTCGGTGCCACCCAGCTGGGAGCCCTTCATAAAGACGACTCTGCGCGCCGGCGAGCGGGGCCCCAAGGCGTCCATGATCTCGCGCAGGTAAGGCGTGGTCGCCGTGCGCCAGTGGGTCGCTGCGTGGCCAGCGCGGTTACCCATGACACGGTGCGCGTCGGCCCAGGTGCTCACGGTCAGCCGCGGCTCGGGGCGCCAGCCCGCCCGGTAGGCGGTCTCATAGACGTCACGGCCGTTCTGCATCCGCGACCTCCTGGCAGATCCGTTCGATCTCCTCTTCGAGGATGCGCTGGACCTCGGCGGGCTCCTGGGTAGCTGCTAACAGAGCGGCGACGCGCTCGGGCAGGGCGATCAACTGGTCGCGGGCCTTGCGGGCCATATTGAAGGCCCCGATGCGGACCTCGTCGGCCCGGATCAGGGTGCCGCGCTGCCGGTCAAGCTCGAGCTTGGCCAGCTGGGCCTGGTACAGCTCGCGGGCGGCGCGAGCCTTGGCGTAGCCGGTTGCCGTGTTGGTTCCGCCGATGACCTCGTCGGCAGCGCCCATGTCCATGGGTTCAGATGGCTCTCCGGGCGTCCTGCCTTGCTTTGGCCTGCCCGTGATCCGGTTGCGAGGCTTGCTCTGGTCGGTGTTCTCCTGCCACTGCAGGTCGGCCTGGGCCGGGTCGACCTTCCCGTCCACGGTCGAAATCCGCCCCGTCTTCACGGCGCGCTGGACTGCCACGTGGGAGACGCCGAGCCGACGAGCGTACTCGCGTTGGGAGATCAACTCCTTCTTCGCTTGCCTGGCCACCGCCTACTCATCCCGAGCAGCCCCGCGGTCAGCGGCGACCGCGTCGAACGTGCGTCCGTCTCCGTCGAGCGTGGCCTGCTGTCCGGTGGCCTCCTGCCACCGCATGACGATCACGTCGGTGTAGGCGGGATCGAGTTCCATGAGGAACGCATGCCGGCCGATCTGGTCGGCACCCATGAGGGTGGACCCACTGCCGCCGAACAGGTCGAGCACGTTCTCGCCTTGCTTTGAGGAGTACTGGATCGCGCGCACGGCCAGTTCGATCGGCTTCTCGGTCAGATGGACCATGCTCTTTGGGTTGACCTTCTTGACCGCCCACACATCGACGGCGTTCGTCGGGCCGTAGAACTTGTGCCCCGCCCCTTCACGCCAGCCGTAGAACGCCCATTCGTGGTTGCCCATGTAGTCCTTGCGGGTCAGCACGGGGTGTTCCTTCACCCAGATGATCGCCTGGCTGAAGTAGAGGCTGCATGCCTTCAAGACCGGGGGGTAGTTCGCGCAGTTGGCGTAGCCGCCCCAGATGTAGAAGCAGCGACCTGGCTGCAGCACCCGCGCGATGTTCCCGAACCAGGCCAGGAGCAGCTCGTCGAAGGCCTCGTCCGACACGAAGTCATTGGCCAGGGGGCGGTCCTTCGCGCGCATCTTTCCGGTAGGCTTCGACTTGGTCTTGTGGCGGGCCAGGTCGAACCCCTGGTGGTGCATGCCGCGGGCGTCGGAGGCTTCCACCGCGCTCTTGGCCGCCGGGAAGCTCGACAGCCCGGCGGCGATCGCGTTGTTGGACCGGGGCTCGACCTTCACGTTGTAGGGCGGATCGGTGTTCACGAGGTGGATCTCGGCGCCGCCCAGCAGCCGGTCGATCGACGCGGGGTCGGAGCTATCGCCGCACAAAAGGCGGTGGCTGCCCAGGACCCACAGGTCGCCCTGCTGACTCACGGGTTCATCGGGCGGCTCCGGAGCGGGGACTTCCTCGATGGTCTCATCGTCGAGCAGATCGTGCAGCTCGTCCAAGCCGAACCCGGTCAGCTCGAGGTTGAAGTCGAGGCCCTCCAGCGCCCTCAACTCCTCGGCCAGCAGGTCCTCGTCCCATCCCGCGTCGAGGGCCAGGCGGTTGTCGGCGATGACGTAGGCACGCTTCTGGGCCTCGGTCAGGTGCGTGAGTTCGATCACCGGGACGGTGGTCATCCGCAACTCGCGGGCCGCCAGGAGCCGACCGTGGCCGGCGATGATGCCGGCGTCGCCGTCGACGAGGATCGGGTTGGTCCAGCCGAACTCGAGCAGGCTGGCGGCGATCTTGGTGATCTGCTCGGGGCTGTGGGTTCGTGGGTTCCGCTCGTAGGGGCGGAGCCGGTCGATGGGCCAGTGTTCCAGTTTTCCGGGCAGGCGGACGGCGGAGTCCGCCCCCGCGGAATCGCCCGCAGCGGCCGTTTCGGGCGCGTTGGTGGGGTTCTCGGCCTTGTCCGTGCTGGAACCCTTGGTGTCAGTGGAAACTTGTTTCATGACTCTCCCACGCTACGTGAACCGAGGTCGCCGGCACCCGCGTCCGTTGGCCCCGGAAGGAACCATCCTGCAACGACTTACGAATTCTTCACCTCTTGGGGGTGAAACATCCCCTTCTTGCCCTTCTTTCACAGGCCCTCGCCACGAGCCCTCGCGATCGCGTTGATCACTTCCTTCTCCATCTCCTCGCGAAACCACTTGTCCGCTTCTTTCTCTGCCGTCTCGACGAAGTGCAGGCGCGGTTTGATCTTCTTGCCCTTCGAGAAGAAGTAGACGAGCCGCGTCGCGACGGGGCTGATGCGCTGGAAGATCCCGACCTCGGGCACGAGGTAGGTCTTGGTGCGCGTGACGCCGACGCGCCGGCGGCCCGTCTTGGTGCGGTCGAAACGGAGACGGCCGACGCGCAGCTCGGGCGTGACCTGCGCTGCGAACTGCGGGCGCGCTGGCCCACCGACCACGGGCTCGGCGACGCGCCTGGCGCCCTGCGTAAACGGCTTGCGCTCGGCGCCGCGCTCAAAGGCGGAGAGCAGCAGACGGGGCTTTTGGCCGACCCCGATCTCCGCGTAGGGCCGACCCTGCATCACGTTGGCAAACGGCTTGATGACCGCGGCCTGGCGCTGAATGAACTCCGTCTTGCGGACCGTGAACTCTTCTTCGATGCGCCGGCGTTCGGCTGCCTGGATCCGCTTAGCGGTGCTGTTGATGGCGTTGACCACGGCGTAGGCCAGGCGGCGCTGGCCGTTCTGCAGGCGCAGGACGAGCGGGGCGGAGTCGATCTGCAGATCGATCTTCATCGCGTGCCTCCGCGGTCGTTGCCAGGGGAGGCGCCCGCAGGCGGTCGCACTTCTCGGCTGTGCTGGTAGATGACCTCGAGCGTGAGCCGACCGCCGGACATCTCGACGAGGGCCATGGCCCGTGCCGGTTGGGGGGCGTGGCCCTGAAGCCACTCGTAGACCGCCTGGTTGGTGACCCGCAGATTGGGGTCGTGGGCCAGGCCAGCGACGATGCTGGGCACGCCGAAGTCGGCCACCCAGCGGCCAAACTCGGTGTCCCACCGAGAGGGCACTCGCCGGTAGCGTCCCTTGGTGAGCGCGTCGCGTCGAAACATCGCCTCCCCTTATATTCGGTCGCGGAAGCGCCTATACAGGGTCAGACCAGAGGCACCGCCTTCAGAGGTCAAAGGGGGGGTGAAGCGCCGAAGCGGGGACAGGACGTCCGGGAATCCAACGCCTTTCGATCGAGGATGTAGCCGTACGGCGAGGAGAATCGTGACGTGAGAGGAATTGGGGAATGGCCATGGAGCCACTCGTAGATAGCCTGGTTGGTGATGGCAGGTCGGTGTCGTGACCTGGGGTCGAAGACGGCACTGGGCGCGTCGAGGTCGGCCACCAAGCGGCCGAACTCAGCTTCGTTGTGATTCGGCAAAGAGAGTCGAACGGGATAGCGAATGCTGCTATAGTCAATCCTTCTCTCGGATAGATTACCTGGTGCACGGGCACAATAGGCTGGGACCGAAGTCCGGCAGAATGCAGAAGAGAAGCACGCTAGAGGGGTTGTTCTGATATGGCGCACCACAGTCTCGATTTAAGGGGAGTTCGAGAGCCAGAGATCATCATAGGCCTAGTCGGGGCATTAGGATCTCCTATTGGATTCATTGAAAGCGTTCTTGAAGGGGAATTGAAAGACGTTGGCTACTCCGCTGCCGTTATTCGATTAAGTGACTATTTGGATGCATACGGTGATTTGCCGACGTTGGCGCCCGTCGAATCAGACCCTGCAGATGCACGATTGACCGCATTGATGAATCGAGGGAACGAACTACGGGAACTAATCCGTCGCGGTGACGCACTTGTAATGCATGCGGCCGCGGATATTAATCAGAAGCGCCCAGAAGGGCCGCCGCGGTCTTTGGAAAAGCAAGCTTTCATTCTACATCAGCTGAAGCACCCGGACGAAGTTCTCCTTTTGCGAAGGGTTTACGGTGACGCCTTTCACTTGATTGGCATCTACACGCCTCAGAAGGTCCGATTGGAATACCTTAATGTTCGGCGAGGGATAACGGAAGAAAGCGCCAAGAGCCTCATAGATAGAGATGCGGGCGAGGAAATTACATTTGGACAACAGGTAACCAAGACCTATCACTTGGCGGATTTTTTCATCGAAGCGCCTGGTATTGACGAGGATGCTGAATCAGCGGTACGTGATCAAATGCAACGGTACTTCGACCTTTTGTTTGGCCGGAGGATTACCACTCCTACTCGAGATGAGTATGGCATGTACTTGGCGCACTCAGCTGCTTTGCGTTCTGGCGATCTCTCCCGGCAAGTCGGTGCAGCAATATTGTCTAAGCCGGGTGAGGTGCTCGGGCTCGGCGCGAACGAAGTGCCTGCGGCTGGTGGTGGCCAGTATTGGGCGAGCCAGGACCCTGATCGTGACCTTGAGCGGGGGTTTGACGCTAATGAGAGAATGAAACTGGAGTGCTTGCGAGAAATTCTAGAGGTTCTTGTTCCCAGTTGGAACTCAATCTCCCCTGAAGAACAAAGCGAGATTCAAGATAAAGCATCGACGTTACTCCAGGATACTCGCCTCATGAATCTGACTGAGTTTGGACGAGCCGTACATGCAGAGATGGAGGCAATCCTGTCAGCAGGAAGAGTCGGGACTTCAGTTCGAGGAGCTGTACTGTATTCGACGACATTCCCATGTCACAACTGCGCCAAGCACATTGTGGGATCAGGGATCGAGCACGTTTTTTATATAGAGCCATACGCCAAGAGCCTTGCTGATCGTCTACACGGTGATGCGATCGCATTTCAATTAGCCGAAGAGGGAGAGAGTCTGGGGAAGGTCCGATTTTCCTCATTTCGGGGTGTATCGCCGCGAAGGTTTGAGCGAATGTTTTCAACTATTGAGCCGGACGGCAGCCGTGTGAAGAGAAAAGAAAAGGGTGGTGACGTGACGAAGGAAGCGGTAGGTTTAAGACTAGCTTCGTCGCCATTAAATCACATTGACAGAGAGGCGGCAGTCGCTCAGTTTCTCAAAGATGAAATGGACGCGCTGGCCGAACTCAGGAGAGGGGGATCTGATGAAGAAGGTGATTTCTAAGAACGCTAGTGGGAATGGCCCCAAGATCTGGGAAGGGGTTTCTCGCGCCGCTAACTCCTCGCCGGCGTGGATCAAGCCGCAAATCAGGGAGGCAGCTCAGAAATCGGCCGACCGCATTTATGCAAAATCTGATTCAAAGGATCAGACGAGGTAGTGTCCTATAGTCGGTCAAACGCCCACTCGATCTCCCGAGTTCCTTCATGCGAGCGCCCCGCCCCGAACGTCCGAATCACCACCCGCAGATGGTTATTGAGCCGCGAGAGGCCAGATTCAGCGATCTCAGTCGCCTCGAGGTAGGTCCAGGTCACGCCAGTCAGTCCCGACTCGGTGTGGATGAGCATGCCAAGCTCTCCGTAGATCAAGATGTCGTATTCGGCGCCGGGCTCAGGCGTCGCTGTCTTGCCGGAGTCCGCGTAGCTCCAGGTCCCATGCCGGTTCCGATGCGTCCACGACACAGTCAGCGCGCCGGCGATCGACGCAGGATAGATCTGCGCGTTAAACCGAACGTCGGTTGGGCAGTACACCTTCTCCGACCGCGCCGGCGTGGTCGCCACAACCTGCGACGTCGGGCACGACGCGAAGTTGTACTCGCTCTGGTTGTTGTACGGCTGCAAGCGGATGTCGTTGAAGATACTGACGGTCGGAGGCACCGGCCCGCGGATGTTCACGACCTGGCTGCCGTACGAGACAAACCACACGCGCGTACCAGCTGGGAATGCCGTAGGCGCGGTGTCTAGACAGCCGCGCGCGACAGTCTGCAGCGCGATGCCGCCCGCGACCTGGGCGACGGTCTGAAACGCGATGAACTCCTCCATCCCGTCATGGGACAGCCAGGCGACGTTGACCCCGAGCGCGAATTCGGGCCCGCCGACCGACGCGATCCGGTCGGTGTCTACGCCCGCGGTAACCGCGATCTCGCTCGTGAGCTCGTCGATCGCCGCGCCGAGAACCCCTGAGGGCGTGAAGAACGGGACATCGATCGGCGGCGCCCAGCCGCCGGTGCCGTCGGCAACATGCGCGCGGTACCCGAGGGAGATCCCAGTTGGTCCGCGCGCAGCGAGCGTGATGGCTAACTGAACGCCGGGCGCCAGATTGCCGTAGCTCTTCGCCGCCTCGTAGGGTGCGGCCAGTACGGCCTGGTCGATCAAGGCCGGCACGTCACCAGACGGGTCTTCCCAGCCCGAGGCGGGCGGCGTAGAGTAGCCCGTCCAGTCGACAGCGAAGATGTCCTCCATAGCCTCGATCTCGATCTTGCCCGAATCCAGGCGGCCAGTGCCGACGCGGACCGCTCGGCACACCATGCCGTCGATGCCGAGGGGATCCCAGACGAGCTTGAACACCGCCCCGGGCCGCAGTGCCCACGCCGAGCGGTCGGCCTCGATCGTGATCGTGGCCAGTGGATAGGCCAGGGCGGCGAGGGCTCGGGCGGCGGCCTGCTGGGCGTTCGTGGCGTTGGACAGCCCGCGCAGGGTGAGTTCCTGAAGCGAAACCTCGCCGCCTTGGACTTCAATTCCAGCGAGGTCCTGGGCCTGGGCAGTGCTCTCGATGAACCCGGCGTCGCGGCTGACGTACCCGACCCGCACGGTGTTCTTGAGGTCGCCCCACGACGGGCGGGCGAATGACTTCACCGTGCAGGAATCCGCATCTAGCACCGGGATCGTCTCGGGGTCGTAGTCGTAGCGTACCAGGCGG
The DNA here is from genome assembly GCA_022710935.1 of Verrucomicrobiota bacterium. GTDB lineage: Bacteria > Verrucomicrobiota > Verrucomicrobiia > Limisphaerales > J093 > MWFF01. Next base: position 8,473 of record JAKLFY010000171.1, read on the forward strand.
ATCGTCAGGAGCCCGCTCGTGGGCTCGACGTACATGACGCCGTCGATGTGGCGCAGGATCTCG
>JAKLFY010000172.1 GCA_022710935.1 Verrucomicrobiota bacterium
TTTTCACTCGAAATGCTTGGTTCGTTGTTTGCCCTGTCTTGTAACGAACTCAGTTTCAACCAATGAACACAGGCATTTCGAGCTTTTTCTTCCTGCTCCCTCAAAAAAGCGCGCTTCTTGCAGGACTAGCCCGGAGCTGTCGACCGACTTCAGGTGGATCGGCATTTCACCCGTCATCCTGACACCCGGGACTTACCATATCGGCGCCTACCACGCGCAAGGTGCGACCGATCCTTACCCTGCTTCCGCCTCGATAGTCCAGGCTCCCGAGATCGTTTGGACCAATCCCTGCTATGCCCACGGTGCTTCGCTGGCGTTTCCTGATGTGGCTCAGTCATCTTCCGGGTCCGAGCACGCAAGCCATTTCGGGCCGAATCTCCGGTTTCATGTGTTTGAGTTGAGAGAGGGCGGTTTTGAAATGCCCGACATTCCTTACGACGCCCATGCTTACAATCCGGAGGGTTCAGCTTGGCGGTTCAACCGCTGGTCGGGGATCGTCCACCCCAGTCCCGGCGACTCGACGCCGGTTTTCGACGCACCGGCCGCGTCGGAAGGCGAACAGGCCGCGTTTCTGCAATGCGAGGCCGAGGTGGGGGAGATCGCACAGGACATCGTTTTGCCGGCGACTGGGCTTTACGAGCTGTCCTACCTGGTCGCCGGTCGCAGAGCGGATTCACCCGCCCGCCCGTATGACGGAAACCTGGCGTACGTAGTGCAACTGGATGGGGTGGGGATCGGGTCGGACGCTACAGTTTCGTTCCAGCCTTTTACGGGGAAGACATTCACTTTCCAGGCCACTGCGGGAAGCCACAGCTTGTCCTTTGTCGCGACGGGCACTTCCGGGGATCACGTCGCCTTCTTCGACGCCGTGACGCTGGTGCCCAGGCGCATGCCGGCGATCATCGTCAGGAGTGGCGCATTCACTGCGGAGGGCGCCTTCGAATTCACTTTCCACGCTGAGCCGGGTCAGACTCATCGCGTCCAGTACTCGGACGATCTGAAGACTTGGAACGACCTGACCCAGGTCGTGGCCACTGTCCAAGGCGTCAAGGTCTCCGATCCCGGGGCCGCGTCCCGACCCAGCCGATTCTACCGTGCGCTGACGCCCTGAAGAGGCGAAACCTCGGATAGGCCCTGGATAGTGTCGCGAGGTGTGAGTCATGGTTGGATCCAACGCCCGTTCCGGGTTGCTCGCGGAGTGAGTGGGGACAGCTTGTCCCCACCCTGATTCACCAGCGGCGGGGGACGGGCCCTCCCCGCCCCGTGTGGCTGAGCTGGACGCGTCCGTGGGTCAGGGCGGATTCAAGAACCGGAACGGCGACGGCCCGTCGCCGGTGAACACCGTCTTCATTCGCGTTGGCCGGGGACGAGACGTCCCCCCTCCGCCTTCCGGGCGCTCACCAATTCGCCGTGGTCCTGTGTCGGCGGGCTCAGTTTGCACTTTGATTTCGGGTACGCCGGTGATTCCATGGGCGTGTGACCATGGATGCCGTGCCCAGTGGATCAGCAGATCGCCGGGTCTTCGTCACCACGCTCTGGGGGGTGATCGGGGAGGCCAAGCGCGGCGACCTCGATGCGCAGGCCAGGCTGTATCAAACCTACTTCTATCCGCTCTACGCCTACTTCCGCCGCCGGGGTGCGACGCCCGAAGACGCCGAGGACCTGGTGCAAGACCTGTTCCTCAAACTGGTGGCTGACCATGGTCTCGAAGGCGTGGCTCCCGAGAAGGGGAGGATGCGAACCTGGCTGCTGCGCTGCGCCAACAACCTGTTGCTCGATCAAGCGAAACGCGCGAGCGCCGGCAAACGCGGTGGAGACGCCCTGACCCTGCCCTGGGACGCCCTCGACGCCGAAGCGCGCTATCGCCTCGAACCTGCCGATCCCCATCCGCCCGAGCACCAATTCGACCGGGTCTGGGCGCGAGCGCTGATCGATCGGTCACTGAAACGGCTCCGCGAAGAGTTGCAGGCGGGGGCGAAAGCGGAGTGGTTCGACCGGGTCAGAGTGTTCCTCGAAGGCGATGTCGAGCGCGGCGACTACGAGCACGTGGCCAGGGAACTGGGCACGACGCCGAACGCGCTCAAAGTCGCCGTCCATCGGCTTCGCACGCGCCTGCGCGAACTCCTGCGGGAGGAGGTGGGCCAGACGGTCGAGAGTGCCGACGAGATCGACGAGGAAATCCGCTATTTGATTCGGGTTCTGGGGAGTTGACACTGCGACGGATGAGTTCGGTTCCGTAGCCGCCGTCGTCAGACGCCGCTGGTTTTTGTCTTGGACGGGGCGAGATGGCGCGGACTGACCTGCCTGCGCCGAGGCTTCGGCAGGCAGGCGTCCACGGCTACGAGCTGCATGGGAAGGGCGCTGCGGATGCAACCGATTAGATCTGGCTAGCGAGGCGCGTCGCAGACCAGCCCAAGTCATCAACCCCATGGAGGAATCAGGTAAGGCCTTTGGAGTAACCAGCGCGCCAGTCCGTCGTTTATCCCATTGAAGGGTGCTGCTGCCTGCTCGTGCGGGCGACTTCACATGACCACGCCAAGAACCTGTCCGAAGTGCGGGAGGAGCCTGGCCGACACGGCCGAGGGGCTGTGCCCGCAATGTCTGTTGAGTGCTTCACTCGAAGACGCGAGTACTTCCACCGACGGCACGGGCCCGGCGCTCACCACCGCGGCGCGCGGCCTGCTGATCCGTTATGTCGGGGACTACGAAATCGATGAGCCGTTGGGCGCGGGTGGGATGGGGGTCGTCTTCAAGGCCGAACAACGCACGCTGCGTCGCCGGGTCGCCCTCAAACTCCTGCACGCGGGCGCGCTGGCCTCACCCGAACTCGTCCAGCGCTTTCGCAATGAGGCCGAGACCGCCGCCGCGTTGTCGCACCCCAACATCGTGGGCATCTACGAAGTCGGGGAACACGACGGCCACCAGTACTTCAGCATGGAATGGGTGGATGGCCCCTCGCTGGCCACGGCCTTGGCGGAGCATCCGATGGAGGCGCGCGCCGCCGCCCGCTTGGCGCTGAAGCTGGCGCGGGCGCTCCAACACGCGCATCAGCACGGCGTGCTCCATCGCGACGTCAAGCCCAGCAATGTCCTCCTGGACAAACAAGGCGAGCCGCACCTCGGCGATTTCGGATTGGCCCAGTTCCGCGAGCGGGCCATCCACCTGACCCAAACCGGCACGCCGATGGGCACGCCGGCCTACATGTCGCCCGAACAAGCGCGTGGAGACTGGAAGGCGGTGTCCACCGCGACCGATGTTTGGGGTCTCGGCGCGGTCTTGTACGAGATGCTCACCAGCCGGCCACCGTTTGTTGGTCAGACGGCGCTCGAGACCGCGCGGCAGGTGACGGAAAGCGACCCGCGTCCGGCCTCCCGACTCAATCCCGCGGTGCCAGTGGACCTCGAGACCATCTGCCTGAAGTGCCTCGAGAAAGTGCCCGGGCGGCGTTACGCGACCGCGTCGGCTGTTGCCGAGGACCTCGAACGATTCCTCGAAGGGCGCCCGATCCAGGCTCGGCCGGTCGGCGACCTCGAGCGCCTCTGGATGTGGGTCCGCCGCAAGCCGGCCCTGGCCGCGCTTTGCGCCCTGAGTGTCTTGACGGTGCTCGTAGCTCTCTCCGACGCCCTTTTCCGGTATCGCAACCAAGTTCGCCGACTACGGGAAGAGGAAGCACAAGTCCGGCTACAGTCAGCCCAGATGATGGTCTTCGGCACGCCCGTTCGGCAGATCGGCTGGTCGGTCAAGGCGAGCAATGAACTGGCTGCCGCAGCCAGCTTTCTCAAGCGCAAGCCATACTATGTTAACACGCTGGCCAACACACTCGAGGGCTGGGAAGCATGGCTGCTGGGCCCATGCCAGGCTCCAGGAACCCGGCAGGTTGGGTTCGATCCCAAGGCCGACTCCCGGACCACGCAATTGCTCCTGGCAGGGTCGGACCAGGTCCAGGTCTGGAACCCTACCGATTCCTCGGCAACGAATCCTGTTCCCCTCCATTCGTACCCGGCGCCCGCGGTAGCTTACCCGCCCGGGACCTTGATACAACTTCTCGAGAGCCAAGCGGGGAGGCTGACGGTCTGGTCTTCCCTTCGGCGCCAATCGCTTGGAGAAGTGGCGCTGCCGGCTCGGCTGATGCTCCCGACGGGGACCTCGAACGTCCTCGCAGCCGTGTCGGAGGATGAGCGGCGCCTGGCCGTCGTGCTCGAGGATCGAACGATAAACGAGGTCGGGGTGCCGACGACGAACGACGTCGTGGTGCTTTGGGAACTCCCGACCGGACGCCTCCTGCGAACTCTGCCGGTTTGCGAACTCGCGGCTGGCCAAGTGTTTTCAGAAAGCGCCAGTTCCGGTGGGGCTGACCCTGTCCCTGCACCGAAGGCTACAGCGTTGGCGCTGTCCCCGGATGGAGGACTCGTCGCGATAGGTATCGGGCCGGTCAATGCCCGCGTTTTGCTCCATGATTTGGTCGCCAACCGCCGACTGACGCCTTTCCGGTTCTCCGGGCTTGCCCCGCGTTGTCTCGCCATTGCGGAAAGCCGCCGGCGCTCGGGGTCCGTGGAAGGAACAGAGCATGCGTGGCTCATCGCGGCTGGGGACGGCAGCGGCAGCATCGGGGTCTATGATGCCGGGATTCAGCGCCTCACCGCTCTGCTGCGCAGCACACACACCGAAGTGAACTGCCTGGCCTTCAGCCCGGATCGGATGGTCCTGGCTTCCGGCGGACGGGGACCAGTGCAGATCTGGGATCTTGCCATGAGTCAGCCTCTCTTGGACCTGGACCGGGGCGATCACTGCGACGCGCTGGCCTTCAGTGCTGATGCCCGGCACTTGGCCGCAAGCGCACGCGCCGGAGGAACGAACAGCTCCGTGCACTTGTGGGAACTGGCAAACGGACGCGGCATCGCGACCCTGCGCGGACCGTCGGCAATGGTGACTCGCCCGACGTTCTCGCCCCGAGGCGACCGCCTGGCCTGCGTTGGATTCGACTGGCAAGTGGGCGTGTGGGACACCGAGCGGGTCCAGCTCCTTTGGCTGCTTCAAGGGCCTCAAGGCGTGAGCCCCGACAATTGCGCCCTGGCCTTCAGTCCTGACTCAGGGCTGCTCGCCATCAGCACCGGCCGGGAGGCTCAACTGTGGGACCTGACGACAGGCCGCCGCTTGCGGTCCTGGCCGCTGCCGCCCGGGCTTGTCGATGTGCTGAGTTACGACTCGACCAACGCGCTCTACCTCTGGCGCACGGAGACAGTCCAGGGAGACCGGTTCCCCAATCTCAGCCTCTCCTGGCAGGAACACCCGCGCGTGGTCCGGCTGCGCAACCTGTTCGCCGCGCAGCCGGACGCCGTGTTGCACACCATCACCAACTTCAACCGACATATCATCTCGACCGCGGCCTCCCCCGACGGGAAATACCTCGTCGTCGAAGGGACGCGGATAGTTGACGCCGAGGAACAGCGCGGTTTGGTCCTTGCGGAAAGCCCCTCCGCGCGTGTGCTGCTCTCGCTGCCCACGTCCAGTCCCTGGCGATGGCGTCAGGCCTGTTTCGATGCCGCGTCCGAACATTTGGCTTTCAGTCTTGATGGAACGAATTGGCTGCTCATGCCGCTGGCGGCGACCAACCGGTGGCAGCCCTTGGCCCGAGCGCCCATCGCCGTGGGGCCGCATCCGCGACTCACAGTCCACTTCGGCAGCGCGCACCGTGGCGTTGAGGTGCACGATGCGCGGCGCGGACTGGACTTCACACTGCAGTCGGAGCGCCAGTGGACGGCCGCGTTCGACCGCTCGGGCCGCTGGCTGGCCTGGGAGACACAGTCCGGATCCGTCGTCCTGTGCGACCTCGACGAACTCGTCCGGCACTTCGTCGCCGCCGGCCTGGCGAAACCAACCTCGTGATACAACACGATTCTCAATGAGACTCTCAGCCCACCTCGTAGCCGCGGACGCCTGCCTGCTGAAGCCTCGGCGCAGGCAGGTCAGTCCGCGCCATTTCGCTCCGCCAAGGACGAGCATCAGCGCCGACTCACGTCGGCGGCTACGGAGTTCATGGTCGCTGGGCACGTGCGCTTGCACGAGGCCACGCCCGATGGCCCAGGGGCCGGCGGACCGCCCGCCGTCCCGGCGGGCAGCAACGGCGAGGTTCGCCAAAGGCTGTAACGGACGACCGCGCGCGCTCCGTCCTGGCTCGTGGCCGATCGGAGGTTCAGAAAGGTGCAGGCTACCTCGCAGCAACCTGCTTTTGGGGCGTAACTTCGTTTCAGGGCCACCGCCCGCCACGACTTCGCGCTCACGAAGCCCGACCGGAAGGCTCATGGATCTCGGCGTGCGCGATGAGGGTCACGTCCAGCAGGTCATAGGCATCGTCGTCCGGGTGAAAGACCACCAGCGTTCGCCCGCGCGGGCTGATCGCCGCAGACTCCGGATGCGGTACGTGGAAAGCCTGCCCTTCGGCAAAGACCGTGAACGGACGGAACACCGTCCCGCGCAGCAGTCGCTTGATCTCCTCAGATGTCATGCTCCATTTCTACTCCCCTTTCGCGCCGCAATCAAGCGCGGCACTCCGTCAGCCGCTCCGGCCGTGAACTCACCCACATCCTGACGCCATGAACTCAAATCCACTCACCCAACTCGGCAAAATGAAGGACAACCGCAAACCTCATGGCCCGCCAACCACCGACCTGACGCGACACCTCCCTCGTTCCGCCGCCACGAAGACCAGCTCAAACCACCGCGGGCACGGAGGGACACGATTTGAGCGCCGGGGGCATCCGCGGCGCACTTGTGTTCTGGTCTCCACGTGTCTCGCCTCTTTCGCGGTCTGCCTCGCCGCCGATCCAGTTATCATTACTTCGACCCAGACGATCGCCGAGTCCAAACCGCATACACCGACCATGACTTCGTGCTCGAGTGGTCCATCTCACCCTTCCCAGACTCCTGCATCTGCTCCATTCAACTGAAAGACCCACCGAGAGGCACAGCGCGTGCGGTGCTATCGTGTTACGGACGCGCAGGAGACGATTACACCGTCACCGTGAAGGTGACCGACTGGAAAGGCCGAAGCACCACGCGAAGGGTGGCAGTGGCGGTGATTGGCGAACCCACCAGCGCTTCGGACACTGGCTGCCCGTCTGGGGAAGACCCAGGTGGTGACGACCCGGGCGGAATCGTCCTCCCACCCGACAACGATCCACCTCCCGACTCGACTTGGTGGGATCCTCCACCGTCGCAACCGCCGCCCGGTTCTCCTGGAATGCCGGGTGGAGGCGGGGGCAGTTCTTTCTCCCAAGTGCCACGATCCGGCGATCCGAACGACAAGGTTGCGCCGGCAGGAATGGGGCCCCTGGCGATGGTGACGAGCGAGAGCCTGTTCGCTTACCAGATTCGGTTCGAGAACCTGCCTGAGGCCACGGCCCCGGCGCAGGACATCCGGGTGAGTGACCTGCTCGATCCGCATCTGGATGCCACCACAGCCGAGCTGACTGAAGTCGAGTTCGAAGGGCAGGTCATTGCCATACCTCCCGGATTGAAGCGGTACGAGGCCACAGTGCCATTGCACGGCGGTACGAACGATCTGCTCGCTGGCGTGCGCGCGGAGATCGATGTTGCCGCTGGACGGCTCGACGTGAGCCTGACGTACTGGTTCATCTGCGTTGCCCGCGACCTGGCTGGAAACGCGGAACCTCGGCCCGGCCAAGCGGATGTGACCGTGCGCATTCCCGTTCCCTCACCGGTGATTCAGTCGGTTGTCGTCGAGTCTGACGGACGAGTACGAATCCACGCGACCGGCAGCGCCGGAATCAGCTTCAGTGTCGAAGCGTCGGAGGACCTGATCGAGTGGCGTGAGATCGGCACGGTCACCGCCACGCAGGAGGGAATGATGGAGTTCGTGGATGCCGATGCGCCGAGTTTGGACCAGCGGTACTATCGGTTGCGTTGGCGATGAGGCTGGTTGATGGCTCGTGGTTGGTGGTTGATGGTTGGACGTTGAACGTTCCTGGTTCAGAGTCCTCGTGTGCATTGAATCGCTGAATGTCAACGTTGCCCGTGAACCTGGAACTGAAAAGCGGCGCTGAAGCGCACGCACTCCAAACGCTGGCGCGCCTTCGCGCCCGGCCTCGAACCTCGCACAGCGTCTCGGAAGGCCGAGCTTCGAGAGGCCCTGATCGATGGCGATGAGTGTCTCGATCCAAGGGCGCTCCCGCGGGCGCGCATACGCCTCGACCCAATGCGACTGAGGTGTGGAGCTAAGGGTCTGTGCAAAAATTAATTCCGATTTTGCTGGAGGGGATTTGGCTCGCTGGCGAGGCGCGACGAAGGAGCATAGCCTTGACCTCTGTGACTGAGGAGCAATCCCGCGACGGCGGGACCAGCGAG
>JAKLFY010000173.1 GCA_022710935.1 Verrucomicrobiota bacterium
CGCGTGAGGGCACGCGGCCTGCAGCACCGATGTCTGTTGCCTTGTAGGCCGGGTCCCCCGACCCGGCGTTTGCACCGGTGTTTGTCTTCGCGCCGCGTGAGGGCACGCGGCCTACAGCACCGATGTCTGTTGCCTTGTAGGCCGGGTCCCCCGACCCGGCGTTTGCACCGGTGTTTGTCTTCGCGCCGCGTGAGGGCACGCGGCCTGCAGCACCGATGTCTGTTGCCTTGTAGGCCGGGTCCCCCGACCCGGCGCTGCAACATGGATGTCGCTCTCGGCTTTTCCAGTGTCGGCTTTTGCAGTTGAATCGCCCGGGTTCCGACTTCATGCTCTGGCGATCAAATCCAAACCGCTGGCAACAGCGGGCTGCGCCTGCGCGATGTTATGAAGACTCAATCGAATTCCCTGATCACCCGACGTCGGTTTCTCTCGAACACCACGGCTGCCGCCGCGGCCGTCTCGCTGGCGCCCCGGCACGTGCTGGGGGGAGCGGCGTTTGTCGCTCCCAGCGAGAAGGTGAACATTGCGATCGTGGGGGCCGGAGGCCAGGGGCGCACGAACATGCGCGAGCTCTTCCGACATGCCGATGCGCAGGTGATCGCGGTGGCGGACCCGATCGAGCGGGAGAATCTCGATGCGTTTTACTTCAAAGGCGTCGCCGGCCGCCTCCCCGTCAAGGCCGAGGCCCAAAAGCATTACGCATCCAAATCGCCCAACTTTACCGTGGCGGATTACGAGGACTTCCGCGTCATGCTCGAGAAGGAGAAGGCCATCGACGCCGTTCTCTGCGCCACCCCGGATCACCTCCATGCCTATGTGTGCATTCAGGCCATGCGCCAGGGCAAGCACGTCTACTGCGAGAAGCCGCTCGCTCATAACGTGTGGGAAGGGCGTCTGATGGCCAGGGTCGCCCGAGAGACCGGTGTCGCAACCCAGATGGGCAATCAGGGACATTCCGGTGAAGGCCTCCGCCAGACTTACGAGTGGATTCGCGCCGGGGTCATCGGCGATGTGGGCGAGGTCCATGCCTGGACCGGCGCGAGCCGCTGGAGCAAGAAGTACACGCACGGGCGTCCGCCCGAGGAACCGGTGCCGCAAGGTGTGAACTGGGATCTCTGGATCGGTCCGCGCGAGATGCGCCCCTACAGTTCGGCCTATACCCCCGTGACATGGCGGGATTACTGGGATTTTGGGACAGCACCCATCGGCGATTTCTTCTGCCACAATTTCGATCCGGCCTGTTTTGCTCTCGAGTTGACGGCGCCTTCGAGCATCGAGGCCTTCGGCGCGGGCGGAGTGGACTCCGAGATGGCGCCTCCGGGCGGCATCTACTACTACCAGTTCCCCGCTCGGGGGAGCCTGCCGCCGGTCAAGTTCACCTGGTACGACGGCGGGATGCGGCCCCGGCTCCCGGAAGGGCTCGAAGAGGACGATCAGTTGGGCGCCGGCGGCAACGGAACGCTCTTTGTCGGCACCAAGGGCATGATCACATGTCCCGGATGGGCCGGCGATCCGCGCCTCCTCCCCGGATCGCGCATGGACAACTTCCAACGCCCTCCCAAAACGCTGCCCCGATCCAAAGGCCATCACCGGGACTGGCTCGACGCCTGCAAGGGCGGGCCGGCACCGAGCGCGAATTTCACGTATGGGGCGGGCCTGAACGAGATGGGCCTGCTCGGCCTGGTCGCGATGCGCGTGGGCAGGAAAATGCTCTGGGACGCCGCCGCGGGCACGTCGCCCAACGCCCCGGAAGCGGACAGATATCTTCGCGGCACTTACCGCAAAGGTTGGGAATTGGCTTAGCGAGGCTTCGCCTCAGGCCAAGGAGGCGCGTGAACAACTCATGGCCACCGGGTGGCAACCACGATCACAGGCATCCGACGCCTCGCTCAGTGGCGCCGCTGCGCGGCGCCGGGAACATCGTCCTTCAGATCGTCCTGAAGAATTCTTGAATTGCGACCTCCGCGCATGACCCTGATTCTGCTGGTCATTCTGGTGGCCCTGGTGTTCGAGTACGTCAACGGCTTTCACGACACCGCCAATTCGATCGCAACGGTCGTCTCCACAAAGGTCCTGACCCCGCGCCAGGCAATCGTCCTGGCCGCCACCACCAATCTGCTCGGCGCGCTCTGGGGCACAGCCGTCGCGAAAACCATCGCCTCGGGCTTGGTCGACACTAAGATTGTCACGTCCCAGATTCTCGTCTGCGCCCTCCTGGGCGCGATTGTCTGGAATCTGGTGACCTGGTGGTTCGGACTGCCATCGAGCTCCTCGCATGCGCTGGTGGGCGGGCTCTGCGGCGCATGCCTGGCCGCCGCCGACAACCGCTGGAGCGTGATCGTCTGGTCCGTCCCCGGCCCCGAACACTGGTGGCAGGGCAAAGGCGTTCTCTGGAAGGTCGTGATGCCGATGGTGACCTCCCCGCTCTGCGGTTTCGTGATTGGCTTGCTGGTGATGGGGACGCTCTACTTCCTGTTGCGGCGGTGGCGCCCCTACACGGTGAACAGGGTTTTCGGGAAGCTGCAGCTCTTGAGCTCCGCCTACATGGGCTTCAGCCATGGCACCAACGACGCTCAAAAAACAATGGGCATCATCGCCCTGGCTCTCATGACGGCAACCGCCGCCGGCTACTTCCACGATCTGCCTCACTGGCTCGGTTTCCTGCGGACTCCCGAACCGCCTCCGGGAAAGAGCGTCGAGATCGCCGTGTGGATCAAGGTGGTCTGCGCCCTGACGATGGCCGCGGGGACGGCCGCGGGCGGCTGGCGCATCATCAAGACCCTCGGACACAAAATGGTGAAGCTGCACCCCGTCCATGGTTTCGCGGCCGAAACGACCGGCGCCACCGTCCTGCTCGTTGCCTCGCATCTCGGGATGCCCGTGTCCACAACCCACGCCATCACGACCTCGATCATGGGCGTGGGCTGCGCCAAGGGTTTCAATGCGTTGAAACTCAGTGTCGTGGAACGGATTCTTTGGGCGTGGGTTCTCACGATTCCAGCCAGCGGCGGGGTGGGTTACCTGCTCGTGCAAATCGGGCTCAGGACCGGCTGGGTGCGCTAACCCGGAAACCTCACCAGTGGGGCAGTCCCGGCATTCCTGACGGTCGGTGGGTGAGATTTCCGGGTCGCGTGCCCCTCCGCCGAGGCAGCAGCATGCTGGCGAAAATGGCACTCTCACTCACGGTCACCTCCACGTTCCGCACTTCGCCGGCTGCCGAGTTGAAATCCCAAGCCAACGCCGCCGCGCCGTCATCCGGCGCGCCGCTCGGCACCAAATTGGCATTGGCTAGATTGCCCGCCAGGAAATGGTTGTACAGGGTGCCGCCCCGGTAGCCGAGTTCGGCGATTTCCCAGGATTGGCCCGCCGCCGGCAAACAACAACGCGGCGATAGACTCAATCCGTGTCTTCATCGCTTCCATCTTCTGGCAACGAAGTACCGCCCGCCGCGCGCTGACCGGTTTGGCTCTGCGGCGTTTCAAGACCGCCGTCAGCCGGGAAATCCTCGAGGAATACGAGACCGTCTTTTCCGAGATCCGCAGGCGCTTGTTCCCCCAAGCCCAGCCGTCCGGGGCGCTGGCGTGGATCACGGCGAAGTCGGTCCGCGTTGTGCCCCTGCCGCCCCCGCGCCGGCTCAGCCGCGACCCGAACGACGACGTGTGCGTGACCTCCGCCGTAGCAGCCCAAGCGGCCTACTTGGTGACGCAAGACCGCGACCTGCTTGCCCTCGAAAAGCCCTTCGGCGTCCGCGTCGTAACGCCGGTGCAGTTGATCCGCGAACTTCGGCTCTGACCGCTCCCGGCTGACGGCTTCGCCCACCCGCGGTTGCGCCCTGGGCCTGCTCCTCCATGAACCGTTCAAGGTCTGCGCAAGCGGTAATACGCCGTGCCTTCAGCCGGCGTGATCGTGACCCGGTTGTCGACAACGCCCTGAACCAAGGTCCAGGTGTTCCCCGGGAGCGTCGCTGTCGATTCGAGGACGAAACCGGTCGCCTCGGCGGGCCACAGGATGACGACCCCGTTCACGGTCCGCTCGATGCTCAACGCCACATCGGACGGAACACCCATCGCGTAGAGCGCCCGGTGGTCCTTGGGGGTCAGGGCGCGGTTGTAGACGCGGACATCGTCCAGGACACCCACAAAGTTGAGCGTGTACCCACCCTGGAACTGCCGACAACCGATGTCGAGCGGGTCCGCATTGCTCAGCAGTGTCGCTGGCGGAGTGCCTGAGGCGGCCTCGACCCCGTTCACGTAGATCCGCATGCGCCCCAGAGCCTGGTCGAAGGATGTGCCCAGCAATTGCCACGTGCCGTCCGGCATCCGTGTCGTCTGCGCGTAGGGCGCAGTCGTGCCGGTTTCGTCTCGCACGAAGAACCGGTAGCCGCCCCCCCAATAGTCGATGCAATAGGCCTCGCCACCTCCACCCAGGCCCTTGCAGATCAGCCCGGCACTGGCCTTCTGCGCAGGCGCGCCTTTGACCCAAAACGCCAGGGAAAAGGCCTTGCCGCTGGCGAAATCGAGACTCTCGGCCGCGGGGACCGCGACCGCCTGGTTGTCCATCGCCAGGTTGCTGTTGAACTCGAGTCCGCCGCCCAGGATGCCGGGCACCCAGTTGACATTGGGGTCGGGGAAGAACAGGAGGTCCCCCGAGTTGTCCGTGCCGGACGCATCGGCCGCGGTGGTTCCGGCGCTTTCATCCAGTTCGAGGTGCATCACCAGGCCCGTGGTCACGTCGACGGGCGGATCGCTGACCACCAGCATGGCCGGATCGCTGGTCGAACTCCCGCCCGCATTGCTGACCAGCACGGTGTACGCGCCGGCATCCGAAACCGTGACGGCCGTGAGGACGAGCGAGTCGCCGGTGGCGCCCGCGATCTCCTGACCGTCCTTCTTCCACTGGTACGTCAAGGGCGGCGTGCCGCCAGCATTCATCGTAAACGTGAAGTCTTCGCCCGGATAAGCCGTTCCGCCTTGCGGTTGCCGTCCGAACATCGGCAGTTCGATTCCTGCCTCTTCGTACATGGCTCGAATGTCCTTGGGAGTCAGCAGTCGATTGTAGATCCGCACGTCATCCAGCGCCCCGCGCCAGTTGTCGCCGAGGTAATTGACCGGATTCTCCGGATGCCCAATCACCCACTGCACACCCGAAGGATCGTCCCGCGTCGCCGCCAGGTCTTCGGCGACCAAGACGCCGTCCGCGTAAACCGAGTACTTGCTTGCGGCGCGGTCGAACGTCACGGCGAAGTGCCTCCAAATGCCCTCGGAGGGTTGGGGCGTCACCGGCACGTCCGGCCAGATTCCCACGCCCGTCCCCGCTTTCCACAGCACCCAATGCGTCACGCCCCACGGTGTCACGATGCGCGGATTGGAGACGGTTGTGAACCCGTACGGTTTGGCCCAGAACGTGAAGGTGAAAGAATCGGGATCGGCAAACATCAGCGCGGAATCGGTGATGACCTGGTCGTCGTCCAGCGCAAGCGGATTGTCGTCCCGGTTGAACTCGAGGGCTCCTCCAACGCGGCCGGCCACCCAGGGCGACTGAGTCGTTGTGAAGTTGTACAGCGTGGCGTGGTTGCCCAGGGGCGAGGCGTCTGCCGCGGCGGTGCCGGCGCTCTCGTCCAGCTTGAGATGCAGCGTCAGGCCAGTCGCGGTGTCGACCGGCGGATCGAGCACGGTGAGCGTGGCCACCTGGCTGGGGGCGCTGCCGGCGCTGTTGGAAACGACCACCCGGTAGTCACCGGCGTCGGCAACCGCCAGGCCGCGCAGGGTCAAAGTCGCGTTGGTGGCGCCATCGATCGGCACGCCGTCCTTGGCCCACGCGTAGAGGAGCGGCATCCCCCCGACGGCCTGCACGGAAAGCGTCAGGCTCTGCCCCGCGAAGCGCGTGCCGCCCTGGGGTTGCTGGGTGATCTCCGGCGGTCTCACGCCCGGGGTGTAGAACTGGATTTCGTTCACGCCGGTGTTCTCTCCTCCCTGGTTGGCGGTGGCCTGCAGACGAACGTAGCGCGCCGTCACGGGACTGAACGTGGCACTCGCCGCCTGGTTGCCGTCCGTGCTTGCCGTGAACGACAACGTCGCCAGCGGAGCCAGGAAATCGGGCGTGTCGGCGAAGACCAGGTCGAACGTCGTGACCACGTCGACGGGTCGATTCCAGAAGTCGAACCCGGAGATGGGCTTGCTGGCGCCGAAGTCGAAGTCGATGTACATCGCCGCCCCGTACCCTTGGCTGGCGTACTCATGCCCCGCCGCGCCGCCATTGCCGACGTCCCCGTTCACCGCCCCAGCCGCGGGGTAGCTATCGCTGAAGGGTGTGGCCGAGTCGATGACCGCCGGCGCCGCCAACACCGAATGCTCCGCCGGCGAACTCATGAACCACATCTGGGCCGCCCCCAGGTTCCCCGTCGCCGTCCCCTGAGTCACTTCCCACCGCACATACCGGCCTGTTGCCGGCGCGAAGTTCTGGATCAGCCCGGTCCCGTTGCTGCCGGATGGATTGAACGTGAGGATCCTGTCCGTCTCCTCGAAGACGGCGTCCGCGCTCACGATCAAGCGCGATTCGGCGACGATGTCCACCGCGTTGGCGCGAGACCGCATGACGAATTGGTTGAAGGTCACCGTCGCGCCAAAGTCCAGTTCAACCCAAGTCCCGTTATTGACCTCCCGCGTGAGGGGAACGGAGACAGGCCCCTGGCTGCGGGAGGCGAATTCCCTGGGCCCCAGATCCGGGCCGAAGAGGTTCGCGGCCGTGTAGTCGCCGTTGTAGGGCGTGGCTGACGCCGTGATGACGGGATCGGGGAGTTGGCCCGCACACAGCAAGCCAACGTGGCATACGAATGCCACCATCGTGGCCAGCCCGGATCCTACAGAGGCTCCGCGGTGAACCTGACCCGTGCCAGCCCGCAGCGGTCCACATTTGTGAGTTTTCGCCTTCGGCGTGCTTACAAGTCCGTGACACATGCGGGCGAGTGCCTGGACCTTCATGGAGCATGGGGAGTTCATGAGGAGTATTTTACCAGATCTTCCAGATCAAATGCCAGCCTGGATTCGCGCCTGAGGCGGGCAGCCGCGCATCTCGAAGTTGTCGGTACCGGAGCGCGGGCGACCCCGCCCGCAGGCGGTGCAGTCAGCCGCCTCATTCCGCTGACCGTCGTGCTCAAGCGGCTCGTGCTGCGGACGAGCCGTCCGCGCTCCGTCGGCCAACGGTCGGACTTCACCAACAACTTCGAGATGCACCGCGCTGGCAGTCTGGACTGGCAAACTGCCAGAGCATCTTTGCCCGCCCTGGATGCGGCAAACCAATCTTGACCTGCCTGATGCGATTCTGACCGCACCGGGAACGCTGGCACGAACGCACGCCGTGTTCGATGGCAAACCTGACGCCCCTGCGGCACAGCAAGCCCCAAATCCTCGCCTAACCGCACCACGAAGTCACGAAGGCCACGAAGGCGAGCACCGAGGTCAGGGCGGCCGTATCGGATATTCTCTGTAGAACGGCAATTGAGCTCGCTCGGCACCATTCCTTCGTGTTCTTCGTGTCCTCGTGGTGAATCCCAGTCGTTCCAAAACAGCTAAGCCGATGATCGTGGCCAAGCCCAGCAATTCCGCAAGGTGGGGGTGTTCTGATTCCAATTTGGCGCGGTCCAACCGCTTAGAGCATTTTCGGAATCAGGCGCATTTTCGTTTTTGCTTGCTTCCCTGTGGGGATTGGGTATCCTGCGCATATATATGAGTAGGATA
>JAKLFY010000174.1 GCA_022710935.1 Verrucomicrobiota bacterium
TACTCAGAGAAAAGACACTGAAACCCAAAAACAAAGCAGCCATCGGGTAACACCCCTTTTGGCACAACGAATCCCCCGCCCGGGTAACAGTTACTTTTGGCGCACGGCGGGTTGACGCGAGGGCTCTTTTGACCGCATCGAGGGTGGGAATTGAAGGCCGTCCGCCTCGCTTCTGGACGGACAGCGCCGCCGTCATGGAGGCCAATCGTAGGGCCTGCCACAATCCCATTCGCTGCAAGATGGCATAGGCGAAAGCCCCGTGAAAGATGTCCCCGGCGGCGGTCGTATCGACAGGGGTTGCCCTGAACGCAGGCAACGCGCGGCAGGCGCCGCCATCCACGGCAATCAGGCCACGTTCCCCGAGGGTGACGATGACGCTGTTTCCGAAGCGCTCCTGCAGGCGCCGCACGCAATCCTCCTGCTGCCTTTGATCTGACCATGCGCTGAGGCTGCAGGCCTGAAGGGCGAACTTCTCGGAGGCCACCAGGTACTTCACCCGGCCCGCCAATGCCGCTGTCCCCGCCCGCAGCGAGCCGGCATCCAGAATCGAGACCGCATGCGGGAAGGCCTCCAAGGCGGTCAAGGACGCGCTCAACTCGTGACCGTCCATGAGAAGCACGCGCGGCGACCACCCCGTCAGCCGGGCCGGGTCCAGGCGAAGTTCAGCTTCCTGTTCCTTCCGATTGACGAGTGTCCGGCTCCCGTTTGCCAGGTTGACCAGGATCACCGAGACCGGGGTGCGGTGTCCTGGACGGATTTCTGTGAGCGACAGATCCGTGCCGACGGCCCGAAACTCGACCAGAATCTTGTGACCGTGCGCGTCACCGCCGAGTACGGTGGCCAATCCGCACGAAACGCCCCACAAGGACAGCAAGCACGCCGCGTTGGCCGCGGGCCCGCCTCCAGCTTCGAGCACCTCGTCAGTTTCCCCCTTGCTGTTCTCCGCGGGGAAGCTCTTGACGAAGACGCTGATGTCGTAGGCCGCGTGGCCGATGCAGAGGATGTCAGGCATGGGTGATCTGTCCGGCGAGATCGGCGCGCAACAAGTGCATCAGCAAATGTTCGATCACCAGGTGAACGGCTTCGGTCTGAGGCGTTGATTCAACCGGTACCAGAATTGAGCAGGTCGCCTCCTGGTGCAGCAAACCTCCGTCGAAGCCGACCAAAGCGATGGTGGTGGCGCCCACCTCGCGGGCGTAGCGGACGGCGCGCACGAGGTCGGTGGAGAACCCTTTACCGCCGTGAACCGAGATGGTCAGCACCACATCACGGCTGGCCAATAATCCGCGCATTTGGTTGACGAACACGTCGGCACGATCCGCGTCGTTCGCCCAAGCCGTGTAGAGAGACACATTGTCCGTCAGGCACCGGGCGGTAAAGGGCCGTGCTCCGGTCGGGATCACGTACTTGGCGAGGTCACACGCGAAATGTTGAGCGGTCGAAGCAGAGCCTCCGTTACCCATAGCGTACACCTGGCCCTGCTCTCGATAGCACTTGAGAAGGATCTGCCGCGCCCGCTCAATCGCCTTGTGGTCGAGGCGGCGCAGCAGGGCCACCGTCTCATCGAGGAAGGCGTTGATCATGGCGGTCAGTCTGCATTTCTTTTGCCCTCTTGGCGAGCGTGAGCTATCCGGCGCTGGTGCGACCGCGACGGCCGTCGAGGGCGGGGCACGAGCCGCTTGCTCCTCCCACAGGCCGCAGTGCCGGAGAATCTTCTCGATGACATCAGTCTGATGCCGCTCGATGAAGGCGGTGGTTTTCATCTCCGCGCCACACTTGGGACAGCGAATTGGGTCCGACGCATACACCTGTTTGATGAGAGCCGCCTGCCTGTGCGTGTCCGCACGCAGACAGGCCCCGCCTTTGCGAGCCTGCCGCGCCGTGGGGGAGCCGGCGGGAATCCCCGTTCCGGCCGCCACCGGTTGGCGCTCGGCCCGCTGGCCGCGAGTCTAGGCCGAAGACCTCCTGTTCCCAGAGCCTGAGGAACGGTTCGGTCGCGAGCTTGGGCAGCAACAGAAAGGTGCCGTCCGGCAAGAACACCCCTTCGCTCACCAGGGTCCCACAGTCGCGGGATGCGGGTGCCAGTGGATCAATTGGTCCCGCAGCCGCGGGATCTGGATGGCGCCGACCATGCCCGGCACGCCGTCGGGCCGGCCGCAGGCGGCGCGATAGACCGTCATCACGGTGCGGGCCGCGGCGCGGCCCAACTCGCCCAGCAGCCGGCGCTCGAACCGGAAGTAGAGGCGCAGCCGCCTGGGAATCGTGAACACGAATTGCCGATGCGGCACCTCAGCGCAGACATGCTCGGCGACCCAGCCCGCCTTCTCCAGCGCCCGTTTCTCGTGGCAACTCGGGCAGAAACAGCGGCCCCGGCAGGAATACGGGACCAGGAATTCCTCGCGGCACCGAGGGCAGCGGACGCCGGCAAAGCCGTGTTTGAGGTCGCCGCACTCGAGGAATTTGCGCACCACCGTCCCGATGATCGGCCGTCAGAACCCATAGCGCTCCTGGTAACGCTCCTCGTACACCGCCTCGAACTCCGGGTAGAAGCGCTCGACCAGACGGTGGAATGGCGATCCCGCAGATGCGGGACGGGTGCCGGGGGCGACAGACCCCGCCGGCCTCCTTGACCCCGCAGGGCATAACCTGACCTCCTTGCGGAGGCAGGCTGCGCCCGGGAACTCAGCGCCGCAACCGGTCCGAAGGGTTGGACGGGTTAGCCCGTGGCGTCGGCCGGGCTTGAGCCTCGCCTTCGAAGGCCCTGGCCGCGGTAGAGTACGAATAGTCAAGGCCGGTCTCAGTGGGGGGGGGCAGTTCGCAGGGACGAAGGGGCAATCCCCTCCCCCAAAATCTCCATGACGGCCCCGAAGCTAGTTGCCTACACTTGACGACACGAGAGATCACCAAAGGCTGCCTCAGCCTGCACGAAGCCGAAAGTGGCCAATCCGCGTGTTGACCCTGCAAACATTGGCTCGACACGCGTTTTCACCCCGTCTTGAATTTGTTGAGGATTATTTGTGGGGCACAACTCACATGGTCCAACGCACCTCAGACCGCCTCAGTCCGAATTGGCCGAGGCAGACCTCGAGAAACCGACCCGGCGAGCATCTGCTCCTGCTCCCCGTCCCTCGCCGAACAGGGAAGCCGGAGTGCGGACGGCGCTCCACAGTGCATCGCGGAGGCGGCGCCTCGCCCATGGCGGCCGCCATCGGCATGACCACCGGTTTTCTGGGCCTAATCCGTTCCCCTTTCCCCCCCGATTCTCGGTCGGTGGTCAACGAAGACGTGGAAAGTCTCGGTACCCACGCTCACCTAAAAAACCAGCCGGTCGCAGGACAATGAGAGCGGTATTTGAGGCCGCCACCTGTCCCTCGGGTCGGTGCCGTTCCTGGAAGCCGTGCAAAGCCGCACACCCGGCTTGACAGCGAGTGAGGGGAGCGCTGCGATGGCCGCATGCCCGCACTATGGAATCTGGGGCTGGGCGTGTTGCTGGCCACATCGTGTGCAGGTGATCCGCTCTCGGTGCCCCCGGAGTCGCTGCGAATCATTTTTGATACGGACATGGGCTCCGATTGCGATGATGCTGGAGCGTTGGCGATCTTGCACGTTTACGCGGATCGCGGCCAGGCGGAAATCCTCGGATGCATCTACAGCTCTGGCAGCGTTCCCTATGGCGCGGGCGTGATCGAGGCCATCAACATCTACTACGGGCGCCCGGACATTCCCGTGGGCGCCGCGCATGCGGACGCCGTGGGCGACCCGGTGGACAAAATGACTGCGGAGAAACTGGCGAAGGACACGGCGGCGTTCCGGAACCGCATCGTTCACAACCGGGAGGCGGAGGAAATGACGGCGCTCAACCGCCGGCTGCTGGCGGGGCAGGCGGATCGCAGCATCACTTATCTGACCGTGGGGCACACCAAGGGGCTCTACGATCTGCTCGTCTCGGCGCCCGACGCCACGTCTCCTCTCAGCGGTCACGAGCTGGAATGTGGCGTGGAAAAGGGATGTCGTTGGGTCAGCGGCGAGCGCGGGAATCCGCAGACGTTCGTCAGCCAGAAGCGCGGCGTCAGCTCGAGAATGGCGGACTACCTCAACGGCCTGCTGGCCGCCAAACCCGCCAATCAACCGCCGACCACCGCCCGGAGTGCGTCCGCCGCCGAGTGAGTTGTGCCCATGAATCGCTCGATGCCGCCTCCGAACCGGACCTGGTCTCGAACTGCCCGCCGCGCCACGGACGGTGCATGGATTCGGATGGGTGGCGGTTTGGTCCCACCGGGCAACAACTGTGTAGTGCTGTGAGTTCATGAAAACCCGATCATTGATCAATCGACGTGAGTTCTCGAAAGGAATGTTAGCGGCCGGGCTGGGAGTCGGCGCCGGGCTGGCCCACGGCGGCTCGGGAGACTCTGCGGGTCAGACCCGAGATTCCTATGAGGAGTCGGCGAAGCGACTGCCGGTCCGCAAGTTCGACGTGATTGTGGCCGGGGCAGGGACGGGAGGTGTGGTGGCGGCTATCGCGGCAGCCCGGCAGGGAGCCAGGACAGCGCTGGTCGAGGTGAAAGGCTATCCGGGCGGGACGGTGACGGAAGGGGGCACGGCTCTGCACAGTTTCTACAATTTGTGGAGGGCTATCCCCGGTGTCGAGAAACGTCAGGTGGTCAAGGGAATCCCGCAGGAGATCATCGATCGGCTCATCAAGGTGGGCGGATGCTCCGGCCATGCGGAAATGACCCAGGGGTACAACTACGACTCTGTCTGTACCGCGATCGACACGGAGCTGTACAAGCTCACCGCCTTTGAAATGCTGGCGGAAGCGGGCGTGTTTGTGTACGTGAACACTCTCCTCACGGGAGCCATCATGGATGGCCAGTGCATTCGGGGCGTGATCGTCGAGAGTCGCTCCGGCCGGGAGGCATTCCTGGCGCAGTCGTTCGTGGATTGCACCGCCTACGGCGACCTGTCTGCCCACGCCGGCGCCCGCTACACCGAGCCGAACGACTACGCCGTCTGCAACAGCGTCGGGATCGGCAACGTAGACATCGACAAGTACCACGCTTTTCTTGAGGCCAACCAGGTGTCAGGCCAGTTGGCCAAGGGTCTGCGCAGTGGTCAACCCGATCGAATCGTCCGCGCCGGCGCCGAGTGGATCAATGTACCCGGTATGGCCGAGGCCGCCCGAACCATCGGTATGGGCATGATTACCACGACCGTCCATGACAACTATCTGATGTTCATCAAGTGCAACCTGAAGCTGCCCGTCAGCCCGACGAACCGGGACGAAGTGGCCAAAGCCGAACTCGAGATCCGCCGGCGCATGGCCAAGGCAGTCGAGATTTTCCGAAAGTACGTCCCTGGCTGTGAAAAGGCATTCATGGCCCGTACCAGTCCCAGCCTCTGCATCCGGCGTGGGCGGCTGATCGAGTGCGACTACGATATTACCTTGGCCGACGTGCTCGAAGCTCGGCACTTCGACGACGAGGTCATGGTGTATGGATTCCATGACTCTGCTCCTCGCTATCAGGTCAAGAATGGCAGCACCTACGGCATTCCGTATCGGGCCCTCTGTGTCAAAGGCATCGAGAACCTCTATGCCTGTGGGATGATGATTACCTCGAACCACGACGCCCACATGTCCACCCGCAACACCGTTTGTTGCATGGGACAAGGCCAAGGCGCCGGCACCGCGGCCGCCCTCTGCGCCGAGAGGAAGCTCGGTTCCCGCGACTTGAAGTACACCCAGCTGCGTGGGGCTCTCACGAAAGCCGGTGTGTATTTTGACACCTAGGCTCGCACCATGAAAACCACCCGACGCCAGTTCGTGGGCATCGCCGTCTCTCTGGCTCTGACTCAACTCGGCTCCGCCCCAGCCCAAAGCGCCTCCGCGACTGCCGGTGAACTGCTCTTGCCGCCCGAGGTCAGACCTGCGCGCGGCCCGCTGCGCGTCCACCCGGCCAACCCGCGCTACTTTGCCGACGCGACCGGCCGTGCCGTCTATCTGACCGGCGCGCACACCTGGCCGAATCTGGTTGATCAGGGACTGACCGACCCACCGAAGCCCTTCGGTTTCGACACTTACCTCGCGTCGCTGAACCGGTTCGGCCACAACTTCATCCGGTTGTGGACCTGGGAATCCACGGTGTGCGACATCGACGAAGGCGGCCGCCGCATCCGCTACTACCACATCGACTCGGCGGAGAGTCTCCAGGCCCCGTGGCAACCGCTGCAGAGCTTCGCCACCATCAGCACGCATCGCGTCCTCTACCATTCCGTCATGGTTACGTCGGCGCTGCGCATCTACCGCCTGCGGCTCTGATCCCCGCCGTGTTCGGCACCGAGTCACCTCGCCCATCAAGTTGAGAACCACTGCCAGACGGAAAACCCGGACTGCGCCCTCGGACAACAGGCGATGACCTTCGGCGTTGACGCCGGCACGGAACAGGGCATCTTGGTACGCACCATGAAAGAACAGACCGCCACCCAAGGGGCGGGCACCCAGCCACACACCTTCGCCGCCTCGGAACGAGTTGCCTCGGTGAGGCGAGCGCTGATGATGGCCATGGTGGTCGCGCTGGTTTTGACTTCGGCTAACAACAGGGCGGGTGAGCCGACGGTTCCCAACGTCGATTTCTGCTGCCAGGAATGTGCTCCCGGCCAGGTGGGTGAATGGGATGGACACGCCCTTATTCCGCTGAGTCTGGACCGCGCCACGGACTCGCCCGTCACGATTGACTACTTCACCCGGTCTCAAACAGCCCAGGCGAATGAGGATTACCTCGAGCAAAGCGGGACGCTTCGGTTTGACCCAGGTCAACTCTGCGCCGCGGTCCGGATTCCCATCCGGCAAGATGAGGAAGCGGAAGGCCCGGAGACCTTCGCGGTGGTTTTCGTCAATGCGATCGGCGCCTCCTTGCCCTCCGATCCCTCAGTCACCATCACCATTGAAGACCGCACGGGTACGTGGGACCCGTCGTGGCCCGGTTTCCTCGACACGGACTTTCACCCCTGGCCCCTGTCGTCCGAAACGGGCGATGTCTTTGCGGTCGCTGCCACCGCCGACGGAGCCGTCTGGTTAGGCGGATGGAAGCTCTTGAAGTTCCTGCCCGACGGAACGTTGCAGGCGGATGCTGAACCGCGTTACACCGTCGAACTGGGTCCCGTCTGGTGTCTGCTGTCGGACGCGGACGGAGGGCTATTCCTGGGGGGGGAGTTTCAGAAAGTCAGTGGCTCCCCGCGGGCCGGTCTTGCCCGGTTGAGGCCGGAGGGGCACCTCGACGAGGATTTCACCCCCCCTCAACCATCTGACAGAACGAAAGGACTACCCGTGACTGACCGCGCTGGTCTTCATCAGAATGAGGTTTGCGTAGCGCGGTGAACTGGCAACGTCCTGTTGTTGAATGGTTTCATGTTGGCATTCCCGGGGAACGGGATGCAGAACCGGCAGATCGCTGGTCTGCAGACAGCGTGAGCGCTTGCCCCGGCTGCCATCCACTTTCGTGAGGCGCAGCCAGGGGGACGAGTCTGCTCACTCCAAACTGATCCGTTTGGTGCCAGAACTGCGCGTTACTCATCGGACCTCAATCTGAACGCAAAGGAACGTAATCATGACGCGAAGGGCCTCGAGATGAAACACCTGGCCTGTATCGCACTCCTCCCCATTGTCTTGGCGGGTTGTGGCCAG
>JAKLFY010000175.1 GCA_022710935.1 Verrucomicrobiota bacterium
GTAGAGATTCAACACCAAGACGCCAAGCGAAAGGGACTCCTTGGGGACAGACGCTCGCTGAATAGGGACCGGTGCTGCGGCTTGGTTTCCTTTCACTCCGCGCCTCTGCGCCTTGGCGTCTTTGCGTCTTGTCCCTATTGAATCACTACGGCTTAGCTTGACACCTATTGACGAGCCGTCCCCCACTCCGATCTTCTCGGCTTCATGAATTGGCGCTGAGGATCGCCGCCCGTTTGGTCAACGATCTTGCGCGGGGCGTCCGGGCTTTGGCATAGTCCTCGCGACATGCTCGAGATCCGGAGAATGGCGGCCCGTTTCTGGGATTCGAGAGCGCGCCGGAAGCGGGTGTGGATCGGCGTCGCCGCGTGCGCACTCTACGTTGTGGCGGGCTTTCTGCTCGTGCCAGTCCTGGTCAAGTGGCAACTGTTGAGGCAACTCCCCCCGCTCACCCACCGCCAGGCAGTCGTCCGGCAAGTGAAATGTAATCCACTCGCGCTCTCGCTCACCGTGCGCGGGCTGGCCTTGACGGAGACAAACCAGCAGCCTTTCGCCGCGTTCGAGGAGTTCTACGCGAACTTTCAGCTTTCGTCCCTGTTCCGGTGGGCATGGACATTCGACCAGGTGAGGCTGACAGAGCCGCGCGCGGATCTGGTTTTGGGCGGGGATGGCCGGTTCAACTTCGCCAATCTGATCGCATCGACGAATCCCCCCGCGCCTCCCAAGCCGGCACGTGAAACCGGCCCGCCGCGGATTCTCATTCACAGTCTCGTCGTGACGAACGGCTACGTCGGTTTTGCCGATCTGAGCCGCAAGACACCGTTCCGCACCGCGTATGCGCCGATCAATCTCAATCTTCACCGGTTCACCACGCGGCGGGATCGCGAGTCGCCCTATGCGTTCGAGGCGTGGAGCGAGAGCGGACGCGGCCTGGCGTGGGGGGGGACGGTGACAGCCCATCCGCTCGGTTCGAGCGGGACGCTGAGCATGCGGGGGTTTCATCTGCCCAAACACGCGCCGTACCTCGAGGACTACACGAGGGCGCAGCTCGCGGACGGCACGCTCGACGTGACCGGCAGTTACCGGTTCGCGCTGGCCACGAACGGCATGGACCTCGTGGTTTCGAACCTGGCGGTCACGGTGGCGAACGTCGAACTCAAGGACCCCGACACAGGCGAGGCGGTATTGACCATGCCGAGCTATGACCTGCGCGAGGGCTCGCTGGATTGGCGCGCCCGCGAGATCTCCGTCCGCTCGCTGACGGTGAGCGAACCCAAAGCGCTCGTTCGGCGCCGGCCCGATGGCAGCATCAACATCCCCTCGCTGGTGCTCAGGCGCATGACGTCCGCGCAGCCCCAGAGCCAGACCAACACCGATTCCGGGCCGCCGTGGGCATTCACCCTCGATGACTACCGCCTGGAGAAGGCCGCGATCGAGTTCGAAGATCAGACGGTTTCCGGCCCGTTCCGCACTCGAATCGAGCCGATGTCGATCCACATCGAGCGTTTCACAACCCAGCCCGAGTCGGAGGCGAGTGTGCTGGCGGAGTTGTCGACCGAAGCGGGCGAGACCATCAAACTCGATGCCCGCTACTCGATCAACCCCCCGCGCGGCACAGGCGCCCTGACACTCGCAGGTCTCGATCTGAAGAAATACCAGCCGTACGTCGAACCCTTTTTCCGGGGCCGGATCGCGGCGGGGAAGAGCGACCTTTCGGTCGACCTGAACCACGGCACCCGCGGCGGCGCGCACGAAATCTCGGTCTCGAATCTTGTGCTGCGCGTTGCCGGCCTCGAGGTCAAATCGCCCGATGCGGACGAAGCGGTGCTGCAACTGCCGGACTTCCGTGTCCAGGACGGTTCGGCGAGCCTGTCAGACAAGGCGATTCGTGTCGGCGCGATTCACTCCGAGGGGGCACGGATCAGGGCGCGGCGTGAAGCGGACGGGACGATTGACCTGATGCGGCTGGTGGTTTCGACGAATACCGCCGCCGCTGCCGCGCCTGGGGCCACCGAGACACCTGCCCTCAAACCGGACGCAGCGGGCGGTTGGCGGGCCGCTCTGGGCGAGTGCGCGTTGCGGGACTACGGGATCCGGATCGAGGACCGGCGAACGCCGACGCCGGGCGTGATGGAGATCGATCAACTGGCGCTGGCGCTGCGCGGAGCGCAGTTCCCGAGCAACGCGCCGGTTGAAGTCGAGTTTGCCGCGCGCGTGAACCAGGCCGGCGCGGTCAAGGCCCGCGGTTCGGTTCTCCCATTCACTCCTGCCGGCGCGCTTGAAGTCGAGGTCGACGATCTCCTTTTGCCGACGTTCCAGCCCTGGATCGACCAATACGTCAACCTGAGTCTGACCAACGGCATGCTGGCGTTGAACGGGAAGGTCGAATTCGATGCTCGATCCGCCGGCGACCCCAAGGTGCATTTCGCCGGTGGCGTCACTCTGACGAATCTCGCAGCCGCCGACCGCGTTTTGAACGAAGAACTCATTCGCTGGAGCGATTTATCCGTGAGCGGCATCGATCTGGGGGTCGCGCCCACGCGGATCGCCGCCGACCAGGTGCGGTTGGCCGGTTTGAAGATCAACGCCATCGTCGGGCCGGACAAACGCGTCCATTGGCTCACACTGGCGCGCGGACCGGACACCAATGCCGCACCGGCCTCCGCGGGCGCGCCGACGCCCGCGCCTGATGCGGCCCCCGCGGGAAGGTTGCCGGTTCGGCTGGGGGAACTGCGACTCGAAGGAGCGGCTTTTCATCTCGAAGATCGGTCGATCCAGCCGCCGTGTCTGTTCGATGTCAGGCAGCTCGATGGCACGGTCAAGGGCTTGTCCTCGAAGTCGGACGCCCAGGCGGAAGTCGATCTGTCGGGCAAGATCGACGAGGCCTCGCCGTTTGGTCTGCGGGGGACGGTCAACCCGTTGGCTCGCGATCTCTCACTCAACCTTGTCTTCACCAACCAGGATCTCCAACTGACGCCTTTCACGCCTTACCTCGAGAAGTACGCCGGGCATCCGCTGAACCGCGGCAGGCTCTCGCTCGATCTCGCCTATGCCATCGCGGGCGGTGAACTCAAGGCCTCGAACATTGTCCGGATCGAACAGCTCATGCTCGGGCCGCGCAATGAGAGTCCCGACGCGACCAAGTTGCCGGTGAAACTGGCGGTTGCGCTGCTCAAGGACAGCGCGGGGCTGATCGAGCTGGACGTGCCGGTCTCCGGTCGGCTGAACGATCCGGAGTTCAGCGTGATGCCGATCGTGCTCAAGGTGGTTGTCAATGTGATTGTCAAAGCGGCCGCCTCGCCGTTCAAATTGCTGGGGGCGCTGGTTGGCGGCGGCGAGGAGCTCAGCTTCATCGAGTTCGCGTCGGGCCAGGCCGTCATGCGCGAAGGGGAAACCAACAAACTCGACAAACTGGTCAAGGCGCTCGAAGCGCGTCCCGCGCTCAATCTCGAGATCACCGGCTCGATCGATCCGGTCGCGGACCGCGACGCCCTGGCACGCGGCCTGGTGCAAGGCCAGGTCAAGGCGGCGCGCCTGGGTGAGTTGTCGGCCATCGGACGGAGCCCGCCCGATGCGGACGCGTTTGAGCCCGAGCCCGCGGATGAGGAACGGCTGTTGCGCGGGCTTGTGAGCAAGGCGTTCGGCACGAACCTGACCGACGCCCTCCAGGCCCTGGCTCAGCGCACCGCAACCAACGTCGTCGCGTCAGCTCGAAAACCGGCTCGAGGCCTCGGCGTTCTTTCGCCTCTGACCGCATTGTTCAAGTCCAGGCAGGAACGGGCCGCCCAGGCCCAGACGCGCCGGCAGGCCAAGGCGGATGCGGCCCTGCTCGAAGCGAACCCGGAACTGGCGGCGCTGACGATCGACGCGATGGAGGCGCTTCTGGCGACTCGGACCGATGTGCCCTCGGAGCGCCTGCGCGAGTTGATTCAAGCGCGTGTGCAGGCTGTGCAGACATACCTTCAGACATCCGGCCGGGTGTCGCCCGAACGCCTTTTCGTCGTTCCGCCCCCGACGCCGGACGCCTCGTTCCAGGGTCAGGCCCGTGTCACGCTCTCGCCCAATTGATGATGAAAGCCATTCTCGCCCTCGATCAGGGCACCACCAGCTCGCGCGCGATTGTTTTCGACCACGACGGAACCGTGCGCGGCCTTGCCCAAAAGGAGTTCAAACAGTCCTACCCGCAAGCCGGATGGGTCGAACATGACCCGCGCGAGATTTGGGAATCGCAGATCGCGACCGCGCACGAGGCCCTCGCCCAGGCGGGGCTCGAGGCCGGCGACATCGCGGCCATCGGCATCACCAATCAGCGCGAAACAACGATCGTCTGGGATCGTCGCACCGGCGAGCCCATTCACCCCGCAATCGTGTGGCAGGACCGGCGCACGGCCCGATTCTGCGACGACCTAAAGCGCGCGGGCCACGAGGCGGTCATCCAGGAGAAGGCCGGGCTGGTCATCGACGCCTATTTCTCGGGGAGCAAACTGCGCTGGATCCTCGATCGGGTTCCCGGCGCCCGAGAGCGCGCGGGCCGGGGCGAGCTGGCGTTTGGGACAATCGACACCTGGCTGCTGTGGCGTTTGACCAACGGCGCGTTGCACGTCACCGACCCCAGCAACGCATCGAGGACGATGCTCTATAACCTTCATACAGGCGACTGGGACGACGAATTGCTCGGCATCCTGGGAGTGCCGCGCGGGGTGCTGCCCCAAGTTCGGTCTTCGAGCGAAGTGTACGGTGAGACCGCGGATGGCGTGTTCGAGACGCCCATCCGGATCGCCGGCATCGCGGGCGACCAGCAGGCGGCGCTCTTCGGCCAGAATTGCTTTGAGAGCGGCCAGGCCAAGAACACCTACGGCACCGGATGTTTCATGCTCATGAACGTCGGCCCGAGACCCGTCGCCTCGCGGCATCGGCTCGTCAGCACGGTGGCCTGGCAGGCGGGCGGACGGACCGATTTTGCCCTCGAAGGCAGTGTCTTCATCGGGGGCGCCGTGGTGCAATGGCTGCGCGATGGACTGGGCCTGATCAAGTCCTCGTCCGAGATCGAGCGGCTTGCCGCCACCGTGCCGGACTGCGGGGATGTGTATCTCGTCCCGGCGTTCGCCGGCCTGGGCGCGCCCCACTGGGACCAATACGCGCGCGGCACGATCACGGGCCTCACACGCGGCACGACCGCCGGGCACCTTGCGCGCGCGGCGCTCGATGGCATTGCCTTCCAGGTCGCGGATATCCTCGACGTCATGCGCCAGGACTCCGGCGTCCCGATCCATGAGTTGCGGGCGGACGGCGGGGCATCCGCCAATGATCTGCTGATGCAATTCCAGTCGGACATCCTGCGCGCGTGGGTGGCACGGCCCAAAGTGATCGAGACCACCGCCCTGGGCGCCGCGTACCTCGCCGGCCTCGCCGTCGGTTTCTGGAAAGACCGCGCGGAAGTCGGACGCGCCTGGCAAATCGACCGGGTGTTCGAACCGAGGATGAGCGCCGACGAGGCGGCGCACCGACGCGGCCGCTGGACCGAGGCGCTGCGGCGCGCCCTGGACTGGGAGGAACACGCGACGATGAAACCCGCGGGCAGCGCGTGATGGGAAATGGGAAATGGGAGATCGGAGATCGGTGATGGGAGATCGGAGACGAACGTTGAATGTCAACGCTGACTATGAGCCGCCGTTTCGTAGCCGCGGACGTAAGTCCGCGCCATCTCGCTCCGTCATAGACATGAATCAGCGCCGACTCATCCCGCGATGCGGGACGGCAACAAACCGGTTCATGATCTCCGTGGGCATTCAACTGTTGAATGTCAATGCTGACCATGAACCGGGGAGGCGGTATTCCTAATCGACGACAGAGGATGACGATTACGATTACGATTACGATTACGATTCGAGCAGGAAACTTCAGTTCGTAGTCCCTACGCGCAACATACCGTTGGATGTCAACACATGAGCCCTTATCTCGCGGAATTCATCGGAACCGCTCTCCTGGTCATCTTCGGCAACGGCGTCGTCGCCAATGTCGTGCTCAGTCGCACCAAGGGAAGCGGCGGCGGCTGGATTGTGATCACGGCGGGCTGGGGGCTCGGCGTGTTCGTTGGCGTGTTCTGCTCGACGCCGTTCAGCGGCGGGCATCTCAATCCTGCCGTCACGGTGGCGATGGCCGCAGCCGGGAAGCTGGCGGGCGGCCAGGTGGCCGGCTATCTGCTCGCCCAGATGCTGGGCGGCGTGCTGGGCGGCAATCTGGTCTTTCTGTTCTACCGCGAGCACTTCAAGGCTACGGACAACGCCGACCTGAAGCTGGGCTGCTTTTGCACCGCGCCGAATATCCGGCGCCTGCCTCAGGCCTTCTTCTGCGAGACACTCGGGACGTTCCTGCTGGTCCTGCCGGTGTTTCTGATGACCGATCCGACGGTGAAGATTCCATCGGCTGCCGGCGCCGTGGCCGAGATCCCCGTCGGCCTCGGCACCTTGGGCGCGCTTCCGGTTGCCCTGCTCGTGTTCGGCATCGGTTTGTCCCTGGGCGGCACAACCGGCTACGCAATCAATCCGGCGCGCGATCTCGGGCCGCGCATTGCCCACGCTCTCCTGCCCGTGCCGGGCAAGCGGGACAGCGATTGGAACTACGCGTGGGTGCCGGTCCTCGGGCCCGTCGCCGGCGGCCTGCTCGCGGCGATGGTCAACGCCTGGTTGCGCTGACCTGGGCCTCTTCAATCAACGCCACCGCCTCGGTCATCCGCGAATACTGCGCCAACCGACGCAGCCGCGCGGCCAGACTCGCGCCCGCCGGGCCAGACTGCTCGAGTTCGAGCAAGCCCTGTTTGAGTTCCGTCACCCGGTAACCCCGGGCGCTTGCCTTGAGGCGCTCGAACAACTCCGTCGACACGCAGACCGCCCCGCCCTCCGCGGAGCCGGCTGATGCGGCGTCCCAGCTCACCTCGAGCAAACGCTCGAGCAAGCCAGCCAGCTCGGACACCAGGAACGGTTTGCCCAGAAAGGCATCGAACCCGGCGCTCAAACAGCGGACCCGCTCCTGCCGGAGCACCGACGCCGAGACCGCGGCAATCTTCGGGCGACGCACCCTGCTGCTTGCGCCGGCTCCCGGTCCGGGCGGCAAACCGCTCGCGTCCCGTTCCCTCGACGCCAGCTCGGCCTGCAACCGCGCCAACGTCTCCATCCCGTCCATGCCCGGCATTCGGATGTCCAGGAACACGATGTCCGGCACCTCGCGCTTGACGTGTTCGATGGCCTCCAATCCGCCCGACGCCACGTCCACCCGGCATCCCA
>JAKLFY010000176.1 GCA_022710935.1 Verrucomicrobiota bacterium
ATGCCGAGGAGATCCGGCGTGAGTTGAAGAGGAAGGGGGAGTTGAAGCTGGGAGAGGTGTTGCGGTTGCGGGTGAGGTATTTCAGCGACGGGGTGGCGTTGGGGTCCAGGAACTATGTGAACGAGGTATTTCGGGAGTTCCGGGACCGGTTTGGGGTGAGGCGGCGGGATGGGGCGCGTCCGCTGCGGGGATTGGGCGCGCTGGGGGAGTTGGCGACGATGCGGGATTTGCAGGTCAATGTCGTGGGGTAGTGTCGACGGGAGATGGATGGAAAGGACACTGTCTGCTCGAATCGAGGAGCGATGCGGTTTCGTGTTTCCGATGTGGTCAAGGGGGGCGTTGTACCGCTTGGCAATGCAATCGCCGTGATGGTAGAGTGCGGTCTGGAGAGCGGCTCATTTGAGCATTCGCCGCTGTTCCGCACAATCGAAGATGAGCAGACTATGAACCCGACCTCAGCGTTTAAGTTGGTTGAAACCGTTCGCCAGGAGGCTCGGTTCGCCCTGCTGGCGTTTCAGAACTTGCGCGTTGCCCTCAACGAAGCGGATCAGGAGCGCATCTTTCTTTTTGCGCATGCCATGGCACACCACGCAGGCCAGGTGGGGTGTTTTCTGGCTCCGTCGCGCGCATCATCGGCGGCGCGCGGCGAGTTTCTTCGGGCCCAACTGAAGGTCGAGGGCGGCAGCCCGCTGCTCATGCCGGCGCTGCGCGACATGCTGAAGCGCGCAGCGGACGAGGGCTACGAAGACTGGGTGGGTAGCTTGGAGAAGCTCGACTACCTCGAGATGAGTGTGATGCCGCAAGGCGCGCTGGCGGGTTCGAGTCCGGACGTCTTCCAGCGCCGGATCGATCCGGATTCACTGCAGTTTGGTTATCGGGATGATTCGCTGGATTTGAGCCGCCTGGCGCAGGAACTGCGGCGATTCGAGGGGGCGTGTCAATACTGGCTGCGCGGGCACTCGCCGTGGTAGGAGGCGGCTGTTCCAGAGCCGGGAAGGCCGTGGATCGTTCACGGCATCGGGTTTCCTCGAGCGCGGCATTGCAGGGACTGCGGGGAGGTGTTTGGCCACCGGGCGTCATGAGGCAATCTCCTTGTCAACTCGGGAAGCGGAGGCTATATGCAGCGTCCGATGCTCGCCAAACGGGTCATTCCTTGCCTGGATGTGCACGATCGACAAGTCACGCGCGGCGTCCGGTTCGGCCGGGCGGAGGCGGGCGAACTGCGCAATGTCGGCGATCCGGTGGCCCTGGCCCTCGAGTACAACGCGCAAGGGGCGGATGAGTTGGTCTTCTTTGACATCACCGCCAGCGCCCATGCGCGTTCCACGATGCTTGATGTGATCGCCGAGGTTGCGAGCCACTGTTTTATGCCGCTGACGGTCGGGGGAGGGGTTCGGACGATCGAGGGGATGCGCACCATGCTCGAGGCCGGGGCGGATAAAGTGAGCATCAACTCGGCGGCATTGGCGGACCCCGATCTGATCCGGAGCGGGGCTGAGAAATTTGGCAGCCAGTGCATCGTGGTCTCGATCGACGTCAAGCGGGTGCGTCCGGGCCAATGGGAAGTGTTCTCGCACGGGGGGCGGCGCCCGACCGGCCTGGAGGCCGTGGGTTGGGCGAAACGCGCTGTCCGCCTCGGGGCGGGCGAGATCGTTCTAAACAGCATAGACGCCGACGGCACCCGGGCGGGCTATGATCTGGAGATTACACGCCGTGTCAGTCAGGGTGTGAACGTGCCGGTGGTGGCCAGCGGCGGCGCAGGCCACTTGGATCACATGGTTCAGGTGCTGACCCAAGGCGCAGCGGATGCCGTGCTGGCGGCCAGCGTATTCCATTTTGGCACATGCACAGTAGCGGATGTCAAACAGCACCTGGCCGCTCACGGCATTGCGGTGCGTGCGCCCGCGGCCGGCCTTCTGCCACGGACCGGCGCGGCCTCACCATGTGGCATTGGATCACACGCATGAGTTTTTTCGACGAGTTGAAGTTCAACGCCGAAGGCCTGATTCCGGCCGTTATCCAGGAGGAGTCGACCGGACGGGTGCTGATGCTGGCCTGGATGAACCGGGGGGCACTCGAGAAGACGCTTGAGTTGGGCCAGACGGTATTCTGGAGCCGGTCCCGGCGGAAGCTGTGGATCAAAGGCGAAACGAGCGGGCATGTGCAAAGGGTGAAGTCCGTCGCGTTTGATTGCGACGGCGACACTTTGTTGATCCAAGTCGAGCAGGCGGGCGCCGCGTGCCACGAGGGGTACAAGTCCTGTTTCTACCGCGCCGCGGAGGACGGTGGATTGCGGATCCGGATCACGGAGCCGCGGCTGCGGACGCCGGACGAGATCTACGGCAAGCAGTGAGGGTTTTGCCGCGATGCACTGCCCCACACGGAGCGAATTCGCCACGCTTGCCGAACACGGCAACCTGATTCCCGTGGCCCGGCGTGTGCTTGCGGACTATGAGACGCCGCTCTCGGCCTACCTCAAGATACGCGGGTCGGAAGAGTCGTTTCTGTTCGAGTCGGTCGAGGGGGGCGAGCACCTTGGGCGCTATTCCTTTGTCGGGTGTGCGCCGCGGGCCGTCATCGTCCAGCACGGGGACACGGTTGAACTGCGCGAGCATGGACGCCGCGCGGCCGAGTGGAAGGTGAGGGGAAGCGGGGCCGACGAACCGGGCCGTGTGCGGGACGGGTTGGCGGCGGTGGCCGATGTCCTCAGGCGGTTTCATCCGGTGAGCGTTCCCGGCTTGCCGCGGTTTACGGGCGGCGCGATCGGGTATCTCGGGTACGAGTTCATTCACGATGTGGAACCCGTGGTGCCGCGTCCTGTGCGGGACGACCTTGGCACGCCCGTCCTGTATTTCCTGATAGCGGATCAACTGTTGGTGTTCGATCGAGTGGCGCAAACGTTGACGGTGATGGTGAATGCGGTGATCGAGCCGGGCGCCGATCCGGGCCGGGCGTATGACAAGGCCGTGACCGAGATCGAGAGGTTGGTGTCGCTGCTCGAGCAGCCCAGCCATCACCCCGCGGTCACGGCAGATCCCGACGCCCCGCCGCTGGCGTTCACCTCGAACCAGCCCCGCGAGCGCTTTCTTGCGAATGTGCTCAAGGCGAAGGAGTACATCACCGCGGGCGACATCATTCAGGTCGTCGGCTCGCAGCGATTCTCCGCCCGTGTGCGGGCGACTCCCCTGGAGATCTACCGCGCGGCGCGCACCATCAATCCTTCGCCCTACATGTTCCTGCTCGAGTTGGACGGTTTCGCGCTGGTTGGGGCGTCTCCCGAGATCCACGTCCGCTGCGAGGATCGGCGCGTCGAGATCCGCCCGATCGCGGGGACCCGTCCGCGCGGCCGGACCGCTGAGGAGGACGTGGAGCAGGAGCGGGATTTGCTGGCCGATCCCAAGGAACGCGCTGAGCATGTGATGCTGGTGGACCTGGCGCGAAACGACCTCGGGCGCGTCTGCGAGTATGGCACCGTGAAGGTGCGGGACCTGATGGTCATCGAGAAGTACAGTCACGTCATGCACATTGTGTCGCAAGTGGAAGGCCGGTTAGCGGCCGACAAGACGCCGTTCGACCTCATGCGGGCCACGTTTCCCGCGGGGACGCTGTCGGGGGCGCCGAAGATTCGGGCGATGCAGATCATTTCCGAGCTCGAGCAAACGCAGCGGGGGCCTTACGGCGGGTGCGTCGGGTATTTTTCTTTCGGCGGGAACCTCGATTGCTGCATCACGATCCGGACCGCCCTTCTGAAGGACGGTCATGCGTTCGTGCAGGCGGGCGGGGGCTGGGTGAGCGACTCGAAGCCGGAGAACGAGCTGGCGGAGACCGTCAACAAGTCGAAGGCGATGTTCAAAGCCCTCGCGATGGCGGAGAGCTTCACGGGCCAGGGATCACAAGCCGCGCCCCCCGCGAAGGCGAGCTCACGGGGTTGATCCAGGGGGGGGCTTGCGTTCGGGCCCGGCTTCGGTGTTCAGGGTGCGCCCGATCGTCTCCAGGCGCCGTTCGAGGTCGGCGATGCGTTTCAGGAGGTCGGGGAGCCGGTCCAGGGCAATGAGCTGGCGCTTCATCTGCCAGTCCGGTCGCGCGGGCGATCCCATCCACCGGCCCTTGTCGGGGATATCGTGCATGACGCCCGATTGGGCGGCCACGAGGACCTGGTTGCCGATCTTGAGGTGGCCGGCGAGGCCGGCCTGTCCGGCGAGTGTGACGTAGCTGCCGAGTCGGGTGCTGCCGGCGATGCCGACTTGGGCGACCACCAGGCAATGCTCGCCCACGACCACGTTATGACCGATCTGGACCAGGTTGTCGATCTTGGTGCCTTTGCCGATCACGGTGGATCCAAGGGCTCCGCGATCGATCGTCACGTTGGCCCCGATCTCGACGTCGTCGTTGATCACCACGTTGCCGACTTGGGGGATTTTGCGGTGAACTCCCCCGTCCGTCACGTAGCCGTAGCCGTCCGAGCCGATGACAGCGCCGGCATGGACGACGACGCGGTTGCCGATCCGGCTACTGGGATAGACCGTGACTCGCGGGTAGAACCTTGCGTCCTCGCCGATGTGCACTTCCGTTCCGACGTGCACCATGGCCTCGAGAACCGTGCGCGCGCCAATTCGCGCCCCCTCACCGACGACGCAGTAAGGGCCGACGTGCGCGGAACCGTCCACCTCGGCCGTCGGCGCCACCAGAGCGGTGGCGTGAATGCCGGGTGCGAATACCGGCTCGGGGTGGAAGAGCGGCAGGACCTTGGCGAACGCGATGCGCGCGTTGGGGACCCGGATCAGGACCTTGGTTGCGGATGCCCACTCGCCGGCCACGAGGATGGCGCTGGCGGCGCTCCGCTCGGCGCGAGCGAAGTAGGCCTCGTTTTCCGCAAACGTGAGATCGCCCGGACGGGCGGTGTCGGCGGGCGCGAAGCCGCCCAGGGGAATCGAGCCATCGCCGACCACCTGACCTCCGAGGTGGTGTGCGATTTCGGCGACGGTATAAGGCATAGCGGAGGGGGGCTCAGTGCTTACGTTCCGGGGCGAGCCCGTTGCTCAAGCTGCGATAGGTTGACAGGGCGAGCAGCGGCCAACTGTTGCGGTACATGTCGTACTTCAGATAGAAGACCCTAGGGAAGCCGGTGCCCGTGATTTCATCCTCGGACCAGGATCCATCCGGGTTCTGAGCTCGGACCAGATACTCGACGCCGCGAACCAGGCTGGGGCGGTCAGGATCGCCGAAGGCGCACAGTGCCATCACGACCCAGGCGGTCTGCGAGGCCGTGCTGGGTCCGCGCCCTTTGAACACGGGATCTTCGTAGGTATCGACGCGTTCGCCCCAGCCGCCGTCGTTGTGCTGGACGCTTTCGAGCCAATCGCGGGCTTTGAGCAGCCACGGTTGGCGCATGTCGATGCCGAGCGTATGCAATCCGCGCAGGACTTGCCAGGTCCCGTAAAGGTAGTTCACGCCCCAGCGTCCGTACCACGAACCGTCGGGCTCCTGCTGACTGCGCAGGTACTCGATGGCCTTCACGACCTGCGGGTGGTTGAGCGGAAACCGTTCGTGTCCCAGCACCTCCAAGATGCGGGCCGTGATGTCGGCACACTCGGGGTCAAGCATCGCATTGTGATCCGCGAAGGGAACCTTGGTGAGGACGTTTTTGGTGCAATCCTTGTCGAACGCCGCCCATCCCCCGTCTTTGCACTGGAAGGTCAGCATCCAATTGAGCCCCCGCTCGTAGGCTTCATCGCGCCGGGAATCGCTCGTCGGGACCAGGCGCAGCGCCAGGAGCACCATCGCCGTGTCATCCACGTCGGGATTCCACTTGTTTTCGAACTCGAACACCCAACCGCTGGGCTCGACATTCGCCGGGTTCTTGTGCTGCCAATCCCCGCGAAACCGGATCTCCTTGCTCAGCAGCCACTCCGTTGCCCGCCGCAGGCGCGGGTCCTCGGGCGGCACACCCGATTCAGCAAGGGCAATCAGAGCAATCGCCGTGTCCCAGACAGGCGAAAAACAGGGCTCGATGCGGACCGTATCGGACGTCTCGTGTTCGAGGCCTTTGAGGTGCTGCTCGGCCCGGACAACTTGCGGGTGGTCGTCCGGATAACCGAGCGCCTTGAGCGCGATCAGGGAGTTGAGCATTGCGGGGAAGATGGCGGCCAGGCCATCCGAGCCCTCGAACCGATCGAGCATCCACTCTTCGGCGCGCTTCAGAGCCTGCCGTCGGAAGGGGTGGATGCCGGCCTGGGCAAAGAGCTCGGCGAACTTATGCAGGCGATCGAGCCAGATGAAGAAGTTCCGGGTCGTGAGGATTTGCGGATCCCGCTGCAGTCGCAGATCGCGGTCATGATAGCCTTCCGGGTAAAGTTCGTCGAGGGAGATGCCCTGCGCGAAGGGTCGAGTCGGCTTGAAATGGTTGATGATGGCCAGGGGAACCAGCATGGCCCGCGACCAGTTGCTCATTTCCCAGAAGTTGACGTGGAACCACTTTCCAATCAGAAGCACTTCGCAGGGAATCGTGGGCACATACTTCCACGGGAATAATCCGAACAACGCGAGGTAGAGCTTGGAAAAGGTGTTCATCCGGGGCACGCCCCCGAGATTGAGCGCCACCGAACGCGCCCGCAGCATTCGGGGATCCGTTTCCGGGACTCCAGCCAATTTCAGCGCCAGATAGGCCTTGATGGTGGCGTTCACCTCGGCGGGACCGCCGTAGTAGATATTCCAGCCGCCGTCGGGCAGTTGCAGCGAGAACAGTTGATTGATCGCCTTCCGCTCCCACTCCCGGTCCACCGTCCCGTTCCAATGGTGGTAGGCCAGACGGTCCGCGACCAGCGTGCAGTCGACGATCAGTTCGCCAACCCAGTAACCCTCGGGCCGCTGTTCGCCCAAGAGGTAGTCTTGCGACCGCCTGATGGCAGTCGCCAGGTCGTTTAAGCCACAGAGGGTCTGGCCGGCAGACACTTCCAACTCCTGCGCCTGCTGGCCGGCACGAAAAGCCAATCGCATCGTCCGGCATTGTTGTCGAAAGCCTGCCGGCGATTCAAGCACAATAGCCCGCACAATAGCCCCCAAATCATCGCCTAAGCGAGGCGGGGCGAGGATTTCCAGCAAACGCCCGTCCCGACGCGTGCCCGCGATGGAAACAAACCTCCAAATACCTCGCCTGAGCCCTTCGAAATCCCCTCAACCGCCTG
>JAKLFY010000177.1 GCA_022710935.1 Verrucomicrobiota bacterium
AAGAGGGTGGCCTTGCCCTCGAGCTCGTATTGGGCGCGCAAGCGTTCGAGCACGACCTCGAGCAGGGTCAGCGCCCACTGTTTCTCGAAAGCCTGCTCGGGTGTGGAGGCATCGGCGGGCTCTTGCCCATAGCGTGTTTCAGCGGTGTCGAGAGCGAGCGGGACCAGTTGCACCTGGCCTCCGCGCTTTTGCGTGCAGACCTTGTCCCACTCGTTGGCGAGAAAGCGGCTCATGGCCATGAGCAGGAAGGAGCGGAACCGCCCTTTCCGCCGGTCGGCGCGGGCGACCCAGTTGTGGGCCAGCAAGCGGGCGAAGAACTCCTGGGTCAGGTCCTTTGCGTCTTCGGGCGAATAGCCGCGCCGTCGCGCGTACGCGTAGAGCGGATACCAGTACATCTCGCACAAGCCCGAGAGCGCCTCCTGTGCGCGCGGCGTATCGGTGCGGCCGGCGGTCAGCACCACCGTCCAGCGGGTGGGAGCAAAGGCCCCGCGCGCGGAACCGGCCGGCCCGGACGATGAAGCCGTGGTGTTCATCCGTGTCTGCTTAAACCCCAGCGATCGGCGGCATGCGAGACGTTTCCCCGGCTTGGATATCGAGTCCCATCGAGCGATCCGCCGTCGTGTGAGTGCACCGTCATGGGCTACCGAGACCCATGCAGGCTGTCAAGTGTTGAGGGCCAACGCCCGCCACGAGGCGGTGCATCTGGTTGTTGTCGGTGTTATGTCGCCCAGTCAGGGCACCGGGCGCACAAAGTATGGAGACTCCCGATGAGCGCGTACCCTCACGCGGCGCAAACTCGATGTTTGCCGACAACCTACAGATGCACTGGCCGCGAGGACCATGAAGCTTCCGTCGAGTCTCGGGGAGTTGCCGCGGACGAGAGCGCCGGGCTTGACGGAGCGGCAATCGTGTCACATTTTGTTTCACATGAAGACAGCAACCATTCGCCAAGTGCGCCACAATTTCAGGGCGGTCCTGGCTTGGGTGGCGCAGGGCGAGGAAGTCACGGTCTTGAACCGGACGCGGCCCGTCGCGCGGATTCTCCCGCCCCGGCCCGCCGTTCCAGCCAAGGTCAAGATGCCTGACTTCGCCGCCCGCGCGAAGGCCATCTTCGGAGACAAGCGGACGAATTTCACGAACATCGTGCTTCAAGAACGGGAGGAAAGCCGATGGTAGCCTGCGTCGACACCAGTTTCCTCGTGTCTCTCTACGGGCGGGATGCGAACAGCACGCCCGCGCAAAAGATGGCTGCGGACTTTCGAGTTCCTCTCGCCTTCACCCCGCTGCTTCGGCACGAAGCGCGCAACGCCATCCGCCTCGCCGTTTTCCGCAAGGAAATCACGGCGACCGAACGGGAGAGGGTCGTTGCGGCGATTGATGCCGACGTTCAGACCGGCGCCTTGGCGGACACTCCCCTGACGTGGGCAGACGTGTACGCCCACGCGGAGACCCTCAGCGCCAACCGCACCGAACAACTGGGCACGCGCGCTTCTGACGTGCTCCACGTTGCCGCCGCCCTCGCGCTCGGGGCCAAGGTCTTTTACACCTTCGACACCCGCCAGAAGGCCCTCGCCACCGCGGCGGGGCTGAAGGTCAAGCCATAGCCGGCCCAGTCCCCCGCGGTTGCCCCCTCCTGGAAGGCATTCGGGTCAGATCCGAATGGCAGTGAGTTAAGCCCTCGGGGATCGGTACGTGACGGCGTGCTCGAGATAGTCGAGAAAGGCACTCGCGGTGGCCAGCGTGCCACGCGATTTCGCTTCCTGGCCGCTTTGACCGCCGGGAGTTCGCGAGGAAAGTGGGCGAAGTTGGGATTGGGAGCATGCTGGCGTTGGGAGGGTGTCACCAGGGAGGCAAGCAGAAATCCCTGCCCAGCGAACTGGGTCCTGTCCAGGGACTATGTCACCGCGGCCATTCCGGGCATGACTGCACTCAGCCACATTGACCTGAACCTGAGAGCCATGGGATCAACGGCATGAGCTTTCCGATGTTTGCGAATCGAACGTCACCGGCCACCCGCGTCGGTGAGCTCGGACGGGCCAATCCGTCGGGCAACGCTCCCGCTGCTTCGCCCTGGCCCGCCGGCCCGCGGGCAGGGCTGTCCGGACGTGTTCATTCTCTCAACCCAGCGACTTTACTTGCGCTCCCGGGCGCACAGGCGGGTCCCGGCGCCAGTCGCGCCATCCCGGTTGTCCAATCCAGCGTCACGACCTGCTCGTCCACCGCGAATTTCCAGCTCTCGCCTTCCATGCTCGCCCGGACGGTCCTGGGGGGGTGACCGGAGCTCGACCAGGAAAGCGCCACGGCATTGCGCCAGGCGCCGCCCTGGTTGCTCAACCGCACCGTGAACATCGTCTGATTCCTCCCGCCGTCTCGACCTTCGATGGCCAGATCTTCGGCGGAGAGTTTCACCCCGTCGAATGTCAACAGCGGTTCGAGCCGCAGAATCGAGCTGACGCCGCGCATCACGAAGACATTCCCTTCGCGGGTCGCCTGGCGGCTTTCGGGATGAAAGCGCAGTTCCAACTCTCGTGGCTTGTCCGCCACAACGTCATCGCAAACCAGTAGCACGTCCGGCTTGAGAAAGAGCAGATGACGCCGATAGCGCCGCAGGCCAAGCTCGACTGGATACGCCTCCGACGCCTCGCCGCTCACTTGGTCCAGTGCCATGGTGGACTCGGCGCGCACGATCCTTGGCCGGGCCTTGACGGCCAACGCCTGCGCGCCCTCGAACCATTGTTTGCCCTCGCCAAGCTGCCCGTGCCCATCGACGAGCAGCGTGTTGTGCTGCCCCGTCCATTTGGAGCGGTAACCGTCGTCCCGGATCAGCCATTCGCCCGCGCCGAACAAGACAAAATGGTTGGCGTCGGGATGCACGTGGCCGCCCCCCGGATCGGAGGTGAATTCCTGGACTGCCTGGTGCCCGATGAAGGGGCCGCACTTGAACACGACCATCGATTCGTCACCTGACCAGTCTGAGCGGGCGCACACGAGGCCCATGTCCTCGAAGTGACGCAGCGTCGGCAACGACAGTGAAGGAGTCGCTGGCACGGTGGGATCGAACCAGACCAGATTCAACCATGGCGCCTGCGGCGAGACGATGCCGGCCTCATCAACCTCTTGGGCCAGCCCTTGGGCATAACCATCGCGGAACTCGCGGGCCAGCGCACGCAGCAGGTAGTCCGGCCCATACCAGTGGCTGCGCGGACAGTCGGCGACATCGACGATCGAGTTGGCGCGCGTCCAGGCGTGACGCGGCAAGGCCAGATACTGCGCGTAACGCGCCGTGCTCCGCCACCACGCGTTGGTGTATAGGTTTACGCCCAGCCGGGTGCGGGCCAGGTCCATGAACTTGAGCATGTATTCGGCGCCGTATTCCCAATAGCCCACGCCCTCATGGCTCGCCCCATCCGCACCCAGCGCGGCCATGGTCCGCTGGAGCTTCTGCAGCGGCAGACCGATCCACAGTGGGGCGTCCTCTACCTCATCGAACAAGGCCATCCCGGCAACCGCCATCCCGCAGATATTCACCCAGAGATGATTCTGGAGATACGAGTCCTTCCACCAGGCTTTGCCCGTCGCCGCCGCCTCGAACATGGCGGAGGTTCGCCGGACCAGCGTCTCGCGGATGGTGCGGCGCGCTTCCTCCCCGAGGTCGGCCTGACACCAGTCATAGACCGTGGCCAGGCCGAACAGTTGATGCCCGGCGGCCAGATCCAGGCCGTCAATGCGCCCGAGCCCCCAGGTCGGGTAACCGCACGACGCCAGCGCCCATTGGCGCGCCCCATCCAGATACCGCCGCTCGCCCGAAAGCGCCCAGGCCATCGCGAGCGTCGGCATCGCGTTTCCCACCTCGCGTTGCCAGAGTTGCTCGTCCCCGCTGGAGCTGTCGCGTTCGTGATAGGCTGGTGGGCCACGCTCGACGTAGCGATCGGCCTGCGTGCGGACATCCTTCCACATCGGCGCGTGGCTGCTTTGGATGGCCTGACGCAATTCAGCAATGCGTGTGGTGTCCAGATAGAGCCGCGGATGAATGCCGCGCACCTGCTCCAGCGAGGCCGGAAGCGGATGGAGACGGTATTTCTCAAGGGCACTGAGCCGTGCGACTGGTTCAACGGTGACCTCTTCGAGGTACGCCTCAATCTCGGCTGGGCCACTGGTTCCCTTTTCCAGAGCCAGCCAGAACCGCGCGGTTCCTTCCGGCGCCCGAAACTCCCCAGACAATCGCTGCCAGGCACCCATCTGCGTCCGATCGTAAGCGCCGGTGTGCACCTGGCCCGGCTCACGTCGTCCACCCTCGGCCGCCACGAACTCACACTTCAGATACGGCATGGGTGTGCCGGTCCCGACTTTGTCCACGCGAACCCAGGCGGAGAGGCGGTACAACTGCCCGCCCGCCATCGGGCGCTGCCCGGACAGGGCATAGTTCCACCCGTCGGTGATCCGGCCTTTCACGTGCAGGGCGCCACCGCTGCCTGCGCGGATGCCGGGCACTCGTGTGACGGCAATGGTCTCCGACCGCGGCTGCCAGCCGCCCGTGTCACTCTCGAAACACCATGTGGTTGGCTGCGCGAGAGCACGAAACGCAGCCAACAGAATTGCGATCAGGAGGGTGGGATCGGAGAGTGAGGTCCGCGCGGGCGCCGATTCCAGGCGCGGTCTTTGCGCGGTCGGATGGCGTTTGCCAAACCGCTGATCGATGTCCCGGGCCAGTTCGGCCAGTCGCTGGTTGAACATCGCCTCCGTGACTTCCTGGTTGTTCTCCGCCTGCACCGACGCGTCCGCCTTGAAGTCGAAGCTGTGGGCGAAATTGTTGCGGACGGTGTTGCCCGTGGCCTGGTTCTTTTTCTGCCCCAACTGGATGCCGTCGTCGTGGTTGTCGTCGCCGTCGCGTGTGTTCACGAAGACGTTCTTGATGACTTCATGGATGGTCCGCCACGGGCGCGCGCTGGTGCCGTCGCCCTGCGGGCTGCCTTTGATCGGATCACAGTAGAAGGTGGCCGCGCCAGCGGTCGTCGCGGTAATCAGAAGGCCGAGCGCGAGTCGGGCAGTCATAGGAACGCTCAATTCATTCTGGCATCAGCGGGACCCCAGTGCGTCCCAGGCGCCCGAGTAGGGCGCGGATGGCATCGAAGTAGTGCCGACCGGCGCGGTACTGGATGTCGTTGTGGCCGGCACGTGGTACGCGCAAGAAGACCTTGGCCGGATCCCGGCACGCCGCAAACAGCATGTCCGCGTCCTCGATCGGGATGATCGTGTCGTTCTCAGCGTGGAGAATCAGGGTCGGCAAGGAGACCTGCTCCATCTTCTCCAGGTTCCGCGGACCGTGCGCTTCGGTGACGCCCAAGCGGCGTGCCGGGACTCCCAAGAGCTCAAGCAGCGGGATGATCCGTGCAAAGCCGCTCTCGACGACAAGGGCGGCCACGTCGCCGGACCTGGAAGACGCCAGTTCGATGGCGGGCGCCGAGCCCAGCGATCTCCCCATGACCACGATGGGCACCCTCCCTCCGTCCGCCGCGGCCAGCCTTGTGATTTCGTCGAGCGCGGCGTGCGCATCAGCGAGCAGCGCTTTGAGCGAGGGCCTACCGGTCGACGGGCCGTAGCCGCGATAATCGGCGACGAAGAGCTTGGCCGGCAGACCGGCGTAATCCGCAGCGGCTTGGTCGTAATCCGCGGCTGTTTCACCGTTGCCATGAAAGAACAGAATGACCGGTGCCTGCTTGGCTCCGGGGAATTCGCGAATCCGGATGCGTGCGTCTGGGACTTCGACCATGTGGTCACGCACGCCGGGGATGGTCGGTCCGAACGGTCGGTCCGGGCGGGGGAAGAACACGGTAGACGCCAACCGCGGGTCGTCGAGCGGGTTGCCGAGGTCAGTGTCTCGATTCATGTCGTGGCCTCCAGATGAGTGCAGTTTGTCTCTGAATCTCCGTGCCCGTCACGTGCAACAGCGCCACGTGTCATCGACGGCCTGTTGGGAGACGCTACCTTGTTCTTCTTCTTGCGCCAAGCACCGGCTGCGCCGCAGGCCCGCAGTTCACCGCCAATCGGCA
This sequence comes from Verrucomicrobiota bacterium, assembly GCA_022710935.1. Taxonomy (GTDB): domain Bacteria; phylum Verrucomicrobiota; class Verrucomicrobiia; order Limisphaerales; family J093; genus MWFF01. The sequence continues at coordinate 6,051 of JAKLFY010000177.1, forward strand.
CGATTCGCTTGGCTCGGCCAGATGCGCCCCTGGCTCACCTTGCTGCCTTGGTTCGTCTCCTGTCTCGAGAAGTTGGGCATCCTCGCCCGCGCGCTCAAGGCGGGAAACGCGAACCGGATCATTCCCTTCGAGGATGTGGACATGCGCCGCTCGTGGATCTTCGACCAGATGGTCGCGCGCGGCGTGTTCGTCCGGGCCGGGAACGACCGTTTCTACATGAACCAGGAGGCGGCCAGGACTTTCCTGGAGGCGCAGCGACGGCGAGCCCAAATCGGTGGGGGTATTCTGCTTGTGGCGTTCGTGATCGTCGTCGTCGTTCTGCTCGGGCTTGGGCGGTGATAAAGGCTGTCGCTTCCGCCGACGGCGGCAGAACATTTGCCCGGCCTGCCGCCGGGTCATTTGAGCGTTGGGGGTTGAGCGTTTCACGTTAAACGTTCGGCGCTTCCTTGGCTTTACAGCTAGCATCTTGCAGGGGCCGCATCTCGCGCCCGAGTCCAGGGCCTTGGTTCATCGTCCCGGAAATGGCATCCTGCCTCCGGATGCACCGCGTGATCGCCCATCTGGACATGGACGCGTTCTTCGCCTCGGTCGAGCAGCGCGATAATCCGGCGTTGCGCGGTAAGCCGGTCATCGTCGGCGCGCCGCCTACCCAACGCGGCGTGGTCTGCGCCGCCAGTTACGAGGCGCGCAAGTTCGGTGTCCGCTCCGCCATGCCCAGTGCCACCGCCGGGCGCATCTGCCCCAGGGGCGTCTTCGTCCGCCCCCGCATGGACCGCTACAAGGAAGAGTCCGGCTTCATTCTCAAGATCATGGCCGAGACGGGCGCCGTCATCGAGCCGATGTCCATCGTTCCTTTCAAGAGCATCAGCGGTGAGGAGACATTCCTGCGCGACACCGAAGACCGGGGCGTGCTGCGGGCGTGTCTGCGGGGGCAAGCGGCGGAGATCGCGGCCAAGCTCAAGCGGCGTCACCTGGCGGCGCATACGATCCAGGT
>JAKLFY010000178.1 GCA_022710935.1 Verrucomicrobiota bacterium
GCGTGAGATCGACGATCTCCTTGAGGTCGGCCTGCACGTCCTCGTCGCTGCGGCGGTGGCCGAGCTCCATGCCCTTCGTGATCTCGGTGACCTGGTCGGTGGCGGCGGCGATCTCGTCCATCTGGTGGCGGACCTTGCGGACCGTGTCGAGGTGGGAGACGAGGACGCCGCCTCCCGGGTGCAGCTCGCCGAGCAGCTGGTCGAGCCTGAGCTGGGCGAGATCGAGGCCCATCACCATCGCGGCGAGCGGGTTGCGGAGCTCGTGCGCGACGCTCGCGGCCACCACGCCGAGCGCGTACGTGCGCTCGGTCTCGATCAGCCGCGTCTCGAGCTGGTTGACCTTGCGGCGGATCTGGTAGGTCTCGATCCCGTCCCGCAGCACCGCCTTGAGCTCGTCGGGGTCCCACGGCTTGCGGATGTAGCGGCGGATCTTGCCGCGGTTGATGGCGCTGATCGCGTCGGACAGGTCCGAGTAGGCGGTGATCAGAATCCGGATTGTCTCGGGGTACAGCTCCTGCGCGATCTCGAAGACCTCGACGCCGTTCATCCCGGGCATCCGCTGGTCGACGAGCAGGACGGCCACCTCCCGCTCCTTGAGGATCGCCAGGCCCTCGGGCCCGCTCGCGGCGGTGATGACGTCAAACTCGCCCTGGCACGTCGCCTTCAGCACCAGCAGGTTGGCGCTGTCGTCGTCCACATAGAGGACGGTCCCGGTCACGTACTCATCTTATCAGGATGCTGTCAGTACCGAACGCGCGCCCTACCCCTCAGTGCTTCCTGACGAGGAGGAAGTGATAGCCCCCCGACGGCTCGACGAGGACCTCCCTTTCCGCTGTATCGGGGAGCAGGGAAGCCAAACCCAGCATCTCCTGGCGGCTGCGGTAGTACAAGGTCCAGTCAACGAGGAACTCCATGTTCCAGAAGAACTCGTTGGGCGCCACAGCGTTTCCGATTGCCAACATCCCGCCGGGGGCGAGCAGGTCAAAAAGCCCCTTGAGAAGGGTCTGCGCTCTGCCCTCTCGGAGGTAGTCGAAAAATCCAGCACTGAAAATGAGGTGTTGCGAACCCGGATCCTGAAGCGGAACCCCCTCGCTCAGGAGCTGCACAAATGAGAGATTGAGGAGGTTCAGGCGGGCACCGGACCCCCATCGACCTATCTCCCGTCTGCTGTCCCGATAGGCAACGCTCAGAGCTTCCTCTTCTTGATCAATGAGCGTCCAAGCGATGGTCCCATTCCACGTGCGATGCCGAGAAACGAAGTCCGAAACCTCCCGAGCGGGACCACAACCCAGGCTCACCACCCTAAACACGTTCTCGCTTGGGGTCGTCGACAGAAACCGTTCGTGCTCCTTGTACATGAGGTCGACGATGAAGTCCTTCCGAGTGCGGACTCCGCGTCCCATGGGGTGGCGATCCACATAGAACTTGTGAATGACCTTTCCCAAGGCGGTTTTCCCCTCGAACTCGTTCGCATAGAACCAGAGCATTACATGATAGTCACCCGCATACCCGAGCGGCTTTGTGTAAGCGCGGAAGCCAATAGCTGAATCCATGACCAGTGGCGTAACGAGGGCCTCGGTGTACTCCTTCGCCGCCACCAGCACGTCCCTACTCTCGAGGCACTCAACAGCAGCCCTCGAGGCCTGCACGTTGATGTCCCACCAAGGCTCGCACAGCGACTCGTAGGCTCGTTCCGCTAATTCTGTGCTTGCCTCCTCCCCACGCCCAGACTCGCGATACAGCTGCTCCTGCCGCCTCAGCACCCTGTTGTAGTGCGACAGGAAGTGGGCTGCCTTCGCCATCTGCTCGCGGTACCGTCCTGGAACCAACCTCTCGACCGCCCCGCATCCGTCGCGCAATTCGCGTTCGAGCCTCTTCTCATCATCACGGCGCGAAATCTCTGGAAGGTCGAGGAATCCCGTAGTAAGCCCGACCCCGATATGCGCACCCCTGGGGCCAGCCTCAGTGCGCGCGATTCGCGCGGGGCCCTGATAGATACTCTCGTTGTGAAGGACTAGGGACAACTCGACTTCGTCGCCCACCTTCCACGCCGACGATTCGCCGGTCGAGATAAACGAAAGGCCGTTCATGGACATGTCAAACAGGGGAAACTCCGTACCGTTGATCATGAGCTGCGGCTTGGCATCACGCGATAACAGTTCGCGAACTCGCTGTCGCTCCGGGCGGTAAAACACCGATCGCGCAAAGACACCCATTAGGCTCTCATACGGTTTCGCCATCAATTCCCCCTGCAGCGCAACCTACCATCAGACCCCAAGGCGCCGCATCTTGATGCGGTAGAGGCACAAGGCTCCAGTCTCAAAGGCCCTCGCTGACATTCTCAGGTAACGCAAGTAGTCGGACACAACATCTTCACCGGCAACCGCCACCGCCCTGTCGCGCCGCCGGGCTAGGTTGTCTGCCCAGGACTTGCACGTCCTTGCGTAGTCCGACCCATCGGAAACCAGCCTCTCAATCTCGAACAGTTGGTCTGACGCCAACACGATTTCGTGCAGATATGGCAGGTTGCTCTCTGGCCAAATTCGATCTCGGATGAATGCATCGAGTCGGCGCAGAGTCCCAAAACAAATCGTCTGGAGTGAAAGACATCGTCGGACCTGCAGCAGTTCATGGCATTTTGCGAAGAAACGCCGATACGCCGCGACCTTTTCGTCTCCCTCCAAGTCAATGTGGGCGCAGTGCTCGAGCATACCTATGCAGATCACCGCGTCGTAGGGGAGGTCGGTTGTGTGGTCCGTCCAGTTTTGGAGTCGCACTTCGACACCAGGGGTTGCCTTGCCTTGGACAAACTCAGCCTGATCTGTGCTCAACGTCAGCCCGACTGCGTGACCGACCCCATGCCGACTGACGAGGTGCTGGAGCATCGCCCCCCAACCACATCCGATATCGAGCACACGGGCCGATCCGGCAGCTTCGGCAAGCTCGACATGAAAGTCGTACTTCTGAACTTGGGCATCCTCCAGCGAGCCTGCACCCCTCCAGAGCGCACAAGAGTACGTAAGGCTTTCGTCGAGCCAGAGTTCATAGAAGCCTTTGCCGCGATCGTAATGTGCCCGGATTGCGTCCGCGCTCGCACCTACGTATCTGCCGTGTGAATAGTCTGCCATCTCTGCCGCGCAACCCCCTCCGCGCTGACACTACACTATCGCATACATCGATGCCCGTCGCGACGCCGATGTCACCGCAAGTGAATCAGTTCGCCTCGTGAAGTCGTCTAGCGCCACCGCGACCGACGGCCCTTAAAAGGCGACGACCGACGCTGGCAGGCGGCCAACGATCGTGGCGGGCATCGCGCTTCATGCATACAACCTCGTTTCAGAATCGGAAGAGCGTCGCTAGTGGTCGGGGAGCGCGGGAACCTCAACGACGAAAACCGCACCCCCGCCCGGCCTGGGTTCGTGCCAGATGGATCCTCCGTACGTCTCGACAATCTGCCGCGATATGTGGAGGCCAAGACCGGTGCCCGAACCGTCCTTGCGAGCCGTGAAGAACGGGTCAAAAACCCGAGAACCGTACTCGGTCGGCACACCAGGACCGTCGTCGGCGAACTCGATCCGGATGTACCCATCTGATTGGAGGACCCGCACCCAGATGTTTTTCGCGCCGATCCGCAAGGCATTGTCGGCGAGGTTCATGAAAACCTGGTTGAGTGGACCCGCGGGGACGTCGGCCAGTCGTTCGGTCTGGTAGTCCCGATACACGCTGACTTCCGACATTCGATGTGCCAGCAACTTTAATGTTGCATCGATGCCCTCTCTCACATCTGACGGCGACGATTCCCCGGCATCAGCGGGTCGTGCGTGTGAGTCGAGTGCCGCTGCGATCCCCTCGATTCGTTGGGCCCCCTCAGTAATAACATCCAGGAGCTGACGGGCGGTAGTCTGCTCGACTTCACTTGTCGTAAGCAGCCGCGACGCATTCCGTATCGCATTGACGGGGTTCCGCACCTCATGCAGGATCCCTGCCGCCAATGTGCCTATAACAGCCATTTTCTCTTGTTGGGCCAACTGGATCCCCAGGGCACGCAGTTTCAACTGCGCCCTGATCCGTGCTACGAGCACCCGAGGATGAAATGGCTTCGCCACGAAGTCATCTGCACCGTAGGCGTATGCCTCCAACGTTGCCTCTGACCCAGCACGCGCGGTCAAGAGAATCACCGGGATGTTCCTGAGGCGATCGCTCTCTTTGATCGCGCGGCACAGTTCGGTCCCATCCATCTCTGGCATCATGACGTCCGACACCACCAAGTCAGGGGGATCTGACACGATGTGGTCCCAGGCGTCCACGCCATTGGATGCGAGGGTGACGTCGAACTCAGGCTGCAACAGGTCCGAGATGAATCCGCGGACATCGTCGTGATCCTCGACGAGTAGGATCCGTGGTCTGTGGCCAGGGGTGGTTTCCGCGGGCTGAGCTGTCGCCTTGCCGCCGGGAGCAAGCGGCAGAACAAGTTCCTCGGTGCTCAACCTCTTCCACTGATCTTCGGCACGCCTGCCTGGGCCTGGACTCTGTTCAAACTGCTGTCGCCGCTCGATCACCTCTGGCCGGATGTGCTCGGGTCCAAACGGAATGGACACACGAAAAGTCGTTGTCACCCCCGGTATCGACTCAGCTGAAATGCACCCTCCGTGCAACTCCACCAGCTCTTTGGCCAGTGCCAGCCCAATTCCAACGCCCCCCTCGCGCCTGCGATCGCCCTGGGCCACTTGAAAGAACCTATCGAATATCCGCGGCAGATCTTCCGGGGCAATTCCCGATCCACTGTTCCTCACCTCAACGTTGACCCCGTCCTCCCCATCCCACACCAATAAGTCAATACGACCACCTAGTGGGGTGAACTTGATCGCATTCGCCACCAGATTCGTGAGGACGATCTCCAACCGATGGGCGTCCCCGAACACGCGTTGCGTGGTTGGCTCCGCGCGCATTCGAAAATCGATGCCCTTGTTCGCTGCCGCAGGCCCCGCGTCTTCCACAACCGCCGACGCCACCGAGCGGATATCCATCTCAGCGACGTTCAGCCGCAAACCGCCCGCGTCCAACTTTGAAAGATCCAAGAGGTCGTTTATCAGCCCCAGCAGACGCTCCGCGTTCCTGCGAATCACACGCAACTGGGCCTTGCCCTCATCCGAACGAATCGCACCGTCCAGCTGATCTACCGGGGCTAGAATCAACGTTAGTGGCGTGCGCAACTCATGCGATATATTGGCGAAGAACCGGTTCTTAAGCTGATCCAGCTCCTCCAGCCTTTCTAAGGCTGCCTGCAGCTCGTGAGAGGTCTCGGACAGGCTTTTCCTCGCGTCCGATTCTCGCTTCGCTACGTCAGCTATCTGAAGCCTCGCACCATAGTCACGCCTCATCAGGTTGTACTTGAACAGGGCAGCAACCACGCTCAGCGTCGAGGCCGTGATTACCACGAAAAGCGCGCTGACAACATCGCCGACAGGGTTCTTCTGCTCGTCCCAAGTCCCAAGGAAGTTCACGGCAGTCAAAATCACGGAAACCAGGATCGCTGATGCAGGCCATCGCGGAGGCCAGAAAGGAATTAGCCCCGCAGTGATGATCACAAAGATGAATCCCATGACATATCTGGACAGATTCGCGCCACCTGCGTACGGCAGCATTGGCGCTATTCCGCCGCAGTACACAACCGCGAGCAGCCAAACTGCCTCCCACGAGTACCGCCTAAACTTCGGACGTGAAACCCAGACTGCAATCGCCGACGTCAAGACAGCGACCGCGAGCCTCAACTGAAGAAAGAAGAGCCACTGGTCTCGTACCAGCAGATAGTCAAATACGGTCCAACCGACGTAGACCGGGTTGAATACCAAGACCGTCCAAAGGAAGACCGGATTCCGGAGTCGGAGGTCTTCGTGGAAACTGATTTCGTCCTGTTTGGAGAAATGGCGTTGAGTTGTCTTGCCCTGTGTCGCTTCGGAAGAAGCTGAGGCTTGTTGCTCGTCGTGCGTCTCGAGTCTGTCTTCGCGGCGTTCCCGTGTTTCCTGCATTGCCGTCAGTCTCTCGCAAGACACGCGACGGGCCCGGCGGATGAACACCTGAGGTCACGAAGAGCGGACTGCTGCCACAGCATGAGTGCGCACGTGGAGGGCTCGGGAGTCTTGCCGCGCCGAGCTCTCATGTCACTCAAAGAACCCCCGCTGGTACAAGACAGAAGCGGCTATGAGTGCTAGCGCCGCTGGCACACCGATCAAGATGACGCCCACGATCGCCATGGCGACTTCAGGCGTCAACGTGCTGCGTTGTTGAAGTTGATGCGCTAGTCCGGGCGTCAGCAAGACCATGACCACAATAAAGGCCACAGTACCGACCTGAAGGCGGACTCGGGATGATCGTCTCACTCAACGCAATTCTAGCGCAAGAGATGGTTAACGCACGCTGGCCGTTCGCAGCCCGCTGTTCCGAAGTCGACACCCCAGCTGGATTTCCAGGAGGTCCACTCAGGAAGCGGACCTAGCATGCTGCTGTTCCGATGGCTCGCGATCCTGGCCGGGAGGGGTGGTCGCGCCGTGAGCCTGCAGGTAGTCCGCGCGGAGGGCGCGCCGCATCAGCTTGTTGGAGGCGGTGCGGGGCAGCGAGTCGGCGACCACCACGTCGTGGATCTTGAACAGCGGGTTGAGCTCGCCGGCGAGCTGCCGGCCGAGCTCCCGGCGCAGCTCGTCGTGCGGCCGCGGCTCGCGCAGCACGACGAACACCACCAGCCGGTCGGCGCCCTCGCCGCCGGGCTGGACCGCCACCGCGGCGCACTCGGCCACGGCAGGGTGGTGGCCGAGCGCCGCCTCGAGCTCCACCGATGACACCTTGATGCCGCCCAGGTTCATCGTGTCGTCGGCGCGGCCGTGCGCCCGGAAGTAGCCGCCGGGCAGCCGCTCCATCTGGTCGCCGTGGCGGCGCAGCGGCTCGCCGGCCGGGCCGGCCGGGCCGGCCGGGCAGCCGGCGTGGTAGACCTCGTG
>JAKLFY010000179.1 GCA_022710935.1 Verrucomicrobiota bacterium
CGACCAACTGGGTGCCCGTGTTCATGGCCGCCTGGAGCTCGTCCAACGGCACCGGCCATCCCCCCGTCTACATCGATGACATCGAGATCAAGGCCCTGGCCGCGCCGACGCAGTTCCGCATTCTCGCCATCGCCCGCACAGGGGCAGGCGTCGAGTTGACGTGGGAAGGCGGCACGGCGGCCAAGTACAAGGTGCTCCGCGGCACCAATATCGCTGACCCGGCCTCGTTTGCCGACGTCTCCGGCGAGTTGACGGCTACGTCGTTCACGGACTCGAGCGCGCCTGCCGAAAGCGCGTTCTACCGTGTCCAGGCGGTGCCTTGAAGATTCCGTTCAGGCCGGGCCGCGGGACCTCAGGAGCCCGCGGCCCGAATGCCAAATCACAGATGAGTGCAGTGCTATGAAACAGAGTTTACGCCGCGCCAGTAGCGCTTTCACGCTGATCGAGCTGCTGGTGGTGATCGCCATCATCGCGATCCTCGCCGGGATGCTCCTGCCCGCCCTGAGCCGGGCCAAGACCAAGGCCCAGGGCATTGCGTGCATGAATAACCATCGCCAACTCCTGTTGGCCTGGCGCCTCTACGTCGAGGACAACCGCGATGTTCTGCCCTTCGCCAAACACGGACCCTACGAATGGGTGGGTGGCTGGCTCGACTATGACCCCGCCAACCGCGAAAACTGGGACGTGACCGCGAACATCACCAACTCGATCCTCTGGCCGTACTGCGGCCAGAGCGCCGGCATCTTCAAGTGCCCGGCCGACAAGAGCACCGTGAGTGTCCGGGGAAAAGTCCTTCCGCGAGTCCGCACCATGTCAATGCTGAATTGGGTGGGCGGACGCGGAGAGGGCCTCGCGATGGGCTGGTCCGGCACGGGCTGGCGGATCTATCGCAAGTACACCGACATGAACGATCCGGGCCCCACCATGACATTTGTCTTCCTCGATGAACGCGAAGACAGCATCAACGATGGCATGTTCGTCGTCGACATGACCGGTTACCCGAACAACCCGGCTTCGTTCCACATCGTGGATATCCCCGCCAGCTATCACGGAGGGGGAGGCGGACTCTCCTTCGCCGACGGCCATTCGGAACTGAAATCGTGGAGGGACCCGCGCACCAAGCCGCCGCTGAAGCGTGGTGAGATCATCCCCTACGACAACCCCAGCCCGAACAACCGGGACATCGCCTGGCTCCAGGAACGCGCCACGCGCCGCGAGTAGCTTCTTCTTGGTTAATGGTTGAGCGTTGAACGTTGAACGTTGGCGCGTTCTTGGTTCATAATCCAGGTGCGCGTGCATTCGTTGAATGTCATCGCCTCCCATGCCCCAGCAGCCCCAGAAACCCTCTGATCTCCTCCGCGTGCAGCCAATCCGCCATTTGGCCCTCGACATGGATGGCACCATCTATCGGGGGAACACGCTCTTCGACACCACCCTGCCCTTCCTCGATCTGCTGAAGCGCTTGGGCATCGGCTATACGTTCCTCACCAACAACCCCTCCAAGAGCCTCGCCGATTATATACGCCGCCTCGGCGACCTTGGCGTTCCCATCGATCCCGGCCAACTCTACACATCCACCCAAGCCACCATCGAATACCTCCAGACCCGATGGCCTCAGGTCCGCCGACTCTTCGTGCTCGGAACGGACAGCATGTGCGCCGAGATCGCCGAGGCCGGTTTTCAGATGGTACCCGACGACCCGGACGCGAGCGTCGATGCCGTGTTGGTCGGCTTCGACTTGACCCTCACCTACCCGCGGCTCTGTCGGGCCGCCTGGTGGATCGCCCAGGGCCGCCCCTGGTTCGCCACCAACCCCGACCGCGTCTGCCCCACCGACGCGCCGACTGTCCTCGTGGATTGCGGCTCGATTTGCGCGGCCCTGTCAACCGCGACCGGCAGATCCCCGACCGCTGTCATGGGCAAACCCGATCCCGCGATGCTCGGAGGCATTCTCCGGCGCCACCGGCTTCGGGCCAACCAACTCGCGATGGTCGGCGACCGGCTCTACACGGATGTCGAAATGGCGCGCCGCGCCGGCGCCTTCGGCGTGCTGGTGCTGACCGGCGAGACGACGGCTGACCAGGCCGCCGCGGCTCAACCGGCGCCCGATCTCGTTGTTCCGGGCCTGGCCGAGCTGGGCGAGTTCATCGCCCGAGGCCATTCGAATCAGAACAAGGCAGCCGCGTCCTGATCCGGTCGGGGCCATAGCCGCCGATACGCCGCACCGTAGACGCAGCACCGCGCACACTGCGCCTCGAGGTTGTTGGTGGGAATCGAGTCCTGGGCCTGCCTGCCGCGCCGTTGCGCTTTGCGGCGCAGGCAGGGCACGCGGCCTCCAGCGGGGGCAGGCTCGGTGCCCTGCGGACGACAGAACACCGACAACAGCCGGATGCACGGCACCGCGCATTTCAACGCAATTTCCAATAGACGCATGACCGCCAAAGGCCTAGGGTTAAATCTTCGCGAACGACGCGATTCAAGTCATTCAACATCATGAACAAAACCTCCACATCACCATGGCGCCGGTGCCGCCTGCTGGGTCTTGCCTTTCTGGCGGCCTGCAGCCTCGGAGTCACCGGCCAAACCATCCCCAATCCAAGCTTCGAAACCGACACGTTCACCGTGTGGCCAGGGTACATCAGTGACAACAGCCCGATCACCGGCTGGACCGCCAACGCCGAGTATCGCGCCGGTCTGAACCCTGCGACCGGGAGCCCGTTCGCCGACAACGGGGCGATCCCGGACGGCAACAACGTCGCCTTCCTCCAGTCGGACGTCGAAATCAACGGGACGACTCTCGAAACCACGATCACCGGGCTGACCGCCGGAACAACGTACAAGGTCATGTTCCGCGCCAACGCGCGCGCGGCTGAGACCCCAAACCTGATGGTGATGATCGATTACGTGGAAGTCCTTTACGCCACCATCTATCCCGTGACCGAGACCAGGCCGTATGCCTACATCGCCTTCGAGTTCACGGCCTCCGCCAACCAGCATCTGCTGACTCTTCTCAACGACGCGGCTGGCGATCACACCGCCGTGTTCGACAGTTTCACCATCGCCCCCACGAGCGGTCGCTGGGTCGTCGCCCCCTGGTCCAGTGACGAAGACTCGGGCGTCGATGCGAACTACGTTTATACGCACGCCTACAACTTCGGCACCGGCGACAGCACCATGATCAACGGGATTACCTTCACCGGCGCCGCCGAAGCCAATCCGGCTGTGACCGGCAAATTCAGCACGACCTTCCTCGGCAATGTGTTCAACGGTGACAACGACGCCGCCCTCACAGGGGGCAGCCAGTTGCTCGGGCGCGACTTCGTCTACTCCGGCGCGTCGGTCACCGCCGGTTCGTTCCAGAGCATCAAGATCGACGGACTCACCGAAGGCGTCGAATACGTCGCCACGATCTATTCCGTCGGCTTCGATAACCCCGGTCCGACAATCCGATGGGCGACATTCAGCGTGGGTGACGACCGCCTCACGGTGAACCAGGACCAGTTCGGCAATAACGCCGGCATCCGGCTCTCGTACCGCTACACCGCCGACGCCAGCGGGAGTGTCACTCTCAACTATGCCCCGCTCAACCCCGCCAACGTCAGCATCCACACCTACGGCTTCAGCAACCGCGAAGCGGTTAGCCGCAATGTGGCGCCGGAAATCACCGGCCAGCCAGGCAATCTCACCGTCGCGGTCAATCAGCCGGCGACGTTCAGGGTCACCGCAACCGGCATTCCCGCGCCGACCTACCAGTGGCGCTTCAAGGGGACCGACATCGCCGGTGCGACCGAGCCCACCTACAGCATCCCGTCCGCCGCACCCGCCAACGTGGGCGCCTACGACGTCGTGGTGAGGAACTCGATGGGCACCGTGACCAGCAGCGCCGCGACCCTGACCGTCGGCATCGCCATGTCCAACCCGAGCTTCGAAGAAGACATCTTCGATACATACCCCGGCTATGTGAGCGGCAACTGGGACATCACGGCCTGGACGGCCCTGGGCGGGCACGGACTCAACCCAACCAGTGACGGCCAAAGCCCATTCGCCGACAATGGCATGATCCCGCATGGCGCTCAGGTTGCCTTCATGCAGGCGGACGGCGCGCTGTCTCAGACGGTGACCGGCCTGACCGTCGGCGCCGATTACTACCTGCATTACTACGAAAATGCGCGCTCGGTGACGACCGTGCCATCCCTCGAAGCCCAGCTCGGCGGCGTCACGGTCGTGCCGGCTCACTCGGTCCCGCCAGTCCGTGGCGGCGCCTACTACGAAGTCTACGGCGATGCCATCGAGGCCACAGCCGCCGAGCTTCTGCTCAGCTTCATCAAAGGCGCTCCGGCCGGCGGCGACTGCACCGCGCTGATCGACAATGTCGCCATCGTCGAGATTCCGGCGGGTACGGCGCCTTTCGTTACGCGCAATCCAGCATCCGCGACAGTTTCCGTGGGTGATACGGCCACGTTCTCCGTCCAAGGCATCGGCAGCCTGCCTCTGGCCTACCAGTGGTTCAAGAACGGGGACGAGATCGCCGGGGCCACAGGCGCCACCCTCACGCTGAGCAACGTGCAGAAGGTCGACGAGGGGGCTTACTCGGCTCGCGTTAACAACAGTGTCGGCCCGGCCACAAGCGCGGCCGCAGCCCTTGAAGTCTACGAGCCGATTCCTGATCTGTACAGCACCGGGCTCGACGACGCGCGCGCACCTCTCGCGGACGGCGCGGTCGATCCGCACTACACATTGATCCAGAATCCGGATGTGCAGTCCACCGACGCCATCGTCCAGGATACGACGGTCTTCCCGATCTCGGACGGCACCTGGCTGCCCGCCAGCTCGACCTCGAAATGGATCGGACCGAGATTCAACACCGCGGCGAGCGCGGTGGGGATCTTCGTCTATAGGACCACATTCGACCTCACCGAGCGCGACCCAAGCACCGTCATCATCGAGGGCCGCTGGTCGACCGACAATGCCGGCAACGAGATCCTCGTCAACGGCGTCGCCACCGCGAATGCTCCGAACACCGGCTTCAACCTCTGGACGCCATTCACGATCAGGGGCACCGAAGTCAACCTTGTCGCCGGCCTCAACACGATCGACTTCGTCGTCGAGAATGTGGCGGCCATCGGTTACACCGGACTGCGCGTCGAGATCCTGCATAGCAACGTCGACGTCCCTCCTGGCAAAGCCCCCGAGATCATCCTCCACCCGCTCAGCCAAACGGTCGTCGAGGGATCGACGGTCACCCTCACCGCCAACTGCGTCGGCACGGCTCCCTTAAGCTTCCAGTGGAGCAAGGACGGAGCGCCCATCGACGGAGCGACAGGATTGTCGCTGACCTTGAGCAATGTGACTGCCGAGGATTCAGGGTCCTACGCGTTCTCGGCCTCGAATGCGGTGGGCAGCGCCGCCAGCAACCCCGCCTACCTCTGCGTCTGCTTGCGTCCGGTGCCGGGCATCTTTGGCACGGGCCTCGATGCCAGCGGCGCCTTGCTGGGAGACGGCGAGGTCGATCCGCATTACACGCTGGTGGCGAGTGCCGATCCCAGTTGGCCTGGCCCCGACGCGATCACCGTCAACGCCGTCTGGCCAATCCAGGCTGGTGTCTGGGCCCTCAACGGACCCAACTCGAGGTGGATCAGCGCCCAAGCCGACCAGAGCGGCACAGTCGGAAACATGCCGGGTGATTACACCTACCGCACCACGTTCGATCTGACGGGTATCGACCCGGCCAAGTTCCAGTTAATCGGGGGCTGGGCCACCGACAACGCCGGTCTCGGCATCGTCCTGAACGGCACAAGCACCGGGCTGCAAAACCCAGCCCAGTTCGCCAGCCTGACCGCGTTCACCCTGACCAGCGGTTTCGTCGCCGGAGTCAATACGCTCGACTTCATTGTGAACAACGCCCCGGATCCGAATAATCCCGAACTGCCTGGCCCAACGGGCCTGCGCGTGGATCTCAAGGGGTATCTGGTAACCGGAGAACCGCCCAGCAAGCCATCCATGACGATTGCGCGTGACGGAGCAAACATCACTGTCTCCTGGACTCCGGCCACCGCCAGCCAGGAACTCCACTCCGCCCCCGCCGTTACAGGCCCTTGGACCAAGATCACGGGCGCGACCAGCCCTTACGCAACCACAGCATCCGACTCGGCCAAGTTCTTCCGAGTCGTCAACCCGTAGGGTCCGCAACCGCCTGGCGCCTGCCTTCGGGCCGGCGCCGGGGCCGTCAAGCGGGGTCGCAGACCAACTTGTGACCCCGCTGGAACTGTGAATCGCAAGAACCCGGGGAGCAATCCCCGGGTTCTTTCTGTTCTCAGAAAGCGGACCCCTTCCGAGGACTGGCTTGGGGTCACATCTTCATATTCGACAATTGGCCGAACGCGTGCCGCGCGGCGATCCTCGTGACCAGACGGCCTCGCGGAGCTCGGCCCTCCGAGGGCCGACTTGTCTCGGAGGGCCGAGCTCCGCGAGGCCCTGATTGATGACGCTGACTATGTCGTCAAGTCAGGGACTCTCCCGCGGCCGCGCATACTCGTTCACCTCAGCAGGGGCCTACAATCGCAGCCAGGATGCATCTACTTTTGCAGCCATCCAAGCCGCTGGTCAGAAATGGCTTGCGGAAGGAGCACCCCTCATCGAATTGGCAGTGATAGGGGTAGGGATGGCGGTTGGAACGTCACCCCTCCCTCCGAACCGGACGGGCGGATTTCCCGCATCCGGCTCTCCGGTCAGTGGTTTCTCGGCGAGACTAACCATAGGCACAAGAGCC